>NZ_JAPDRF010000005.1:0-833491 GCF_040706615.1 Lentisalinibacter sediminis | reverse complement strand
CGACAAAGGCCTCTCGAAGATCGCCGCCAACTGCATCCTGGCGAGAAAACTCGCCCGCATCGCCTTCACCCTGATCAACCGTCAGCAGACCTTCCAGAAACAGGAGATCGCCTATAGCCAAGCGCCATAGAATCTCCTACGACTCTTCCTCGGCGGCGGCCTCTTTCTCTTCCTTCTCCAGGCGGGCGCGGCGCTTCAGGAAGCGGCTGAGCTGGCGGTCGGCGGCCTGGTAGCCGAGTTCGATCAGTTCGTCGGCGCGGTCGAGCTCGATGATGCTGGCCACGTCACGTGGGATGGAGATGACCACGTCCGGCGGATAGGCCGCGAGCTTGGTGCGGGCGATGGTGCTCTGCATCGTGTCGAAGGTCTGCTGGGCGATGTCGAGCATGCTCCAGCCGTCCGAGCTCTCGCGGGTGAACTGGTCGTGCAGGCGATCGAGGAAACGGTCGATGAGACCCTGCTTGTTCTTCCGGTCCTCCTCGGACGGCGCCTGGCGCTTGCCCGGCAGCCGCAGGTTTTCGTCCGGCGGGCCGTTGAGGTTCACAGCCACGGTGAAGTCGGTGGGGTCGTCGAAGGTGGGCGCGATGGGCACCGGGTTCAGGATGCCTCCGTCCAGCAGGGGACGCCCGTCCTTGCGGAACGGCACGAAGAAGAACGGCAGGGCGATGGAGGCCCGGATGGCCTCGAACAGCGAGCCGGAGCTGATCCACACCTCTTTCTCGCGGGCGATGTCGGAGGCCACGGCGGTGAAGCGCACCGGCAGGTCACGTATCTCGTGGTCGCCCACGAAGTCCTTCAGCACGTTCATGATGCGGGTGCCGTCCACGAAGCCGGACTTGCTGAGCGTGAAATCCAGCAACCGCACGATATCGCTCTTGCGGATGGCCGAGGCCCACTCGGCGTATTCCTCCAGCTTGCCCGCCGCATAACAGCCGCCGATGAGCGCACCCATCGACGCGCCCACCACGGAGGAAATCTCCAGCTCGTGTTCCTCGATCCAGCGGATCACACCGATGTGGGCATAGCCCCTGGCGCCGCCACTGCCCAGCACCAGGGAGATCTCGCTCTTGTCACTGCTCACGCTCATTTCCTCCGCTCACTCGTCCCGCCGGCACTGCGCGCAGGATCGTACAGGCGCCTGAGTTCCTGTTTCAGCACCTTGCCCTGCGCACTCATCGGCAGCGCGTCGACGAAGCGCACGTACTTCGGCAGCTTGTACCTTGCCAGGCGGTCCGCGCAATGGGCCAGCAGTTCGTCCGGGCCCGCGTCTGCGCCGGCGCGGAGCTGGATCACGGCCAGGCCCGCCTGCCCCCACTTCTCGTCGTCCACGCCGACCACCGCGGCGGCTGCCACCTCCGGCCGCTCGCACAGCACGTTTTCCACCTCGGCGGGATAGACGTTCTCGCCGCCCGAGATGTACATGTCCTTGTAGCGGTCCACGATGTACAACGTGCCGTCGCGCTCGAGCCGGCCCGCGTCCCCGGTCCGAAACCAGCCGTCCACGAAGGCCGTCGCCGTCTCCTCGGGCGCCTTCCAGTAGCCGGGTGTCACCGCCGGCCCCTTGATCTGGATCTCCCCGACCTCGCCGTCCGGCAGTTCTGCGCCGGCCTCGTCCGCGATGCGCAGCCGGGTATGCATCATCCGGTGCCCGGCGGAGCCCACTCGCCCCGCCGCCTGCCGGGGCGGCAGGATCGCCACGCTGAATGCCTCGGTGAGGCCGTAGGACTGGGCCAGATGGACGCCCTTCGCCGCCCACGCTTCCAGCAGGTCCGTGGAGACCGGGGCGGCGCCGACGCCCGCCACCCGCAACGTGGGGAACTCGGCTTCGGCGAACTCGGGCAGCTCGGCCATCATGGCGTACTGCACCGGCACGCCCAGGCAATGGGTGATGCCGGCCCCGGCGTCGGTCAGCAGGTCGAGGAAGCGGCGCGGGTCCCACTTCTTCATGACGCACAGCGTGCCGCCGTAGTGGAAGACGGGCATGGAGAATCCGTACAAGCCGGCCGAATGAAACATGGGCGCGCAGGTAAGCGAGCGGGAGCTGCCCGTCAGATCGCCGTGCAGGGCGGCGTGGATGATGGTGTCGCGCATCATCCGGAAGGTGCCGATCACGCCCTTTGGCATGCCCGTCGTGCCGGAGGTGTAGAGCAGCGTGGCCAGGTCGTCGATGGTGAGGTGGACCTTCTCCAGCGCATCGCCACTCGCGCACTCGATCAGCCGCTCGTACCCGCTTGCGGCCGGGTCGCTCCCGCGCTCCAGCTTCGGCAGCCGCACCCCCTCGATGAGGTGACCGAACTCCTCGTCACAGATCACCACCTTCGGCTCGCCGTGGTTCAGGATGGCCGCGATCTCGCGGGCACTCAGCCGCCAGTTCAGCGGCATGAGCGCCGCGCCCAGCTCCCAGCCGGCGAACAGGGTCTCGAACACGTCCGTCGAGTTCTGGCAGAGCATGGCGATGCGGTCGCCCTTCTCGAGCCCGTAGGCGGACTTCAGCCCCACGGCGAGCCGCCGCAGCCGGTCGTTGAATTCTCCATAAGTGAAGCTGCGGCCGGTATCCACGTCCACGGCGGCCACCACGTCGGCGTCGTAGCGCGCGTGGTAGTCCAGCCAGTCGACGGAGAACTCGTCCCGGATGGAGGGTTCGGGCTGATCGGCGAGGGCCGCCATACGCTCCATGCTCATGCGTCGTCCCCGGCATTGCGGCGACGCCCCTTGCCCGACAGCGCCGCGTCACGCACCTCGCGGTAGGACGCATCGATGCACTCGGCGTAGAACTCCGGGTCCGGCAGCATCTGCCGGCAGGCGGTGAACATGACGGAGATGACGCCGTTGTAGGAGAACACGGCGTGGAACAGACCGGCCTGGTGCACCACCGGACCCATGCCGAGCATGGCCACCATCCCGGCCCCGGCCAGGTAGACCGGCTTTTGTATGCCGGCGACGTTCGTCACCATCGTATTGAAAGCCACCGTGCCGGAGCGCACCGTGAGCTCCATCAGCAGCGGCAACAATCCCCGGGCGACGGGCGACGGCAGGTTCATGGGGATCTCCGCCATCCGCCGCGGGCCGATCGCCTCCATCACCGCCTTCGCGTCCTCGGTGCCCTGGTGGATGGCCCGCACCCGCTCCACGGGGTCGGCGATCTCGGTGTGCAGGGGTGTCAGCATCGCGCTCACCAGGTTGTCCACCTCGTCGCCTTGGTCGTCCTCGCCCCGTACGTTCATCGGGCAGGCCGCTACCAGCGTTTCCTCCGGCAATTCGTCGCGGGCCGCGAGGTAGCGCCGCAGCGCCCCCGCCACGACGGCCAGCACCACGTCGTTTATGGTGCCGTCCAGGGCCTTCGAGACCGCCTTCACTTCGGCCAGGTCGTAGAGGTGGCCGTCCACCACCCGGCTCGGCGAGACGCGCCCCCGATTGAACACCGTCTTCGGGACGGGCGTGCGCTCCCGGCCGCGGCTGGCGAGGCCGGCTTTCACCAGACCCGGCACGGCGGCAGCCACTGCGCCGCCGAGACGCAGCGACTTTGCAAGATTGCTGACCGGGCTGCGCAACAACAGCCGCGCCGCGCCGGGCGCCGGCTGCGTACGACCCGGCTCCGGCTCGTAGCGGGAGCCGTCCGCCGGCACCGGCTCGAAGTCGTGGATGGCGACCTGTATCTCCTGGCCGCTGACGCCATCGATGGTGGCGTGGTGCATCTTCATGAACATCCCGAAACAGCCGGGTTTCACGCCGGGCACCTCGTTCAGTCCCTCGATGATGTAGACCACCCAGAGAGGCCTGGCGAGATCGAGCTGCTGGGCCTGGAGACGCGCGACCAGGTCCATGAGCTGGCGCCAGTCGCCGGGCTTCGGCAGGGCGATGTGGCGCACATGGTACTCGAGGTCGAAGTCCTCGTCTTCGACCCAGTAGGGATAATCGAGCGCGAACGGCACCGGCAGCAGCTTCCTGCGGAACACCTTCGAGCGGTCGATGCGTTCCGCGAAGGTGGCCAGGATCTCCGTGAACTTCACCCGTCCCGCCGGATGCGTGGAAGGGTCGTAGATCTGCAGCGAACTCACCTCCAGCGGGGCCCGCTCCGATTCCGCATAGAGAAACAGGGAATCGAGACCGGATAACTGCTTCAGCATGTCGGCTCCTCCTTCACCCGTGCAGGAAGCGGGCGACAGGATTGGGGTTGAACGGGCGCCAGCCGTCCTCGGTCTGTGCGAGCCGGTCGGCCACGATGTAGAGCACGGCCGGGTTCACGGCCATACCGAAGTGGCTGGCGACCACGCTGATGTTCTCGGCCAGCGGCGATACCCGGTCCTGCGCGATCGCCGGTGCCACCACGCCGTCCGTATGGCTGTAGATGCAGGTGCAGCGCACCTCCGCGACAGGCGTGGCCACCTCGCGCAGGAACGCGAGCAGCTCCGGCGTGATGTCCTCCGGCGAGGTGCGCTGGTAGATCCGCCAGATGGTGGTGGCCTCCGGCGTGTCGCCGATGGGACTGCCCATCGTAATCAGCTGGCGGACGAGATCGCCGCGGATCTTCGCGGCCTGTCGCGCGATGACGCCGCCCTGACTCCAGCCGATCAGCGTGACCTTGCGTCCGGTCTTCCCGGCGACGCGCTCGAGCTGGGCGACGAAGCGCTCCTCGTACTCGGTGCGGTCGTAGCCGATGCCCAGATTGGTGCCGAGCCCCCAGGGATGGGGATCGTAGCCCCAGTGCTTCAGATAACGGCGCAGGATCAGCATCGAAGTATCGTTACCGCGGAAACCGGGCACGGTGATGACCGGATGGCCGTCTCCCCGCGGCGCGGTGAGCACCAGCGGATGGGCCGGCAGCAGGCACATGAATTCCAGGATCGCCCGCGGCAGCTCGGCGAAGGCGTATCCCAGGAAGGGCGGTTGTACCCGCCCGGTATCTGCGTCCTCGCCATCCGGCATCAGCTATCCTCGTACCGGTGCATCCCGATCCATTGTACCCGCGGACGGCGTCCATTGGCGGCAGGGCGGGGCCCGGCCTAATATGACAGGCGTATCCACTGGCAGCGAGTCCACAGGGAGCGAGCGGCATGGCGACGGGCAAGACCAGAGATCCCTATGCGGCGGTGACCCGCAGCGTGCGCGACGGCGTCGGCGGCCGCAGCGTCGGCGCCTTCTTCGACCTGGACGGCACGATCATCGCCGGCCACTCGGTCGGCGATTTCTTCGTGGAACGACTGAAGGCGGGCCAGGTCGGCGTCGACGAATTCCGCGACCTGGTGACGATGTCGGCGCGCTATCTCACCAAGACCGGCGATTTCGAGGACGGCATGGCGGCCTCCGTTGCGAATCTGCGGGACCAGCGGGAGGACGAGCTGATCCGGCTGGGTCAGAAGGTGGGGCTGGAGCGCCTCGTGCCCCAGGTGTTCCCGGAGATGAAGGCCCTGCTGCGCGCCCACCGGGACCGGGGCCACACCGTCGCCATCGTGACCTCCGCCACCCGCTATCAGGCCGAGCCGCTGGCCGATCAGCTGGGCATCGAGCACGTGCTGTGCACGGAACTCGGCGTCACCGGGGGCCGCTTTACCGGCACCATCCGGGGAGAGCCCTGCTACGGTGCGAACAAGCTCACGGCCGCCCGGGCATTCGCCCGCCCGCGCCGGATCTCCCTGAAGAAGAGCTACTTCTACTCCAACGGCAGCGAGGACCTGCCGCTGCTCGAGGCGGTCGGCAATCCCGTCGCCGTCAACCCGGATCGCCATCTGCGCCCCGTGGCCGAGCGCCAGGGCTGGCCGGTGCACGACTTCGACAGCCGCGGCGGCATCGGGCCGCTGGACGTCGCCCGCACGCTCACCACCTTCGGCAGCATTCTGCCGAGCTTCGCGGCCGGGCTGCCGCTGCGCCTGCTCGGGGCCAGCGCGCGGGACACGCTGAATTTCTCACTGGCGACCTGGACCACGCTCGCCCCGCTGATCGCCCGTCTGCGGCTGATTGTGGACGGCGAGGAGCACCTGTGGTCCGAGCGGCCGGCCGTATTCGTCTTCAACCACCAGAGCGCCATGGACGTGCTCATCGTGGCGCGGCTGCTGCGCGAAGACATCGTCGGCATCGCAAAGAAGGAAGTGCAGCGCCAGCCGTTGCTGGGGCCGGCGCTCACCTTCGCCGGCACCGTTTTCATCGATCGCGATAACGTCGGCGATCCGAGGAAGGCGCTGGAGCCCGCCGTGGCCGCCCTGCGCGACGGCCGTTCCGTCGCGGTCTCACCCGAAGGCACCCGCAGCCGGGATGGCCGGCTCGGAGATTTCAAGCGCGGCGCCTTCCACCTCGCGCAGCAGGCAGGCGTGCCGGTCGTGCCCATCGTCATCCATAACGCTCTGGATGCCTTGCCGAACGGCAGCCTGGTCGTGCGACCGGCCGAGGTGAAAGTCACGGTACTGCCGCCGGTATCGACGGAAGGCTGGACCCTGCGCAGCATCGCCCCGCAGACGCGCCGGATCCGCGAGCTGTTCCTGCATGAGCTCGGCCAGTGGGAGCCGCGGGAGCGCGACTGATGGCGGCACAGGCCCAGACCTCGCGGGTCGCGAAGCTCAACGAACGCGAGATCCTCGACCGCCCCGCCTTCCGCGAGGCGCTGGCCGAAGTAGCGGACCGCCTCGGCAGACCGCAACGCGAGGCGGCAGCCTATGCAGCGAAGTGCCTGGAGGAGATGGCGGTGCACCCGGAGGAGCGGCAGCTCGACCGTGTCACCAGGCTTGCCCGCTTCATGATCCGGCGCAGCTACGATCCGGTGCTGGACATCAACAGTGAGCGCCTCGCGCAACTGAAGTCACTGGCGGAACGGCACCCGCTTATCTTCCTCTGGTCTCACAAATCCTATCTCGACGGCTTCGTGTTCCTGCAAACGCTGTACGAGCACGATTTCCGCCCGCAGCCGCTCAGCTTCGCCGGTATCAACATGAACTTCCCGGTCTTCGGGTCGCTGGCGAAGCGTTCCGGCGGCATCTTCCTGCGCCGCAGCTTCCGCGACGACGATATCTACCGGTTGGTGTTCCGCCACTACATCGACTACCTGGTGGAGCGACGCCTGCCGCTGTCCTGGGCCATCGAAGGTACACGCTCGCGCACCGGCAAGCTGAACCCGCCGAAGCTGGGCCTGATTCAGTGGGTGGTGGATGCCTGCCGGCGCACCGGGAGCGAGGATGCGCTGCTCGTGCCGGTCTCCATCAGCTTCGATCAGATCGCCGAGATCGACGATCACGCCGCCATGCAGCAGGGCCTGCCGAAACGTAAGGAATCCCTGTCCTGGTTCATCGGCTATATCCGTGGCATGCAGGCGTCGACCGGGCGCATCTATGTGCGCTTCGCAGAGCCCCTGTCACTCTCGGAAGAGGTGCACCTGACGGAGCGGCTGTTCGACGACGACGATCCCGCGGAGCGGATACGCGTGCAGAAGCTGGCTTTCGAAGTCTGCAGCCGCATCGAGCGTGCGACCCCGATCAATGCCACAGATCTCGTGACGCTCGCGCTGATGGGAGCGAGCGGCCGCTCGCTGACCGAGGCGGAGATCCGTACCCAGACCGCTGCCGTGATCGAACTCGCCGCAGCGCAGGAACTGCCGCGGACCCGCACGCTGGAGCGCGAGGCCGGTGAAGGGCTTGCCGC
This sequence comes from Lentisalinibacter sediminis, assembly GCF_040706615.1. Lineage (NCBI taxonomy): Bacteria > Pseudomonadati > Pseudomonadota > Gammaproteobacteria > Woeseiales > Woeseiaceae > Lentisalinibacter > Lentisalinibacter sediminis. The sequence continues at coordinate 825,865 of NZ_JAPDRF010000005.1, read as the reverse complement.
AACGCTCGCGGCGTTGACCCGTACCCGTTTACTCGAGGCCTACGGGGGCGGTGCGGAGCCGGTTTGGCGGATCGCACCAGGCAAGGAATTCGCCGCTGCCTATTACCGCAACACCATCATCCATTATTTCCTCGCAGGTGCCTTCGCCGAGGTCGCGCTGGCCCGCGCTGATATCGGCGCCGCGACCGATCGCCGGGCCGCCCTGCGCGATGCGGTGCTGGCGCTGCGGGATCTGCTGAAGTTCGAGTTCTTCTTCCGCCGCAAGGAGGCGTTCGCGGACGAGGCCGCCGCCTTCCTGGACGCCCGCTATCCCGGCTGGCAGCACGCCGGGGACCCCTTCGCCGACCGCCCGCCGCTGTTCGGTCACGGCATCCTGCGTTCTTTCATCGAAGCCTATCGGGTGCTCGCGGAGGTGCTGCTCCGCGCCGCCGGGTCCGGCGACGACGAGCGGCTGATGGACGACTGCCTCGCCATCGGCCGGGAGATGCTGCTGCGAGGGGGGATCGGCAGCGAGACCGCGCTATCGAAGCCCCTTTTCACCAATGCGGTGCGCCTGGCCCGACACCGTGGCCTCATCGGCGGCGCCGATATGGCGGATCGCGACACCCGCGAGCGCTTCGCGGCGGAGACGGCCGTACTGACTGGGGCGCTCGCCCGCCTGCAGCGCCGCTACGACCACGCCATCGGGGGTACAATGGCCGGCGAGAAACAAGCATGAGACAACTCAGCGGATCCGACGCCTTCTTCCTCTACTCCGACCGTCCGGGCCGGCACCAGCACGTCTCGACCATCTACATCTACGACCCCGCCACGGCCGCCGGTGGCGAGGTCAGCTTCGACGCCATCCGCCGCCACATGGAGCAGCGCCTCGATACCTCGCGTCTGTTCCGCCAGCGCCTGGTGCGCGTGCCCCTCGACCTGGATTACCCCTGGTGGATCGAGGATCCCCATTTCGAACTCGATTTCCACCTGCGCCACATCGCGCTGCCGGAACCGGGCGACTGGCGCCATCTCTGCATCCAGCTCTCCCGGCTGCACGCGCGCCCCCTGGACCTTACGCGGCCGCCGTGGGAGATGTACGTCATCGAAGGCCTGGAAAGCGTGGAGGGCCTCCCCGCCGGCGCCTTCGCCGTCATGACCAAGGTGCACCACGCGGCCATCGACGACGTCACCGAGGAAGACTTCACCATCGCGCTGCACGACCTCGCGCCTCATGCCCCGGCTGCGCCGGCCGGGGCGCGCTGGCATCCCGGACAGGAGCCGGGACTGGGCGAGTTGCTGCTGCTCTCCTGGTTCAACAACACCACCAAAATACTGGAGACCGGCCAGAGCCTGATCGACCGGCTACCGATCGTGGGCAGCAGCAGGAGCAAGCCGCAGGACCTCCTGCGCAGCGAGCACGGCCCGGCGCCGGTCACGCGCTTCGACCATCGCATCACGCCCCATCGGGTCTGGGACGCGCGTTTCTTCGATATGGCAGCCGTCAGGCGGATCGCCGGCACACTGGACCGGGGCACCGCGGAGGACGTGGCGGTGGCCGTCTGCGCAGGGGCAGTGCGCCGCTACCTCGAGGCGAAGGAGGAGCTGCCGGCCGCCTCCCTGTGGGCGCTCATGCCGCTGCACCAGCATGAGCAGTCGGAGGAAGGACTGCCCGGCCACAGGGTCCAGCTCGCCCGCCTCAAGCTCATGACTCACGTCGCCGATACCGAGACCCGTCTCGCGGGCATCCACGGCGAGATCGAGAACGCCCGTCTGCAGAGCGCCGTGGATGCCGGCGAGATGAGCGAACTGCAGGACATCCTGCCGGCCACCACCATGAATCTGGCGGCCCGCACCATTTCGGCGAACCTCGGCCCGGGCCGCCAGTACCGCAAGAACCACAATCTGGTGGTCAGCATCACGCCGGGCCCGGAGCGCCCGCTGCATCTCTGCGGTGCGAGGCTGCTCGCGTTCACCGGCATGGCCAGCATCATGGACGACCTGGCCCTCGCCCATACGGTGACCAGCTACGACGGCCGCCTGGCCATCGCCTTCGTCAGCGACCGGAAGATGATGCCGGATCCCGCGTTCTACGCGGAGTGTCTGGAGGCGGCGTTCGGGGAGCTGGAGAGAGTGGTCGAAACAGCCGGGTGACCGACCCCATCCGTCGGTCAGTCAGCCTCGATGGAGTCTGCGCTTGACCCGGTGATTTTGCGATTCGACTCGGGAATCATGTGCTTTGGGAACACGGCCGCAATAAAGATCGACATAGCTAAAGAGGTTGTCCCGACTGCCTGAATCTTCATGATGCCCCGAAAGCCGTCATTCACGAGTGGAAACGCATGAGTAGGACAGGCATTTTCTCGCATTAGTTAACTGCCGCGGCTAGCATGTGCTTTCCTTTGGCAATCTTCCGGAGCCCCCAATGCCCAAGACAATCGTCGTGTTTGCGGTGCTTTTGATCGCGCTTGGCGTCGGCGCTTTCCTGATATCTTCCAGCCGTACCGCGCTGCTACCCGCCTACGAGGGCGGCGCATTGGTAATCATCGGATTCCTGGCGATGCGACTCGCGGGTTCTCGCAAGTACATGCTTCCGGTGGCCGGGCTCGTCGCACTGCTCGGCGCTCTGGCCCCGGCGGCGGCGCTCGCGATCCGCGCAGCCGCCATGAGCCCGCTCGCCCTGACGGTCAACGTCTGCATGCTGGCTTTGAGCGCGACGCTTTTCGCCCTGATCGTCCGCGAGTTCATGGCTGTGCGGCGCGCCTAGCGGACGGGCCGCGGCGGCGGTGTCGGCCGGCGCGGACTGCGCCAAAAGGGAGACCCAGTGAGTTTCTCCAGCAGGGCATCAGCGACTGCTTCCGACGAAGCGGGGGTTCTGACTGGTGATGAACTGGCCGTCCAGGTGCGGACGAAACCCGCCTTGGCCATTAGCAACCGTTCAGTCGAATATAGGCGAGAAACCCCAATAATGTCCGCTTCGGATCGATGGCGGAAAGCCTATCGCAGAAGGCGGTCAGGCTGCTTTGCGACCAGAAGTTGCCGCTTTGGCCCCGACAATCCGAACGGGCCAAGTTACACCTCGAACGGCAAAGTCAGGCGCTAAATTCGAGCGCCCTGACAAACGCCTCTTTGTCGGCAGGCGACACGAGTAACGATTTTCCGGCACCGTACTTTATCTCGAGCCGATCCAGAGACAGCGCGGGTGACGACAGCAAGGAGCGAGACGACTGAATCTGCGAAATCTCGGACCTTGGTATATGCCACCTGAACGGCCCCGATCTGACGATCAGAAAATCACGAGTAACGGTGTATCTGGTGGATGCCAGAAGCCACAGGGGAAGCCCGATGGCTACAACCGCGCTGACGACACCTGCCGCCACCGCTCCTGAACTTCCTGTCGCCATAACCGGGAACAAAGCGGCGATGACGATAACGCCTGCGGCGATAACAACCAGGTGGAACCAGGTATCTACTCATCATTTTTGCGACCGAGGTGTGTCGTCTCTCCGGCGCGAGCAGTGTATAACGCCCCTGCTCGAACGACGGAAAGGAGCAAAATCGGCGATGAGAGGCTCTGACGAAGACCCGTTCTCGACAGGAGCGGGCCTCGGCATACTTTCGGAATTGTCGGCCGGGGAGCAGGAAACCCTGGTCAACCGCGAACTCGACGGCTATCGGATCACCGACTTCATTGCCGAAGGCGGCATGAGCCGCGTCTACCGCGCCTCCCGTATCGACGGCAGCTTCGAGCGGGACGTCGCGATAAAGCTGTCCACGATCAGCGGCTTCAGCCCGGCCATGCGCGAACGCTTCATGCAGGAGCAGAGCGTCCTCGCGGGCCTGAATCATCCCCACATATCGCAGCTGTACGACGCGAGACTGACAGCCGAAGGCTGGCCCTACATCGTGATGGAGCTGGTCGAGGGCAGCCCGATCACGCGCTACTGCGACGAGCGCTCGCTGAAGCGGGCCGACAGGATCCGCCTGCTGATCGACGTCGTCGACGCCGTCGCTTTCGCGCACGCGAATCTGGTCGTGCATCGCGACATCAAGCCTTCGAACGTGCTCGTCACGACGAACGGCAGGGTCAAGCTGCTGGACTTCGGCATCGCGAAGCTGCTCGAGGACGAGCCCGGCAACCTGACCCGCGCGGGCGCCATGACGCCCCGGTACGCGAGCCCCGAACAGCTGCTGGGCAAGCCGATCTCGATCGCCTCCGATGTCTACCAGCTCGGGCTGCTGATGGCCGAAGTGCTCGGCGGCAGCCTGCCGACCGACGGAGAGACGCTCACCGACGCCATCCAGCGTTCCGTCGACGGCCGGCCGCTCACCCTGCCGGGTGCTGTGCGGCAGTCCCTGCCGCGCGAAGTCACGATGATCGTCGAGCAGTGCCTGCGTGCGGACCCGGGTGACCGCTACCGCGACCCCAATGCTCTGCGCAGAGACCTGGAAGCCTTCCTCGCCGGCTATCCCGTCAGCGCAGCCGGTCAGCGCTCCGGGTATCGGCTGCGGAAATTCGTCCAGCGCAATCGGGGCGGTGTGGCCGGAGCGCTGCTGACTGTCGTGGCGCTCGTTGCCGCCACGCTCATCACGAGCTGGCAGATGGTGGAGGCCAAACGGCAGCAGGGCATCGCCGTAAACCAGCAGCAGCGGGTCCAGGCCAGCAACGAGTTCTACAGCCTGCTGATGGAGGAGATGGGCGACGGCGCACTCACTTCGGTCGAACTCCTGGACCGCGGCCGCAGCCTTCTCGAGAACCAGTTCGGCACGGATCAGCCGTTCATGGCGTCCGTGCTCTTTGATGTTGCACGCCGATATTCCAGCCTGGGCGAGCGGCAGCGCGAAGCCGAGTTGCTGCAGGAAGCCGAACGCATTGCCCGTGACCACGGCGAGGCCGACGTGCTCGCCGCTGTGCTCTGCCGACGGGCCCGTACGACCATGATGCAGGACCCCGACCGGTCGGCCGAGCGGCTCGCCGAGGGCCTGGCTCTCTATGCGTCGCTCGCGGCTCCCGACATCGACACCAGCGTGGAGTGCCTGCGCGCAAGATCGCGTGCCGAGGTTCAGGCGGGCCGGAACGACGAAGCGCTGGCCACGATGTTCGCCGCGCAACGCCTGCTCGACGCGCACCCGGCACCGGGCACCAACCTGCACGGGCTCGTGCTGAACGACATCGCGTTCCGCCATTTCAACGAAGGCAGACCGAACGAGGCCATCCGGTATCTGGACGAGGTGCTCCAGCTGCTCGAGTCGACGGGCCGGGGAGCGACCCTCGGCTACCAGCGGGTCGCCGCCAACAAGGCGGTGGTGCTCAAGAATCTCGGCCGCATACCCGAGGCGCTCGAGGCGTTCGACGACCTCGTCGGCCGCATGCGCGCCAGCGGCTTTGCGGGACGCGGCGCGGCACCGCTGATCGCCCAGTACGGCAGTCTGCTCGTGTCCGTGGGGAGCCTCGACGAGGCCGAGGCCGTCTACACCCAGAGCCTGGCGCTGGCCGAGGCCGATGGCAATAATCTCGTGGCGGCACGCGTGAACCTCGGGATGGCCACCGTGCACATGGCCGCCGAGGCCTTCGAGCGTGCAACGCAGAGCCTGGATGCGGCCGAGGCCCTCCTGGAAAACCCGGAAGCCGACCGGGCACTCGCCATGAGTATCCGTGTGAATCGCGTGAAGGTGCACCGTGGCCTCGGCAACCTCGAGACGGCGGTCCGCGAGATCGACGCGCTGCTGGCCGATGCCGGCTATCCGCAGGTCCGGGAAACCCCCGGCCTCATCTCGGCGCTGATCGAGGGCGCGGAGGTCTACCGCCAGCGCGCCGACTACGCCACGGCGCGGGAACTCGTCGACGGGCTGATCGAGCGGCTGCGAGAACACACCCGTCCCGACTCCGCGGGGAGCATCTATCTCGGGCGCGCGCTCGTCCAACGCGCCGAGATCCGGCTCGGAGCCGGTGATCGGGCCGGTGCCGCGGCGGACCTGGAGTCGGCGCTGCCCCATCTCGTCTACGCACTCGGCGAGGATCATCGTGAAACGAAAGAGGCCCGGCATCTCCTCGCCGGGGCTCGCCAGGACGGATCCACCTGATCGGCGGTCCGGCCTGTCGGCCGCAAGGGGCGTGAGGCCGGAATCTTGCTATCGGGGGCTGGAGTCGGGAAGCTACGGCCATGGACGACATCATCACCATCGACTGCCTCTATCTGGACGAACCGCAGTTTGCGGCAGCCTATCTCATGATCGAGGGCGGCGAGGCCGCATTCATCGACAACAACACCAACCACGCCCTGCCCCGCCTGCTGGGTGCGCTCGGCGAAGCCGGTCTGCAGCCGGAGCAGGTGCGCTACCTGATCGTGACTCATGTGCACCTGGATCACGCCGGCGCGACCTCAGCCCTGGCGGAAGCCTGCCCGGATGCGACCGTGCTGGCGCATCCCCGCGCCGTGCGCCACATCGTCGACCCGGAGAAGCTGGTGTCCAGCGCCACCGCCGTCTACGGCGAGGCCGAGTTCCGCCGGCTCTACGGCAGGATCGGGCCGGTGCCCGCGGCGCGCATCCGCGAGATGGGCGATGGCGAGAGGCTGAAATTCGGCCGGCGCGAACTGACCTTCCTGCATACCCGCGGACACGCCAACCACCATTTTTGCGTGACGGACGATCGCACGAACAGCGTGTTCACCGGCGATGCCTTCGGCCTGCACTATCCCGTGCTGCAGACGCAGGGGCCATTCGCGTTTCCCTCCACCAGCCCAACGGATTTCGACGGACCGCTTGCGCGCGACGCCGTGCAGCGCATCGCGGACCTGGAGCCCGCCACCGTTTATCCGACCCATTTTGGTGCAGTGACGTCGATCGAGGAGACCGCCGGGCAGCTGGATCGGCATCTTCGATTCGCCGAACGGGTCATGCACGACGCAGAGGTCAGCGATCTGCCGGATGAAGCGCTCTACGGTTACATCCTGCCGCGTCTCAGGGATTATTTCGCGGGGCTGCTCGACGGCCGGGGAGATCTCGGCAGCCGGCGGGAAACCTGGAAACTGCTCGACCTCGATCTCGATCTGAATGCCCAGGGTCTGGCCTTCGCGGCGAACAAGCGCCGACGCAAGGCGCGAGAAGCACGCGCCTGATCCGCAGTTACTGTCGCTGCGACTATCGCTGCCCGAACACGATCGCCCATAATCGCCGCGCGGCAAGCGTCCTCTTGCATCCCGCCCGCTCGACTGCTTTTATAAATGGCCGGCTATCAGCCGGGCGCAGGCGGGGAGAATATGTCCAACAAGAACGAGGAAGCGGCGTCCCGCTGGGGACGCCTGGGGAGCGAACGCGACGAGGAAAGGCAGCGCAGGCGCGCGATGGAGTCGCCGGGTGACTACCACGGCGATATCTCCGCCAGCGAACTGCACTGGTTCGATCCGGACAACACTGCGTGGCTGACGCGCGACCCGGTCGCGGGGGAGTGGCGCGGCTTCCACGCCGCAACGGGCGAAGCCGTCGACGATGCCGGACGTGGCAGCGACTGGCGCCCGTGGGAAAGCGCTTTCGACGACCGTGACGCGCCGTTCTACCGCTGGTTCGCCGGCGGGCTGACCAACGCCTGCTTCAACGAGCTGGACCGGCATGTGCTAGGCGGCCGCGGCGGGCATCCCGCGTTCGTCTTCGAAGGCGACCGTTGGGACCCCTCCAAGAACGACGGCCGTGGCGGCCCCGTATTCCAGCTGGAAATCCCGTATCGCCGACTGCTGCTGGAGACGGTGATCCGCGCGGAGGTACTCGCCTCGCTCGGGCTCGGCAAAGGCGATCGCATTGCGTTCAATCTGCCGAACATCCCCGACCAGCTCTACTACACCGAGGCGGCCAAGCGGCTCGGCATCATCTACACACCCGTGTTCGGGGGCTTTTCGGCGAAGACGCTGTCCGACCGCATTGCGGATGCCGGCGCCAAGGTGGTCGTCACGGCGGATGGCGGCTACCGCAATGCCGAAGTGGTGCCGTACAAGGAAACCTTCACGGATGCCGCACTCGACAATTTCATCCCCCTGCCCGCTGCCGTCGCCGCCCTGGAGGAGATCCTTGCCAGGCTCGATTCCCGGGATACGGCCGAGCGACTCGGCGCCGCGGTACGCGACGGCCTGACGGGCGAGATCACCGTCGAGCGCAGCGATGTCATGCGCGAGCTCGGCCGCGCGCTGGAGCGGGAGGAGAGTCTGGACGCGGAGAGGGCTGCGGAGGTACGCACCAGCGTGGCACGCCGGCTGGCCGAGGTGCAGCACATCGTCGAGCAGGTCGTCGTCGTACGCTACACCGGCCAGGAGATCGTGGTGCAGCCCCGGGATCGCTGGTCGCCGGACCTGATCACGGAGGCCACGGAGAGGGTGCTGGAACGGGCCCGACAGGCGGGTTTCGACGTCGACGACACCGATGCGCTTCTGGCACTGGACGATATCTCGCTGTACCGGGCGCTCTGCGCCACTCACCCGGCGCTGCCCGTGGATGCCGACTGGCCGCTTTTCATCATCTACACCTCCGGCTCCACGGGTAAACCGAAGGGCGTGGTGCATACCCATGGCGGCTGGTTGGCGGGCATCGCGCACACCATGCGCATGGTCTTCGACGTGCGCGACGACGACCGGCTCTATGTGATCGCCGACCCTGGCTGGATCACCGGCCAGTCGTATCTCATCGCTGCGCCGCTCGCCGCCGGCATCACCTCGGTGGTCTCGGAAGGATCGCCGCTGTTTCCTCATGCAGGGCGCTTCTCTTCCATCATCGCCCGTCACGGGGTCACGCTCTTCAAGGCGGGTTCGACCTTCCTCAAGGCGGTGATGACCGACCCGGCCAGCACCGAAGACATGTCCGCCTATGACATGAGCCGTCTGAAAGCGGCCACGTTCTGCGCGGAACCCGTTTCTCCCGCGGTGCAGAAGTTCGCGATGGAGCGCATCTGCGAGCACTACCTGAACTCCTACTGGGCCACGGAGCATGGCGGCATCGTCTTCTCCTGCGCCTGGGGCGGCTTCAAGCCGCTGGCCGCCGATGCAAAGACCTGGCCTCTGCCCTGGATCGACGCCGAGGTCCGCATCGCGACGGAGACGGACGAAGCCGGCCGGGCCATCGGCTGGCGGCCGGCAGAGACCGGCGAGAAAGGCGAACTGGTCATCAAGCGCCCGTATCCGTATCTGGCGAGAACAATCTGGGGCGACGCGGAACGCCTGGGTACGGCCAGCTGGCGCGGTGACATGGAGCGGTTCAACGCGGTCTATTTCAACCGCTGGGCCGACGGCCTCGCCTACACCCAGGGCGACTACGCCCGCCGCCACGAGGACGGCGCATTCACTCTGCACGGGCGCTCCGACGATGTGATCAACGTCTCCGGCCACCGCATAGGTACCGAGGAGATCGAGGGCGCAATCCTGCGCGACAAGGTGCTGCGCGCGGACTCCCCCGTCGGCAACGCTGTCGTGGTCGGCGCGCCCCACGAGGAGAAGGGCGAGACGCCCATCGCTTTCCTGATTCCCGCACCGGGACAGCGGCTGGGCGACGACGATTTCGCTCGCCTGCAGGCCCTGGTGCGCTCGGAGAAAGGCGCCACCGCCGTGCCATCGGACTTCCTCGTGGTCTCCGCCTTCCCCGAGACACGGTCGGGTAAATATATGCGACGCACGCTGCGGGGGATCCTGCTGGAGGAGCCCCTCGGCGACCTTTCCACCCTGCGCAACCCCGACATCGTGGACGAGATCCGCGAGACCGTCGCCGAGTGGCGCGCCTTCGGCCGGCTCGGCGAGGCCAGGGAGATCGTGCAAACCTACCGCTACCTTCGCGTGGAGAATCACGAGATCGCACCGGGCCGGCGGGTGGCGCTGGTCGTCATCGATCACCCGCCCGTGAACTCGCTGAACGAGCGCAGCCTGGACGAGCTGAACACCGTCCTCGAGCACATCTCCAAACGCGAGGATACGGCAGCCGTCGTGATCACCGGCGCGCGCAGCGCCTTCGTGGCCGGCGCCGATGTCAAGGAACTGCTGGAGGTCGGCGAGGCGGGCGACATCGACAGCGCCCGCACACCGCCGAACGCCGCACACACGGCCTTCTCGACGCTCGAGAACCTGGGCAAGCCGGTGATCGCCGCGGCGAACGGCCCCGCACTCGGTGGCGGCAACGAACTGGTGCTGGCCTGTGCCTACGTGATCGCCGACCGCCATGCCCGCTTCGGCCAGCCGGAGATCAACCTCAACCTGCTGCCCGGCTACGGCGGCACCCAGCGGCTGCCCCGCCGACTGCATCACCGCCATGGCGAAGAAGGGCTCGTCGAGGCCATGCGCCTCATACTCAGCGGACGTGCCGTCGATGCCGCGGACGCCCGTGACGTCGGTCTGGTGGACGAGGTGGTGGGCGACAGCGCGGTCGGCCCCGTGGCAACCGCAATGGAACGGCTGCGCCAGTTTTTCCGCGGCGAGGGCCCGCTGGTCGAGGCGATGGAGCGCAGGCGGGAGTACCTCGAGTCCCGCGAATCGGCGCTGCCGGACCCGGCCGCCCTCACTGATCATCCCAAGCTCGCACCGGCGATGGCGCAGCTGCGCGCGAGCGGTCGCGAACGGCCCGTCGAGCGCATACTCGAGGCCCTGTCGGTCGGCGCGAAGCAAGGCCAGCGCGCGGGCCTGAGGCACGAGGCGGAACTCTTCGCCGCTGCGGTCTGCGACCCGGCATCCGGTCCGGCCGGCATCCGCGCCTTCCTCGAGCGCCGCAGTGCGCCGCTACCGCTGCGCCATGTCGAGGTGCCACCGGACGCGAGCGAGGAGACCCGTCGGCGTCTCGAAGCCGACGGCCGGCTGCTGCCCCTGGATGCAGCCTTCTACCCGGGCGTAACGCCGGTACCCGACTACCAGTACGGCATGGGGGTCACGAAGGATCCGGCGACCGGACTGCCGCGTCACGCCGACCCCGCGGAGTCCGAGCAGCTGCTGGTGCTCGAGACGCCGCGGCCAGGGCCGAACGAGGCGCTGGTCTACCTGCTTGCCTCGGAGGTCAACTTCAATGATATCTGGGCGCTCACCGGCATTCCGGTCTCGCCGTTCGACGCCCGCGATGCGGACCTGCAGGTGACCGGTTCCGGTGGCGTGGCGCTGATCGCCGAACTCGGCGAGGAACTGGTGCGGGAAAGCCGGCTGTCGATCGGCCAGCTGGTGACGATCTACTCGGGACAGAGCGAGCTGCTCTCACCCGACCAGGGCCTCGATCCGATGGCCGCCGATTTCCACATCCAGGGCTACGAGGTGAACGACGGCAGCCATGCCCAGTTCCTCGTCGTGCAGGGTCCCCAACTGCATCCGAAGCTGGGCGGAATGACCATCGAGGAGGCCGGCTCCTACGGCCTCACCTTCGGCACCATCCACCGGGCGCTCTACACCACGCTGGACGTGCAGCCGGGGCGGCGTCTCTTCGTGGAAGGCGCGTCGACGGGCACCGGCCTCGAGTGCCTGCGGAGCGCCCGCCAGACAGGTCTGGAGGTCGTGGGCATGGTCTCCTCGGAGGAACGCGCCGAACGGGTGCGACGCTACGGCGGCGCCCCCGTGAACCGCAAGGACGAACGCTGGGCCGACATCTTCACGCCGGTACCGGACGACCCCGCCGAATGGGACGCCTGGGAAGCGGCAGGACGGCCGTTCGTGGACGCAGTCGCGGAACAGGCCGGCGGACCCGTCGACTACGTGGTTTCCCACGCCGGAGAGCGCGCCTTCGGCCGCTCGTTCCAGGCGCTGGGCGACGGCGGCGTGCTGACCTTCTTCGGCGCCTCTTCCGGTTATCGCTTCTCGTTCATGGGCAAACGCGGCGAGGAAAGGCCGGCGACCATGCTCGCGCGGGCGGGGCTGCGCGCGGGTCGTGCGCTGCTCGTCGTCTACGGCCCGGGTGCCGAGGACGGCATCGTCGACCCGGTGGCAATCGAGGCCATCGAGATCGGCTGCGCGCTGAACGCCCGCGTGGCCGTGCTGGCGGATACGGTGGCGCAGCGGGAGTTCGTCACCTCGCTCGGCTTCGGCACCCAGTTCCGCGGCGTCGTCAGCCTGGAGGAGATCCGGCGCCGACTCGGCGAGGAATTCGATGCGCCCGGCCCGTTCGCACCGCTGCCAAACCCGTTCACCGAGTCGGCCGCCTTCAAGGAGTCGGTGCGGCGCTTCTCGGACCGCACGCTGAAGCCGGTGGGTTCGGCAATCGCCCCGCTCCTGCGCAGCGCGCTGGACAAGCGCGGACTGCCGGACGTGATCTTCGAGCGCCGCGGCCGGGACGGCCTTGCGCTGGCCACCTCGCTGGTCAAGCCGAACGTGGGCAGCATCGTGTACGCCGAGGACCTCGGCGGCCAGCGGCTGAGCTTCTACGCGCCTCAGGTCTGGATGCGTCAGCGGCGGATTCTCATGCCGAGCGCAGAGATCCGGGGCACGCACCTGAATACGGCGCGGGAGTTCGCCGAAGTCCAGGAGAGGATTGCGGCGGGCATGATCGACGTCGTGCCGCCCGTGCAGGTACCGCTGGAAGGGCTGGCGGAGGCCCATCAGGCCATGTGGGAGAACCGGCACGCCGGCGCGACTTACGTGGCGGTCCATGCGCTGCCGAGAACGGGACTGAAGACCAGGGACGAGTTGTACCGAGCCTGGGCCATCCGTGACGCGGAAGCGCGGGGCGAGGAGATTCGGCGTATTGATACGGGATCAGCAGGAACGCTCAGATGAACGACAAGAACAAGCCATCAGCGAGCGGCCGCGTGAATGGCCGCAATGTCATCGTCACCGGCGCTGCCGGCAATATCGGCACTTACATCACGCGGGTACTGCTCAGGCAGGGGGCCAACGTGGTCCTGACGGGGCGCTCCCGGGAGAAGCTGGACGGCTTCATGGACGAGCTGGTCCGGGAAGGCATCGACCGCGCGCGGCTCGCGGCAGCCACAGGTGACTGCGCCGACCCGGACGTCTGCCGGCAGATCGTTGCGACCGCCGTCGAGCGCTTCGGAGAGATCGACGTTCTGGTGAACAACGCCGGCGCTGCAGGACCAAAGCGCACGCTGCGGCGCATCCCCTTCACCAATGCGGAGAAGCGCGCGCTGGGCGAGGACCAGACGATGTTCGAGTCCGCCATGAACCTGCTGGGAGGACCCTGGCACATGGTGCGGGCGAGCGTGCCCCACATGGCGGCGGGCGGCTCCATCGTAAACGTCTCGACCATCTTCTCGCGCACGCGCTATTTCGGCCGCATCGCTTACTCGGTGCCGAAATCCGGTCTGAACGCGCTCTCCCACGGCCTCGCCCGGGAGCTTGGCGGCAGCGACAAGGGGATCCGCGTGAATACCGTATTCCCGGGCCCGATCGAATCGGAGCGCATCGACAAGGCATTTGCGGCCATGGATTCGCTACAGGGTCAACCGGAAGGCACAACCTCCACCGAGTTCCGCAACCTGATGATCGTGAAGCGTTCGGATGCCGAAGGCAGCCTGGACTTCCGCTATCCGACACCGGCCGACGTCGCCTCGACCATCCTGTTCCTGGCCTCCGACGAGTCCCGGGCGTTCTCCGGGCATGGCTTCGAGGTCACCAACGGCATGCAGGTGCCGACGCGCAGCCGCTCGAAGCTGGTCTCCTGGCCCGACGACCGGCTGGTCGACCTCGGCGGTCGCGTCGTCCTTATCCTGTGCGGCAGCGATATCGACGAAGCCATGGTATTCGCGGAGCGCAATCTGCACCGCGGGGCCCGGATCGTCATGTGCTCCCGCACACTGGACGCGGTGGGCTACCTGCGCGCGAGGGTCCAGGACTTCGAACCCGTCGCCATCCAGGTGCAGCATCTGGACCCGCTGCGCCCCGAGTCCATGGAGCGCGTGTTCCAGTTCATCGAGGATCAGTACGGACGGCTGGACGGCGTCGTCGTGCTCCCTGCGACGCCCAACGGGCAACACGGCTATTCCCTCAGTACGGCCGACGATGACGATGTGGCCGCGTTTGTCGAGAACGAGGTCGTCGCCCCGGTGGCGTTCGCCTCCATGCTCACCCGCAGGCTGGCCGGCTGGAAGCCGCGCCGATCGGCGCCGCAGGTGACCTTCGTCACCAACCCGGACGACGGCCACGGCAATCTCCTGAACGATATCAAGCGCGCGGCCGTCGAGGAGTTGATCCGAGTCTGGCGTTTCGAGGAGCGCCACGAGGACGGCCAGGGGAACTGGGGCTGGCTGAACGTCCCGAACCAGCTGGTACGCTTCGACAACAACCATCCGGACAACCTTGCCTTCTCGGCCGACTGGACGGCCACGCTGAACAACGGCGTGCGCAAAATGGACCCCATCGACCTCTGGGTACCGAAGAGCATCCAGCGGGCGACCGGCAAGTCCTCCATGCCGCTGTCCATCCAGCGCGTGCTGCCTGGACTGCATCGTGGCAAGACGGCGGTCATCACCGGTGGCAGCCTCGGTATTGGCCTGCAACTCGGCCGCTATCTGGCACTGGCCGGAGCGCGGGTGCTGCTCACCGCACGCAGCGGCGCGAAACTCGATGCGGCACGTCAGGAGATCGTCGACGAGCTGCGCAGCGTGGGTTACGCGGAGCCCGAGGAGCGCGTACACGTCCTGGCCGGCATCGACGTGGGCAAGGAGGATGCGCTCGAGCGCCTCTACAAACACACACGGAAGCTCTTCGGCGAACTCGACTTCCTCATCAACAACGCCGGTATCGCCGGCGCCGAGGAGATGGTGGTCGACATGAGCCACGAGGCGTGGGAGACCACTATGGAGGCGAACCTCGTCTCCAACTACTCTCTCATCCGCAAGTTCTCGCCGGCGATGAAGCAGCGCGGATCCGGCAATATCCTGAACGTATCCAGCTACTTCGGTGGAGAGAAATACGTCGCCGTCGCCTACCCGAACCGGGCCGACTACGCCGTCTCCAAGGCGGGCCAGCGCGCACTGGCCGAGATCCTCTCCCGCCACCTCGGACCGGAGATCCAGATCAATGCGATGGCGCCCGGACCCGTGGACGGCGCACGGCTGCGGGGCTCCTCCGACGCACCCGGCCTGTTCGACCGGCGCGGCCGGCTGATCATGGAGAACGTGCGCCTGAACCGCGTGCATGCCGCGATCCTGGCAGTGCTCGACAGCGACGACGCCGGTACGGATGTCATCGTCCGCCTGGCACGGAATGCCATCGAGGAGCTGGCGCAGTGGCCGGACGCTCCGGAGCCGTTGCGCAGGCTTTTCGCC
Organism: Lentisalinibacter sediminis; assembly: GCF_040706615.1. Lineage (NCBI taxonomy): Bacteria > Pseudomonadati > Pseudomonadota > Gammaproteobacteria > Woeseiales > Woeseiaceae > Lentisalinibacter > Lentisalinibacter sediminis. Next base: position 810,660 of record NZ_JAPDRF010000005.1, on the reverse strand, counting down.
CAGGTGGCCGAAGGACGCCCGGAGACCAATGCCTCCCGTTACCTGCTGAACGAGGCGCTCGCGCCGAAGCTCATGCAGCGGCTGGTCAATGGCGGTCAGCTCGAGCAGGCGGAAGCCGATCGTTTCCTGCAAGCATTCGTGCCGGCGCCGGAGCCCTTCTTCGACCAGGAGGACATCAAGAAGGCCGCGAAGAAGATCGAGACCGGCATCCTGAACCGGCTGCATCTGCACAAGATGCCGACCGACGAGGAGGTGGGACTCTCCACGGTGTTCAGCCTGGCCGACAAGAGCGTGAGCGGCGAGACCTTCCATCCCTCGGGCGGCCTGAAGTTCGACCGCTCGGTCACCGAAGGTGAACTGATGCTGCCTGCGGGTGCCGAGGATCTCGCGGCACTTCGCGGCAAGCATGTGGCGCTGATCGGCGATGCGATGCGCGACGAACTGACGGCGGTCGCCGAGGGCTTCGCCCGTTTCGGGGTGGCAAGTCTCACGCTGCTCACTCGCAGCGAGGAAGCCGCCGAGGCGATCCGCCATCGGGTATCTCTGCCCGGGGGCATGGAGTTCGCCGTGGAGGTCGTAGGCGACGAGATCGAGGCCGGGCTCCAGGGCGTGCTGCGCCAGCGCGGTCGTTGCGACGTCGTGGTCAACACGCCATTCACCCGGCTGCCCCTGAACGCGCTGACCGGCGAGCCTGGCGGCGACTGGGAGCGAGTGTTGTCCCGGCAGGAATTCCGCGACGTGGTCCGGGACCATCTGACCCATCATTTCCGCGTCGCGAGGATAGCCGCATTGTTCCCGCGCTGCCAGATCGTGCTGGTCACACCCGACACCTCGCGTGCCTCCACCCGGGAAGAGTTCGCACTCGCCATGTTCATCAAGACAGCGATGCACGCATTCACTGTCACGCTCGGTGTGGAGACTGAGCGGTTGCCGACGTTTCCCGCAGCCAATCAGGTACAGCTCACACGCCGTGCCCGGGCCGAGGAACCCGGTAACGATCAGGAGCTGGCGGAGGAGATGGAGCGTCTGGTCCAGGCCGTGCTGCAATGCGCCGTGCCGGCGCCGAGCCCGGCGGACAGCCGTTACCTGTCCCGTATCTTCCGCGGCAACGCGGTCACGGTCTAGATCAGGGCCGCGTCCGGCTCGACGGGCAGCGGCGGCGCGGGCTCCCTGCCGGCCGCTCGCTGCAGTTCGTCCCACGCCTGCAGGATGTGATCCCGTAGCGTGTGCACGTCCGGCACGGTCCGCCGGCAGGCGACGAGGCCGAAGTCCATGCGCTCGCCATAGGACTGCACGGTTATGTTGAGCGCGTTGCCGTGGCTCGGGATCGACACCGGGTAGTGGGTGAGCAGGCGGGCCCCGTTCAGATACAGCATCTGCCGGGGGCCGGGGATATTGGAGATCACCAGGTTCATCGGCAGGCGGATGATGCTGCCGAGGCGGAGCCGGTTGGCGAGCGTGGCCACACCCTGGAACGCGATGGGCAGCCCCAGCACGGTGAGATCGCCGAGATGCACGTTGTCGAGCTGTCGCACCACCTCGATGCCGCCGTCGATGGACTCGCGGATGGCCTTCATCCGCTCGACGGGGTCCTCGCGGTCCGTGGCCAGATCGCACATCAGCATACTCACCTGGTTGTGCAGACTGGTGTCGCCGGGCTTGCGCACCGACACCGGCGTGCCCGCCACCAGCGAGCGCTCCGGCAGTTCGCCGAGCTGCGTCAGATAACTGCGCAGCCCGCCGGCGCATACGGCCATGAAGGCATCGTTGACGGTGCAGCCGTGCTCCTTGCCGATGGCCTTGAGCGGCGTCAGCGGGATGGAGCCGAGCGCCAACGCCCGCTCGGGGCCGATGGCGACGCTGAAGCGCGTGCGCGGCACCCGCGGCATGACGGCCTTCATGCCTCCAACCGAGCTGAATGCCCTCGTCGCCAGGTCCTGGGTGGTGCGCGCGAGGTCCGGCAGCATGCGGGCGAAACGCACGGGATTAGCGCCGAAACGCAGTGCCGTGTCTCTCAGCATGCCCCAGGTGCCAGGGTCGTCTTCGTCCATCTCCTCCGGCCCGACGGGCACCGGCGGCGGCTCCGGCGTGGGGCCGAAGAAGATCTCGAATATGGCCTGCCCGCCCATGCCGTCCAGGCAGGCATGGTGGTACTGGGTGTACCAGGCCACATGGCCCGACTCGAGGCCGTCGATTAGCCACCACCGCCAGAGCGGGCGGGCCCGGTCGAGCGGCCGGACATGGAGTTCGCCGGCCGCCTCTTCCAGCTGCTCCGTCGTGCCCGGCGCCGGCAGGGTGATCCGCTGCACGTGATAATCGATGTCGAAGGTGGTATCGAGCACCCACACGGGATGATCCATGCCCAGCGGCGAGGGGCGCAGGCGCCGCATCATGAACGGCACCAGGTGGGCTCGCGCCTCGACGAAGCGCTTCAGCGACTCGTAGAAAGCGTCGGCATCCTGGTCGGGCGGCAGTTCGAAATGCTGCAGCCCGGCCACGTGCATGGGCGTGTTGTCCGTCTCTGCATAGAGAAACGTGGCATCGAGGAGGCTGAGCTTCTGCATGCCGCAAGCATACCTCCGGGCCGGCCGCCCCCGCCAATCAGTCCTGGTCGAGCAGGTGGCGGCGGAAGAACAGCACCACCGCCTGCTGGTAGACGTCCCGGTTCTCCTTCCGGCGGTAGCCGTGGCCCTCGTTCAGCGCGTTCATGTACCACACCGTCTCGCCCTTCTCGCGCAGGGCCTCGACGATCTGCTCGGCCTCGGTCACGGGCACGCGCGGGTCGTTCTCACCCTGCACCACCAGCATGGGCACGGCGATCTTCTCCACGTTGTTCAGCGGGCTGATCTTCTCGAGGTGCGCCCGCATCTCCGGGTCGCGTTCGTCGCCGTATTCCACCCGGCGCAGATCCCGCCGGTAGTCCTCGGTATTCTCGAGGAAGGTGACGAAGCTGGAGATGCCGACGATGTCCACGGCGGCCTTCAGCCGGTCGCTGTAGTGCACCGCGCTGGCCAGCACCATGTAGCCGCCGTAGCTGCCGCCGAACACGGCCACGCGGTCGGCATCCAGGTCCGGCCGGGTGTCGATCCACTGCAGCAGCGCGCCGATGTCGCGCACCGAGTTCTCCCGCTTGTAGGTGTTGTCCATGGCCAGGTAGGACTTGCCGTAGCCCGCGGAGCCGCGCACGTTCGGCACCACCACGGCGACGCCGAGCTTCGCCAGCCACATCTGGTAGGTGCTGCTGAATGCCGGTCGGGCCTGGCTCTCGGGTCCGCCGTGTATCGAGACCACCACCGGGAACGGGCCGTCCCCCTCCGGCTTGTACACCCAGGCGGGCACACTCAGGCCGTCGAAGCTCTCGAAGCGCACCAGTTCGGGCTCGAGGAAGGTGTCGGTGTCCAGGCCGCCCACCTCGCTGTGGGTCCAGCGGGTCAGCTCGCCGTGCGCGAGCGGGTCTTCGCCGAGGTCGAGCACGAAGGTGTCGCTCGGCGTCTGCGGCGTGTTCAGCGCCATCGCGAGGCGGCCTCCGTCCGGGCTGAAGCCGACGCTGCCGACGAGGCCGGTGGGTATGCCGCCGACGGCGCGGTACTCGCGGCTCGCCGGATCCAGCAGGTAGAGCCGGCTGAGGCCGTCCTCGTTGACCGCGAACACCGCCCGGCGCCGGTCCTTGCTGAATGCCATGCCCTCCAGGTCCCACGGGATGTCCGCCGTCACGATGACCGGCTCGGCGCCGGGCTCGAGCGGCTGCCACGCCAGCTGCTTGAACTCGCCGCCCCGGTCGGTGATGAACCAGTAGCCCTCGCCGGTGTGATCGAAGCCGAGGGGCCAGTTGCTGGAGACATCCCCGTCGCCGCCGGCCAGCAGGGTGGTCTCGCCGGACTCGAGATCGAGCACGTGGATACGGGAGTCGGTGATGCCCACGTAATTCAGGATCAGGAGACGCTCGCCGGCCTCGTCGAAATCCGCCGGCCCCCACCAGGTGCCATCGGGCGCGGCGAGCACCAGGCGTGCCGCCTCGGGCTCGCTACCGGCCTGATCCAGCGGCATCATCCAGACGTCGTTGGAGGCGCCGTTGCGCCGCGTGCTCTGGAAGGCGATGCGCTCGCCGTCCCGCGTCCAGACCACGCCGCCGTTGCGCGACTCTCCGTCTGTGATCATGCGCGAGCGAGAGACAAGCGGGTCGAACAGGAGCAGCTGGCTGAACTCGTTGCCGCCCGCATCCATGGCGAAAACCAGGTGCGAGCCCTCGGGTTGCCGCGATACCTGGGAGACCGGCTCGTCGAAGAAGGTGAGCTGATGGCGGGCGCCGCCAGGCATGTCGACCCGGTGGATCTGCTCCACCTCGCCAAAGCGGGTGGAGACGTACAGGCTCTCGCCGTCGGCGGTCCAGTCCAGGAAGCTCGCCGAACGCACGTTCTGATGCCGGTTCAGGTCGTCCACGATCGTCTGCGGGATCGCGGGTATGTCCTCCAGTATCAGGTTGCCGTCGTTCAGGGTCCGGCGTTCCACTTCGGCCTGCAGGGGCTGCGCCAGCACCGCGATCGCGAGCGCACAAAAAAAGGCGGCGATTCTGGTCATGGTCTCGTCCTTGTGTTCTTCGGACTGGTCTTTTCAGGCACAGGGCGCGGCAGAGGTTAGCCATGCCCCCGGCCCGGCACAACCGACGGCGCGCCTATTGGTCGCCCGCTCAAGGAAAATGCCGCAACGCCACTTTACAGCCGTGCGCCGACGCCGCAGATTGGCGGGACGCCGAGAGGAGCCAGCCATGAAATACCGCTTCGACCCCGAGGGCCAGCGCCTGCCCGTCAAACTCGACTCGACCTCCAACGCCGAATACCCGCCCATTCCGCTGGAGCCGCGCAACGAACACGCGAATAGTCTGGCCCAGGAAGCCGCGAGCGAGAACGCGAAGCGCCTCGGCATGCCGCGACGCGCCTTCCTCATCAGCGCGGCCGGCGCCGCGACTTCGCTGCTCGCCATGAACCGGGCGAACGCGGCCGCCGGCAAGGGCGCCGGTTTCTTCGCCCTCGACGACGAAGCCGGACTGGATGTGCAGCTCGCCGAGGCCAGCATCGGCAAAAAGGAATTCATCTTCGACGTGCAGGGCCACTACGTGCCGCCGAGCGTCGCGCGGGAACGCAAGGAGGAGTGCGCGAAGTTCGACTATGTCAGCCGCGACTACATGCGCTGCCTCGGCGCCGACGACTTTGTGAAGGACGTCTTCCTGGACGCCGACACCGACATGATGGTGCTCTCCTTCGTGCCGTCACGCAGGGACGCCGAGCCGCTCACCATCGAGGAGGCCGACGCCACGCGGAAGATCGTCGACGAACTCGAGGGCACCCATCGGCTGCTGATTCACGGGCGGGTGAACCCGAACCAGGAAGGCGACCTGGAAGACATGGACGAACTCGCCGAACAATACGGCGTCTCCGCCTGGAAGACCTACACCCAGTGGGGCCCGGACGGGGAAGGCTTCTATCTCACCGACGACGTCGGCATCCGCTTGCTCGAGAAAGCCCGCGCCCTCGGCGTGAAGAACATCTGCATTCACAAGGGCATTCCTTTCGGGCGCCAGTCCTACGAGCATTCCCTGTGTACGGACGTCGGTCCGGCCGCGAAACGCTTCCCGGACGTGAACTTCCTCATCTATCACTCCGGCTGGATACCGGGGCAGCCCGAAGGCCCCTACGACCCGGACCGGGGCGAGGGCCTGGACGGACTCATCCGCTCCCTCGAGGAAGCCGGCCTCGGCAAGGGCTCCAACGTCTATGCCGAACTCGGCAGCACCTGGCGCGGGCTGATGCGCGACACCGACAGCGCCGCCCACGGCATCGGCAAGCTGGTGAAGCATCTCGGCGAGGACAACGTGCTGTGGGGCACCGACTCCATCTGGTACGGCTCGCCCCAGGACCAGATCCAGGCCTTCCGCGCCTTCCAGATCGCCGCGGACGTCAGAGAGGAGCACGGTTACCCGGAGGTCACCGACGCCCTGCGGGCGAAGATCTTCGGCCTGAATGCGCTGAAGCCCTACGGCATCTCGCTGGAGGAGGCGACGATGCGGGCGCAAAACGACCTGGTGGAGCAGCGACGCGCGGACTACGCCGGGCGGCGCGACCCGCACCATCTCACCTTCGGGCCCAAGACACGGCGGGAATTTCTGAAGTTCATGGGGTAGGCGGTCCACAGAAAAGGCAGCCCGCGACGCAACGCGCCGCGGGCTGCGGTTGCCGCCGTTCTGGGGAGGTCAGGCGGTTACTCAGCGGGCCTAGAAGGGTCTGCGATAGTCGTCGCGTTCGCTGATCCAGACCCCACCGCTGCCGTAATAGAGCCGCTCGCCGTCCCAGGACAGGGCGGGGCGGGTCTCGCCGGCGTCCACGGTGTCGAACGGCACCGTTTCACTCAGATTGGTCACGCGTCGCCATCCGAAGAACACGAAGCGCCGCTTCGCGGTGAAGATATCGAAGCCGGACTCGTCACCTTCGTAGCTCGGTCGGTTCGAGGCGAACACGATCTCACGCCCGTCCTGGCTCACGTTCGGCTGCTGATCGTCGTATTTCGTGTTGATTGGCCAACCCAGCCGCTTTCCGGCACTGAACGTACCGTCGCCGCGCAGGTAGCTGACGTAGATGTCCTGATCGCCGATTTCCCCTGTGCGAGGATCCCAGTTCGTGGAATAGAACAGGAACGTCCCCCACACGGTTCGGATGAGCGACGGCGCGAGCTCGGTTCCGGGCGTATTCGGGCCATGCGGATGACAGCCCAGGCTTTCCGCCACGCTCCAGCCGGTGGCCGGGTTGTCTCTCGCACTGAAAATATCCACGCTGTTCCCGCAGGCGCCGCCGCGGTTGGAGACGAACAACAGTTCTCCGTCCGGTAATGGGGTCGGACAGAAATCGGCGAAGTTCAGGGCATTCACACCGTTCAGGCTGTCCTCGTGGTCGAAGGGCAGCCCGGCCGCCTGTCGCGCATTCACCCAGATCTCGCGAACGTTGATCCCCTCACCCTGGCCCGTTCCCTTCACGGTATAGAGATACAGGCCGCCCGGCGACTCGATGGGACAGCCGCCGGGCACCTGCGACCCATCAGTGCGCACGGCCGGCTCGCTCGGGCTCCAGCCCGCGTGTCCCCAGTGTCGATAGCCGGCCTCGGCGGTCACCGATATTCCTGTCAGGATAAGGGCCACCGCGGGCAGCATGCTGCAAAGCGTCAAAGGTCTGATACGTCGCATCGCTCTCTCCTCCATTCTCGTTATCGGTTTGTTGCGGCGGCCGTCCCTGGCACCAGGCCGCATGCTTCAGACGTTAGGGCTACCCGTCCCCGGGCGCATGAAGGCGATGTGAAGAAAGCGTGAAGTTGATTCTCCCGCCGGCTCGTCCGACACTGGAGGGCCGCACAACCGGGCCCGCGAAGAAGTCGCATGGGAGAGAACGACGAGACCCGGAGATACCGCCGCATCGGGGACCTGATCCTCGATACGGACACCCGTGAGCTGCGCCGCGGCGACACGGTGCTCGAACTCACCGGGCTGTCGTATCGACTTCTGCTACTGCTGGCCGAACGGGCACCGGCGGTAGTCAGCCATGACGAGATCGCGGAGCGCGTCTGGTCCGGACGGATCGTCAGCCCGGAGACGGTGACGCAGCGCATCAAACTGCTGCGGCAGACCCTGGGCGACGACGCGCGGAAACCGCAGTACATCGCGCTGGTCCGCGGTCACGGATATCGTCTGCTGCCGAAAGTAGAGCCGGTCGACAGCCTGCGTGCCGCGAGCACCCGGGAGCCCGGACGGGAGACCGCCCGCAGACGCCGGCCGGTCTTGCTGGCGCTCGGCCTGGTTGCGGTGGCCGCGACCGCGCTGGCCTACCTGCCGAAACTGGTTTTCAACGATGAGTCAGCCGAGTCGGGCTACACGGACCGGATTCCACTGGAGAAGTCCATCGCGGTACTGCCCTTCGAGGATATGAGCGCCGAGGGCAACGCCGCGTATGTCGGCGACGGCATCGCAGACGAGGTATTGCATCGGCTGAATCAGTCCGAGGACCTGCTGGTGATTGCGCGGACATCCTCTTTCGCGCTGCGGGATATCAGCCTGGAAATCCCCGCGATCGCCGCGCGGCTCGGCGTCCGCTATATCCTGCAGGGCAGCGTACGCGAGGCGAACGGAGAGATTCGGATCACCGCCCAGCTGGTCGACGCCCGACAGAACACCCAGATCTGGTCCCGGGCCTACGAAGCGACCGTGAGCGACGTGCTGCGCGTGCAGCAGGACATCGCGGCATCGATCGGCGATACCCTCGAGTTGCAGCTGACCGGACGCGATACCGTTTCGGCCGACACAGACCCCGAAGCCTACCGCCACTACCTGCGCGGTCAGTTCTTCTGGAACCGGCGTGCCGCCGGTGACGTCGAACGCGCCGAGACCAGCTACCGGCAGGCTCTGGAGCTCGAGCCACGGCTGGCGGCGGCCTGGGTCGGACTGGCCGCCGTGGCGATGGCCGGATTTTACGACGAAGGCCGCGGTTCGCTCGCCGAATCTCTGCGGGCACAGCGACACGCCCTCGAGCGCGCCCTCTCACTCGATCCGAACCTGGCGGAGGCCCATGCGCGGATGTGCCAGCTGCTCTGGTCGCTGGGTCAGCTCGAGGCCGGCAGAAGGCACATGCAGCGCGCACGCGAGCTGGCTCCGAACAGCCCTCTGGTGCTGGTATTCGAGGCAGGCTATCGGATCTGGACCGGCGATCTGGAAGAATCCATCGAGCTGTCGCGACGGGCGATCGCGGTCAACCCGCTCGCAGCTTCCTACCATTACAACCTCGGAGCCACGCTCATCCTCGCGGGCCGCGCGGAGGAGGGGCTGGCGGAGCTGCAGCAGGCCAGCGCATTGAACCCGGCGATGAATCCGGCATCTCTGATCGCGCTTGCCTACCTCCACCAGGACCGCTACGAGGCCGCAATGGACCTGGTCGAGGAGTTCGCCTATGCGGCTGATCGTTACGCCGTCGAGGCGATCGCGCTGCAGGAACTCGGCCGGGACGCGGCGTCGGCAAGCGCCCTGCAGCAGCTCGAGTCACTGGGTTCAGCTCGATCCATCCTGCAACTCGCTCACGTGGAAGCCTGGTTCGGAGACGCCGAGGCGCCCTTCCGTGCCCTGGAGGCGCTGAAGCGTCTCACCTCGCAGAAGCCGGAGACGATACCGGAAGCCGAGGATGCGATGATGACGCTGCTGAGCCTGCGCTTCGCTCCCTACATCCGCGGAGCCCCCGGTAATGAGCGCTGGCAGGAATCGGTCCGGCGCCTGTCCGCGCAGTGGCATGGCTCGTCGGACGAATCCTCTCGTCCGCGCGCTAGCTCCGACGCATCCTGACCCGGATCGCATCCTCCTGATCCATGGCCTCGAGCTGGTCCTCGAAGTCCTTCACGGTCTCGTCGATCTCGGGGAGGATCACGTTCTCCAGCGCCCGGGCGCGGCGCTCGGTCTTGCGATAGTCCTCCAGCAGGCGCGCGATGCTGGTGGCGATGGCCGCCATGCGCGCCGCGCCGTCTATCAGCGCGCGGAAGGCCTCTGCGCAGAGTTCGGCCTCGATGGAGGGCAGCACCGCAGGCCGTGAACGGTCCACGGATTCGCCTTCCGTCGCTGCATCGATCAGGCGCAGGTCCAGGAAGCGGCGCTCGTCGAACGACAGCGAGCCGTCCTCGTAAGGGCGCGGCGGATAGACCTGCACGCCCCCCAGCCCGTGGAAGCCGATAGCACGGCCGAGCGCCGTGACGGCATCGGCATGACCGACGGAGAACTCCTCGTCGATCGCCTGGTGGCGGCGTAGAGCGCGCATGATCTCGGCGGCGATCAGCATGCGCTTCTGCTCCAGGAACTCGAAGCCCTCGCGGACGACCTTCTGCTCGTCGCGCAACTCCTGCAGCTGACCGCGGCTGGCCGACTGCTGACGGCGGGGATCAGCCACCGCTGTCGGCCTCCTCGGCCTCGCCTTCGCGCGGCTCGCCTTCGGCACCGTCGCCGGCCTGTTCCGCCTCGCCGAGATGCTCGCCGATCTGTGCCTCGCTGAGACGGGAAAGCTCGGCCCGCGGCAGGCCCTTCAGAATCTCCCAGCCCACCTTCATGCTCTCGTCCAGCCGGCGCGGCCCTTCCTGGGCGATGAGCTTCTGCTCGAAGGCATCGCCGAAATCGAGATACTGCCGATCGGTGTCGGTGAGACCCTCGTGACCCATCACGCTTGCCAGCACACGGATCTTCGCGGTGCGCGCATAGGCGGCGAAGAGCTGGTGGGCGAGCGCCGGATGATCGGCGTGGGTGACGCCCTTGCCGATGCCGTCGTCCATCAGCCGGGACAGGCTGGCGAGCACGTCGATGGGCGGGTATACGCCGCGGCGATCCAGCTCGCGGCTGAGTACGATCTGGCCCTCGGTGATGTAGCCGGTGAGGTCCGGGATGGGGTGGGTGATATCGTCGCCGGGCATGGTCAGTATCGGCAATTGCGTCAGGGTGCCCTCCCGCGCCCGCAGGCAGCCGGCGCGCTCGTAGATGGTGGCCAGGTCCGAGTACAGGTAGCCGGGATAGCCCTTGCGGCTGGGGATCTCGCCATGGCCTGCGGATACCTCCCTGAGCGCCTCGCAGTAGTTGGTCATGTCCGTCATGATCACCAGCACATGCCGGGACTCGACGAAGGCCAGATATTCCGCCGCGGTGAGCGCGTAGCGAGGCGTGAGCAGCCGCTGGGTGCTGGGCTCGCTGGCCCGGTTCAGGAACATGACCGTATGTTCGAGCGCGCCGGTTTCCTGCATCGCCTTGCGGAAGCGCTCGGCGGTGTCGTGGGAGACGCCGATGCCGACGAACACAATGGCGAACGCGCCCGCCTCCTCGCCCAGCAGCCGCGCCCGGCTGGCGATGTCGATGGCCAGCCGGTCGTGGGGCAGGCCGCCGCCGGAGAACAGCGGCAGCTTCTGGCCCCGCACGAGGCTGTTCATGAGGTCTATGGCGGTGACACCGGTCTCGATGAAGTCCTGCGGCCGATGCCGTGCCACCGGGTTGATGGCCGAACCGTCCACGGGCAGGTAGCGCTCGGCGGGAATCGGCGGACCGCCGTCGATGGGCCGACCGAGGCTGTCCAGGATGCGCCCCTGCAGGCCCGGCCCGAGACCGAGTTCCAGCGGCTTCTCGCGGATGCGCACGCGGGTGTCGCCGAGGCTCAGACCCTCGGTGGCGCCGAGGATCTCCACGACGATCTCCTCGTCGCCCAGCGCGGCCACCCGCCCGTAGCGCAGCGTGCCGTCATGGCCGATGACCTCCACGGCGGCATCCAGCCCCACGCTGACCGTGCGCTGCAGGAACAGGAGCGGGCCTTCCAGGCGTTGGGCGGCACCGGTGAGGGTGATTTCAGCTTCCATTGTCTATGCCCTCGTCACTCCCCTCGCCGCTGTCCTGGCCATGGCCTTCGACGTCCGCCACCGCCTCCTTGCGGGTCGCGGCCGCTTTCTCGTCGCCGTCGCCGCCACCCTCCTCCAGCGCATGGAATTCCGCCTCCACCTGGCGCCGGAGCTCGTCTATCTTCTCGAGTTCGTCCTCGCCCACCTCCTCGCCCAGGCGGCGCAGGCGTGCCAGCGACGGGACGGCGGCGATGTCCGCCGGGCTCACGCCGGCCGCGAGCGCCTGCTCGGCCAGCGTGATGAACTTCAGCAGCAGGTCGAGCATGGCCTGCTGACGGGCCGGAGAGCAGTAACGGTCGGTCTCGGAGAAGGAGGACTGGCGCAGGAATCCGTCGTTCACCAGCTCTGCATTCAGCAGCGTCACCTGATGCACCGGCGGCAGCGCGTCCTTACCGATGATCCGCGCCATCCGCTCCAGGCTCTGCTGCTCCTCGAGGAGCACCAGCACCCGCTGGCGCTTGCGGTCCCAGTCCGGGTCGCCCTGGCTCTTCCACCAGCGGGCGAGTTCGACGGCGTCCTCGGAATAAGAGTGCAGCGGATGCACCGCCGGGTAGAAACGGGCCTGGGCCCGCTCCCGGTCCAGCGCCCAGAAGCAGCGCACGTAGCGCTTGGTGTGCATGGTCACCGGTTCCGAGAAGTCGCTGGCGGGCGGGCTCACAGCGCCGATGATGGTCACCGAGCCCTCCTCGCCGCCCAGCGTCTTCACCCGCGCGGCGCGCTCGTAGAAGTCCGCCAGCCGCGAGCTGAGGTAGGCGGGGTAGCCGGACTCGGCCGGCAGCTCGCCGAGGCGACCCGACACTTCGCGCAGGGCCTCGGCCCAGCGGCTGGTGGAGTCGGCCATGAGCGCGACGTGCCGACCCTGGTCGCGGAAATACTCGGCCACGGTGATGCCGGTGTAGATGCTCGCCTCCCGCGCCGCCACCGGCATGTTCGAGGTATTCGCAATGATGACCGTACGCTCCATGAGCGGACGGCCGGTGCGGGGGTCCTCCAGCTTCGGCAGCTCGTCCAGCACCTCGGCCATCTCGTTGCCCCGCTCGCCGCAGCCCACGTAGACGATCACGTCGGCGTCGCACCACTTGGCGAGCGCCTCCTGCAGGATGGTCTTGCCGGTGCCGAAGCCACCCGGCAGCATGCCGCGCCCGCCACGGGCGATGGGGAACAGGGTGTCGAGTATGCGCTGGCCGGTGATCAGCGGCGCGCCCACCGGCAGTCTGTCGGCCACCGGGCGCGGCCGGCGCACGGGCCAGTGCTGACTGAGGCGGATCTCCAAGCCGTCGCCGCCGCTGCCGCCATTACCGCCCGCGCGCCCCTCGGGCTCGATGCGGCACACCACGTCCTCCAGGCCGTAGTCGCCGGCTTCCGCCATCTCGACGACGCGGCCGCCGGCACCCGCCGGCACCAGACACTCGACCGCATGAGCCTTCTCGCCGGCCCGCCCGATGCTCTGTCCGGGTTGCACTGCGTCGCCCGCGGTGACGGCCGGCTCGAATCCATAGCGGCGCGTCTCCGCGCCCTGCGCCGTCATGCCGGCGCGCACGAACAGCTCGTCCTCGTCGCCGAGGGGGCGCAACAGTCCGTCGAATATCTGCCCGAGCAGATGGGGACCCAGGCCGACGCTGAGCGCCCGGCCCGTGCCCTCGATGCGGTCGCCGGGCTTCAGCCCCGAGGTGCGTTCGTAGACCTGCGCGGTGAAGACGTCGCCCCGCAGCTGTATGACCTCGCCGAGCAGCTTGTCCGGGCCGACGTGGATGGCCTCCTGCACATGGAAGGGCTGCTGCATGCGCGCGCGCAGCACCGGCCCGCCGATCCACTGGATGGTCGCGACACTCATGATGCGCCTCCGCCCGGTCCGCCCTGCCCGTCCCCCCCGTCCGGGCCGTCAGCCAGGGCGTAGTACTCCGCCAGCAGCCGGGCCTCGAGCTCGGGACCGCGACCCATCAGGCCGTCGAGGGTGCCGTCCAGGCTCGCGCCGGCGCCGTCGATGGCTATCCCGATCCTCAGACCCGCGGCGATGTCATCCCGGGCACTCAGGCGCGGCGTCTCGCCGGCTGCCTCGTGCGCGCGCGCAGAGAACGTCTCGCGCTCTTCCGCCGGCCAGCCGGCGGCGTATTCCACGTCCCAGGTGCCGGACGGCAGCACGGCCGCCGCCTGCTCCAGCAGCGACGATGTCCATGCCTGCCGCGAGGCCGGCTCCTGCCAGCGCGCCTGCAGCGACCGGGCCAGGAGTTCCCTGCCGGCGTCCAGCACGAGACGGGCCTTGCCGAGCTCGCAGCGCCGTGCCCGCGCCTCGTCGCCCGCACGGACCCGCGTGATGGCGGCGTCGACCTCGCCGCGCAACTCCCCGACTGCCTCGTGCACCCGCTGCCGCGCATCGCGGCGTGCAGCGCGTACTCGCTCCAGCGCGGTCTCGTAGGCGCGATCCAGGATCTTCTCGATCTCGGCCGCCTCGTAGCGCCGCACCAGCCTGACCATGCTGTCGACCTGCCTCTCGACGATGCCGCCTGTGTCGTTCATTGGTTCTTCACTGCTCCAGTCCGAATGCCCTGTTGATGACCGCGGCGAGATCGGGCGGCTCGCCGCCCTGCGCGTCGGGCACCACCACCACCGGCGGCGCACCCTCGCGCTGCAAGCGCTCGAGTTCGTCGCCGTCGATGCCGCCGGCGCTGCCGGCGCCGATCAGGATCAGCGCGGCATCCTCCCGGGCCGACGCCAGCGCCTCTCCCGCCTCTTCGGGGCCCGCGGCCACGACACGCAGGCCCGCCAGCCGGTAGCCCGCCCCGGTGACCTCGTCGCCGATGAAGACCGCCCCGAGCACGTCAGCCGAGTCGGTTCAGGATGAGGATGGCGACGATGAGCCCGTAGATGGCGATACCCTCGGCCAGACCGACCAGGATGATGATGCGGCCGAACAGCTCCGGCTTCTCCGCCAGCGCGCCGACGGCGGCGCTGCCCACCTTGGCCACGGCATAGCCGCCCGCGGCAGCGGACAGGGCTGCGGACGCGGCTGCCGCGGCGAAGCCCCAGCGCAGGGCGCCCTCGCCGATGCCGGCGCCGGCGACGCCTTCCTCGACTGCCAGCAACGGCAGGCTGGTGATCATCAGGAACGCGCCGAGTCCGACGGTGATCAGGGCAAGGCCGATGAGTCCTGCGAAGATCATCTTCATACTGGTCATGCTTTACTCCCTTTGGTGGGTGTGCGGGTTTCGGGCGGCGGCAGCGGCCGGAACGGACGGCCGGTCGCCTTCAGGAATCGGATGAAGAATTCGAACAGCAGCAGGCGGGTGGTCTGGATGCCCACGATGAGCCCTTCGAGGGCGATGATCAGGGCGTTGCCGAGCGCCAGCACGATCAGCATCCCGGTCAGATTGCCGGTGGCATCGGCCATGCCGACCACGGCGACGCCCAGCCCGGCGTGGGCCAGCGCGAAGGCGCCGACGCGGACGAAGGAAACCGTATTCACGCCCAGCTGGAACAGGGACTCGACGAACTCGCCGGCGGCCTGACCCAGGGCAGCGGGCGTCCGCTCCCCGGCGCTGACGAACGCCTCGCCGAAGACGTACCAGAGGGAACCGGCCACCGCCAGGTACAGGAAGCGCACGTCGAAGAAGCTCGCCACCAGCGCGAGGAAGGCCACCATGAGCCCCACCCGCCGGTGCCACCAGATGGACCACTGCCCCATCCAGCGCCATTGCACCGCATCCAGCACCAGACCCAGCAGCAACACGAGAATGCCGAAGCCGAGCGACGTGCCCAGCACCGTCAGCGGGTGCTCCAGCGGGTGCAGCCACAGGGCCGGGATGATGTCCTCCCGCGCGAACACGCTGCCGAAGGCCACGCCGAAACCCATGGAGGCGATGCCGCCGGGGATGAGGATGCCGAGCTGCGGGATCTTCCGGTACAGGAAGAGACCGGCGACCAGCAGCACGGCGCCGTGGCCGACGTCGCCGAACATGAAACCGAACATCAGCGGCGCGAGGAAGGCCACGATCATGCTGGGGTCGGTCTCCTCGCCGCCGGGGGTGCCCAGCTGGCGGGCGAAGAACTCGAACGGCCGGGCCCAGGACGGGTTCCTGAGCAGCATGGGTATCGGATAGCCCGCCGGCGGCTCGCAGAGGCGCATCAGGTAACGGAGGCCGGCCTCCTCCAGCGCGGCGCGGATACCATCGCCATCGGTGTCGCTGGTCCAGCCGGTGATCCAGGCGAAACTCTCGCTGCTCGGGAAGCTCGGCACGTGATGGGCCATCCAGTCGAGCAGTTCGAAGGAACCGATGATCTGCGCGATGCCGTGCTCGTCGTTCAGCGACTTGAGCCGTTCGCCCAGGCGCTCGTGTTCACGGCCCAGTTCGGCCAGGCGTTCGCGTATGTCGGCCAGTGCGGCGTCCGGCTCGCCGGCGAGCCCCTCCGGGAGTGCCACCGGCTCCGCCTTCATGCCGGTCAGGGCGCTGGCCAGGGATTCGTACTCGCCCCTGGGCCCGACCGCCAGCAGATAGGTTTCGTCGTCCAGTGCGATGCGCTGGACTATGACACCGGCGGGCACCCCCTCCGGCCAGGTCTCCGCCGGCATGCGGAACAGCCCGCAGCCGATCGTGGGACCCGCGGCGGCGAGCCCGGCGGGGCTCGGCAGCGCCTCGGGCGCCTCGTTCAGGAGGCGCTCGATACAGGCCAGCCTCGAGCGCTCCCTGCGAAGTTCCTCCAGCCGGGCGATAAGTGGCTGCGCATCGTCGGCCCAGCCCCGCAGCACCGCCATGGAAGCCTCCGCGTGCCGGGGGTCCAGGTTCGGCGTGGCGGGCGGCGGCTCGGGCCAGTAGCGGCCGTAGCCCCGCGCCAGCTCCCGGTACTCGGCCAGCACGGCCTGCAGCTCGGGCGTCGCAATACTCTCCGCGCTGGTGCTGTGGGACTGCAGTTCCACCGCGCCGGTGTCCGCGAGTGCCTTCAGCGCGGCCGTGGCCTCGGACCGCGGGGTGAGGACCTCGAACCAGCGGGCAGGGCGCGAACGGAAGCTCATGCCGCGGCTCCCACCACCCCCCGTCCGGAGAATGCCTGTCGCCGCACAAGCCCGCCCCGGAATCGCTGCACATCCAGCGCGGTCAGCAACAGATGGGCGAATACGGCGGCGGGATCCAGGGCATGGCGCCGGAACACCGTCGTCACCCGGTGCTCGAGGCGCTCGTGGAGACGGGCCGCCCGGGAGACGGAGGCCTGCTCCGGGTCCCGGTTCGCCGCGATCCACTCATCGACGGCCGCCTCCAGCGCCGCGAGCCCGGCCCGCTGGTCGGCGTCCGGGGACGGCATGCGCGCCCGCCATCCCTCGCGCCACTCGTCCAGGCTGTCGGGCGCCTCCACCCCGCTCTCCTCTTCCGACGTGAGCCAGACCGGCAGCTCTTCGGCGGTGGCGGCGTGGGCGGCCGTCGGCACGTCCGGCAGGCAGCCGCACCACTCGATCGCATCCCGCCAGGGCTCCGGCGACCAGGACGCGACCTGGCCCAGATAATGGCGCCAGGAGCGGCGTATCGACGCCTCGAGGCGGTGGATATCGTCCTCGGCGTTCAGTCCCTCCGCCCAGGTCGACAGCACGCCGGTGCGGGCGGCCTCCAGGTAAGCGTGGGCGGATTCGCAGGATTCGAGCCGGCTCCAGTCGGACTCGTCCGGGCGCCTGCCATGACGCGCCTGTATTCGTGCCTGCACATAGCTAAAGCCCGCGCCGGTCATCTTCGCTTCCGCCGCACAGATGCGCGGCCAGGCGATCGGCAGCGCGACGCACCCGCTCACGTTCCTCGTCACTGAGATTCAGGGGATCTTCGTCCGCCTCGCCGCGATCTTCGGCGAGACGGGTTTCCCGGCGCACGGCATCGGCGCACAGATCGTGCGCACGCCGTATGCGTTCGGCAGCACGCTGCTCGATACGGCGGACCTGCTCGTTGGCGTCGGCGATGATGGCGGCGCCACGGCGCTCGCCGGCGCGTATGGCATCACGGGCGGCCTGCTCGGCCTCCAGCACATGATCCATCGCGCTCTTCAAACTCGTCTCGCGTCCGGAGACAGGAGACCTTTTCTGCATCGCCCTGACCTCCCGCAGCTCCGATGCCGTGGCCGGGCCAGCGCACGGAACGGAATCCGCACGCCGCACAAGTCATGGTAGCTGCAGCCTATCTGCAGCCGTCATCGGGAAAAGCCCTTACCGGATCAGGGTTTTCGCGCGGGAGGGCGCGGCGGTCAGGTCATCGAGACTTCTGTGAACTCCGCCAGAAACTCGACCATGCGGCGCAGACGCCGACGGTCGAAGGCCGCCGGTCCCGGCAGCGGCCGGTCGGCCACGACCCAGCGCACACCGTGGCGGTCGCACCACGCCCAGGTCAGCCGCCCCACCGGCTGCACGTCGCTGTAGGTACCGCACTGGGGGCAGCCGATCGGGCGCCGACGCTCCAGCGGGAAGGGGATGATGTCGGCTCCGGGCATGATCCGTCGCAGGTTCCGTGGCTTCGATCCTGCGATTGGAGCCGCTACCCGGCGGAGCGGCTGTGATCCGTTTCTCACCAGCGGTATCACCGGCCCGCCCGGCCGCGGAAACTGTGACGCCGTCGGCGCCACAGCCCCAGCCCGGCCAGCGCGGCCAGGCCCGCCAGGGAGAACGAACCCGAGCCGCCGCTGCCGTCGGAGTACACGACCGGCGGCGGGATGTCGCCGTCGAAGGAGATGTCCTCCAGCGGCAGCAGACCGAGGTCCGATGAATCCAGGGCGTCGAAGTCGGCGACGAAGCGGTCGTCCCAGGCATCGTAGACCTCGATGAGCACGTCGTAGAGACCCGGGGGGAAACCGGCTACCAGCTCCGCCTCCACCTCGTAGTCGTCGCTGGATGACGAGCCACGGATAGTGAAGACGTCGGTCTCGTGGATGAGCGTGTAGGTGCCGCCCGGCTCGCGCAGCCAGATGTCGGCATAGACCTCCGCTTCGCTGTAATCGGTATCCACGTCGAAGGTCACCTGCAGCCAGGTGTAGTAGCCGTCCCGATCGAGGTCGTCGAACAGACGTGTCTGCGCGTCGTAGATGCGGAACCCGCAGCAGGAAATGGCACGCTGCTCCGGCGCGGTCGGCGCGGTCTTACTTAGCTCCGCCGTCACGCCCCTGCCCTCGAACTCCTCCAGGGCCGATGCCGGGCGGCGCTCGCTGTCACCCCGCTCCGCCGCGAAGCCGTCGGCGGTTCGGGTCTGCGGCTCGGTGCCGTCGGCGCTCGCGGCAAAAGCCCCCGCCGCCACCGTGAGCGCCGCCGCTGCCACCAGTGCAGGGAACCACCGGGCGGGCCAGTCGGGCAGCGCGCGTGATGGCCGCCGGCCTGCGTGTCTCTTCGCCGTGTGAGATGTGCGTTCCATATCCGTCTCCCTTTCTCCAGCCATTGCCGATGACGTGGGTACATTGGAACGCCGTCGCGCTGAACGCGGGCTGAACCGGTACGCCGGCAAACCGAGATTCCCCGCCGCAACCCGGTCCGCTATTCTCATGCCCTTTCGCGAACGGGACAGGGGAGGAGCGCCACGTGCAGTCGTTGATCGAGTCGGGCCGCATCGTCGACATCGTGCTGGCGGTGCTGGTGCTCGAGGTATTCCTGCTCGCGTTCTGGCATCGGCGCACCGGCCACGGTATCGCCGCATTGCCCGCCATATTGAACGCGGGCGCCGGCGGCAGCCTCGCGCTGGCGCTGCGGGCGGCGCTGACCGGCGGCGGCTGGCAGTGGGTCACCGCCTGGTTGTTGTGCGCGCTCGCCTTTCATTCGGCGGATCTGGCGCGCCGCTGGTCGCGGGAGACGGCACGGTGAGCACTCGTCCGTCGCACGATCTTCCGTCGACCGCAGGGTCCACCGCCGTGGTCATCGGTGCGGGCTTCGGCGGGCTCGCCGCCGCCATACGCCTGGGCGCGCGGGGCTATCGCGTGCGGCTGTTCGAGAAACTCGACGCCCCGGGCGGGCGCGCCTACGTGTTCCGCCAGGACGGCTACACCTTTGATGCCGGGCCCACCATCATCACGGCACCGTTCCTGCTGGAGGAACTCTGGCAGCTGGCCGGCCGGCGGCTCGAGGACGACGTGAAGATCGTGCCGATGGACCCCTACTACCGCATCCGTTTCGCGGACGGCGACCACTTCGACTACAGCGGCGACGACGAGGCCATGAAGCGGGAGATCGCCCGTTTCAATCCGGCCGACGTGGCCGGTTTCGAGCGCTTCCTGGCGGCGAGCGCGAAGCTCTACGCTATCGGCTTCGACGAACTGATGGCGGCGTCCTTCGACTCGTTCGGCTCCATGTTCGGGTCGCTGCCGGATCTCTTCCGCGCCCAGTTCTACCGCTCGGTGTACGGGCTGGTGTCACGCTACATCTCGCATCCGAAACTGCGCCAGGTATTCAGCTTCCACCCGCTGCTGGTCGGCGGCAATCCCTTCACCGCCACCGCGGTGTACGCCCTCATCGCCCAGCTGGAGCGCCGCCACGGCGTGCACTTCGCCATGGGCGGCACAGGCAGCGTCGTGGACGGCATGGTAGGACTCATCGAATCCCTCGGCGGAGAAATCCGCTACAACGCGCCGGTACGCGAGATCCTGGTGGAAGGCGGCCGGGCGGCGGGCGTCAGGCTGCGCGACGGTCAGACCGTGGCCGCCGACGTGGTGGTCTCCAACGCGGACTCGGCCGCGACCTATCGATACCTGCTGCCGCAGCACGTGCGGCCGCGGCGCTGGACGGAGCGCAAACTCGGCCGCTCCCGCTACTCGATGAGCCTGTTCGTCTGGTACTTCGGCACCGACCGGCGCTACGACGACGTACCCCATCACATGATCCTGCTGGGGCCGCGCTACCGGGAACTGCTGGACGACATCTTCCGCCGCCAGCAACTGGCGGACGACTTCAGCCTGTACCTGCACCGGCCGACGGCGACAGACCCGTCGCTGGCGCCGCCGGGCGGCGACGCCTTCTACGTGCTCTCGCCGGTGCCGCATCTGGACAGCGGTATCGACTGGTCGGAGACTGCGGAGCGCTATCGGACGGCCATCGCGAAGAGCCTGTCGGAGACCGTGCTGCCGGATCTCGAGCAGCACGTGGTCACGTCACGGATGATGACGCCGGCGGATTTCCGCGACCGCCTCTGGTCGATCAAGGGCGCGGCCTTCGGCCTGCAGCCGATCCTGCTGCAGACGGCGTGGTTCCGCCCCCACAACCGCAGCGAAGAAGTCGAGGGCCTCTACCTGGTGGGTGCCGGCACCCACCCGGGCGCAGGACTGCCCGGCGTTATCTCGTCGGCGAAGGTACTGGACGAGATCGTCCCGGACCCACAACCAATGTAGGAGGGGCTTTAGCCCCGATCTTCGCTCGAGGTGGCCGAGCGCTGATCGGGGCTAAAGCCCCTCCTACAGTCCCCCGTAGTCCGCCCCAGTCGATGGCGGGCCAACGTCGCTAGCAGGATGCCGCAGTCAGAAGAGCGGGTCGGGCCTGAAGGCCCTCCTACCTGTTAGTTGGGGGAGCCCATGCCGCCGCCGTGCTGCTGCATGGCCTGCTGCGCAAGCTGCTGGTATTCCTGCTGGGCGGTCTGCAGCCGGGAGATCAGCTCGTCGGTCTGCGGGTTTTGCTCCTGCATCGCCGCGACGAGATTCTCGTTCAGCGACTCGCGTTTCGCCTGGAACTCCTCGTCCTGCATGATCTGGCCCTGGGCCTGCTGCATCGACGTCATTTCCTGGCGCAGCTGCTGGCGGTTCTGCTGCTGCTCCTCGGCAGACAGCTCGCCGCTCTCCATCTCGCCCTGGAGCTTGTCGATACGGCCGCGGGCCGCCTCGGCATCGTAGCCGCTCTCGGCCATCTTCTCGTCCACGAACGAGATGAGGTCGTCACGCTGCTTGGCGAGCTCCGGGTTCGCCTCGATGGTGTTCTCCTGGATCTCCATCAGCTGCTGGTTGAGCTGCTGGATCTCGGCCCGCTTCGCCTGCACCTGCTGGATGAGTTCGCTGCCCGGGCCCTGGGAATTCGGCGCCATCATGCCGCCCGGATGCCCCTCGGGCATCTGCTGGGCGCTGACGCTCGCTGCGCCGAGCACCAGCACCGCGGCGGTTCCGGCGGTGCGAAGGAGGTTCAGCGGACGTAGAAAATTCTGGGACTTCATAGACATGGCGTCGGTACGCTCCTTGTTTCATAGGGGAAGCACGGCACCTCAATGCCGCGGCAACAGGCGCGCAGGGTAACAGCCGGACTCGGGGCCGTGTCAAAAACGGCTGCCCGCCGCGGCGCCCCCGTCAGGCGCCCTGGAGGCCCAGGTCCGCCTGCACGCTGGCGGCTGCGAGCCGCCCGGACAACGCGGCCATCGGCACGCCCGGCCCCGGATGCACACTGCCGCCCGCGAGATAGAGCCCGCGCAACCGTGAGCGGGAGCCGGGACGCAGGAACGACGACCGCCAGCCGTGGGTAGGCTGACCGTACAGGGCGCCGCCGGTCGCGGGGAACAGCGCATCGAAATCCGGCGGTGCGGTCGTCAGCATGGCCCCGTCGGCAGGCTCCAGAGCCAGCCCGTGGCGTTCGAGCGCGGCGAGGACCCGGTCGCGATAGCGGGCTACGGTCGCCGCATCCATGTCGCCGGGGGCCGCGTTGGCGAGGCAGAAGATGCGCTCCTCGCCGTCGCCGGGCCGGGCTGCCGGCGCCCGATCCTGCGCGCAGACGTAGACGGTGGGCGTCTTCGTCATCGAAGCGCGCTCGAAGATGCTGTCGAACTCGTCCGGATAGTCGTCGCCGAAGAAGACCGTGTGATAGGCGAGTGGAAACCCGCTCGTCCGCGCCCGTGCCGACAGCGTCATGGCGGACAGCGAGGACGGCGGCGCGACGCGGGCCGGCACGGCCCGGCAGGCCTCGTCGCCCAGCAATCCGCGGGCCAGCGCGGCGGCGTCACCGTTGAACACCACCGCCTCCGCGTCGAGGCGCTCACCGCCATCCACCTCCACGCCCGCGACCCTGCCGTCGCGACCGGTGAGCACACGCGACACGTGACAACCGTAGCGCAGCTCTGCGCCGGCGGCCTCCGCCGTCCCGGCGAGCGCCTCCGCCAGCCTCTGCATGCCGCCGCGCACCACCCACACACCCGCGCGCTCGGCATGGGCGATCAGCATCAGCGTCGCCGGAGCGCGGAAGGGGGACGAGCCGCAGTAGGTGGAATAGCGGCCGAACAACTGCCGCAGCCGGGGATCGGTGAAATGGCGGCCGAGTTCCGTCCAGAGCGAGCGGAAGGCATTGATTGCCAGCAGGTCGGGCAGCCCGCGCAGGCCCAGCTTCCGGGTGAGCCCGAACACGCCGGGACGCTCGGCTCGCATGAACGGCTCGTCCAGCGTCTCGAACACGCGCCGGGAATGCCGGGCGAAGCGGCGGTAAGCCTCGGCCTCCGCGGCACCTGCCAGCTCGCCGATAGCGGCCGCGGAGCGCTCGACGTCCGCGTAGAGGTCGAGCCGGCTGCCATCCAGCCAGGCATGCCGTGCCAGCAGATCCGCGGCGTCGAGTTGCAGATGATCGTCGAGCCGCTGGCCGGCGGCAGAGAAGAGCTCGTCGAAGACCTGGCGCATCGTGAATACGGTGGGTCCGGAGTCGATCCCGGCCCCGTTGACGCGCACCTCACGCATCTTCCCGCCGGGTACGCCATGACGCTCCAGCACGGTAACCGCGGCACCGGCAGAAGCAAGCTCCAGCGCCGCCGCCAGGCCCCCCATGCCCGCGCCGACCACGACGACCCGCGGTCTCGTGCCCATTGAACCTCCCGCTCCGTTGGATCGGCCGACATTATGGACCATTGCGCGCCTGTCCCCGGCCGTGAACGATGCTAAGCTCTTGACGGAGGGGATGCACTTGGCCAGTGACACGGCAGACATCGCAGCGACGGACAGCGGGACGCTGACGCCCGCGCTGAGACGCCTCGTGGGCGCGCTGGTCGAGTCGGCCGGAAGCGGTGTCGATGCGGCAACCGGAATCCGGCATGTGCCGGCGAGGGCCTACCTGGACCCGGCCCGGTTCGAATCTGAGCGCTCCGAGCTGTTTCGGCGGCTACCGGTGCCGCTGGCACCGTCGGCCCTGCTGCCGACGCCCGGCCACGCGGTAACTCACGACGGCCACGGCGTACCGCTCGTCATCACCCGGGACCGCGACGGCATGGCGCACGTCTTCCTTAACGTCTGTCGCCACCGCGGCACCCGCCTCGTCGAGGGCACCGAGGCCTGCCGCACCGGCGCCCTCGTCTGCCCCTATCACGCGTGGACCTACAACCTGGACGGCAGCCTGCGCGGGCTGCCGCGGCCGGATACGTTCCCGGGCATGGACAAGCGGGACTACGGCCTCGCGGCACTGCCCTGCCACGAGGCCGGCGGACTCGTCTGGAGCGCACTGGATGACGCCGCGCCCGACTTCGACGCTTTCCTCGGCGAGCTGCCGGCGGACTTCGATGCACTGGGCCTGCCCGGCATGCACCTTTACCGGTGTCGCACCCACGACGTGGCCGGTAACTGGAAACTGATCATGGATGCGTTCCTGGAGTCCTACCACGTGCAGCGCCTGCACAAGGACACGATCGCGCCGTTCTTCGCCGACTCCATTACGGCGGGAGACCGGGTGGGACCCCACTTCCGCAGCGCCGTCGGCCGGGAGGAATTCCTGCGCGCCGCCGATCTCGATTCCCTGGCTCACCTCCGCCACTACGTCACCTTCTCCTACAGCCTGTTCCCGGGCGCGGTGATCATCGTCAGCCCGGACTACATCAACGTCATGCTGCTCTACCCCCGCGCCGTGGACCGCACGCTGGTGGAGGACTTCATGCTCATCCCCGAGCCGCCGGCGGACGAACAGGCCGAGGAGCACTGGGCCCGCAGCTTCGAACTCCTCGACGGCGGAGTGTTCGCGGCCGAGGACTTCCGCGCCGCCCGCCTCGGTCAGGAGGGGCTCGCCACCGGTGCTGTCACCGAGCTGACGCTGGGCACCGCCGAAGCCGCCGTGGCCGAATTCCACGCCGAGGTACAGGCCCGCCTCGACGGCTGAGCACTCCCCCGCCCACCCCGTCTGGCGGGTTTCTGGTTTCTTTTCCGATCTCTCTCAACAGGGGAGTCATGAACGGCGTTCGCCCGACGGCGGACGGCCATCGAGATCGGAGGAGAAAAAAGCAATGAACCTCTACTTCCGCCTGCTGCGGGCCTACCTCTACGGCCTGCTCGGCGCAGGGATACACCCCGAGGAGCCGGCCGAGAGCCGTTTCCGCGTCTGGTTCAACGACCTGGACGCCTTCGGCCACATGAACAACGGCCGCTACCTGCAGATCATGGATGTGGCGCGGACGGAGTGGATGACCCGTATGGGCGTCGTCGCTGCCATGCGTCAGTACGGCTGGGCCGCGCTGCTCGGCGGCAGCGTGGTGCGCTTCCGCTATTCGCTGCGGGTGTTTCAGCTCTACCGGGTGCGCACGCGCCTGCTGTACTGGGACCATCGCTGGTTTTTCCTGGAACACGCGTTTATCGACGCCTCGGACCGCTGCGTGGCCGTCGGCACGACGAGGGCCGCGATGCGCCGTCGCCGCGAATGGGTGCCGGCCGTCGAGGTGGTCACCGCCGTGCGCCCGGGCGCGGAGCGGCCCGCGCCGCCCGCCTACCTGCGTGACTGGCTGACGCTCGAGAAACGCATCTTCGACACGGCGGCAACCCACGCCGCCGAGGCCCGGGACGTGGCGCCCGGTCTGGCAGGAGCGGAATGATGTTCCTCGACCGCGACTTCACCGAGCGCTTCTTCCGGCGCGTCGTTGCCCGGCCGGCCGTCACACTGGCGGCGGGACTGCTGATTATCGCGCTGTGCGTCGCCGGCCTCACGAGGCTGGTCAAGGACACCTCGGTGGAGGCCTTCATCCCGGACGATCACCCCTCGGTGCTTGCGAACGACCGTGCGGAGGAACTCTTCGGCATCTCCAAGCCGATGGCCATAGCCGTCATGACCACCGACGGCGGCTCGGTCTTCCGCCCGCAGATACTGGAACTGGTGCGGGAGGTCTCGGAGCGCGTGGCGCGTATCCCCAACATCCGCCCCGACCGGGTGGCGAGCATCGCCACCGAATCCTCGATTCGCGGCGAGGACGGCGCCGTTTACGTCGAGCGCTACGTAGACCGCAGTGGCCCACCAGCCGCGACGGCCGCCGCCGAGGCCGCGCAGCGCTGGCGGGCCATGCCGCCGCACGTCGATGCACTGGTGAGCGCCGACGAGACCGGCGCCGTCATCATGGCGGAGCTGATCGACGACGACCTCGCCGCCGAGACCTACGAGGCGGTGCGGCGCCTCGTGCGCGAATACGACCGCGGCCCGGCGGAACTCCTGGTCGCCGGCCCGGCCGCCGTCAGCGGCTACCTCGGCGCCTATATCGACCGGGACGCGCGCAAGCTGCAGCCGCTGGTCTTCCTGCTGGTACTCGGCTTCATCTACCTCGCCTTCCGCCGGACCACGGCGCTGCTGGGGCCCGTATTCGTGATACTCGGCTCCGCCGGCGGCGCCCTGGGGATCATGGCCTGGGCCGGCACACCGTATTTCGCCATCACCAATGCACTGCCGGTGATCCTCGTGGCGATCTCGGTAGCGGACGCCATCCACATCCTCACGGCCTACTATGTGCTCCGCGCCCGGCATCCGAACGGCGACGCGCGCGAACAGGTAATCCGGGCCATGGTCGAGATGGCGCGGCCGATTACACTCACCACACTGACCACCATGGCCGGCTTCGCCGGCATCGGCATCGCCTCCATCATGCCGCCCATCACGGCGTTCGCCTGGTACGCCATGCTGGGCGTGGGCCTCGCCTGGGCCTTCTCGGTACTCGTGCTGCCCAACGCCCTGGTGCTGCTGAAGCCCGCGCCCAGCCCGGCATTCGCCGACTGGCGCATGCGCCGGCCCGACCCGATCGGCCGCCTCTTCGCCCGCATCGGCAACTGGAGCGCCGCGCGGCCGGCGCTGGTGCTCGGCCCTTTCGCGCTGCTGGTCGCCGTGGCCGCCGCGGGCGCGCTGCAGCTGCGCATCGACCGCTCCCAGGTGGAGAACTTCGCCGCCGACGAACCGCTGCGCATCGCCGACGAGCGCATCAACGAGCGCTTCGCGGGCACCGCGTTCCTGGACGTGATCGTGGAGGCGGACGAGCCCGAGGGGCTGCTGACCGGCGAGGCGATGGAGCGCATCCTCGCGCTGCAGGGCTACTTCGAATCACTGCCCCACGTGCAGAAGACGGTCTCGATCGCCGATTACATCGGCCTGCTGCACGGGGCCATAGAGGCGACCGGCACGGCCCGGGTGCTGCCCGCCGGCGACGACGCCGTGGGCCAGTATCTCTTCCTCTACGAGGTGACCGGCGACCCGGGCGACCTCGCCGAGGAGATCGACGGCGACTACCGCACGGCGCTCGTGCGCGGCGTGCTCGATGCCCACTACTACTCCCAGACGGCGCCCACCGTCGAGGCTCTGCAGCAGTACGTGCGGAAGGAGTTCGATGGCAGCGGACTGACGGCCACGCTGGCCGGCGACGTCAACATCGGCTACCACTGGATGAGCCGCCTGCAGGATTCCCATTTCCTCAGCGTCGGACTGTCGCTCGCGATGGTACTCGCCATCTCCTGTCTCACCTTCGGCAGGATCTGGGCCGGCGTGATCGCACTCGTGCCGGTGAGCTTCACGGTGCTGGTGCTCTACGGCGTGATGGGTTATCTCGGCGTGTTCCTCGAGCCCGCCACGTCCATGTTCGCGGCGATATCGGTAGGCGTGGGGGTGGACTTCGCCATCCACCTCATCGACCGCATCCGGCACGCGCTGCGGGCCTTCGACGAGGACCTCGGCGAGGCCATTGCAACGGCGATGCCGGGCACCGCCCGCGCCTGCTTCTTCAACGCCGCCGCCCTCGGGCTCGGCTTCGCGGTGCTGCTCACCAGCGAGCTGCCCACGCTGCAGCGCTTCGGCGGTCTGGTGACGGTGGCCGCCTTCGCGAGCTTCCTCACGGCGCTGTTCATCGTACCCGCGCTGTTCGCCGTCAGGCAGTGGCTGCGCGGCCGGCTGCTGCGGACCGCGTCGGCATCCACCGGCGGCGCCGCGGCAGCGATCATCGCTCTGGCTCTCGCACTCGGCGCGGTGCCGGCGGAGTCACGCGCCGAGACGCCCACCGGCCGGGAGATAGCGGAGCGGGTCGCCGCGCGGCCGGAGGGCACCGCGACGGAACGGCTGGTGCAGATCACCGTCGAGCCGCGCAGTGGCCGGCCTACCGAGCGCACGGCGGTGATCATGAAGCTCAACGATGAGCAGGCGCGGCGAACCCGGATCACCTACACGGCGCCGAAGATGGGGCGGGGGACTGCGTTCCTCGTCCACGACCTTCACGCCGAGGGCGCCGAGGATCCGCGCTGGCTCCATATTCCTGCCACGCGCAAGACGCGCCGCATTCCAGCAGGCGACCGCTGGAAAGCTTTCCAGGGTACGGACTTCAGCTACGGCGACATGCAATCGGAGCTCAAGTTCGACCTCGCCGACTACGAGTTTCGTTACGAGGGCCGCGCGGCAACAGCCTGCGGCGTGCTGTACCGCCTCTCCGGCACGCCGCGCACCGACGCCATTGCCCAGGAACTCGGCTACGGCGGCTTCGAGGCCGTCGTCGACGGCGAGACCTGGCTGCCGGTGTCGATCGATTTCGCGGACCGCGACAGCCGGCCGCTGAAGACCGTCACCGTCGCGGCGGTCGAGAACATCGACGGCTACTGGACGGCCACCGGCATCGAGGCGGTGAACCACCAGACGGGGTCGCGGACCGTCTTCGACTTCGAGACGGTCGAGTACCTGGATGACCTCCCGGAGCACCTGTTCCGGCAAGGCAGCCTGCAGCGCGGGCTCCCGGGCTACTAGGGGGATGGCAATGGAGACGGTCATGAGATGCCTGCCCCTGATCGCACTGCTCGCCATGACCGGCACGGCCCACGGAGCCGGCAATGCGGAACTGCGCACGGCGCTGCACTACGGGCACGCGACGAGCACGGACGACACCCTGAGCACCCGCCTGGAACTCGAGCCCGCCGTCGAGACCGCGCTCGGCGAAGGTGCGCGGCTGGTCGCCTCCGCCCGCCTCGTCTGGGACGGCCGCGACCGCCTGGTGCCCGGCGAACCGGACACCGACACTTACGCGACGGCGTCCCGGCCGGCGGCCATCGGCGACGACGTGGTTGCGGAGCTCCGCGACGCCTACGTCGAATTCTTCCTCCCCGGCGGCCTGCTGCGCCTCGGCAAGCAGCAGATCGTCTGGGGCGTCCTCGACGGGCTCAAGGTCCTCGATACCCTCAACCCGCAGCACTTCCGGGAGTTCATCCTGGCGGACTTCGCGGATTCGCGCATCGGCCTCTGGAGCGCCTACGCCGATCTCTATATCGGCCCGTGGCGCACGGAGTTCGCCTGGATCCCGGATGCTACCGGGCACGAGATTCCGGCCGACGGCGCCTGGTTCGAACTGACCGCGCCGCGTTTCCGTTACGGCACACCCGCCGGCACACCCGGTCTGCCGGTGCGCACCGACAAACCGGAGCACGGTCTTGAGGACTCCGCCGTCGGCCTCCGACTTTCCCGCACGCTGGGCGGATGGGACCTGGCGCTGGTGGCGATCTCCGGTTCCGACTTCGAGCCCCTGGGAAGGGTGAAGGTCTCTCCGGCCGGGCCGGTGCTCGAACGCTACTACGAGCGCCGCGAGCTCTACGGACTGAGCGCCGCCTACTCCCTCGGGCGGTTCGTGCTGAGGACGGAACTCGCGTTGCGGCCCGGCCGGGAGTTCAACCTGAGTCGCGGCGGCGTGCTCGCCGCCGAACCGCTGGACCAGCACACGGCCGGACTCGGCGTGGACTTCCGCGGGCCCTTCGATACCTTCGTCAGCCTGCAGTACCTCGTGGACCACATCCAGTCCGCGCCCGCCGGGCTGGTGCGCCCGGCCACGGACCGCCTCGCCACGCTGTTCCTGCGGCGAAACTTCGCCCACGACCGCCTGTCGGCGGAGCTGCGCTGGTACGGCGACGTGGGGCAGGGTGACGGCATGGTACGCGGCGCGCTCACCTGGCTGGTCGGCGACGAGACCAGTCTCCGTATCGGCTTCGATGCTTTCCACGGGGATGCCGACGGCCTGTTCGGCCAGTTCGCCGACCGAGACCGTATCACCCTATCGCTGGAGCACTACTACTGATGCCCAGGCGCCCTCGGCAGACGGGGGAGCGCAGCGACCCCGACCCGGATGTGCGCGAGCAGCTCGTGCCCGGCGGCGGCAAGGCGTTGTTCCGGGAGTGCGCGGGCCGGCGGGCGGATGCAGCCTCCGGCCGGCGCCGGCAGCTCTACTCCCTGGTGTCCTCCATCAGCTCCGCGATGCGGGAACGCGCGGACGACCAGAACCGCTCGACCGAGCGCTCGGAGACGCCGAGCGCCTCGGCGGTCTCGCCGGTCGTCAGGCCGGCGAAGTAGCGGCACTCGAACACCCGGGCCAGGCGTTCGTCCTCGGCTTCCAGGATGCCCAGCATCTCGTCGACTTCCAGCAGGAACTCCGCCTTCTCCCGGGACTCCGTCGGCATGACGGACTCGGTCAGCGTCACCTCGCGGCCGTCGCGCTTGCCGGCCATGGCGTAGCGGACCTCGTCGACGATGACCTGGCGCATGATCGTCGCCGCCAGCGCGAAGAACTGCCGCCGGTCCTCCGGCTGCAGTTCGCCGCCGGAGAGCAGCTTCAGGAAGGTCTCCTGCACCAGGGTGGTGGCCCCCAGGCCCGGCTTGCCGGCGGTGCGGCGGCGGGCCATGGCCTTGAGCTCGGGGTAGAGGGCAGCGGCGAGGCGATCCAGCGCATCCGCATCACCTGCGCGGTGGGAATCGAGGAGAAGCGTAATCTGGGAGGTCATCGCCGTAGCTTGCGCCATGCCGCGGGCCGCTGGCAATCAGGCGGATGCCGCCCGGCGCTAGAGACTGCCCGCACGCAGCGATTCAATGCGGGCCTCGAGCAGGCGCACGTCCTCTTCACGCCCTGCCCTGCCAAGCACGGCGGCGAGCGATTCCATGTGCCGGACGACTTCCGGATCCGCCTCGCCGAGGGCCGCGGCGAGGACCACGATACCACGCCGGTAGCTCTCCGCAGCGCCCTCGAGATCGCCGGTCTCTGCCTGCAGGGCCGCAGTCTCGATGATCGGCCCGGCTATGTTGGGGCTGTCCGGGCCGAACACCTCGGCACGGATACCGGCCGCCAGCCGATACTGGTCGATCGCGGCCTGCGGGCGGGCGGTCTGCGCGTACAGTCGCGCGGTCACCAGCGCGAGCGTGGCGCGACCGGAGAGCATCGAAGGGGACATGTCGGCATAGACGGGTCGGATTTGCTCGATCAGCGCTTCGGCCTCGTCATACCGGCCGAGTCGCAGGGAGTAGTTGGCGAGGCGGAGACGATTGAAAGCAGTGTGCGGATGATCGTCGCCCAGTGCCTCTGACAGGATGCGCACGACCTCCTCGATCACCCCGGCCGCCGCCTCATGATCGCCACTGCGACCGTGCAGGATCGCAAGGCCCGAAAGCGTGTAGGCCACCTCCGGGTGATCCGGACCGTGAAGGGTACGGGCGAGCGTCACCGACCGCTGCGTAACCGCCAGGGCTTCCTCCATGCGGCCGGTATTCCGGTAGCTGTTCGCCAGTCCGTCCAGCAGCGGCGGGAGATTCGGATGGTCCGGCCCCAGTACCCTCTCCGTGGTGGTAACGGCTCGCTGGTACAGCGGCAGGGCCTCTTCGTGTCTGCCTTGCGTGGTGTAGATGCCGCCGATGTTCGCGAGAGTCGTAAGCGTGTCGACGTGGTCGGGCCCGAGAACCTCGGTACGGAGGGCGAGCGCCTCCTGGTAATAGTCCTGCGCCACCCCCAACCGGTCGAGTTCCGTTGCCACGACTCCGAGCGTATCGAGAATACTGCCCCGTCTATGCTGCGCTTCCCTGCCGTCGTCCCGCCTTGCGTAGGCCAACGCCTCCCCGAGCGTGCCGAGGGCCTGTTCGAAGTTGCCGGAAAGCCGCGCAATATCGCCTTTCTCCTGCAGCGCGCCCGCGAACCAGAGCGCGTCCGCACCGTCAGCGCCGCGCCGCAGTTCGAGGGCTTCGTCCAGCAGCCTGGAGCCTTCATCGTACTCGCCGAGGGATTTGTACGACCTTGCCATCGTGAGCAGAAGACTCGAACGCACATCGGCGTCCATCCCGGTTACGCCTGCCAGTTTCTCGACACCCCGATCGAGCACCTGTCTGGCGGTAATCACCTCGCCGCGCGCGTTCTCGGGTGCCGGGGCCGCCAGCAGATCGACGAGGAACGCCGAGACCCTGCCGGCCCGGTCGGCCTGCCGGGCTGCGGCCTCTGCCTGCATCTGGGCGTTTGTTCTCGCCTCGCGCAACTGCCAGGTGTACCAGGCCGTGCCACCGACGATCGCCACGGCTGCGAGTGCCGCGGTAAACGCCGTCGCCCGGTTCCGGCCCAGCAACTTGCGGAAGCGGTAACCGGCCCCCTGGCCGGCAGCGCTGACCGGGAAGCCCCGCAGCCACGCCTCGAGGTCGTTCTTCAGCGCGTTGGCGTCCGCGTAGCGCTCCGAGGGCGCCACCCTGAGGCACTGCTCCAGGATCAGAACGAGTTCCCGGGGCAGACGCTGGCGTAGGGGCGCTGGTATCAATACGGCGTGTCCGCCAGCCGCCCGCTGGATGGCGTCCGGCAGCGTCTGGTCCGGGTTCAGCGCCTCGCCCGTGAGCATCTCGCAGAAGAGAAGCCCGAGCTGGTAGATGTCGGAGGCGATGGTCACCTCATCGCCGAGGAGCTGCTCGGGGCTCGCATAGCGCGGTGTCATCGGCGACACCCGGGTCAGCGCCCTGACGTCCGGCGTGAGCAGCTTGGCGATGCCGAAATCCAGTAGCTTCGGGCGACCCTCCGCGTTGACCAGCACATTGGACGGCTTGATGTCGCGATGCACGATCAGCCGGGCATGGGCGTAGGCCAGCGCATCGGCGATCCCGATCATCAGCCGGACGACGGCTTCCCGGTCCTGCGCCCGCTCGCGGCACCACTCGTCGACGGGCACGCCGTCGACCAGTTCCATGACGATGTAGGGCCAGCCCTCTTCGGTGACCTGGGCGTCGTAGAGCTGGCAGATGTTGGGGTGATTGAGGCCGGCCAGCATGCCCTGCTCGCGCAGGAAGCGCTCCCGGAACTCCCGGCTGAGACCGCTCGCCGGGGAAACCTTGATGGCAACGTCCCGCTCGAAGCTGCCGTCGGTGCGCTCTGCCCGGTACACGCGGCTCATCCCGCCTTCGGCGATGAGCGCCGTTACGCGGTAACCCCCCAGCTCGCGGCCGATCAGCGCTTCGCCTCCGCTTCCGGAAACACGTGAGAGGAGTTCCAGTCCTGCCCCGGTCGAGAACGGATCTTTCTCCCGCTCGTCGGTCATGCTTTGCATCCCCCGCACCGACTTGTCGCGTTTCCATTTTCCATATCGGGGTCCGCTGTGCAATTTCGTCACCCCGGTGACGGGCACTACGTATGGTCCGGCCCGGGCCGTTCTGGCATAGGTAGTGGACCTGCGCCCCGCATAAACACGAGGTAGACCGATGTCCGCAGTCAGCAGCGAACCCGTCCAGTTCGTCCCCTGTCCCCGGGAGCGCCCGACCTGTCTCGTAACGTCCGGCGTGCTCGATTCCATCGGTTGCACACCGCTGATGCTGCTGCAGTCGGCCAGCGGGGAGACAGGCTGCCAGGTCTACGCCAAGGCGGAGTACCTGAACCCCGGCGGCAGCATCAAGGACCGCATAGCCCGGCACATGATCCTGGAGGCGGAGCGGCGCGGCGACCTGGGGCCGGACTCGCGCATCCTCGAGGTCACTTCCGGCAACACGGGCATCGCACTGGCGATGATCGGAGCGATCCGCGGCTACCCGGTGACCATTGTCATGCCGAAGACGGTGAGCGAGGAGCGGCGCCGCATGATCGAGTTGCTGGGCGCCGAGCTGCGGCTGCTGGAGGAGATCAACGACATCCAGGCCGCCGTGCGTGAGAGCGAGGAGGAGGCGGCGAGGGACCCCCGGGTCTTCCTGCCGCGCCAGTTCAAGAACGTGGACAACCCGGCGGCCCACGAGATGACGACGGGCCCCGAGATCGTGCGTCAGACGGGCGGGCGGCTGGATGCCTTCGTGATGGGTGTGGGCACCGGCGGCACGCTGATGGGCGTCTCCCGGGCGCTGCGCGGCGCGGACGTGCCGGCCCGTATCGTCGCCGTGGAACCGAACGAATCCGCCGTCATGTCCGGCGACGTGCCGGGCAGGCACGGCATCCAGGGGCTCGCGGACGGCTTCATCCCGGATCTCGTGGACCTGGGCGAGATCGACGAGGTCGTGCGCATCGCCACCGAGGATGCCAAGGCCGCCGCGCGCCGGCTGGCGGCAGAAGAAGGCCTTCTGGTGGGCATCTCTTCCGGCGCCAACGTGCTGGCCGCCACCAGGGTGGCGCGGGAACTCGGCCCCGGCCATACCGTCGTCACGGTGCTGTGCGACCGCGGCGAGCGCTACCTGAGCGTGCCGGCTGCGGGCTGACGGCCCGGATGGCGCACCGCCGCATTTTCCGCCCGCCGCTCTCCATGACGTAGAATGGCAGCATCACCCCACGAACAACCACACGACGAGGCTTACCGTGAGCAACTTCGATCAGCAACTCGAGAAATTCAGGAAGGAAGACGGCTTCATCGCAGCGCTGGACCAGAGCGGCGGCAGCACGCCGAAGGCGCTGCGCCTCTACGGCATCGACGAGAATGCCTGGTCCAACGAGGATCAGATGTTCGACCTCGTCCACCAGATGCGCAGCCGCATCATCACCAGCCCGGCCTTTAACGGCGACCGCATCCTGGCCGCCATCCTGTTCGAGAACACCATGGACCGGGAGATCGAGGGCCGGCCCACCGCCGAGTACCTGTGGGAGGTCAAGCGGGTGGTGCCCATCCTGAAGGTGGACAAGGGCCTGGCGGACGAGAAGGACGGTGTCCAGCTCATGAAGCCCATCCCCGGCCTCGACGCGCTGCTGAAGAAGGCGAAGGACAAGGGCATCTTCGGCACCAAGATGCGCTCGGTGATCAAGCAGGCGAACGAGGACGGCATCAAGGCCATTGTCGGGCAGCAGTTCGAGGTGGCGGAGCAGATCATCGACGCCGGTCTCGTGCCGATCATCGAACCGGAGGTGGACATCCACTGCCCGGACAAGACGGAGGCCGAGTCCATCCTGCACCGGCACATCATGGAGCACCTCGACAAGCTGGAAGACGGCAGGCTCGTGATGCTGAAGCTGACGCTGCCCGAGGTGGACAATCTCTACTCGGACTGCATCGACCATCCGAACGTGCTGAAGGTGGTGGCGCTGTCGGGCGGCTACAGCCGCAAGGAAGCCGACGAGCGGCTTAAGAAGCAGCATCGCATGGTGGCGAGTTTCTCGCGGGCGCTCACCGAGGGCCTGTCGGTCAAGCAGAGCGACGACGAGTTCAACAAGATGCTCGACGACGCGATCCAGAGCATCTTCGACGCGTCGAAGACCTGAAAACCGGGGATGAACGAGTAGGAGGGCCTTCAGGCCCGATCGGAAAATGAATCGGGGCTAAAGCCCCTCCTACATGCCCATTCAGGCATCGGGCCTGAAGGCCCTCCTACCGGGTCGTTCGGCGGGGGAGACGCATGACCAAACGCGGCTGGTCCATCGATTCGCTGGCACTGATCTTCTCGATCATCGTCGTGGCCCAGCTGCTGGTCTACGCCATCCCGCAGGGGCAGTTCGAGCGCCAGCCCTACCCGGACAATCCGGGCCGCTCGATGGTGGTCGAGGGCACCTACGAGCGGGTGACCGCCGAAGAGCGCGCCGAGATACCACCCTGGCACTTCCTCATGGCCATCCCGAAGGGCATGGCCGCCGCCCAGGACATCATCTTCCTCATCTTCATCGTCGGCGGCGTCATCGCGGTCCTGCGTCGCACCGGCGCCATCGACGCGGTGCTGCACAAGTCCGTCGCCCGGCTCGGTGCGAGTCCGTGGATACTCATCGCCGGCTGTCTGGTGATGTTCAGCCTCGGTGCCTTCACCATCGGCATGGGCGAGGAATACGTGCCGCTGGTGCCGATCGTCGTGACCATGAGCCTGGCGATGCGCATGGACGCCATCGTGGCCATGGGCATGGTGTGGATCCCCTACGGCATCGGCTGGGCCTGCGCCGGCACCAACCCTTTCGGCGTCATCATTGCGCAGAACATCGCGGGCCTGCCCATCACCTCGGGCTGGCAGTTCCGCCTCGTGATGATGGCCGCCTTCCTGGCCGTGGCCTTCCACCATCTCTACCGCTACGCGCGCCGGGTGCAGCGCGACCCGTCCACCAGCCTGGTGGCGCACGTGGACTACTCCACCGGCTTCGAGCCGCCCCACGACGTCGAGCTCTCACCGAGCCGCATCGCCGTGCTCGCGGTCTTCGTCGGCGGCATCGTCGGATTCGTCTGGGGCGTACAGGCGCACGGCTGGTACATCCCCGAACTGAACGCGGTGTTCCTCGGTATCGGTTTGCTGGCGGCGATCATCGGCCGCATCCCGGCAGGAGAAACGAGCCGCACCTTCATCAGCGGTGCCGCCGACATGACCGCAGCCGCACTCATGGTGGGTTTCGCCCGCTCCATCGAGGTGGTGCTCTCCGACGGCCAGGTGATCGACACCGTGATCCATGCCATCGCGGGCGTGCTGACCGAACTCGGCCCGGAGGCTTCGGCGGTGGGTATGCTCGCCGTGCAGACCATCTGCAACTTCTTCATCCCGTCCGGGAGCGGCCAGGCCTTCGTCACCATGCCGATCATGTCGCCGCTGGCCACGCTCACGGACGTGCCGCAGCAGACCGCCGTGCTCGCCTACCAGTTCGGCGACGGCTTCACCAACATGGTCGTGCCCACCAGCGCGCTGGTGATGGGAGCGCTCGCCCTCGGGCGTATCCCCTACACTGCCTGGGTGCGCTTCATCGTGCCGCTGCTGGTCAAACTGTTCGCGCTGGCGATTGTCTTCCTCGTGCTGACCATCCACGTCGGCGACGCCGTCGGCTTCAATCCGTAAACGGTGCCGGATGATGCGCCGCCCCACTCTGTGGACGCTGATATCGCTGGCCGCCTGCGCGGCACTGGTGAGCTTCCAGCTGCAGGGGCTCGCCATCGCGGCGGCGATCGCCAAGCTGACGGCATCCACCGCTTTCATCGTCGTCGCCGTCTCGGCCGGGGCGCCGGAGAGCGGCTGGGGCCGGGCACTGCTCGCCGGTCTCGGCCTGTCCTGGTTCGGCGATGCGTTCCTGCTCGGCACCACCGACACCTGGTTCCTGCTGGGGCTCAGCGCCTTCCTGCTGGCGCACCTCGCCTACCTCACCGCCTTCCTGCTGCGCGGCGTCGACCTCGGCTGGGTGGCCGGCGCGGCGCTCGCGGTGCTGCTCTTCTCCAGCGGTGTCGCCATCTGGCTGATGCCCCACGTAGGCGGCGGGATGCGCATCCCGGTGCTCGCCTACCTCGTCGTCATCAATCTCATGGTGATCGGCGCCATGGGCGCCCGCGGGGCCGGCGCTACCTGGCTGCTACCGGCAGGCGCGATGGCCTTTTACTTCTCGGATCTGGGCGTCGCCGCGCGGCAGTTCCTGCAGCCCGAGTTCCCGCCGTACGTCTGGAGCCTGCCGCTCTACTACGCCGGCCAGCTGATGCTCGCCTGGGGCCCGGCGGGCCGCGGCCCGATCAGCCCCCCACGATCCCCGCCCCGATGATCTCGCCGAGGCGGCGGGTCAGCTCGCGGTTCTCCCGGTAGTCCACCGGGGCCACCACCAGGCTCGGGCCTTTCTCCGCGAAGGCCGCCTCCAGCGTCGCGCGGAACTCCGCCGAGCGCTCGACCCGGTGCCCGCCCCAGCCGAAGGACTCCGCGAGCTGCAGCCAGTCCGGGTTGCCGAAGCCGAGTGCGGTATGGCGGCCGAACTCGTCCTCCTGCTTCCAGCTGATCAGCCCATAGCCGCCGTCCTCCCAGACCAGCATGACGATGTCGCTGCCGAGCCGGTGCGCCGTCTCCATCTCCTGCACGTTCATCAGAAAGCCGCCGTCACCGGCGATGCCGAGCACCTTGCGCTCCGGATACACGATGTTGGCGGCGATGGCCCCGGGCAGCGCCGAGCCCATGGAACAGAAACCGTTCGGGATCAGACAGGTGTTGGGCTCGTGGCAATGATAGTGCCGGGCGATCCACATCTTGTGGGCGCCCACGTCGGATAACAGGATGTCCGACGGGCCCATCACCCGGCGGGCATCCCACAACATCTTCTGGGGCCGGATCACGCCCTCGGTATCGTCGTCGGCGTAAATCGCGAGTTCTTCCGTCATGCGCTCGCGCACCGCGTGCTGGGAGGCCAGGTCGAAGTCCGGCAGGCCGCGCTCGCGCACCCGCTCGTTCAGCATCCACAGCGTGTGGGCGAGGTCGCCCACCAGCTCCACCTGCGGGTGATAGTGCTGGTCGATCTCCGCGGGCAGGAAGTCGGCGTGGATGATGGTCTTGTCCCGGTTCGGGTTCCACAGCCGCGGGTGGTACTCCACCATGTCGAAGCCGAGCGTAATCACCAGATCCGCCTCGTCGATGGCGAGCGTCGGGATGTCCTTGGCGCCGAGACCGATGGTGTAGAGGCAGTAGTCGGCGTCCATGTCCACGGCGCCCTTGGCCATGAACGTGCTCAGCACGCCGATGCCGGTGGACTCGCAGAAGGTCCTGAGCTGCTTCGAGGCCCGGCGGCGGATG
The DNA here is from genome assembly GCF_040706615.1 of Lentisalinibacter sediminis. Lineage (NCBI taxonomy): Bacteria > Pseudomonadati > Pseudomonadota > Gammaproteobacteria > Woeseiales > Woeseiaceae > Lentisalinibacter > Lentisalinibacter sediminis. The sequence goes on along the minus strand of NZ_JAPDRF010000005.1, from coordinate 772,370 downwards.
GCGCCGTTGCCGGCGATGATCACCGGGCGCTTCGCCTCGGCCAGCATGGCGAAGGCCCGGTCGGTGATCTTGTCGTCCGGGCCGGGGCGGCGGAAGCGACGCGGCTCCATCGGCTCGGTCTCCACCTCCCGCTTGGCCACGTCCTCGGGCAGTTCGATGTGCACGGCGCCCGGCTTCTCGGTGCGCGCGAGGCGCACCGCCTTCCTGACGATCTCCGGGATGGTGCGCGCGTTGTGGATGGTCGTCGCCCATTTGGTGACCGGCTCGAACATGCCGACCACGTCCATGATCTGGTGCGACTCCTTGTGCAGGCGCAGCGTGGAGCCCTGGCCGGTCAGCACCAGCATGGGCGCGCGGTCCATGTTGGAATCCGCCACGCCGGTGATGAGGTTGGTGGCGCCGGGCCCCAGCGTGCCCAGGCAGCCGGCCGGGTTACCGGTGAGGCGCCCGTAGATCTCCGCCATGAAGGCCGCGCCCTGCTCGTGGCGGGTGAGCACGAAGCGAATTTTCTCGCTGCCCTCCAGCGAGAGCATGAAGTCCGCGTTCTCCTCGCCGGGCACACCGAAGATGTATTCGATGCCCTCGGCCTCGAGGCAGCGTACCAGCAGGTCTGATGCTTTCATCGGCGGTGTCCCGGGTCAGGCGTGTGTCGGTTCCGGCCCATGTCTCGGCGCATGGATCGTGCAAGAATACCGGTTGCCGGCTCAAGCCGCGTCGCGATAGAAGCATTGTCGAGCCTATATCACAAGATCATGGTGCCAGTGGACCTGGCCCACCTCGCCAGCCTGGACAAGGCGTTGCGCACCGCCGCCGGCCTCGCCACCGGCTACCGCGTACCGGTCTGCTTCGTCAGCGTCGCGCCCGGCCCTCTCAACGCCGGCCGGGCCGACGAGTTCCGCGAGGCGCTCGACTCCTTCGCCCTGGACCAGGCGGAACGGCACGGTTTCGAGGCGACGGCGCGGGCGGTCATACCCGAGGACGACCGCCTGGATGTGCGTGAAGCGCTCATGCGGGCGCTCGAGGAAAGCGGTGCCGACCTGGTGGTAATGGCCTCCCATATCCCCGACGTGGACGACCGCATGTTCGCCTCCAATGCGGCCTATGTAGCGTCCAGCGCCCCGGTCACCGTCATGGTCGTGCGCTGACCCGCCGCCTAGCTGCGGCCGCCCGGCGCTTCGGCGTCGTCGCCCAGCTCCAGCCGGAGCTGCAGCAGCTCGCGCAGATCGTCCACGGAGACGACACCCAGCAGGCGGCCGTCCTCCACCACCAGGCGCTGACGGCCGGCGGAGGCGCCGAACAGGCTGGAGGCGAGGTCGGTGAGTTCCTCGTCCGGGCCCACCGTGTTCTCGTCGGAGCAGGCGTCGACGATGTCGGCGACGGCCGTCTGCTCCCACTGCTCCTCGGGGATCTGCTTCACCCGCTCCACGGTGGCGCAGCCCTTCAACTCGCCCTCCTGCACCACGGGGAACAGGCGGGAGCGGTGGCGATAGACGTAGTCGTCCACGAAGTTCCGCAGGCTCAGGGACCGCTCCACGGTCACCGGGTCGGTATTCATCACGTCCCGCGCCCGGCGACCCTCCAGTAACTGCTGGACGATCAGCTGACGGTAGGAGCCTTTTGCGGCCCCACGCACGAACAGGCCGATCAGGATGTACCACATGCCGCCCACGAAGAAGCCCTGGATCAGCGACAGCACGCCCAGGAATATCAGGATCAGGCCGAAGCCCGAACCCATGTTGCTGGCGATGCGCGTCGCATCGCGGATGTCCCTGCGCCAGGCCCAGAGGGTGGCCCTGAGCATGCGCCCGCCGTCCAGCGGGTAGGCCGGGATCAGGTTGAACACGGCCAGCGCCACGTTGATCACCGCGAGGTAATAGAGTACGCCGGTCACCGGCGTCGGCAGACCTGACGCCTGCGCCCCCGCGTGCAGCACCCAGCAGATGCCCGCCAGCACCAGACTCGAGAGCGGGCCGGCGCCGGCCATCAGCAGCTCCACCTTCGGCTCCTTCGGCTCGTGGCGCATCTCCGCCACGCCGCCGAACACGAACAGCGTGATGCCGCCCATCTTCAGCCCGTAGTAGCGGGCCACCAGGGAATGGGACAGCTCGTGGAAGACGATGGAGAACAGGATCCCGAAGGCGCCGGCGATGCCCATCCACCAGCGGGTCTGCGTCGCGAGGTCGGGGTAACGCTCCGGGAAGAACCCCTCGGCGAGGGTCCAGGTGATCAGCAGCGCCAGCAGCAGCCAGGTGAGATTCAGCTTCACCTCGAAGCCGAAGATGGTGAACAACGGAAAGCCGCGGGCGATCAGCGGTTTGTTTTCTGCCATGGCTGCACCGTAACAGATGCGGGCGGCCGGCCGCTGCCGTGGTACTTACATACCGGAATCCGAGTACGTCCAGGGCACGGCGGCCTCGAGCTCATAGGCCAGCTCCAGCAGCCGACGCTCCTCGCCCATGCCGGCGGCGAACTGCACGCCGATGGGCAGCCCCTCGACGCTCTGACCGAGCGGCAGCGAGATGGCCGGCGTGCCGGCCACGTTCTGCACCGGCGTGAACGCCGCGTAGTGCATCAGGCGTTCCGCGGCCGTGTCGAAGTCGATGTCCAGCGCCAGGTGTCCCAGCGGCACCGGCGGCCGCGCCAGCACGGGCGTCACGATCACGTCGCAGTCCGCATAGCGGCGCCGGTGTTCCTCGCCGAAGCGGCGCAGCCGGCGGATCGCGCCGGGGCTGCGCCAGAAGTTTCGCAGATAATGCCGGCTCAGCTGCCGCGTGAGTGGCTCGAGCTCGTGCCGGTCGAAGCCGGGACCGAACGCGAAGCGGCCGAGGAAACGGATGGCGGTGGCCATACGGGCCCAGTACAGGAAGAAATCGCCGGCCATACGGGCATCCGCGAGCGCGGGGATCTCCTTCACCCGGTGACCCAGCCCGCGACAGACGGCGGCGGCGTTCTCGACCGCTGCGACGACCTCCGGGTGGCATGCGGCGCCGAGCGGATGTCGCGTCGTAAAACCGATGCGCAGCCGCGTGGTGGACGGGCCATCGACGTAACCCAGGGACGACAGGCCGGCACCGGCGCGGTGCTTCTCGGCCTCCGCATAGAAGGCGGCGGTGTCACGCACGCTGCGGGTCAGAACCCCTTCGGCGATGATGTCGACGGGTAGCCGCTCGGCGAGTTCCACCGTGAGCAGGCGGCCCCGGGAGGGCTTCAGCCCGACCAGACCGCAGCAGGACGCCGGTATGCGCGTGGACCCGCCACCGTCATTGCCGTGGGCGATGGGGACGACACCCGCCGCCACCAGCGCCGCCGACCCGCCCGAGGAACCGCCGGTGGAGTGGCGCGTGTTCCACGGGTTGCGCGTCGGCGGACCCCAGGTGCGCTCCGTCGTGGCGGTGAGGCCGAACTCCGGCAGCGCGGTCTTGGCGATGGCGAGGAGTCCGGTCGAGCGGAACTGGGCGGTGATCGGGCTGTCGGCGTCGTAGTTGCGCTCGGGAGTGGCACGCGATCCGTGGCGGGTCACCATGCCGGCAAGGTCCACGTTGTCCTTGATGGCAGAGGGCACGCCGGCGAGCAACCCGCTGCCGACCGCGCCCGCGGCCTCCTGCCTGGCCTGGTCGTAACGGGGAGTCGCCACGGCATTGAGCACACCCTCGACGGCACGCAGTCTCGCGATGGCCGCCGCCACCGCATCCGCCGCACTGATCTCTCCGGCGGCTATCCGCTCGGCGATACCGACGGCATCGAGATCGCCGAGGACGTCATCGGTCGGTGCGTGTACTTGCGGTTTTGGTCTCATGGAGCAGCTCCCGGACTTCCTCATCGCTGGTCTGGCCGAAATCCCTGTACCAGTAGCCGACGGCCATGTAGGGCGACGGGGTATCCAGGCAGACGACTTCGTCGGCTTCCTGCCCCATGTCTGCCGCAGCCTCGCTGGATGCTGTTGGCACCGCGACGATAATACGTTCGGCGCCGAGTTTGCGCACGGCTCTCACGGCCGCGAGCATGGTGGAGCCGGTGGCCATGCCGTCGTCGACCAGGATCACCTCGCGGCCGCCCACGGCCAGCGGCGGCCGGTCGCCGCGATAGGCCTTCTCCCTGCGCTCGAGTTCCGCCTGCTCGCGTTCGACGACCAGGCGCAGGTCTTCCTCGCCGAGCCCCGTCATGCCCATGACCCGATCCGACAGGACCTGCACGCCACCCGAGGCGATGGCGCCGGCGGCCAGTTCCGGCTGGCCCGGCACACCGATCTTGCGGACGACGAGCACGTCCAGTTCCCCTTCGAGTGCTGTCGCGACCTCGGCGGCCACCGGGACGCCGCCCCGGGGCAGCCCGAGCACGAGCGATGAGCGGGCCTTCGCGCGGCTGCGGAGCGCTTTCCCGAGCTCCCCGCCGGCCTCCCTCCGGTCTGCGAATACCGTCATCTCGCTCTCCTTGCCGAGTTCACCCCAAGTGTGACGCCGTGTGCCGGCGGTGCAAATCCGTAACGGCCGCGATCCAGCCTATAATGGCGCCGTGACTCCCTCGACGCCGGACGACCAGGGCACCCGCTCGCAGGACACGCAGGAGGACCGCTCCGGGGAGGCCGGACGCAAGGTCCGCTTCCTGGCGTCACCCTCCACTTATCCGGAGCCGGTATCGGCCGTCGAGCCGGTGGAAACCCACTTCGCCTGGGTATTCCTCACCGACCGTCACGCCTGGAAGATGAAGAAGGCGATCCGGGCGCAGGTGATCGACTATCGGCGTCTGGAAGATCGGGAATACTACTGCCGCGAGGAGCTCCGGCTGAACCGCCGCCTGGCAGACTGGGTATACCTCGACGTCGTGCCCCTCACCGAGGACCCGGACGGCTCCCTGCATCTGGGCGGCGAAGGCCGCGCGGTGGACTGGCTGGTGAAGATGCGCCGACTGCCCGAGGAACAGATGCTGGAGCAGCGGATCGAGCGCGGCCGGCTCGGCGACGACCAATTGGCCCGGCTGGCGCACCACCTCGCGGAGTTCTACGCGGGTCTCGCGCCGGAGCGGCTGGAAGCCGAGGCCTACGTCTCCCGTCTGCTGGCCCAGAACGACGAACAGCAGCGGCATCTGGAAGCGCTCGACGACGCACTGTCCGACGACCCCTGGCCCGGCATCCTCGACGACCAGCGCCGCTATGTGCGCGCCAATCGGCAGACGATCGGCGCGCGGGCGGAGGCGGGACATATCGTCGAGGCCCACGGCGACCTGCGGCCCGAGCACGTCTACCTGGGCGAGCGCTTCGCCGTCATCGACTGCCTGGAATTCTCGCGGGATCTCCGCGTGCAGGACAGCGCCGAGGAAGTGGCTTTCCTCGCGCTGGAATGCGAGCGGGCCGGCGGACGGGATCTGCGCGACCGCCTGCTGGCGACCTGGCAGGCGGCGAGCGCCGATACGCCCGAGCCGTCCCTGATGGCCTGCTACTTCAGCCGGCGCGCGATGGTGCGGGCCGTGCTTTCGGCCTGGCACCTGGAAGACCCCTCGTTCGACCGGGAGCACTACATCGCCGAGGCGCGCCACTACATGGCCCTCGCCCGGCAGTTCATCGACGAGGCCCTGGCGGGCCGGAACCGCGCCTAGTCTTCCTCCTCCCCCAGCAGCCGCACGAGCGAGCCGTTCTCGTGCAGGCATCGGATGGCATCACCGATCAGGGGCGCCACGCTCAGGGTGGTCAGCCGGCCCGCGAAGGCGTCGGTGATGCGGCCGAGCGGCGTCACGCTGTCGGTGACAATCACGCCGTCCAGCGCCGGTACCGCGAGCTTCTCGCTGGCCGGATCCACCAGCAGTCCGTGGGTGGCCGCCGCGAATACGCGGCGCGCGCCGAGTTCCCGGCAGGCGCCGGCCGCCCGGGCCAGCGTGGTGCCGGTACTGATGAGGTCGTCCAGCAGGATCGCCACACGGTCCTCGACGTCGCCCACCACCGTATCCCCGCTCACCACGTCCCGGCTGCGTTTCTTGTTGATGAAGGCGTCGCCGACCTCGCGGCCGAGGGCCTCCTCCAGCGCCTCGCGGAATGCCGTCGCCCGTTTGACGCCGCCCACGTCGGGGGAAACGACGGCGATGGGCTCGTCGCCGATCCGTTCCCGGATGTGCTCGACGAACAGCCGCTTCGCCTCCAGGTGCTCGCTGCGGCAGCGGAACGCGTTCTGGTAGGCCGCGAGGTTGTGCACGTCCAGCGCGACCACCCGGTCCAGCCCGGATGACTCCAGCATGCCCGCCACGTAGCGGGTGGTGACCGGATCGCGGCTCTTGGTTTTCCTGTCCTTGCGGGCGTAGGCGAGATAGGGGATCACGGCGGTGAGCCGCCCCGCGCCGGCGTCGCGCAGCGCACCCAGCAGGAATATCAGCCGGCACAGCTTGTCGTTGACACTCTGGTCCGGCTCGCCGTAGAGGGAATGGACGACGTAGACGTCGTCGCCTCGCACCGGCTCGAGCGGTCGGATCTTGTGCTCGCCGTCGTCGAAATCGCGCTCGCGCAGGCGTGCCGGGGCGGTGCCGAGCCGATCGCAGACCGCCTCGGCGAAGGTGCGGGAGGTGGCAGGCGCGAATACCTTCACCCTTGAGATGCTAGTGGAGCAGGCCCACTGTTACAGTAGGTACATCAACGGACCGGAGGAATCCATGGCCCCGAGAGACGCACTGCTGAAGCCACACAAGGGCGACGCGCTCATCCTGGTCGACGTACAGAACGACTTCCTGCCCGGGGGCGCGCTGGGGGTGCCGGAAGGCGACGAGGTGATCCCCGTCCTCAACAAGTACTCGGAGCTGTTCGAGAACCTGGGGCTGCCCATCGTGGCCACCCGGGACTGGCATCCGGAGGACCACTGCTCGTTCGAGGCGCAGGGCGGGCCCTGGCCGCCGCATTGCGTCGCCGGCACGAAGGGCGCGGCATTCGCCACCGATCTGGACCTGCACGGCGATACCAAGGTGATCTCCAAGGCCGAGACTCCGGACGAGGAGGCCTACAGCGGCTTCCAGGGCACCGGGCTGAACCAGTGGCTGAAGGAGCGCGGCGTGAAGCGCGTGTTCGTGGGCGGACTGGCCACCGACTATTGCGTGCGCGAGACCGTGCGGGACGGGCTGGTGAACGGCTACGAGGTCGTGCTGCTGGAGGACGCGGTCAGGGCCGTCAACGTCGAGCCGGACGACGGCGAAAAGGCCGTGACCGCCATGGAGAAGGACGGCGCGGTGAAGACCGACTTCGAGCACCTGGAAGCGGCCTGAGTCAAGGAGCCCCCCACATGAGCGATCCCCTGAGCCATCCCCCCTGGCTCGAACGCCTCGGCAGCCCGAACCTGACCGATCTCTATCAGCTCACGATGCTGCAGGCCTACCGGCACATCGGCATGGACGACACCGCCGTGTTCGAGTTCTTCGTGCGCAAGCTCCCGGACCATCGCAACTTCCTGCTGGCGGCGGGCCTGGAGCAGCTGCTCGACTACCTCGTCGATTTCCGCTTCGAAGCCGGTGACCTGGAGGCCCTGCGGCGTACGGGAAAGTTGGACGATGCCTTCATCGATTCGCTGGCCGGCATGCGCTTCACCGGCGACGTGGACGCCATGCCGGAGGGCACGGTCTTCTTCGGCAACGAACCCATCGTCCGGGTGGTGGCGCCGCTGCCCGAAGCCCAGCTCATCGAGACACGCGTGGTGAACCTGCTGCAGATGCAGACGCTGATCGCCAGCAAGGCGGCGCGCATTCGCCTGGCGGCCCACGACCACCAGCGGCTGGTCGACTTCGGGCTGCGCCGGGCCCACGGGTCCGAGGCGGGCCTGTTCGCCGCGCGAGCAGGGTGGATCGGCGGTTTCGACGGGACCGCTACTGTACTCGCCCACGAGCTCTACGGCATCCCGGTCTTCGGCACCATGGCGCATTCGTTCATCCAGGCCCACGACTCGGAGATGCAGGCGTTCGAGGACTTCTGCCGCAGCCAGCCGGAGAACACCGTGCTGCTCATCGACACCTACGACACCGGGGAAGGCGCGCGCAAGGTGCTCGAGCTGGCCCGCAAGCTCGAGCCGGAAGGCTTCACGATCCGCGGCGTGCGCATCGACAGCGGCGATCTCTATGCCAGCGCCAAAGCCGTGCGCCGCATCCTCGACGAGGGCGGCTGCGAGGACATCGAGATCATGGTCAGCGGCGGTCTGAACGAAGACCGCATCGCCGGCCTGGCCGCCGCCGGCATACCGGCGACGGGCTACGGGGTGGGCACGGACCTGGACGTCTCCGCCGACGCCCCCTATCTCGACTGCGTGTACAAGATTCAGGAGTACGCGGGCATCCCGCGGCGCAAGAAATCGGCCGGCAAGGCCACCTGGCCGGGCCGCAAGCAGGTGTTCCGCCACTACCGGGACGACGGCCGCTTCGACCACGACGTGATCGGCCTGGTGGACGAAGCGCTGGACGGCGAACCGCTGCTGGGGCCGGTCATGCGGGCCGGCGAACGGCTGGGCGAGCCGGAGCCGCTGACCGACATCCGCGACCGGGCGGCAGCGCAGATGGCCGCCCTGCCCAGAGACCTCTCGCTGCTGCCGGTTGCGGCCGACCCCTACCGGGTGGAGATTTCGCAAGGACTGCGCGACATGGCCGAACGGGTGGACGAGCGGGTCGAGCGCAAGGAGTAAGCGGCCGCTAGCCGCCGGCCGCGTCCGCGGGCGGTCCCTTCAGCTCCACGGTGTTGCCCTCCGGGTCCCGGATGTAGATGGACGGCCCGTAGCCTTGCGCGCCGTAGCGCTGCACGACTTCGCCGGCCTCCACGCCGTGCTCCCGCAAGTGCTGCCGGATGGCGTCGACATCCCACGGCTCCACCTGCACGCAGAAGTGATCCATGTTCGGAGCATCGTCCGCCGGCGGTTGCGGAAAGTTGCGGCCGAGCTCGCCGTCGACGGCGACGATGTCAATCAGAGAGGCGCCCGCCCTCAGCTGATACAGGCCGATGCCGGCCTGATCCTTCTCCAGCGGGCAGCCAAGCACCACTTCGTAGAACGCCAGCAGGGCGTCAGGATCCTTCGCCCGGATGACCACGTGGTCGATCAGGCGGATGTTAACGGGATGCTCGGCCATGGAATCACGCTCGCAGGGTCCGGTGGCCGGCAGTCTAGCAGGAGGAGGTCGTCGGTCGCGGCCTGCGCCTGGATCGCTCCGTTGTCTCCTCGCCTCATCTGGTCTATTTTTATCACTGGTGACTGAGGGGGCATGGATATGATGAAGCGGCGACACGGCACAGGGAGAGCGGCAATACCGGCGGCGGCGCTCGTGTTTTTGTTGTCGGGCGGTCTTCCCGCACCTGGCACGGCGGATGACACGCATGAGTCCCGGCTCACATACGGCACCATGGCGAAGCCGGTAAGACGCTACGCGCCGGAGTATCCCCGCTACGAACTGAATCGCGGTCGCGCGGGATGGGTGAAACTCAGCTTCGTCGTGACCGAGGAAGGAGCCGTGGAAGACCCCATCGTCGAGGATTCGAGCGGCAGCCCCCGTTTCGAGGAGGCTGCCCTCGACGTCGTGCGCAAGTGGCGCTACGAGCCCGCCACGCTCGAGGGGCAACCCGTGCAGCAATGCCAAACGGCCATGATGGTCCGATTCGAGCTCGAGCCGAAGGCGCTCGGCGCCGGCAAGAAGTATCGCAGTGCGCACCGGGAGATTTCGCGGCTGCTCGACGAGGGGCGGATCGACGAAGCAGGCTCGCTCATCATCGAAACCGAGACAGACGAGGCGTTGAACGCGTACGAGATTGCCCGTCTGTGGATGCTGAAAGCCATCGTCGCGGGGGAACGAGGCGACGAGTCGGCTCAACTCGCCGCGCTCAAGCGCACGATCGCGAGTGACGGCGCATGGATCGAGGACGAACTCTACCACTCGCTGCTGCGCTCGGTACTCGCTCTGAAGATCCGCCTCGGGCGTTATGGCTCCGCGCTGGCGACCTACGAGGAGTACGTCGAAGCAACCGGCGGCGACGAAGGCCTCGGAGCGCTCCGGGACGTCGTCGCAAGGATTCGCGATGCCGCGTCAGGCCCTGCCCCGCTGCTGGTGGAAGCAAGCATCGGCGACGGCGCCGCCTGTGACGAATGCCGGTCCAGCTGGCACTACCGCCCTCTCCGCAAGGCCTTCACCATTGCGGATATCCAGGGCGTGGCCGACGAGCTGGAGATCCGCTGTGACTGGCAGCGGGTCACCGATACCGTCCGCCCGGGGGTGCAGTGGAACATTCCCGAGAGCTGGGGGGACTGCCGTGTTATCGTGACCGGCGAGAAGGGCACGCGATTCAGTTTCTACGAGATGCCCGAAGCCTGACCCTCACCGACCACGAGACACCATGAAGCACTCCATCCGCGTCCTGGCGCTGATCGTTGCACCTGTCGTGGCCATGACTGTCGCGACGATGGCGGGCAAGGCCACGCCGTCCCCGCTCCAGGCCGCCGAAGCCCCCGTCGCCATCGCTATCCACGCCGGCGCCGGCACCATGAGCCGGGAGGAGACCACGCCGGAGCAGGAGGCGGCCATCCGCGCCGAGCTCGAAAAGGCTGCGCGAGTCGGCCACCGGGTGCTGACGAAGGGCGGTACGAGCCTCGAGGCGGTGCAGGCCGCCGTGAACATTCTGGAGGACTCGCCGTTCTTCAACGCGGGCAAGGGCGCGGTGTTCAACGCCGAGGGAGAGAACGAGCTTGACGCCTCGGTGATGGACGGCGCCACGCTCAATGCCGGCGCGGTGGCGGCGGTACGCCACATCGCCAATCCCATCGACCTGGCGCTCGCCGTCATGACCGGATCCCGCCACGTGATGCTGATCGGGGAAGGCGCGGAGACTTTCGCGGTGGAACAGGGTTTCGAGCTGGTGGACCCCGCCTATTTCCACACCGAGCGCCGCTGGCGCCAGCTGCAGGAGGCGAAAAAGGCGGAGACTGCGGCGCGTGCCGGCGAGGCCGGGCGCTGGTATTCGACGGTGGGCGCGGTTGCGCTGGACCGGCACGGCAACCTGGCGGCGGGCACTTCCACCGGCGGCCTCACCAACAAGCGCTGGGGCCGGGTGGGCGACACGCCGATCATCGGCGCCGGCACCTATGCGAACAACGAGACCTGTGCGGTCAGCGCCACCGGCACCGGCGAGTACTTCATCCGCTACGTCGTCGCCCACAGCATCTGCGAGCACGTGCGCGACGGCATGAGCATTGATAAGGCCGCCGGCCGGCTGATCCACGAGGTGCTGCCGGCCGCCGGCGGCGACGGCGGCGTCATCGCCATGGACGCCGCGGGCAATATCGCCATGCCACACAACACGCCAGGCATGTACCGGGCCAGCATCGGTACCGACGGCCGGGTGGCCGTGGAGATCTACGCCAACCCCTGACCGGCCTCAGGCGGCCCGGGTGCCGGCGACGGACTCCAGTTCGGTCAGCGATTCCTCGAGATATCGGAGCATCCGCTGCACCCGCGGCACGGACCGGCGACAGGCGACGATGCCGAAGTCGAGGTTGCCGGCATAACTGACCAGCGTGATGCTCATCGCCTGGCCGTGGACGACGATGTTCATGGGGTAGATGCCGTCCAGCGGCGCCCCGTTCCAGTACATCGGCTGCTTCGGGCCCGGCACGTTGGAGATCACCAGGTTGTAGGCGGGGAACCAGTTCGCCGTGCCGAGGAAATTGGTGAGCAGCATGGGCGAGAAGGCGACGGCCGTGAACAGGCTGGCCGCCTCCGGCGAGAGGGTCGCGTACAGATTCTTGCCTGCCTGCATAGAGGCCTGGATGGTGCGCAGGCGGCGCTCGGGATCCGGGATGTCCGTGGCGAGGCTGGTGATGATAAAGCCGATGGCGTTGGCCGAATCGATGTCACCGCCAGTGCGCACCGAGATGGGCGCCAGCGCCTTCAGCGGGCGGTCCAGCGACTCACCCTGGGATTCGTGATAGCGCCGGAGGGCGCCGGCGCACATCGACAGCACCACGTCGTTCAGCGTGGCACCCAGTGCCCTGCCCACGTCGTGTACCCGGTCGAAGGGCCATGACTCCGCCACCAGACGCCGAGAGCCGGATATCTTCTGCGTGAGCAGCCCATGGGGCACCCGGTGCCATGGCGCGGCCAGCCTGCCGCCCATGCCCAGCCACACCTGCCCGTAACGGCGCAGCCCGCTCAGCACGTCCACCGTGACGCCGAGCTGCTGGCGCAGCGCCTCGGCCACCGCCTTCAGGTCCGTCGGCGAGGGCGCGCCGGCGGCGCTCTTGCTACCGATCCGGTGCTTGTAGGTCTCCCAGGCCTGCAGCGACAACGACGAGTAGTCGACATGGCCTTCCGGCGAGGGCGACAGCATGCTCTGCATCAGGTGCACGCCCCGCGCGCCATCGATGGCGCAGTGATGCACCTTGAAGTAGGTGGCGAACTGGCGCTTCCTCAGGCCCTCGATTACGTACATCACCCACAGCGGTCGGTTGCGGTCCAGCAGCGTGCTGTGCAGCCGCGAGGCCAGCGCGAACAGCTCCCTGTAACGGCCCGGCTTCGGCAGAGCCGCGTGGCGCACGTGGTACTCCATGTCCATGTGCTCGTCCGGGACCCAGTGCCGCACCAGTCCGGTCCTGCCGAGCAGGCCGGGATCGAGCCGCTCGCCGAACGGCGGCAGCAGCGGGTCGTCGCGGCGCAGTATGGACAAAAGCTCTTTCATGTAGCGGCGCTGCGAGACGCCCTTCGGCAGCGTGTAGACATTCAGCGCGCCCACATGCATGGGCGTCTCCCGGTTCTCCGCCAGCAGGAAGTTGCTGTCTGCGATACTCAGCCTTCTCATCTCGGCCCCCGTGCCTTGCTCTCTGCCCGGCGCCCTCTTGCAACGCCCTTTTCGATACTGTATTCCTCAGCGCAATAACAAGAAAGCGTGATGCCTTTCGTTGCCGCGGCAGCGCAGCGACTCGCACACTACGAACGGCACACTGATAGTACGGCCTGTCGCCGCCGCCGGCGGGCCCCGGAGACCCCGAATGTCGACAGCGCGCTGGCGCCACACCCGGGCCCTCGTCGCCCTGACCCTCTGCTTCGCCGCCACGGCCGGCGCGAGCGAGTCGTTCCCGCGCCCGGCGGGCCTCGAACCGGACATCGCGTTCTGGACCCATATCTACACCGGCGTGTCGAGCGACGGCGGCGTGCTGCACGATGCCCGTAACCTGGCCGTGCGCTACGAAACGCTGGACTTCGATGGCCGCAGCCGCGGCGCCCGCTACCGCGAGATCCGCGAGCGCCGCGATCACTACCGCCGCATCCTGGAGCGGCTGGCCGGCGGCAAGCGCGACGGCCTCTCCGCCGAGGAACGGCGCGTGCTGGCGCTGTGGTCGGAGGACGTCAGCAACCAGCGGCTCGCGCAGGCGGCGCGCGAGGTGCGATTCCAGCTCGGCCAGTCCGACCGGTTTCTGGCCGGTCTGCGGCGCTCGGGCCGCTACCGTCCCTACATCGAGCAGGTGCTGGCGGAACAGGGACTGCCGGAAGAACTGGTCGCCCTGCCCCACGTCGAGTCCTCCTTCAATCCGGAGGCCTATTCCAAGGTGGGCGCGGCGGGCATGTGGCAGTTCACCCGCTCCACCGGGCGGCGCTTCATGCGCATCGACCACGTGGTGGACGAGCGGCGCGACCCCTTCCTCTCCACCGGGGCGGCGGCGCGGCTCCTCGAGAACAACTACGCCGTCACCGGCAGCTGGCCGCTCGCGCTGACCGGCTACAACCACGGTGTGGCCGGCATGCGCCGGGCGGCCCGCCAGCTGGGCACGAAGGACATCGAGACCATCGTGCGCAACTACCGGGGGCGTGCCTTCGGTTTCGCCTCGCGGAATTTTTACGTGGCCTTCCTGGCGGCTCTGCAGGTGGATCAGCAGCCGGAGAAGTACTTCGGCGATGTCGCGTTCGAACCCTCCGAGGAGCACGAACTGCTGACGGTGGAGCACTACACCAGCGCCCGGGGCCTGGCCGGCGCGCTCGGCATCGGCATGCGCGAACTCGAGCGGCACAACCCCGCGCTGCAGCATACGGTCTGGAGCGGCAACAAACATATCCCTCGCGGCTTCACCCTGCGCCTGCCGGCCGGCGCAATCGGCGGCGATGCGGAGACGCTGGTCGCCGGCCTCGGTCCGGACGCGGTCTTCCCGCGCCAGCTGCCGGACGTCATCCACACCGTCGCCCGGGGAGATACGCTGTCGGGCATCGCGACTTTCTACGATGTCAGTGTCTCCGATCTGGTGGCGATGAACGGCCTGCGCAGCCGGCACCGGATCCGCGCCGGACAGGTCCTGCGGCTGCCCACGGACGAGGACACCGCGCGTCTGGCCGCGGCGGCCGCTACCGCGCCGCCGGCCGTGGAGGCCGCGCCGCCCGCCGGACGCGGTACCGACGCCCCCGTCTACGACAGGACCCTGGTGGCGGCGGCCCTGATCGGACCTGAGTCCATCGGCGGGACAGAGGGCGGGACAGAGAGCTTGCCGGAAGACGAGGCCGGCAGCGGTCTGGCCACGAGCCAGGCGGTGCTGGCAGCCGATCCCGCCGACTATTCCGTGGCCGGGGATGGCACCATCGAGGTCCAGGCCATGGAGACCCTCGGCCATTACGCAGACTGGCTGGGCATCCGCACACAGCGGCTGCGGGACGCGAACGGTTACAGCTTCCGCCGCCCGGTACGCATCGGCGACCGGCTGCGGCTGGTGTTCGAAGACGTGGACCGGCAGGCCTTCGAGGAGCTGCGGCTCGCCTATCACCAGGATCTGCAGGAACGCTTCTTCCGCAAGTACCGCATCCGCGATGCGGTGGCCCATCGCGTGCGGCGGGGCGAGTCGGTATGGCTGCTCGCCCGCCGCGACTACAACGTGCCGGTGTGGCTGCTGCGCCAGTACAACCCGGACCTACAGCTCGACCGGGTGCAGCCGGGCATGCGCATCCAGTTCCCGGTGCTGGAACGCCTGCAGGAATCGGGCGACGCCCTGCAGATTGCGGACGCGGAGCAGTAGCGCCGCAGATTCCGGATCAGGCCGAGCGATGCTCCGGTTCCCGACCCAGCAGGAAATCCCTTACGCTGCGCGCGCCGCGGCCGAAATCCTCCTGCAGGAGGTACAGGCAGGGCACGAGGAACAGGGTAATGACCGTTGCGAAGATGATGCCGAAGCTGAGCGAGACGGCCATCGGGATGACGTACTGGGCCTGGGTGCTCGTCTCCGCCATGATGGGCGCGAGCCCCGCCGCCGTGGTCAGCGAGGTCAGAATGATGGGCCGGAAACGCTGTCGGGCGGCGTCGAGTACGGCCCGCACCCGATCCACCCCCTCGGCACGGGCCCGGTTCACGAAATCGATCAGGATCAGGCTGTCGTTCACCACGACGCCGGAGAGCGCGATGATGCCGAACAGCGAGAACATGCTGATGGCCTTGCCCATGACGATGTGCCCGATCACGGCACCGATGAGGCCGAACGGGATCACCGACATGATGATCAGCGGCTGGGAATAGGACCGCAGCGGGATGGCGATGAGCGCATAGATCAGGAACAGCGCCGCGATCGACGCCACCGAGATATTGCGGACGAAGTCCTGCTCTTCCTGGCTTGCCCCCTCCAGGCCATAGCTGACACCGGGGTGTCGCGCGAGCAGACCAGGGATGAACTCCTCGCTGATCTCCTGGATTATCGGGCCGGGCTCGACCCGTTCGGCGTCGATGTCGGCCGAAACCGTGATGGTGCGCTTGCGATTCAGCCGGGTGATGCTGGAATAGGCCTCGTCTAACTCGATGTCGGCCACCGAGTGGAAAGGCACCTCCGCGCCGTCCGGTGTGCGGATGCGCATGTTCTCAAGGTCTGCCACCGAGCGCCGTTCCTGCTCAGGATAGCGGACCATGACCTTCAGCTCGTCGGTACCCCGCTGGATACGCTGCGCCTCCTCGCCATAGAAGGCCTGGCGCACCTGGCGGCCCAGCGAGGCCATATTCAGGCCCAGCGCCTCGGCCTGGGGCTTGATGGACAGGCGGATCTCCTTGCCGCCGGAGCTGGCCGAGTTCCGTATGTCGAAGACCCCCTCGTACTCGGTGAGCCTGGCCTGCAATTCGGCGGCTGCCCGCTCCAGCGTCTCGTAGTCGCTGCCGGACAGGCCGAAGCTCAGCGGCGCGCCGCCGCCGATGTGGTCGCCGGTGCGGAAATCCAACTCCTTCATGCCGGCGATTTCACCGACTTTCGCCCGCCACATCTCCGCGAAGCGATCTGCCTTGATGGGTCGGCTCTCGCCGCGGAACAGCTCCACCACAGCCTCGCCGCCGGTCTCGCCCGAGGTAAACATGCCGATGCGCTCGATCGGTTCCGGTGCGCCGGGATTCTCCGCGGTGTACTCCTCGTTGATCTCGAATACCGCATTCTCCAGCCGATACAACGCCGCATTGCGGACATCCGGGGCGGTACCGCGCTGCATCTGGAGACTCGCCATCACGAAGTCGCCGGGTACCTCGGGAAACAGCACGGTACGCACGATGCCGCTCTGCATGACGCCGAATGTCAGGATCAGGATGGCGACGAACACGGCGGTGCTGATGCCCCGGTTGCGCAGGGCGCGCTCGAGGAACGGCAGGTACTTTGTCTCTATCAGCCAGCGCAGGCCATGCTGGGTGTGGCGCTGCAGCTTCTGGAAGAAGCGCGGCACCCGCTCGCGCCAGTGGATGCGGCGCCGGGGCCGGAACAGATCGTCCTCGTCGATCGGTTTGATATTCGCGTTCGCAAGATGCGCCGGCAGGATGAGCTTGGACTCCACCAGCGAGAACAACAGGCAGAGGATCACCACCACGGACATGGCCTCGAAGAACGGCCCGGCGAACCCGCCCACGAACAGCATCGGCGCGAAGGCGGCGATGGTGGTCAGCACGCCGAAGGTGGCGGGCACCGCCACGCGTTTCGCTCCGGCGATGACGTTGTCCAGCGTGTGGCCGTCCGCCCGCGTCTTGGTGTAGATGCTCTCGCCGATGATGATGGCGTCGTCCACGACGATGCCGAGCACGAGGATGAAGCCGAACAGGCTGATCACGTTCACCGTGACCGGCCAGGGCATGTGGGGCATCAGCCACAGCGCGCCGAAGAATGTAACGGGTATGCCGACGATGACCCAGCCCGCCACCTTCATACGCAGGAACAGCGACAGGATCAGGCAGACCAGGATAGCGCCCTGGAGCATGTTCCACAGCATCAGGTCCAGGCGGTCCTGCAGATAGAAGGCACGGTCGACCCACACCTCCATGTCCACGCCGTCCGGCAGCGAGTCGCGCTTCTCCGCGACGTATCGTTTCACGGCGGCGGCGGTCTCCAGTTCGTTCTGGTTGCCACTCGCGAGCACGCGCAGCACGGCGGTGCGCTCGCCGTTGAAGTGCGCGAAGCCGTCGGTCTCCACGAAACCGTCGTCGATGTTGGCAATATCGCCGAGCGTGAGGCGGGTGCCGTCCGGATAGGTGCGCAGGACGAGCTGTGCGAACTCCTGCCCCGTGTACACCTGGCCCTCTGTCCGCAGGAGGATGTCGCCGCCGTCGGAGCGGATGGCGCCGCCGGGCATGTCCACGGAGGAATCCCGGATGGCCTGGGAGATCTCGCTCATCGTGAGCCCGTACTTGCGCAGCACGTATTCCGAGACCTCGACGCTGATCTCGTAGTCCCGGTCACCGAGGATCTGGATCTGGTTCACCGCAGGCAGGCGCATGAGCTCGTCGCGGACCTCCTGGGCAACCTCCTTGCGCATGTAGGCGTCCATGTCGCCGAAGATCGACAGGAAGACCACGTGGATGGGGAATTCCTGCTTGTAGATCACCGGCTTCTCGGCGAGGGCCGGGAACGTGGCGATGGCGTCGACGTTGGTCTTCACCTCGCTCAGAACTTCGTTCAGGTCCGCACCCTGATCCACCTCGGCGCGCACCGTGCCTACGCCCTCGGTGGCCGTCGAGCGGATCTCGATGATGCCGTTGATATCCTGGATGGCCTCTTCGACCTTGATCACCACGCCTTCCTCGACCTCCTGGGGCGCGGCGCCAAGGTAGGGTACGCGTACGATCACGGTGTCCACTTCGAAATCCGGCGTCGTCTGCTTGCGGATGGTGAACGCGGAGACCACGCCGAACGCGATGATGAGGAACATCAGCAGGTTCGCCGCCACGTGGTTGCTCGCGAACCAGGCGATGATGCCCTTCTGGTCCGTGGTCTGCTTCGGCCTGCTCATTGCGCGCCGCCCTGCTGCTCCGCGCCGGCGGCGAGACGCTCTCTTTCGGCGCGGTCTCCAGCCGCGGTCCGCACCCGCATCCCGTTGATGGGCGACTCGAGCGCCGTCAGGGTGATGCGCTGGCCCTTCACCGAGTCACTGTGCAGGTAGGCGTACTCCGCGTCAGCACGGATGATGTCGACCGAACGAATGCGCAGGCGGCTGTCTTCGTCGACGAAGAGCAGCTGGTTGTTCGCCCGCAGCGCCCGGCGGGGAACGCGGATGATGTCGTCCATGGTGACGCCGTCGATCTCCGCCGCCACGAATGCGCCCATGGGCAGCGGCGAGCGGTCGTCGTTGCCGGTCTCGAGGCCGTACGGATCCTGGATCCGGGCCACGGCATAGGTCACCCGGTTGGTCTCGTCCACCACGCCCTCGGTGCGCACGATGCGCGCCCCCCAGGTTTCGGCGCGGCCCTCACGTTCGGCAGTCAGCCGCACGGCCGGCCCTTCGACCGCGCCGCCCTCGGTGAGCGCTCCGGGCTCGGGCAGGTCCACGAACGCCAGATCCCGGTCGGTCAGCGGCAGGCGGATCTCGGCGTAATCCGTGGCAAAGGTGACGGCGACGCGCGTACCCGGCGTCACGTACTGGCCGAGGTCGGCTTCCTTGGCCCGCACCATGCCGTCGTAGGGGAGCGTGATGCGGGTGCGCTCCAGGTCCCGCTTCGCCCGGGTCAGTTCCGCCCGGGCCGTGGCCAGGGCGGCTGCTGCGGAGGCGAGATCTGCTTCGGCCCGGTAGCCGCTCAGCTGCAGCTTCTTCGACCCTTCATACTCGATCTCGCGCTGCTTCAGCAGCGCTTCCGCCTGTTCCACCGCCACCCGGTAGTTGGTCGGGTCGATGCGCAGCAGTTCCTCGCCCTTGCCGAAGACGCCGCCGGCGACGAACTTCGGCGAGATCCAGACGATGGGCCCGGACACCTCGGCGCTCAGCACGGTCTCCGTGCGCGGCCGCACGGTGCCCTGGGTGGTGACCCGGAAGTCGACCGCGGTCTCCTCCAGCGGCATCACTTCCACCAGCGGATCGATTTGCGCAATCTCCCGGGTCTGTGGCGGCGGCTTACTCATGGACATGAATATCGTGCCGCCCACCGCCGTGGCGAGGATGGCGACGATCACGGTAAAGCGGAGTATCTTTCGTTTCATGGGTAACTGTCGTTTCACGATCTGCCACGAATCTGCCGGCGATCACTGTCGGGAAGGCCGCCGGACACGGTGTTATAGTCAACTATAGCACTAAATCAGTCAAGCCCCTTGCCCATCCGGCCGGGAATTCGATGCCGGCGGAGGCAAATCGTTCATTACATCGCGATCCGGACCGACCGGGGAATCCGGGCAGCCCGCAAGACGGGCCGGCTCCGTCGCGCCATAATTGGGGTCTTCCGGCAGAATTCCAGAGCCGGCGGCCGCGCCGGCAGGAGGGGAGCACATGCACCGCTACCAGGCAGACGTCATCGTGATCGGCGGCGGCATCGCGGGCATCGCCGCGGCGTGGGAGGCACTGGAACGTGGCCGGCGCGTGCTGATCCTGGACCGGGATGCGGAGGAAAACTTCGGCGGCCTGGCGAAGGAGAGTTTCGGCGGCATCTGGTTCGCCGACTCGCCCCTGCAGCGCAAGCACCGCATCCGAGACAGCCAGGCCCTCGGTCTGGACGACTGGCTGGCATTCGGCGAATTGGGCGCCGACGATCACTGGCCCCGCGCCTGGGCCGAGGCCTACGTGGAACGCTCGGTGCCCGACGTCTACGAATGGCTCACCGGCCTCGGCGTCGATTTCATGCCGATGCCGCTGTGGGTGGAACGCGGCCTGTACGTGCCGGGCAACTCGGTGCCCCGCTGGCACATCGTCTGGGGGACCGGCTACGAACTCGCCGTGGTGCTGGCGCAACGCTTGCTGGACCACCCGCGCAAGGAACTCCTGGAGTGCCGGTTCGGCCATCGGGTGGGTACCCTGACGACTCACGAAGGGTGCATCACCGGCTGCCGCGGCCGCACGGAGGACGGCGGAGAGGCGTTCGAGGCCACGGCAGAGTCCGTGATCATCGCGGCCGGCGGCATCAACGGCGACCTGGAACGGGTACGCCAGAACTGGCACGCGGACTGGAGCGACCCGCCCGAGGTCCTCCTGAACGGTTCCCACAAGTACGCCGACGGCATGCTGCACGATGCGGCCGCCGCCCACGGCGCGGCCATCACCCACCTGGACTGGCAGTGGAACTATGCGGCCGGCATCCCGCACTGGAAGCCACGCAAGCCCCACCACGGCCTGTCGCTGGTGCCGCCGAAATCCGCCCTGTGGCTGAACTGGCGGGGCGAGCGCATCGGCCCGCAGCCGCTGGTGACCGGCTACGACACCCACGACCTGGTCGCGCAGATCTGCAGACAGGAGCGGGCCTACTCATGGCAACTCCTGAACCGGAAGATCGCGCTGAAGGAGCTGGCGATCTCCGGCGCCGAGTTCAATCCATCCTTCCGCGACAAGAAGCGGCTCGCCGTGGCCCGCGACCTGCTGCGGGGCAATCGCTGGCTGTTCGACGAGCTGGTCGCGAACTCACCGGACTTCCTCGTCGCCGACACGCTCGAAGAGCTGGTGGCGCAGATGAACGAGCTGGTCGGCGACGGCTCGGTGGAACTCGATGCGGTCGCAGACGCGGTGACCCGTTACGACCGCCTGATCGACCTCGGGCCGCGTTTCCACAACGACGACCAGCTGCGCCGCATCGCCTTCGCCCGCCGCTGGACCGGCGACCGGCTGCGCACCTGCAACGCGCAGAAGATCGCCGACCCGAAGGCCGGCCCGTTCGTCGTGATCCGGGAATTCATCATCAGCCGCAAGAGCATGGGCGGCCTGCAGACGGATCTCGATTCCCGCGTGCTGGACGCCGCAGGCCAACCGATCCCCGGCCTGTTCGCCGCCGGCGAGGCGGCCGGCTTCGGCGGCGGCGGCATGAACGGCAAGCGCGGCTTGGAGGGGACCTTCCTGGGCGGCTGCCTGCTCGGCGGCAGGTTCGCCGGCCGCGCCGCCTGACCAGACCCCGGCCGCCGCCGGATTCTGGCACCCGGACCTTAGCTGCCGGACCTTAGCCGATCGTGTGGCGTTTCAGCGCCCGGCCGATATAGCGCACCTTCTGGCGGAACGGGAAGCGGCCCAGGTTGACCTTGACCACGCCCTCGGTGAACACGCTCTTGCGCGAGTAGTCGATGTTCACGTCCACGATGACCGGCCGACCATCGGCGGCGATGGCCAGCGCCTCGCCGATCACCCGGTCCACGTCGCCGTCGTTCGCCATCGGCAGATAGGCCGCCCCGGTGGCCGTCGCGACGCCCTCCACCTTCAGGTCGCCGATGACCGTGCAGGTCTTCTCCTTCAGCGGCAGCGACTGGAACTGGGAGATCTGCGCCAGCTCGCCGTCGTGGAAGACGAAGAAGATGGCGCCGATGCCGTTGCTGGCTGCGGTGAGTATCTCCAGCGCCGTCATCATGAACGCGCCGTCGCCGACGATGGCACAGACCTGCTTGTCCGGATGCGCCAGTTTCACGCCGATGGTGCCGGGCACGCAGTAGCCCATGCAGTTGAAGTCGGTGGGCGAGATGAGATGCCTCGACTCGTACACCGGGAACTGCTCGGCGGTAAGGAAAGTGTGATTGCCGTCGTCAACCACGACGTAGCAGTCCCGGTCGAGCTGCTCGCGCAACGCGCGGAAAAAGATGCCCGGGCTGACCTTTTCGTCGCTGCTCTTCTCCCGCCAGCTGGCGAAGAAAGCCTCCTTGTCTTCGCGGATACTCTGGCGCAGTTCGTTGTGCGCCACGGGTGTCTCGCGCCGCTTCTTCAGCTCGTCGCGCAGCGCCTGCATGAACTTCGCGCCGTCCGCCTCGATGGCAACGGTGGCGGGATAATTCTTGTCGAACACTCGGGGATCGATATCGGCATGGATCAGCTGCTCCGGTATCTCCATGCCATAGCTGCCGGTCGCGAGTTCGGCGAAGCGCACGCCCACGGCGAGCAGGCAATCCACCTTCGCGAAGGCGTTGCGGGCCGCCGGCACGGCGGAGGGTCCGAAACCCATGCCCGTGTGCAGTGCGTGGTCGTGGGGGAACACGCTGATGCCCTGCATCGTCGTCGCGACAGGCGCGCCCAGCAGGTCCGCGATCTCCACGCTGTATGCCGTGGCTTCGCGCGCGCCCCAGCCGAGGTAGAGTCCGGGCCGTTCCGCCGCCAGCAGTATCTCCGCCGCCCGCTCCACCAGCGCGGCCTCGGGCGCCGGCGGCTCGTACGAGGGCCGGTAGGGCTGCGGCTCCTCGACGTCGGCCGTGAACATCTGCACGTTGCTCGCGATCTCCACGAACACCGGGCCGGGCAGCCCCGAAGTGGCGATCTCTGCTGCCTCGTAGATCTTCGGTACCACGTCTTCGTGCCGATCCACCAGAAAGGCTGCCTTGGTGATACCGTCCAGCACCTGCTGCTGGTCCAGCTCGTGCAGCTGGTAGTGGCGACCCGAGTCGCGACGGATACCGCCGGAGATTACCAGCAGCGGCACGCCGTCGAGATACGCCTCGCCGATGCCGCTCATGGCATGGGTCATGCCGGCCGCCGGCACGATCACAAGGCAACCGATGGAATCGGAGACCCGGCTCCAGGCCTCGGCCATGAAGCTGCCGCCCTGCTCGTGAGTGACCAGCACCGGCGTGATCTGCTCGCTGCGGTTCAGCTCGTCGTAGATCTCGGTGTTGTGGACCCCCGGCACGCCGAAGGTGTAACGCACACCGATATTCTCCAGGGCTCTCGCCGCGAGCCAGGCGCCGCTGCGTTTCATGTCCGCTCTCCGTTGATCACAGGCGTCCGGCTGTCGGCCGCAGGTGGTAGTCGAATCCCCGGCCGTTAAGCCGCGCGTTCATCCAGAGTATCAGCATACCCTCGATCTCACGCGCGTAGCGCGCCGGGCCTACGTCCAGCGCCTCGAGACCGAGCTCCCGGACCAGCTCGGCGACCCGTCCTTTCGCCGCCGCGTCGTCACCTGCCAGCGGGATGGTCACCGGCCCGCCCGCTATGGCGGGATCCACCATGGTCTGCCAGGAGAGCGTGTTGAACGCCTTTACCACTCGCGCACCCGGGGCGGCCGCCTGGATGCGCTCCGTCATGGAATCGTCGATGGTCCGCACGGCCAGGCGGTCCTCGGTGAAGCGGAACGGATTGGTGGGATCGATGACGAGCTTGCCGGCCAGATCGCCCAGACTTTCCGTCACCTCGACCGCCACTGCGGCGGGTACGGCCAGGATCACGATCTCCGCCGCCGCCGCGGCGCCGGCCGGGGTTGCGGCGGATGCCTCGCCCGGCGTGCCTTCGACGAGTTCACGCACCCGTTCCGCCTCCGGTGTGCGCGAGCCGTAGACCACCGTATGGCCGAGCGCGGCGAGCCGCGGACCCAGCGCGCCGCCGACGTCTCCGGTGCCTATGACGGCGACGGTGGCGGCCTGCACGGGCGCACCCGCAATGAGGAATATTGCAGTGATCACTTTGAAAAGCTGTGGCATCGTCACCATCCTGTTTGCCTGTACCTGTAGGAGGGGCTTTAGCCCCGACCGCGTTTCGCGCCTGAAGGCGCTCCTACATGATAGCCCGACGCCGCACGAACGAGAGCCATCGATGTTTCCGCTACGCGACGAGAACCCGCACTTCCTGACGCCCTATGCGACCTGGACGCTCATCGGGCTGAACGTGCTCGCCTGGGTGCTGGTGCAGGGCCTCGGCACGGAGCCGGCGCTATCGCGCTCGATGTGCAACCTGGCGCTGATCCCCGGCGAGGTACTGCAGACGGCGTCTCCCGGCACCCGGGTGCCGCTGGGGCCGGGCATCACCTGCGTGCTGGGCGACAGCTCCACCTGGTACACCACCATCACGTCCATGTTCCTGCATGGCGGCTGGTTCCACCTGATCGGCAACATGTGGTTCCTCTACATCTTCGGCAACAACGTCGAGGACTCCATGGGCCACAGCCGCTTCGTGATCTTCTACCTGCTGTGCGGCCTCGCGGCGGCGGCCCTGCAGACCGTGTTCGACCCGGACTCCACCATCCCCATGGTGGGCGCTTCCGGCGCCATCGGCGGCGTCATGGGCGCCTACATCCTGCTGTACCCGAAGGTGCGGGTACATATGCTGATCGTGTTCGGCTTCTACATCACCACCATCGCCGTACCCGCCGTGTTCATGCTCGGCTACTGGTTCCTGCTGCAGCTCATCAGCGGTTTCAGCACCATCGGCTCGCAGGGCGGCGGCGTCGCCTTCTGGGCCCACGTGGGCGGTTTCGTCGCGGGCGGCCTGCTCATCCTGCTGTTCCGCGACCCACGCCTGGTGAAGCGCCACCCCAACCACGGGTGGAACCCCCGCCGCTGAGTCACCGTCCGGTCGGAAACACTCGGCCGGCACCGCAGCCGACCACGAGCGCCGGGGATTGAAACGCTCGTGCGCGGCACCATCTCTGCGTTCCGGAGTCAACCATCATTCCTGTAACGCAGTGAACGAACGCAACCAACAGATCGAACCCCGCGCGGAGGAAGAGAACGGCGAATCCCGCGTCCCCGAGGACGTGCTGCTGGTCCTGCCGGTGCGCAATCTCATCGTCTTCCCGGGTGCCGTGACCCAGGTGGCGCTTGGCCGCGAGGTCTCCATCGCCGCGGCACAGGAGGCCGTGAAGAACGATCGCAAGCTGGGGCTGGTGCTGCAGCGGGATTCCGCCGTGGACGAGCCGGGCCCGGCAGACCTGTACAAGGTGGGCACCATCGTCAGCGTGGTGCGCTACATCACCGCGCCCAACGGCATGCACCACCTCATCTGCCAGGGCGAGGAGCGCTTCCGGGTGCTCGACTTCGTCCCGGGCCTGCCGTTCATGGCGGCGCGCTTCGACACCATCCCCGAGCCGAAGGGCACCAGCCCGGAGGCCGAAGCGCTGGCGAATCACGTCAAGCAGAAGGCCGGCGAGCTGATCCAGCTGCTGCCGCAGGTGCCGCCGGAGCTGCCGACGGCGCTCGCGAGCATCGAGTCGCCGGGACTACTGGCCGACCTGGTCGCAGGACTGATCGACATCAAGCCGGCGGAGAAGCAGTTCATCCTGGAGACGATCGAGGTCCGCGAGCGCCTCGAGCGGCTGGCGGAATTCCTGACCCATCGCCTGAAGGTACTGAAGCTCTCGAAGGAGATCGACGAGCAGACACAGGACAAGATCGACGAGCGCCAGCGCGAGTATCTGCTGCGCGAGCAGCTGAAGACCATCCAGAAAGAGCTCGGCGAGGACGAGGGCGCGCCCGAGGCGGAGGAGATCGAGCGGGCCATCGACGAGGCCGGCATGCCGCCGGAGGCCGAGAAGCAGGCCCGCAAGGAGCTGAAGCGCCTGAAGGGGATGCCGGAAGCGGCGGCGGAGCATTCCATGATCCGCACCTATCTCGACTGGCTGACCTCCGTGCCCTGGTCGAAGGAGGACGAGGAGAACATCGATATCGCCCGGGCCCGTGAAATCCTGGACGAGGACCACTACGGCCTGGACAGGGTCAAGCGCCGCATCCTCGAGTACCTGGCGGTACGCAAGCTGAACCCCACCGGACGCAGCCCCATCCTGTGCTTCGTGGGCCCGCCGGGCGTCGGCAAGACCTCGCTGGGCCAGAGCATCGCCCGTGCGCTGGGCCTGGAGTTCGTGCGCGCGAGCCTCGGCGGCGTGCACGACGAGGCCGAGATCCGCGGCCATCGCCGCACCTACATCGGCTCCATGCCCGGCTCCGTCGTCCAGAGCATCGTCAAGGCAGGCACCCGCAACCCGGTATTCATGCTGGACGAGATGGACAAGCTCGGCGTGGGCTTCCACGGCGACCCGTCGTCGGCGCTGCTGGAGGTGCTGGATCCGGAGCAGAACTCCACGTTCAAGGATCACTACCTGGACGTGCCCTTCGACCTCAGCAAGGTGCTGTTCGTCGGCACGGCCAACGTGCTCGACAACATCCCGGGACCGCTGCGCGACCGTATGGAGGTGATCGAGCTGCCCGGCTACACCCAGGAGGAGAAACTGGAGATCGCCCGGCGCTACCTGGTGGGCCGACAGCTCGAAGCGAACGGCCTGAAGGCCGAACAGGCCGCCATCGACGACGAGGCCATCGAGAAGCTGATCGACGGCTACACCCGCGAGGCGGGCGTGCGTAACCTCGAGCGCCAGATCGGCGCGGTGCTGCGCCATGCCGCGATGAAGATCACCGAAGGCACGGCGGACACCGTGCACGTGACCGCGGAAGATCTGCAGTCGATCCTGGGCGCGCCGAAGTTCGAGAGCGAGGTAGCGCTGCGCACCAGCGTGCCCGGCGTCGCCACCGGTCTCGCCTGGACCCCGGTGGGCGGCGACATCCTCTTCATCGAGGCAAGCCGCATCCCCGGTCAGGGCAAGCTGATCCTCACTGGCCAGCTCGGCGACGTCATGAAGGAGAGCGCCCAGGCGGCGCTCAGCCTGAACAAGAGCCGGATGGACGGTCTGGATTCCGCCATAAAGGCGTTCGAGGAGCACGACGTACACATCCACGTGCCTGCGGGCGCCATCCCGAAGGACGGGCCCAGCGCCGGCGTGGCGATGTTCGTCGCCGTCGCGTCGCTCATGAGCGGGCGCAACGTGCGCAAGGACGTGGCGATGACCGGCGAGATCAGTCTGCGGGGCCTGGTGCTGCCGGTGGGCGGCATCAAGGAGAAGGTGCTGGCAGCGTTGCGAGCCGGCATCAATACCGTGCTGCTGCCTGCGCGGAACCGCAAGGACCTGGAAGAAGTGCCGGAATCGGCCCGCGACCAGCTCGAGTTCATCTGGCTCGAGAACGTGGACCAGGCGCTGGCGGCGGCGCTGGAACCGGAAGGCGCGGAAGACAAACCGCAGGCGGCCTGAACAGGCGTGCAGGAGGGCCTTCAGGCCCGATTTTTCAAGGAATCGGGGCTAAAGCCCCTCCTACAGTCCCTCCTACATTATTCCTCGTCGAGGAATTCCTCTTCGAAGAAGTCGTCCATCGGCGGATCGCCATCGTAGATGAGGTACTCCCTGCGCTGCAGGTAGGAGCTGCGAACGAAGAGATACGGGTCGTTAGACGCCTCGATCTGTGAGTCCACCGAAAGCAGCCGTGCCCGCATGTCGACGATCTCCAGCACGAACAGCTTGTCCCGGATCGAGGACTCGTCGATGTAGTAGAGGCCGTTGAAGCCGATGTCCGCCGGCCGCGAGATCGCGTCGCGCAGCGTCGCCGGCCCCAGGAACGGCAGCACCACATAGGGTCCGGCCGGCACGCCCCAAACCGCCAGAGTCTGGCCGAAGTCCTCGTTGTGTTTCTCCAGCCCGATGTCCGAGCCGACGTCGATCAGCCCACCGAGCCCGACCGTGGTGTTCACCAGCAACCGCCCGGTATCCGACAGGGCCGCCTCCGGCTTGGCCTGGAGCAGGTTGTTGAAGATGACGAAGGGATACCCGAGATTGCTGAAGAAATTGCCGACGCCCTGGCGTACCAGCGACGGCGTGACCTTCTTGTAGCCCTTCGCGACCGGCTTCAGCAGGACCCGGTCGAACGCGTCGTTGAACTGGTAGGTCACCCGGTTCACCGGCTCCAGCGGATCCGGTGTGGCGCCCGGGTACTCGGGTTGCGACGCGCAACCGCCCAGGAACGGGACCAGGAGGACGGTCAGCAGGAATGGGCGGACCAGCGTCGGCCGTTCGGATTGCATGAAGAGGCTCTCGGGCTATTCGGACTCTGCGCCGGCGACGGGCCGACCCTGCGAGACTATAGTAGGCGGACGCCGGCAGCGTCCAGCCTCGGGCCGCCGCATGGTGGTTTACCGACATCGACAGACCGGCCTCCTTTCCCGATAATCCCTGCGCGCGCCGCGGGAGTACTGCATGTTCCATATCGTCGATACCGATATCTTCGACCGTCCGCTCCTGGACGAACTCTGCGAACTGACCACCGCCGTCCGGACCGTCGCCAAGCCGGCGGAGGGCGCCCGCTTCCTGCAGCACCTGCTGCCCACCCGACGGGCGATGCTCTACTTCACCCAGCCGAGCACGCGGACCTTCCTGTCCATGAACAACGCCTGCCACGTGCTGGGCATCCGTACCAGCGAGATCCGCAACCCGGAGGTCTCCTCCGAGGTGAAGGGCGAGACGTTCGAGGACAGCATCCGCACGTTCAGCTCCTACGTGGACCTGATCATCATGCGCACACCCGAGGCCGGTTACGCCGCGCGCGCCGCTGCGCTGATGAACAGCATTCCGCGGCCGGTGCCCATCATCAACGCGGGCAGCGGCAAGGACCAGCACCCCACCCAGGCCCTGCTCGACATCTATACGCTGGAGCGCAGCTTCGAGCCGCGTGGCGGCATCGACGGCAAGACCATCGGCATGATGGGGGACCTGAAACGCGGCCGCACCGTGCGCTCGCTGAGCCGACTGATGCGCTACTATGAGGGCGTGCAGCTCGTCTTCGTAGCGCCGCCGGCCTACGAGATGGAACCGGACATCAAGGACTTCCTGACCGAACACGGCGTCGAATTCCACGAGACCCGGCGCCTGCACGAGATACTGCCCGAACTGGATGCTCTCTACGTCACCCGCATGCAGTTCGAGCACGACGTGGCGGACGAGTCCTCCGGTGTGAATCTCGCCCCCTTCACGGTCGGGGAGCGGGAGCTCGGCCTGATGAAGAAGGACACCGCCGTCATGCATCCGCTGCCGAGGGGCCCCGAGATCCAGCCCGAGGTCGACCGGGACCCCCGGGCGATGTACTGGCGCCAGGAGAGAAACGGCATGTGGATGCGGGTGGCGCTGATGGCGAAGATCTTCGGCGTGAGCGAAGCCATCACCAAGGCGTTGCCGAAATACAGCGACGCCTGAGCCGCACTCCCCGCGGATCGTTCCGCCCTCGCACCGGCCCGGCTACGGCAAGCCGCAGCGTTCCTTCGGACACCGCAGCCGCTGCGGCTTGTGCGACTTGCGCCGCCGTTTTCCCTGCGTCAGTCTGAATCCATGGGTTCGGACAAGGACAGCCTCGGCCCGTATCGGGAGAAGCGGGATTTCGACAAGACGCCGGAGCCGGCGACCGGCGGCGGAAATGGTGACGGCGATGGCAGCCGGCGCTTCGTGATCCAGAAGCATGACGCCTCCAGCCTGCATTACGACTTCCGCCTGGAATTCGACGGTACGCTGAAGTCATGGGCCGTGCCGAAGGGGCCGTCGACTGATCCCCGCGAGAAACGCCTCGCGATCCGCACCGAAGATCACCCGCTGGATTACGCGGACTTCGAGGGCGTCATCCCCGAGGACGAGTATGGCGGCGGCACGGTGATGGTGTGGGACGCCGGCACCTATCGCAACCTGCGCGCCGGCAAGGGCGAGGACTCGCTGGACATGCCCGGCTCGCTCCGCGGCGGCCTGATCGAGGTATGGCTCGACGGCGAGAAGCTGACAGGCGGCTATGCGCTGAAGCGCATCGAAGCGGGCGAGAAGTCCCGCTGGCTGCTAATCAAGATGGACGACGACGAGGCCGACGCCCGCCGCAACCCGACCAACACCCAGAACCGCTCGGTGAAGACGGACCGCACTCTGCATCAGATCGCGAAGACCGGCGAGGAGGACTCGTGAAAGAGCCGTTCGCATCGCTGCCGGAGGCCGCGCGGGACAAGCTGCAGCGCGAGGGCATGCCGGACTGGACGGCGCCCATGCTCGCCACCCTCACCGACGACCACTTCTCCTCGGAGGACTGGATCTACGAGCGCAAGCTGGACGGCGAACGCTGCCTGGTGTTCGGGGACGGGCGCGGCGTGCGCATACTCTCGCGCAACAGGAAGAAGCTGAACGATACCTATCCGGAGCTGGTGGAGGCACTGGAGGAAGCCGGGCCGGACCGCTTCATCACCGACGGCGAGATTGTGACCTTCGACGGCAAGGTGACGAGCTTCAGCCGGCTGCAGCAGCGCATCGGCATCAGCGACCCCGACGAGGCACGGGCCACCGGCATCGGCGTCTGGCTGTATCTCTTCGACCTGATCTATCTGGACCGCTACCTGCTGGACGAACTGCCGCTGCGCAGCCGCAAGCGCCTGCTGCGCGACGCCTTCGATTTCGGCGGCCGTCTGCGCTATACCCGTCACCGCAACACCGAGGGCGAGGCGTACTACCAGGAAGCCTGCCGGAAGGGCTGGGAGGGCGTCATCGCCAAGAAGGCAGACGGCCGCTATGTCCATTCGCGCTCGCGCGACTGGCTGAAGTTCAAGTGCGTCAACCGCCAGGAACTCGTCATCGGCGGCTACACGGACCCGAAAGGCTCGCGCAAGGGCTTCGGCGCGCTGCTGGTCGGCTACTACGAAGACGACGAGCTGCGCTACGCCGGCAAGGTGGGGACGGGCTTCGACGACGAGACGCTCGAGAAACTGCACGACCGGATGCAGGCCATCGAGCGGGACGAGCCCGGATTCGACGAGGAGGTGCGCGAGAAGAACGCGCACTGGATAACGCCCGAACTGGTCGGCGAGTTCGGCTTCACCGAGTGGACCGGCGACGGCAAGCTCCGCCATCCGCGCTATATCGGCCTGCGCGAAGACAAGCCGGCGAAGAAGGTGCGGCGGGAGCGCCCCCGCGATGTCTGAGACGACCCATGCCTGAAGAAAGCCGCCGACTGAGCTTCGGGCGCCTCGTGGTGGAGACCTCCAGCGAGGACAAGGTGCTCTACCCGGACGCCGGTATCACCAAGGGCGACGTGATCGAGTATTACCGCACCGTGGCGGAATACGCCCTGCCCTGGGCGTCCGAACGCTTCCTCACCCTGCAGCGCTTCCCGGACGGCCTGGGCGAGGACGGCTTCTACCAGCAGGCCCGTGCGGACTACTTCCCCGACTATGTCGAGGGCGTCACAGCCGATCGGGTGGGCGGCGGCGAGGTGGAACACATCGTCGTTCGCAACGCCGCCGGGCTCGTCTACCTGGCCAACCAGGGCACGCTGACCATTCACGCCTGGCTGAGCCGGCGCGACCGGCTGCACCACCCGGATCGAATGGTGTTCGACCTCGACCCTCCCGACGACGACTTCGGACCGGTTCGCGACGCCGCCCGGATCACGGGCGACTTCCTGCGCGAGCTGGGGCTCACCCCCTACGTCATGACCACCGGCTCCCGGGGCCTGCACGTTGTGGTCCCGCTGGAGCGCAGCGCAGACTTCGATCGAGTCCGGGACTTCGCGCGCCGTGCCGCCGACTTGCTCGCCGAACGCCATCCGGACACCCTCACGGCGGAGCAGCGCAAGGACAAGCGCAAAGGCCGGCTGTACCTGGACGTCATGCGCAACGCGTACGGCCAGACGGCGGTGATGCCCTACAGCCTGCGCGCGAAACCCGGCGCGCCGGTGGCGACGCCGCTGGCCTGGGACGAACTGGGCGCCGGCGACCTCACGGCGCAGCGCTATCACATCGGCAACCTGTTCCGCCGGCTCGGCCAGATCGAGGACCCGTGGGCGGACATGAAGCGCCACGCGGCCGGCATCGCGGCCGCCGACGAAGCGCTGAATAACCTGTAGGAGGGCCTTCAGGCCCGATGCTGTCAGCCTCGACCCAGCATTCTATCGGCGTTGGCCCGTCAGCCGGTGGGCAAGGGTCGCGGGGACGCTCACTCGGACGTCCTGTCCTCCCTCGCTTCGGCCAGGCCTCCTTCCCGCCCTCATGGCTCCAGTCGGCCCGGACGACCCCGCAACCCTTGCCCACCCGCTGACGGACCCGTAACCGGAAGGTCTGGCGCCAGTCAGCAGGCGCTGCTGACCGGCGCTTCCTTCACGCCACCGCGAGGCGGCCGTCATGCGGGGGTATCCATCGCCGCGACCTTTTGTCGGGAGCAAGATGGATACCCCCGCAGGGCGGCCAGGAAAGAACCCGTCAGACCAGGTCGCGTTCTATGGCTTCGTCCCAGTTGCGGCTGAACACCCGCTTGTCGCCTTCCCAGGCATCCAGCGTGGCGGTGACGTGGAAGTGCGTCGGAGTGGAGGTAAGGATCGTGCGGGTCTCCGTGCGGATGCGCCAGTCGCCGCGGGCCAGGCTGCGCTCCCAGTAGGTCTCGCCGCGAGCCGTGGCGACGTCGTCCGCTCGCGAGCTGTACCACTCCAGGGCCTTCGCGCCGACCTCCAGATCGATGTCCCGGATCACGTAACGGCCTGCGTCGTTGATGACCTCCAGCGTGGAAACGTCCCGGGCGAGATCGGTGTGCACGATCCAGTTGTGATGGCCGCCGTCGATCACCCGGCGTTCCAATGGCGGTGTGCCCGCCGGCTCACCGAAGCCGTGCAGCTCATCGTCTTCGGGCCGCGGCGGGCGCACCGGCAGCGACAGGCTGCTGCCGGCCACGTGCAATTCGATGCGCGCCGCTTCCGGCGCCGGCCATGCGAGCGGCCAGTACGACGTGGAGACGGACACCCGCAGGCGGTGGCCGGCGGGGAAGCGGTGGGCCGCCTCGTTCAGTTTCACCCGCACCCGGTAGTGCCGGCCGGGTTCCAGCGGCTCCGGCTCCTCGCTGCTGTTGCGGTGGGTCAGATTCAACAGGCCGTAGGTGACCCGTGTGGCCTTGCCGTCCGGCAACACGTCGGAGAGCCGCACGGCCAGCATTGCCACGGGACGATCTGCTGAGACCTCCAGTTCGGCGACCGGCTCGCCGAGGATCTCCACGTCCTGATCCAGAGGATCGGTCTGGAACACGAGCGCGCCGCCGTCCTCGTGGCGCTGGTCGTGGGCGAGATCCGGGCCGGCCGCGTAGGAGCACCATTTGCCGGCGAACAGCCCCACCGTGAGCGGCGACTGCAGGCCGATCGCGTAGGGCTCCACCTCCGTCTCCGGCGGCCGCAGGTGATGGCGGGTGAAGCGGTAGCGACGCTCGGCCACGTTCGGCGACGGCCAGGCGGGCTCGCCCACCCAGCGGCCGGGGCGCTCCAGGTACATCGTGGTGGGCGGTACGCTGTCCTGCATCCAGGCCTGCAGCATGGGCTCGTCCATGATGCCGGTGTCCACGCCCTTCAGCCACTGGTCCCACCAGCGCAGCATCTCGCCCAGGAAATCGATGGCGGGACCGGGTATGCCGATATGGGGATACTTGTGGCTCCAGGGGCCGATGAGGCCCTTGCGCGGCACGTCCAGATTCTCGAGCAGCCGGAATACGGCGTTGGAATAGCCATCGGTCCAGCCGCTGACGGCATAGACGGGGCAGCGGATGGCACCGAAGTCCTCGCACACCGACCCGTGGCGCCAGTAAGCGTCGCGGCGCTGATGCCGGAGCCACTTGGCCAGCCACAGGCCGCTGCCTTCGAGCCGCTGGAACCACATGTCGCGCCAGCGCTCGCCCACCAGCTCCGGGTCCGGCGGCATCGTGTTGTAGGCGAACATGGTCGAGGCCCACGACAGATTGTCGCCCAGCAGGCAGCCGCCCATGTGGTGGATGTCGTCGGCATAGCGGTCGTCGGTGGAACTGAGCGTGACGATGGCCTTCAGCGCCGGCGGCTGCATGGCGGCGATCTGCAGGCCGTTGAAGCCCCCCCAGGAGATGCCCATCATGCCTACGTTGCCGTCGCACCAGGGCTGTTCGGCGATCCAGCGGATCAGCTCGCAGCCGTCGTCCAGCTCCTGCTGCAGGTACTCGTCCTCCAGCACGCCTTCGGATTCGCCGCTGCCACGGAGATCGGCTCGGATGCACGCATAGCCGTGGCCGGCCATGTAGGGTTGGGCAAGCGCGTCCCGCGCCGCGGTCCCGTAGCGCTTGCGGTAGGGAATGTACTCCAGGATCGCCGGCACGGGGCGCTCCGCCGCATCCTCCGGCATCCAGATGCGCAGCGCCAGACGCACGCCGTCCGGCATCGGCACCTCCACGTTCTCCAGCTCGCGTACCCGATGGGGCAGTTCATCGACGAATTTCATGCAGCGTCCTGTCCTGTCGGTTCCACTTCGAAGCTCAGCATTGCCATGCAGTCGCGGTACTTGTGCAGCAGCTCGCGCTGATTACCGGCGCCAAGGAAGAGGTCGCCGAGTTCGTAACTGTAGCTGTCGTAATGATGAGAGTCTCTCAAACGCTCGCCGGGTTCGGCCAGCGGCCGGAATCGCGCCTCGGGATAACGGGCACTCACGCGGTCGAGTTCTGCCGCTGTCGGCATGGCGCGCACGATGCCGTCGTCGCAGAAAACCCTGACCATGAACTTGGCGGCCACCCGATACTCGCCCTGCCGCTGCGGGAACCGGGGATCCTCATCCAGCGCCAGGTCCACTGCCACAGACTGGTGGGAGGCGCCGTCCACGAGCCGGAACAGCGGACAGTGAGACTTGGAGATGCGGGCATTCACCTCCAGCAGGCTGATCCGGTCGGTCTCCGGGTGCCAGTAGAACTCCATGTTGAAGGCGCCGCAGTCGTAGCGGAAACGCTGCATCACTTGCTCTGCGGCGTGGATCATGCGTGCCTGGACCCGGCGCGGCAGGCCGGACGGGTACTGATAACGGGAGAAGCAGGAGCGGTGGCGTCCCGTACGCACGGAATCGACGACACCGTAGATTTGCACAGCTCCCTGATAGGCGTAGCCCTCCAGCGTGCACTGCCGGCCGGCCGAGATGATCGCCTCGGCGATGCACCAGTGCCCGGTCACCCGCCGGATCTCGCAGGGAACCTCGACGTGCTGCAGATACTCATCGAACGGCCGACCAAAGAAGCCGATCTTGTCGCGGATCTCCGGCAGGTGGGCACGCAGGTCTTCGGGACCGTTGATCAGGAAGCCCAGCCGCGACGAATGGGCCTTCACCGGCTTGATCCAGAACGGGTAGTCCAGCTCGATCAGGGCAGCCGGATCGTCGGCGAACGGATCCACGGCCTGGAACGCGGGCACCAGCTCCGGCACCACCGCCCGCTGTTCGATGCGCGACCAGTACTTGTGCTCGCAGCGGGCGATCGCCTCGTTGCTCGGGCCGGGTAGACCTCGGGCATTGCGCAGCACCCCGGCCATGGCGCTGGAGGGGAAGTCCCAGAAAGCGATGATGCCGTCGACGGAGCCGCCGTGGCCGTCCAGCTGTTCCTCGGCCTGGCGCCTCAGCGCCTCGAAGTGAAACTCGCCGTTCTCCGGCCGCACGATCTCGTCGTAACCGAGCAGGCCGACGAACCGGCAGGCCTCCGCCTCGCGGATGGACCGCAGCTCGCGTTTATTGAACTCGTCGAGCCCGAGGACGAAGACGTTGCGCATCGTTTCACTGTGGACCCCGGCGCGCATACGACACCACCGTGGAGACCACGTACGAAGACACGTAGGAGGGGCTTTAGCCCCGATTCCTCAGCCGAGTCGGGCCTGAAGGCTCCTACATCCTCTTCAGAACGACCAGCTCACCGATCCGCCGATACCCCAGTCGGGACTGCCGTCAGACAGGCCGGCCAGGGCGTAGACCTGCGCGCCGAGCCGCGGCGAGACCTCGGTGTCGAAGAACACGGAGACCTCGGTCGCGGCATCGCCGCCGTCAATCAGCTCGGGCCGGTAGCTCACGAGTGTGCCGATGCGATTGTCACGGCCTGCCCACAGCGCAACGCCGCCGGCGACGAACCAGGTGTCGTCCAGGTCCAGTCCGGCGGGATCACCCCGCCACTTGTAGCCGACGGTGCCCATCCACATGACGTCCCGCTGGAAGACATAGCCGTCCAGCTGCAATGAATAGTCGCTCTCGCCGGTACCCAGCCCCGTATCCTCGTCGGCCGTGCCCAGCTTCACTTTGGCGGTGACATCGAGCACGGCGTTGTCGCTCTCTGCGAGTCCGAGCCAGGTCCCCGACAGCAGGACATCACCGATGCCGCTGTCCGACACGTCGTCACCGCTTCCCACGATCACATCGCCGCGACGTCCGATGATGGAGCCTTCGGGCGCGCTCACGTAGGCGTATGGCACCGTCGCGCGCAGCGAAAACTGCTCACCGGTCCAGGACAGTGTGACCGGAACGTAGATGTCGTCGATATCGCTGGCGCCGCCGTAGTCGCCGGTGGTGTACTCGGCGCCGACGGTGAGGGTCGTGCGACCCTCCTCCGCCAGTGCCGTGCCGGCGGTGCCCGCCAAAGCGAGCACCGCCAGCATCGTCGACACCACCGCCGTCCGGCCCGCGCACTCAGCGTGCTTGGCATTCATAGCGGCACTCCGTTGCTTACTCGGTCTCAGGCAGCGTCACGCCCTGTTCGCGGGCCCGCTCCATCATCTGCTCTCGATGCTCGGCGCGGATGCGTTCGCGCTCCTGCTCCGACTCCGCATTGCTGAGCCGGGCGCGGTAGCGTTCGCGCTCCTGCTCGGTCATGAGACCACCCGCGAAGATGCCCTTGCCTTCGTCATCCCTATGAATCCGATCCCGATCCCGGTCACGGTATTGATCCTTGGCCTGGTCCGGGTCCTGATCGCGATCGCGATCCTGGATCTGATCCTTGTCACGATCACGATCGCGGTCGCGGTCGCGATCCTGATCCTTGTCGCCGGCCATCGCGTAGTCGCGATCCTGCAGACGCTCACGTTCCATCAGGCGATCGCGGTCCATGGCCCGGTCCCGGTCCATCTGGGCATCGCGCGCTACAGCGCCGCGTTCCGCGCCAGAACCCTGCCCGCCGCTGCCGGCACCCTGCATGTCGGCCGCCGCAATAGCGGATCCGGCGAGCAGCGCCGTGGTGGCGAGTCCTACCAGAAGATTCCTGGTACGCATGATTCAACCCTCCATGTCACTCTTCCGTGCTCCCTCGCAGGGTCCATTGAACGCCTCAATGGAACATCCGTGAATACGTAGAATTGGAAGGGGTCTCGGTGTCAACGTCGAAGCCCCTGCTGCGTTACCAAAGAATGTAGGAGGGGCTTCAGCCCCGATACAGCCGATCGCAATCGGGGCTGAAGCCCCTCCTACAGGGGGGCGACGTGGGACGTCAGCTTGTAACCCGCGCCGCGGACGGTCTTTATCATGCGCGGTGCACGAGGGTCGTCGCCCAGCTTGCGCCGCAGCTTGCCCACCAGCACGTCGACGCTCCTGTCGTAGGGCGTCCAGTCCCGTCCCGCCACGATCTCCAGGATCGCATCGCGGCTGAGCACGCGTCCGGCGTGGGATGCCAGTGCCGCCAGGAGTTCGAACTCGTGGCTGGTCAGTTCGACCGGCCTTCCTGCCGGATCGGTCAGCTCCCAGGCCGCAAGATTCAGCGTCCAGCCGTCGAAAATCAGTACCGAGCCATTGTCGGCGTCATGGTGTTCCGACGGCATGACGCGTCTCAGGATGCTGCGCACCCTTGCCAGCAGCTCGCGCTCGTCGAAAGGCTTCGTCATGTAGTCGTCGGCGCCGAGCTCCAGTCCCACGATCCTGTCCACCGGATCCCGCTTGCCGGTCAGCATCAGGATGCCGATATCCGAACGCGCGCGGAGCTCCCGCGCCAGGCTCAGCCCGTCCTCGTCCGGCAGCATCAGATCCAGGATGACCAGCCGCGGCTCCTCCAGAGCCATCATCTCGCGCATGTCCCGGGCCGAGCCCGCGGTGCGTACCGGGTAGCCTTCCGCGGTCAGGTAGCGGGACAACAAACGGCACAGACGGGGGTCGTCGTCCACGACGAGAATGCTACTCGCCCTGACCATGCGGCCTTCTCCCGGCTCTGTGGGATGGGAATCCAGTATGTCCCATTGGCATGGGATTTCTATCGCGATTTATGCGGACCCTGCGGATGGCGCGAATCAGGGTACGGGTTCAGACTGGCCGGAAAATCGGCTGCCGAACCGGCTGGAGGGCGGAGACAGACCGCAGGACCCCGCAGTGGCGGAATACAGGCGTATAGCCCTGCTGATACTCACGATGACCGTCGTCGTTACGGTGGCCACGGCAGTCTCCATAGGCGTGCTCTACGACACCGCTTTCGAGCGCCAGCGTCAGCAGCTCGTGGACAGCGCACACACGCTGGCGCGGCTGATCGAGCAGATGAGCGAGTTCGACCAGCGCTACCGGCACGATTACCCCGGCTCCGCGGCGGAGGCCACCCTGGCCCAGATCCGACAGGCCTTCACCCACGAGCACACCATACGCGGCTCCGCCGAGGTGACCCTCGGGCGGCGCGAAGGCGACGACATCGTGTTCCTGATGCGCCACCACCACGCCGTGGGCGGCCCGCCGGCCCCGGTGCCCTGGGGCTCGTCCTTCTCGCAGCCCATGCATCGCGCGTTGTCCGGGGAGAGAGGCACGATGATCGGCAGCGACTATCACGGCACCCGCGTTCTGGCCGCCTACGATGCGGTGGATGTCCTGGGGCTGGGCGTCGTCGCCAAGATCGATCTGGCCGAGATCCGCGCCCCGTTCTTCCGTGCCGGCGCCCTCGTCCTCACCGTCGCGCTGGCGCTGATCGGGGCCGCCACCCTTCTGTTCCTGCGCCTGGGCAATCCGATGGTGCGCGCGCTGCACGAGCGGGAGGAGCGGCTGCGTCTGATCCTTGCCTCAACCGGCGAAGGCATCTTCGGCATGGATCTGGATGGCCGCTGCACCTTCGCCAACCGGGCCGCCGTGCACCAGCTGGGTTACGGCGGCGAGGCCGAACTCCTGGGCCGCGACATCCACGAGCTGATCCACCACACCCACCCCGACGGCAGTCCCCACCCCAGGGACGAATGCCCTGCGGCCCGCGCCATCTCCCACGGCGAATCGCTGCAGCTCGACGACGAGATGCTGTGGCGCAACGACGGCACCGGCTTCCCGGCGGAGTACCGCACGCGGCCCATGCGCCGCGACGGCGAGATCATCGGTGCGGTGGTCAGCTTCGTGGACACGACCGAGCGCCGGGAGCGGGAACTGGAACTCGCACACGCACGGAAGATGGAGGTACTGGGCAGGCTCACAGGCGGTATCGCGCATGATTTCAACAACCTGCTCACCGTCATACTCGGCAACCTGCGGCTGCTTAAGCGTCGTGTGCGCTCC
The DNA here is from genome assembly GCF_040706615.1 of Lentisalinibacter sediminis. Lineage (NCBI taxonomy): Bacteria > Pseudomonadati > Pseudomonadota > Gammaproteobacteria > Woeseiales > Woeseiaceae > Lentisalinibacter > Lentisalinibacter sediminis. The sequence goes on along the minus strand of NZ_JAPDRF010000005.1, from coordinate 733,163 downwards.
GGCGATACCGAAGCGGCCGAGCTGATCGACGATGCGGTTTCGGCGGCAGAGGACGGCAGCGGCCTCATCCAGCAGCTGCTGGCCTTCTCGCGCAAGCAGACCCTGAAGCCGGAGACCATCGACCTCGGTGTCTTCCTGCGCGACAACCGGCGCTTCCTCGAGCGCGTGGCCGCAGACGGAGTGGAAATCACACTCGACACCGACACCGGATCGCTGCCCGTGCAGGCGGATATCCAGCAGCTGCAGAGCGCGCTGCTGAACCTGACCATCAACGCCAGCGACGCGATGCCGGGCGGCGGCGGACTCCGTATCGCGGCGCGGCGGGAAGAGATCCGCGCCGGCAGCAGCCTCGACATGGCCAGTGGTCCCTGCGTGACGCTGAGCATCACCGATACGGGCGAAGGCATGAGTGCCGAAGTGCTGGCCAGAGCGATCGAGCCGTTTTTCACGACCAAGGGCCCCGGCAAGGGCAGCGGACTCGGCCTCAGCATGGTCTACGGCTTCGTCCGCCAGTCCGGCGGCGACCTGCGCATGGACAGCGAGCCTGGCGGCGGCACGACCGTCACCCTGTATTTCCCGGAAGCGGCGGAAGCGCAGCCGCATGACGACACCGTGCGGCCGGCGGGGCCGCAGGCGGCTCCCGCCGAGACGATCCTGGTGGTTGAGGACGAGGCCAGGCTGCGACGCTACGCGGCGCGCACGCTGTCCGCTGCCGGCTACCGGGTACTGGAAGCATCCGGAATCGTCGCGGCTCGGGAGCTGCTGATGAAGCAGACGGAAGTCGCGCTGCTGTTCACCGACATCGTCATGCCCGGCGGTACGAGCGGCCTCGAGCTTGCCGACTGGGTCGGCCGTCATTACCCGGGCACCGGCATCCTGCTCACCACGGGCTACAGCGACCAGGCCGCCCGCGCCGTCGACGGCGGCTACTCCATCCTTTCGAAGCCTTACGGCGAAACCGACCTCCTCGCCGCCGTCCGGCAGGCTCTGAGCGATTCGCATTCCGTCGCCGCGCCCGGTTGACGGCGCTTACAAAAGTTTACAACGGAATTACGCACCCTTTACTCACGGTGGCGCCGCCCTTTAAACGCCGGCCCTAGCATGGAACCCAGGAGGCAAGGAGAAGGTGCCATGCGCGAAAATCGAACAAGACGGCGCGACACGACCACTTCCTCGCTTCACCTCCGGCCGCGGTGCTCCGACCCCTTCGGGGGACGCCAGCTGCAGCGCCCCGCAGCATCCGCCCGCGGCAGGCATTGGGGGCAGGAGGAGCCTGTCATGAAGAAACAAGGAATCTGTTACGTGCTGACAGCGATCCTCGTCGGATTGTTCGCATTCAGCAGTGGCGTCATGGCCGAACGGCCACCTGGCGTCGGCGGCGGCAACGGCGGAGGTCACGACAGCGGCAACGAGCCGCCGGACTACGGCGACCTGTTCATCCTGTATCGGGATGAGTGGGGCGTGCCGATCCTGACGGCCGGCGATTGCCAGCAGCCGCTGGCAGCCGAGACTTTCGAGGGCTGCATCCAGATCCCCGGCACGACCGACGAAGCGGACTGCCGCATCGTCCCGGTCGATCCGACTACCTGCTCGGCGGAAGGTCCTTATTCCATCTACACGCAGGAAGTCGATTTCGGCCGCATCAACGAGGCGAGATCGCCGGACACCGTGTTCGAGTCGCAGCTCGAAGAAGCAAGGCTGACGCTGGCGACTGCGGGTTGCCTCAGCCTGGATCCGGCCGGCCGGCCGGTGGCGTCCAGCGTGATCGATCCGGACCCGACCGTCGAGGGCGACGAGTACGTGGCGACTTCCACCATCGACTCGCCGCTGCAGCACCTGGCCATGTACCGGGCGCTGATGCTTGAAGGTTCGCTCGGCGACAACATCATGCTGCCGCGCGGCGACTGGATGGCCGCGGCTGCGACGAGCCTCGGCGCAGCGGCGGACAAGTCCGGATTCGTCGGCGTGGACCTCGTGGTCTACCTCAACGAGATCCTCGGGCTGACCGAGGAATCTGCGAACGCCATGCTCGACACACGCTGCATCGACGTGAAGGAAGAAGTGATGGGCGTGATCCAGCACGTGCGCAAGTGCTTCCTGGATTTCTCCGCCTACACCTACAACCGGTTGGCAACGTTCGGCGACCTGCCGTATCCCGCCTACATACCGGCGGGCGATCCGCAGGACGGCTGGTTCGAGTACCTCTGGGAATACGACCCGACGCCGTACTTCATGATCGAGACCGGCCCGATCCTCGCGGCCGTCCCCGAACTGACGGACAGCTACGACGGCTCGAACATCGGCGCATTCGCAACCGCCGCCGATGACAGCCGGGCAGTGATCGACTTCTTCCACACCTGGCCGGTGCCGGGCGACTACGCCACGCCGGTGCCCTGTGAGGCGAGCGCGGACGTCTACTACGACGTCTCGATCAGCGCCGACTCCGGGCTGCAGGTGCCGAAGCGGATGGTGGCCGACACCGAAGGCCGGGAAGGCACGCTGACGGTCGCCAACGCGGGACCCGCTGACGCGACCGGCTTCGTGAAGCTGACCGGCATCGACAGCGACGGCGCGGTGGTAGGACCGCTGTACCTGATAGACGGCGGGATCGTCACCGAGACCGAAGTGTTCGCCGGAACCGAGTACACCGAACCGTTCACTCTGGCGGCCGGTTACTCCACCAGCTGGACGTTCTTCTTCAGCATGGATTACGCCACGACCATCGAATGGAGGGCCGAGGTGATCGCCGAGGATGACGTCAACGGGATGAACGACGTGGTCAAGGAAACCACCGTCGTGACGGCCGTAAAGGCCGGTGGTGGCGGCGGTGGCGGCGGCAGCGGCGGAGGCCGCAACCGCTGATCGGCCTCTCCCGGGAACGGAACCGCCAGGGACGGCACGGCCAGGGAAGGCGGCTCCAGGGACGGGGCTCCAGGTGAGGGTCAGCCGGGCCAGGGAGGAGCCCTGCAGCTGACCTCACCGACGGCCGGGGAGCGGTCACAGACCCTCCCCGGCCGGTCTACGCCGCAATGATGCCGGCAAGGGGTATCCCACAATGAGAACACACAAGCTTTACATAATGATGCTGGCCGGAGCCGTCACCGTGCTGACCGCCCTCGCGGGCACCGGCCTGGCGGGCGACCGCTCCGACCCGTCCTGGCAGGTCGTGGTCAACAACGGCGACGCCATCCCCGGCCATCCGAACCGTACCTACAACAGCTACAACCCGCCTTCGGTGAACAGCAACGCCATGGTGGTGTTCCGCGCCCGCAGCACCGGAAGGCAGCGCGGGCCGATCAGCGGCATCTACGTCCGCGACATGGGCACGGCAGGCTCGGCAATACGCCGGATCGCCGACCGCGACACCGCGGTGCCGGACCCGAACAACACCGAATATCCGGCGGGCGGCGGCGGGAGCCACGGCGACGATGGCGGCAGCCACGGCGGCGCGGGTGACACCCATGGCGGCGGCGGCGGACACGGCGGCGGCGGCGGAGGCGGCCCGGACTGGCTCCTGGCCACCTTCAACGAGTTCCCGTCGATCCCCCGCATCGCGCTGCACCGCGACGCCGTGGCCACCCGCGGCAACCATCCGCCCGTGTGGACGTACGGCGAGGAAGAGGACGAGTCCCGCGCCGGCACCACCGGCGTGTACTTCAATCCGGCCGCCGGCGACCCGGCAAGCGCACTGCGCACCGGCGCCAGCCTGCTCGGCGAGGTCGGCCCATCCGACTACGTGGACCTCACGTATCTGTTCGCCGTGCCGGATCTGGCCGCCACCACCCGCTTCGAGGTGTTCCCGGGCTCGCCCGCCGTCACGGACGAGGGCTACATCGCCTTCAAGGGCAACTACACCGATCCGTCGGACGGCGAAGACAAGACCGGCGTGTTCTACCGCAAGGTGGCGGACGACTATGCCGGCGGCCTGGAGCCGATCGCACTGATCGCGAACTCCGATACGCTCATCCCGAATCACCGCTACTGCCGCGGCGACATCACCTTCGACTCCACCGCGCCGCCGAGCGCGGCCCGGGGCCGCGTCGTCTTCGTGGGCTACGACAACGAGGACGACCCCAGCTGCGGCGGCATCTACCAGTCCGAGCTGGGCCGGCCGGCGGCGCCGCTGCGCACGCTCGTCGGGCTCGACGACAAGGTGCCGGTACGCGGCGCAGGCCGATTCACCCGCATCGGCGAAGGCCTGTCCTTCGACGGCCGCTTCGTCGGCTTCTGGGGCGCCTGGGGCGACGAGACCCGGACGCTGCGGCTGTACTGCCCCGAGGAAGGCAACCGCATCCGGCGCGACTACTGCAACCATGCCGGCGACTTCGCGGACGGCCCGGACGGCGAGATCAACGGCGACGTGCACAGCGTGTGCGACGATATCGACGATCCGCTGTACCCGCGCTGCTACCAGCAGAAAGAGGTGTCCGTTAATCAGGGCATCTTCGTCTACGACACCCGCACCCGGCGGCTGCGGCTGATGGCCCGGGCCGGTGCCGGCGAAGACTACGAGGACTTCATCTACTGGAATTACTCGGGCGCCCCGCCGGGTGCCGGCGAGAGCGAGGGCTGCGGCAAACCGCCGCGCTTCCGTTCCGCCGCGTTCGTGTCCGTGTCCGAGCGGGCCGGCGCGACGTTCCGCGTCGCGTTCCAGGGCCGCCGCGCAGGGTCGACACCGGTGGACGGCATCTACCTCGCGGAGGCACTCGGCGCGTCACGGGCGAACACCGTCACCCTGCTCGAGACCGGATGGGCAGGCACGCTGCTGGATCCGCAGGCCGTGGACCCGGACTCCGCTGAAATCCTGCCGATCACCGGTCTCGCGCTGGAACGCGAGGCCTACCGCAACGGCTGGCTCGCCGTGACCGCGAGCATGGGCACGGAGGAGGCCGGCTGGGCCGGCATCTACCTGGCCGATCTCCGCGGCCGCCGCCCTGCCCGCTAGAGGAAACTGTAGGAGGGCCTTCAGGCCCGATCGGCATATCGGGCCTGAACGCCCTCCTACATGCCCTCCTAGCGGCTCATTTCCGCGAGATGGCGCGTGAAGGTCGGGTTCTTTCGTACGGGTAACGAACGGGCATACGCAATGATCTTGCAGATGACCCAGAACACGCCGGCGGTGAGGCCGCCGGCTATCGCCGCCGTGAACAGCGCCTCGCCGAAGCCGGTGCCGTCCTCGCCGTAAGCGAGGAAGAAATACAGCAGCGCCAGAGCGCCACTGGCGATCAGGAACAACCGCTTGGGGAACAACTCGTCCCTGGCGGCTTTCGTGTGCTCGTAGTGCTGCCCGGTATTGTGGTTGTAGGCGCGCCAGTAGGAGCCCCAGTCGGAGCCGCCGGTGAACAGCAGGTACAGGCTCAGCTTGTGGCCCTGCTTGCACGGCACGAGGAAGTCGACGAGCTCGATGGCATGCTCCTTCCCCTCTTCGTCCGTGAGATAGATGTTCTGGTACCGTGTGGTCTTCGACTGCACCTGGCCCGAGACCGGCATGTTGCCGCCGGTTCCGCCCACGGTCATGCCACCGCCGCCGCCGAACGACCCGCTGACCTCCGTTTCGGAGCGGGTATCCGTGCTGTCCACCGTGCCGGTGCGCACGCGTATCTCCCAGGACGCCCCCAGGGTCTGGCCTTGTGCTACCTGTTTCGACATATCGTCTCCTCCTCTCCTCGGTCTAGTCCGCCTGCCGTACGAGTTCCTGGCCCATAGGGCCGTACAGCCGGTCTTCTCGCTTCTTCAGCACGACGGTTCCCTGGGGACTGGTGACCAGCACCCGGTCGCCGTCCACGGTGTATTCCGCGGGGACGCTGGCATCGAGCACCGAGACAGTGACGCGGCCGTCGTCGCGGAACTGATAGGTGGTCTCCGCCTGGCGGTCCTGCCAGGTACCGCTGATGGCGGCATCCCGGCAGCCGCCGGTCCCCAGCGACAGCAGCAGGCAAAGCGTCGTCAGGGCTCGCTTCATCACACTCCCCCACGGAACCAGCATGGATCGTGGCCCCGGCACCCTCGCCGCCGCATCGACAGCTAACGGGTTTTTGGGTCAAATAGAGGCGATTGAGGGCGGATAAGCCCGAAACCGCGCCATAACGAAGAACGAGAGCGGTGACTTCATCCGGACAGGAAAACCAGCGCAGGCGGGGCATACGCGCCTCCCGGGCCAGGCTGACCCGGGCGCTGACCGATGCCGGGCTGCGCACCCAGGCGGCGCTGGCGGAGCGGATCGCGGACCTGGAAGGGCTCGATTCCGCGCCGAAGGACATGGTCAGCCGCGCGTTCCGCGAACTCCCCGTCGAGCTCCAGACCCTGGAGCGCATCGCCCGCGCGCTGGAGGTGGAGGCATGGACGCTGTACCGCAGCGCCGACGAGGAGGCGCTGCCGAAACCGTCGGCGGCCGCCGATGCCCGGGCCGCTCCGCGGCCGGCCTGGCTCGCGCTCTCGGTGATCCTTTCCATGGCGGCGCTGGCCGGCGTCGGCTGGCTGCTGATGCAGCGCGAGTCCGCGCCCGCCGATGCGCCGTCCGCGTCAGCGCCGCCCCCGCTGACGCTGGGCGCCGCGAGCCTTGTGGTGATGCCCATCGGGGGCGATACGGATGCCCGGCTGGCGAACCTGCTGCGTGAGCTTCTGAGCGAATACTTCGCCGTCGCCGAGGGCAGCGCCACGGTGCTGGTCCGCGCCCTCGACCCGGCGGAGGCCGCCGAACGCCTGCGCACCGATGCTGCCATCGACGGCGAGTTCGTCCGCGTCGGCCGCCTGGCCGGACTGCGCTTCGGGATCGTGGCCGACGACGGCGTGCGCCATCAGCTTTGGGCGGAGAGCCTGCCGGCGGCGCAGCTGGAAACATCCCTGCCCGCGGTGGCGGAGCGCGTGACCGCGGCCGTACGTCGGGCGGTCGGCGGAGTGGATGACGGAGAACGGGCCGGCCCGCACTTCCCCCTGGCGCCGGTGCAGGACGACTACCTCCAGGGCCGGTACTTCCTGGATCGCCCCGCCAACGAACTCAACGTAAAGCGCGCCCGCAGCCACTTCGAGGCCGCGCTGCGCCAGGACGCGAACTACGCCCGTGCCCACGCCGGACTGTGCCAGGCGCTGCTGACCGAACACTGGATGGGTAATGAGGAACGGGCGCTGGAGGATGCGGCCCGCACCTGCGGCCAGGCGCTGCAGCTCGCACCGGAAGACCCGGCCGTGCGGACCGCTCATGCCCACTTCCTCAGCCGCACCGGACGCAACGATCAGGCCATGGCATTGTACGAGGAGATCCTGACCGATCGACCGAGCTACACGGACGCGCTGGCCGGCCTGGCCGCCAGCCGCCTGCAGGCCTATCGGCAGGACGGAAAGGAGGCCATGCTGGAGAGCGCGATGGCCGCCGCGCGCGCAGCCGGCGACAGCGATCCCACCGTTTGGAAGCCCCTGTTCTCGCTGGCCACCATGCGCTGGTTCGCCGGTGACCTGGACGGCGCCATCGCGGCCAGCGAAGAGGCGATCGCGCGGGACGAGAACGAATACGTGCTGGGCAACCTGGGCACCTGGTACGTCTGCCGCGGCGACTTCGAGCGCGGTCGCGACGCCTATCTCCGCGCCCGCGAACTCGCGCCCCAGTCCTACGTCGGCGACGAGTTCCTCGGCCTGGTCTACTACGTGCTCGGCGACTACGAGCGCTCCGCGGAGCTGAGGCAGCGGGCCATCGACGCTATTGCCACCGGCGAGCCCGAGATCCACCAGATGTGGGGTGCGCTCGCGGATTCCTATCGACACTCGGGGGAAAACGCAAAGGCGCGGGAGGCCTATCTGCGCGCCGCCGAAATCCTGGAACGCGACCACTTGCGAGGCACCGCCCCGGCGGCTGACCAGGCCGCGCGGGCATACTACTACACGATGCTCGGCCGGCTGGATCCCGACGCCGTGCCGGATACCGTCATGGACGAGATCGACGCCAGCCTCGAGGCCATGACGGACGAGCTGAACGACGCCACCGCCTACCGCCGCCTGACGCAGGTATGGCTCGCGCGGGGCGAGAAGGAACGGGCACGGCAGGCGCTGTCGAAGGCGACCGCCACCTGCCCGGGCTACGCCCGCTTCCCCGATTTCGCGGATCTGTAGGAGGGGCTTTAGCCCCGATCCATTACACACAAATCGGGCCTGAAGGCCCTCCTACATCAACGGCGTTATACTGGCCGCGGCCTTACGGGAAGGGGGATCCCATGCTCCGATTACTGCTCGTGCTGCTCGCAGCCGCCGTGCTCTACCTGCTGACCTGGCCGGTCCCGGTGGATCCCGTCGCCTGGGACGCGCCCGAGGACGCCGGCTACAGCGGCGACTTCGCGGCCAACGATGCGCTGGCCGATCTCGAGCGACTGGAGATCGCGCCGTACCACGGGCCCGAGGACGCGGTGATCGACCGGGTCGGCAATCTCTACACCGGCACCGAGGACGGCAGGATACTGCGCATCGCCGCCGCGGACGGTTCGATATCCGTCTTCGCCGAGACCGGCGGGCGCCCGCTCGGCCTGGAGTTCGACGCCGACGGCAACCTGCTGGTGGCCAACGCCTACCTGGGCCTGCAGAGCGTGGATGCCGGCGGCGCCGTCACGCTGCTCACCAACGAGGTTGACGGCTCTCCCATCCGCTATGCCGACGACGTGGACGCGGCGCCGGACGGGCGTATCTACTTCTCGGATGCCAGCACGAAATTCGGCGCGGCTGACTACGACAGCACCTACGGCGCGAGCCTGCTCGACATCCTGGAGCACGGCAGCCACGGCCGCGTGCTGGTCTACGACCCCACCACCGGGGAGACCGGCACCGTAATGGCGGGGCTCGACTTCGCCAACGGCGTGGCGGTGGACCCCGCCGGCCGCTTCCTGCTGGTGGCCGAGACCGGCACCTATCGGGTGCTGAAGCACTGGCTGGCAGGGCCAAGCGCCGGCGAGACGGAGATCCTCGTCGACAACCTCCCCGGCTTCCCCGACAACGTCAATCCCGGGCTGGACGGCCGCTTCTGGGTGGGGCTCGTCTCGCCGCGCAGCGCCCAGCTGGACTCGCTCTCCGACAAGCCATTCCTGCGCAAGGTAGTGCAGCGCCTGCCCGAGGCCATGCGCCCGGCCGCCGAGCCGTCCACCCACGTCTTCGCCATCGACGCCGAGGGTAACGTGCTAGCCAACCTGCAGGGCGATGGCACGGAACTGCAGGCCGTCACCGGCGCCCTGGAAACGCCGGATGCGCTCTACCTCACGTCGCTGTTCGGCACGGCGCTGGGCAGGATCAAACGAGACTGGTAGGAGGGGATTTATCCCCGATTCATTTTCGACGGATCGGAATCGGGGCTGAAGCCCCTCCTACATGGCCCTCCTACATGGTCCTCCTACATGCAGGATTTTCCATCCGCCGTGTAAGGGTTGCACGCCGGGGCCCGCCGCCGCTCCCACAAACCCGCCACGGCGGCGCGGGCATCCTGGCATCACAGTTGCATGCTAGTCCATGTAACCGGACGGCGGCTGTGACCCTGCGCCCATCCCCGCCCCATCAGCATTCACAGCCGTTGTCCGGATACTTTCTGACACAGAGGAGGAACCGCCGGAGTCAGCCATGCAGACTAACCTGATCAGAACACACGCTCGTTCACGCCTGCCGACGACCGCGCTGGCGGCAGCCATCCTGCTGGTCGCCGGCTGCGGACAGGGCGACCAGACGGTGGACGTGCCTACACCTGACGATACCGAGGCCGACGAACAGAGAGCCGTGCCGACCATGGCGCCCGGCATGACCGAAGACGATGCCGGCGAACCACTGCTGGTCGCCCGGGCCGAACTCGAACCCACCGAGGGCAACGAGGCCCGCGGCACGATGACCTTCTCCAGAGCCGCGGGTGCCGTGGTCATCGATGGCGAGCTGATGGGCCTGCCGCAGGGACTCCACGGCCTGCACATCCACGAGAAGGGCGACTGCTCCGCGCCTGACGCCACCTCCGCCGGCGGCCACTTCGCGCCCGACGGCGATCCGCACGGCTCGCCGGACAGCCCGCCCACACAGCACCACGTGGGCGACCTCGGCAACATCGAGGCCAACGAGCAAGGCTACGCCCTGGTGAACGTGGTGGACGCGGAAATGACCCTGGACGACGGCCCGAAGAGCGTGCTCGGCCGTGCCGTCATCGTGCACGCGGGCGCCGACGACTTCGAGACACAACCCACCGGCGCTGCGGGCGCCCGACTCGCCTGCGGGGTGATTACCGAGGTGCCGCGCACGGACCCGCCCGAAACGCAGTAGGAGGGGATTTATCCCCGATTCATTAAACGAATCGGGCCTGAAGGCCCTCCTACACTCAATCAACGGGTGTAGCGCAGCACGTAGCCCACGAACGGGCCGCTCGGGCACTCCTGCGCAATCTTGGGCGACGGGTGATGCGTGTAGCCCCGCTCCTGCATGGCACGGGTGAAGCGAGAGGCATTGCCCCGACCGGGGTCCACGACGATCACCTCGCAATGCTCCCGGGCGTGGCGGTCGATGAAGCCCGCCAGCGCATCGATGTGCTGGCGCTCGTAGAGCAGATCGCTGCCGATGACGAGGTCGAAGGTGCCGAGCCCCGTCTCCCCGTCGTACCAGCTCGCGCGATGGAACGGGATGGGATCGAGCCCGTTCAGTCGCTCGTTCTCCTTCAGGAAGTGCTCGGCAGCCGGATGGTAGTCCGTGGCGGTGACGTCGGCATGGCGGTAGCCCAGCATCAGGCTGGCCAGCCCGATGCCGCAGCCTGCCTCGAGGATGCGCCTGCCCTCGACATCGTAGTCCTGCATGAGCATCGCCAGCACCTCGCTGGAGATCCAGACGATGCCGAACAACGGCCATAGCGCCGAAGAGATACCGAGCTTCTCGGCCTCGCCGCCCTCGTCGTGGAACTGCTGCACGTCGCGCAGGGTGCGGACGTGGATATCCCGCTCGCCGAACTCCAGCGTCTGGTAGCGGTAGCGGATCAGGGACATGGCGCCTCCGGGTCGGCCCCGGGGAAGCCGCGGCGGGTACCGCACTCTAGCACTAAACCGGGACGCGGAGACGCGGCTTCCGGAGGAGAGCAGGCGGCGATCCTGGCCGCCGCCTGCGTTCGCGTGGACGAGACTCCGCCAGCACTCAGAAGCGGAACCGGAGTCCAACCGACGGTACACTCACCCAGTCGTTCAGACGGTAGCGCTCCCACTCTGCCGTGATCGACCACGCGGCACCGATACGCCAGTCGAAACCGACACCGTACATCCAGTCGGTGCCACTCTCGTTACCGGAGACGCGTCCGGTGCCGCCGCTGATGACACGGACGTCGATGTCCGCCTCCCAGTCGAAGGCCCCGGCGCGGGCGTACAGGGAGAAGCGTTCCGGCACCACCGGCCAGCTCAGTACGCCGGCGGCGAACCAGCCTTTACCGAGGGCCGGATGCACGGCGTAAGTGTCGCCGAGCAGAGCGTCGATCTCCGACGGAGACACCGTCGCGCCGAATTCGGTCACCACTTCCCCGAGCTCTACGTAACCCGCTTCCACGGCCAGCACCGGGTTGAAAGCGAAGCCGCCGTAGAGTTTCCAGGCCGTATCGGAATCATCCACTTCGGGCGTGTTGATGGCCCATCCGCGGGCGGCGAGATCGCTCACCAGGTCGGGCTCGTCGTAGTCAGCATCCGCATAGCCGATGCTGCCGCCGGCGTACCAGCCGGTCTGCGCCTGGAGTTCGCCTGTCGGTGCCAGCGCGATCAGCGCGGCGAGGCAGGCAAGAGCCCCCAGGCCGGCGCTGCTGCGCCGGGCCCCGACCAGCAGAGCCGTGAAGGCCAGGAGCAGAAACTCCGGCCAGCCGGACGCACCCGAGCCGCCAACGCCGCGGATGCGAAGATCTACCGTGCCGATCACGTCGGTCACCTCCTCGTCGGTGTCATTGGCCGCCGCCGGGTCGTCGGCGTCGCCGCTCACCTCGACGTTGAGCGTGAGCGTTCCCGACTCGTCCGGCGCGGTGATGGTCACTTCCGCCGTCACCGTCGTCCCTGCCGCCATCTGGCCGATGCTGCAGATCAGTGCGCCTTTCACGATCTCGCAGTCGCCCTGATCGATGGTGGCCGAGCCGAAGGTGGCACCAGACGGCAGTATCACGATCACCGTCACACCGGTGTTCGTGCTGGGGCCGTCGTTGTCCACCGTGATGGTGTAGGTGACCGTGTCCCCGATCGACGGGGCCGGCGGGTCGGAGGTCACATCGACCGCCATATCCGCGGACGGCGGATTCAGGTCGGTGAGCACGGTCGCAGTGTTGTTGCCGGGCACAGGATCCTCCTCCGCCGCCGCCACGACTGCCGTATTGCTCAGCTCCGTGGGCTCGGTAACGGGATCGGGGGTAACGGTAATGGTCACCGTCGCGTTCGAACCGTCGGCCAGCGAGCCGAGGCTGCAATCGAGGGTTCCACCGGTATCCGGGTCACCGCAGCTGCCGCTGCCCGTCTCGGCCGAGACGAAGGTCACACCGGCCGGCAGGGTGTCGGTGAGGGTCACAGCTGTCGCACCGTCGGGACCGTTGTTGTCCACGGTAACGGTGTAGACCAGATCACCGGCATCGGAGAAAACCGGATCCGGGCTGGCGACCTTCGTGACTGCCAGATCGGCCTGAGCTGGCCCGGGCGCCACGACAGTCGTCTGGGCTGCCGCGGTGTTATCGGTCCCATCGGGGTCCGCCTGGTCGGCGGTCACACTCACCGTGTTGTCGATGGTCTCCGTCACCTCCACGATCGGGCTGGTGACCACGATGGTCCCGGTGGCCGTGTTAGCCGAGGCGAGCGCCCCGAGCTCACAGCTGACGACGACCGGGCTGCCGCCCGAAGTGCACGGCGTACCCTGCTCGAACGTCGCCGACACCAGCGTCACGTCGGGATCCAGCGTGTCCGAGACGACGACGCCGGTCGCCCCGTCGGGTCCGTTGTTGGTCACACGGACCGTGTAGGTCACGTCATTGCCCGCGGTCACCGGATCCGGGCTGTCGGTCTTCGTGATCGCCAGGTCCGCCTGCGGCACCGCCCCGGGGGCGTATTCGTCCATCCCGATGTCTACCCTCGCGAGTCCGTCCAGGTCGCCATCGATCGGTCGGGCGTCACCTTCCCAGTCGAAGTCGGGACGGCCAGTGGCGTTGTTATCGCCGGCATCGATCGTCGGCGAGAACTCGCCCTGCCCCGGATCGCCACCCAGCGGGTCGATCAGAACCGGTGCATCGTCGATGTTCCCCCCCGCCGTGAGCTCGGCACCCGAGACGACGAAGAATGCATCGTTGGTATTCGGGAAGCCGCCAGACGGCAGCGTGGTAATGTCGTTATTGAAGAACTCGACGCTGGCGGGGATGTCCGTAAACGGATCGTTGTTGATGTAGATGTCGTCACCCTGCCCGGCCGCCGTGCCGCCATGGATGATGTTGTTGTAGATCCGCGCGATCCCGCTACTCCCGCCGATCATCACATAGGCGTTCCCGCCCTCGCCGCTCGTCGCATTGTTGTCGACGAGGGTATTGTTGGTGATCGTTGCGAAACCCTCGTTGGTGCCGGTGTAGAAGCCGCCCCCGGTCAGGGCCTCGTTGCCGGCGAAGCCGGTGTTCACCATGAACAGGCCGCTCCAGCCGTCTGCCAGGTGAAGCCCGCCACCCTCGCCGGCCGATGCAACGTTCTGGATGAAACCCGTCACGGCGAATTCCACGGAGCCGGCTGCCAGCCAGGCGCCACCTCCCTCGCCGGCCGAACAGCTCTGGAACAGCACATCGAGGATGTTGACGGCGCTTGCCAGGCGGAAGGCGATGTCACCCGGATCGATGCCCTCCACGACCAGGCAGCCGCCCTTGCCGCTCGGGGCATCACTGTTCAGGAAATCCACGTCATCCACGAGGACACCGCCCGCGTAGCCGACGTAGGCTGCGCCGCCGTCGCCGGAAGCGCCATTGGCGTCGAAGATGACGTCCCGGATCGTGATCTGGAACTCGCTGACGCCCTCTGCCTTTATGTAGAGCGCGCCACCATTGTTGGCGGCGGAATTACCCTCGTACACGCTGCCGAGGATCTCGACGCCGGCCGATTCGACCAGCACCGCGACGGCGCCGCCGTCACCCGGTGTACCGAGCGCATTACCCTGCCGGAAGGTCAGGTTGCGGACAGAGACGAGCACCGCTCCGTCTGATGCGGCCGTGGTGTCGATCCGCAGGATCGAGACCGTTGTCCCGCCATCGAGTATACGAGTGTCGGAATCGAATCCGTCGATTGTCAGCGAGAAACCCTCGCTGGCGGCCGCCGTGTAGGTCAGCGGCGTGGTGATGTTATAGACGTTGCCGGTGCAACCCGCGCCCGAACAGACGCCCACGTTGATGATGTCGTTTTCCCCGTTCGCCTGCGCACTGGTCAGCGCGCTCTGGAATTCTCCGGGGTTAGTGACGTTGAATTCGGCTGCATCGACTGCTGCAGCCAGGCCCAGGCAGGTAACTGCCAGAGCCAGCAGTGTACTGATATTTCGCATGGCTCACTCCCTTGCATTTGCATGCTCGGGAAGTCGCCCGCGGCTGGTGTGGATCCTGTTGTCGATGACACCAGAAATCCAGCGCCGAGCTGTGGAGCGGCTCCCCGCTCCTGTACGACGATTAGCCCACAGATCGGGCGGGCTGGCAATTCCGGAAAACCCCGACAGACAGGGCTCAATTCACGCGCCCGGTCGCAACAGCCGCTACTGAATACGCTTCTCGTGTCCCTCCCAATAAGGCTCGCGCAGCTCGCGCTTCAGCACCTTCATGGCGCCGGACAGCGGCAGCGGCTCGGCGCGGAACTCCACCGACTTCGGCGCCTTGTAACCGGCGATGGAATCCCTTGCGTGGGCGATGATGTCGTCCTCGGTGACCTCGGCCCCTTCCCTGGGCACTACGATGGCATGCACCTGCTCGCCCCACAGGTCGTGGGGGATGCCGATGACCGCCACCTGGGCCACGGCCGGATGGGTGGAGATGGCGTTCTCCACCTCGGCCGAGTAGACGTTCTCGCCGCCGGTCACGATCATGTCCTTCACCCGGTCCACCAGGAAGAGATAGCCCTCCTCGTCCAGGTAACCGGCGTCGCCGGTGTGGTACCAGCCGTCGCGGAACGCCTCTTCCGTCGCGTCGGGCTTGTTCCAGTAGCCTTCCATGAAGTTGCCGCCGCGGGCGCAGACCTCGCCCACCTCGTTCGGCGGCAGCACGTTGCCCTCGGCGTCCTGCACGCACAGATCCACGCCGGGCACGGCCCGGCCGACAGAGCGCAGCCGCGGCCCGCCCTTCAGGTGGTCGTCGGTGGTCAGCATGCACAGGACCGAGGAGCACTCGGTCATGCCGTAGCCCTGCTGGATCTCCAGCTCCGGCAGTATTTTAAGGAGTGTGTCCAGGATGGCAGCCGGCATCGGCGAGGCGCCGTAGGTGAGCTGTCGCAGGCTCTTCAGCGCCTCGGGGCGGAACTCCGGATGCTGCAGCATCATGCCGACCATGGTCGGAACCATGGTGGTCTGGGTGACCTGGTGTGCCTCGATCAGTTTCAGCACCGCACCGGGCTCGAACATGGGCATGGTCACCAGTTTGCTGCCCGCAGTGATCGTCGCCAGGCAACCGACGATGGAGGCGGCGTGAAAGACGGGCGTCTGCATCAGATTCACCTCGTCGGGGCGCCGACCCATCACCATGGCCACGTGGTAGGTGTTCAGCATCTCCGCCCGCTGCGAGCACACGACGCCCTTCGGCACGCCGGTGGTGCCGCCGGTGTACATGAGGACGACGGGGTCCGTCTCCTCGGGTTCGGATGGCAGCTCCGGCTCGGAGGCCTCCAGCAGTTCGTCGTAGGTGAGGTCGTAGGGCGCCTCGGTCGCACCGGGCTCGCCCACCAGCACCACCTGCTCCACGGGGCAGTCGGCGCCGCCGATCTGGCGGGCCTGGGCCAGCAGCGGCGCGAAGGTGGCGTCCACGAACACCACCCGGGTGCCCGAGTCGCGCAGGATGTAGTCCAGCTCTTTGCCGGCGAGGCGCAGGTTCAGGGGGTTGATCACGCCGGTACCGAGGAAGGCGGCATGGTAAAGTTCTATGAACTGATGGGAATTCATCGACATGACGGCGTAGCGGTCGCCCTTGCCGATGCCGAGGCGATTGCGCAGTCCGTGGCCGAGCCGGAACACCCGGTCGGCATGTGTCTCCAGCGTCGCGCTGTAGGCACCGTCGGCGATCACGTGCCGGTCGCCGTACAGGCGCAGCGCCGGCAGGAATTGCTGGTGGTAGACGAGTTCCTTCACAGTTTCTCCCCCGTTGGAATCCGGACGCAGAGTATACCGATACCGCCGTCGGCGGGATCGACACCTTCGACTATCAGGCGTCACGAGACCTTACCGCAAAATCGGGTTTTTCGAATCACGGCCAGCCACGGAGACTCCTTAAGATGAAATCGGGAAAACTTATCGGACTCCTCGCCGCCTCCCTCGTCATTACCTTCGCCGGCACCGCAGGGGCGGACCAGCGCGACGGTAACCTTTCCGAGCACATGCACGAGCACTGGGAGCGCATCACGCAGATCCAGGCCGCGCTCATCCGTGGCGATCTGGCCGCCGTACGCGAACCGGCGGAATACCTGGCCGCGCATCCCACGCCGGCAGCGCTTCCCGGACAGTGGGAGGGGTACGTGGACTCCATGCGTGCGGCGGCACGGGCCGCCCTTGAGGCGAAGAGCTTCGCCGCCGCGGCCACGGCGACGAGCCTCATGGGCAACACCTGCGGCAGCTGCCACATGGACAACGGCATCGAGGTGCGCTTCGATATCTCCGACCCGCCGGGTTTCGAGATGGACACGGTCTCCCATATGGCCCGCCACCAGTGGGCGGCCGACCGCATGTGGGAAGGCATCGTCGGACCGTCCGAGCCGTCCTGGGCCAGGGGCATCGACGCGATGCTGGAGGCCCCGCTCACGCCCCACGAACTGAAGGGCGGTGCCGATCAGCCGGAGGACGTCAAGAGGATGGCACGGCGGGTCCACCAGCTGGCCGGCAACGGCATGATGGCCAGCGACGGCAACGAGAAGGCGGAACTCTACGCCGAGTTCCTGGCCAACTGCGCCGCCTGCCACACCACCCTTAAGTAGGTGCCGGACCGAACTTTTGCAACTTTTGAAACTTGTGCTGCGGCCCGACCAGGCCGATAGGCACCGGCGAAACGGGTGAGCAGAAAGACATTTCTGCAACGCTTCGTCCAGGGCATGGAGCCCTGGGTGTTCCTGCCGGCCGCGGCCGTGGTCATCCTGTTCGTTGTTCTGGGGGCAGTGTGGACCGACACCACCCGCGACCTCTTCGGCGCGCTACAGAACACCATCGTCGAGAAGCTCGGCTGGTTCTACATCCTTTCGGCCACGACGCTGCTCGGCTTCGTGCTCTGGCTCCTGGTCAGCCCGTACGGCCGGGTCCGTCTCGGCGGCGACGAGGCGAAGCCGGAATTCGGCTATCTCGCCTGGTTCAGCATGCTGCTCGCCGCGGGGATGGGTATCGGCATCGTGTTCTTCGGTGCCGCCGAGCCCGTACTTCATTATCTGGACCCGCCGGGCATGGAAGGCGGCACGCCGGAGGCACTGCGCGAGGCGATGCGCTTCACCTTCTATCACTGGGGCCTGCACCCCTGGGCTATCTACACGACGCTTGCCCTGCCGCTCGCCTATTTCCACTTCCGCCACAACCTGCCGCTGGCGCCGCGCTCGCTGCTCTACCCGCTGATCGGCGACCGCATCTACGGCGGCATCGGCCATGCGGTGGACGTGCTGTGCACGGTGGGGACGCTGTTCGGCGTAGCGACCTCGCTCGGCCTGGGGGCCATCCAGGTCAACGCAGGGCTCGAGCGGTTGTTCGGGCTGCCCCAGGGCATCGGTTCCCAGCTCGCGCTGATCGGCGGGATCACGCTGGTGGCCACCATCAGCGTGGTCTCCGGCCTGAATCGGGGAATCCGCTTCCTGAGCCAGTTCAACATCGGGCTGTCGGCGGCGATCTTCGCTTTCGTGCTGCTGGCCGGACCCACGGTGTACATCCTGGAGCTGTTCCTGGAGGGGCTGGGTTATTACCTGCAGAAGCTGCCGGCGACGAGCTTCCACACCGAGCCGGGGTCGACGGACGGCTGGCACGAGCAGTGGACGCTGTTCTACTGGAGCTGGTGGATTTCCTGGTCGCCGTTCGTCGGCATCTTCGTCGCCCGCATCTCGAAGGGCCGCACGCTGCGGGAATTCATCCTCACCGCGCTGCTGGTGCCGAGCCTGGGCAGCTTCCTGTGGTTCTCCGCGCTGGGCGGAACCGCGCTGCACATGGAGATATTCGGTAGCGGCGGCATCACCGAGGCGGTGCAGGAGAACGAGGCCTTCGCGCTGTTCGCCGTGCTTGAGGCGCTGCCCTGGCACCAGGTCACCTGGGCCGCGGCGACGCTGCTGGTGATCGTGTTCTTCGTCACCTCGTCGGACTCCGGTTCCTTCGTGGACGACATGGTGACCTCCGGCGGCCACCCGAATCCGCCGAAGGCCCAGCGGGTGTTCTGGGCGGTCTCGGAAGGCACGGTTGCGGCGGTACTGCTCTACGCCGGCGGGCTGACGGCGCTGCGCACGGCGTCACTCACTACCGGCATTCCCATCGCCATCTTTCTGCTGGTGGCGGCGTACGGATTGCAGCGGGCGCTGCGGGCGGAGGAGTAGGTGCCGGACCGAACTTTTGCAACTTTATGAAGTTGTTTGGGGTTTTGATCGGTAAAAGGGAGTTTTCGAGCAGGCAGGACGGGCGCCGACGCGCTAGCTTTCACGGGCAGCGACCGAGGATGCCCGATGACCCGACCACGGCGACTCCATGTGCCCGGCAGCCTGTACCACGTCATCCTGCGAGGCAATAACCGGCAGGAGATCTTTTTCTCGGTTGCCGATCGCGTCTATCTCGACCAACTGGTCGGGCGAGCGACCGCGAGCCTCAAAGCGGAGGTGCACGCCTATTGCTGGATGCCCAACCACATCCACATGGCGATCCGGGTAGGCGAGGCGCCGCTCGGCCGGCTCATGCAGTGGATCGCGTCGCGCTACGCCTTCCGCGTCAACCGTCAGCGCGAGGCGACCGGCCATCTCTTCGAGCGCCGCTACCGTGCCCTGCTGGTGGACGTGGATGCCTACGCGCTGCAGCTGGTCCGCTATATCCACCTGAACCCGGTCAAGGCCGGCCTCATCCGGAATCCCGCGGACTATCCCTGGAGCAGCCACCGTTACTACCTCGGCGGGGATGCACCACCCTGGCTGCGAACCGACTGGATACTCGCGATGTTCGGCAACCGCCGGATCGCCGCCCGCGCCGCCTATCGGCGCTTCGTCGGGGACGACCCCGACGCGGAGTTGCCCCCGGAATTCCTGGCGGGCGACCCCGAAGACGAACGGGTGACCGGCGCGGATCGGCTGCTGTCGGAGCCGAACGACCCCCTCGACGCCAGGCCCGCCGACCAGGATCTCGACGGGTTGATCGCAGCCGCCGCGCAGCGTCATGGCTGCGAAGTCGCCGCAATAACCGGGCCCAGCCGGGAGCGGCGCCTGGTGCGAGTACGGCGGGAGATCGCGCGGCAGGCGCGCGACCGCGGTGTCGCGAGCGTGGCGGAGATCGCCCGGCGCCTCAATCGGTCGGATTCGGCCGTCGCTCGACTGCTGAGAAGCTAGGGGCCTGCCAACAAGTTGGAAAAGTTGCAAAAGTTCGGTCCGGCACCTCAAAGCGTTTCGGTTTGCCGCAATCGTCAGACCTCCCGTTATCCTCTAGTGTGTCAACTTGAGTTGGCATAGCTATTGTCATGATTAACTGACATTCGGGGTAAACAGGCAAACGGATGCTGAGCATTCCACTCTCCCGCCCGGCCGAGCCGCGCGCGGACACAACGGCGCCCGGGGCCATGATCGGACCGAACGCGGTGCTGCAGACCCTGCGCGCCATCGCCGAGCTGGAAGGCACGGCCTGCTACGAGTCCGTCGCGCGCGGCGCCGCACTGCCGGCCACCGACCCCGACCACATGATCCCGGAGGCCCTGTTTGTCCGGCTGGTCGAGAGCCTGCGCCGCACGCTGCCCTGGGCGCGCTCTGAAGCCGTGCTGCGACTGGCCGGCGAATACACCGCCGACTACGTCGCCGCCAACCGCATCCCGCGCTTCTTCCGGCGGCTGCTGCACGCACTGCCGCCCCGGCTGGCCGTGCCGCTGCTGCTGACCGCGTTCCGCCGCCACGCCTGGACGTTCGCGGGCGGCGGCCGCTTCGACACCGCCGGCGGCTACCCCGCCGACATCATCCTCAAGAGCTGCCCCACCTGCCGCACCGCCCCTGAGGCGACGGCGGCCGGCGCGTATTACGAAGCGGCCTTCCAGGGCCTGCTGCGGCTCGCGGCCGACCGGGTCCGGGTACACGAGACGGCGTGCGAGGCCTGCGGCGACCCCTGCTGCCGCTTTTCCATCGAGATCGAGGGCGCCAGCGCCCGCGGAGAGTAACCATGCGTATCGTGCTGATCCACCCCAACTACCATTCCGGCGGCGCCGAGATCGCCGGCAACTGGCCGCCCGCGTGGGTCGCCTACCTGGCCGGGGCGCTGAAGAAGCACGGCTACACGGATATCCACTTCATCGACGCCATGACCGGGCACCTCGACGACGAGGCCCTGCGTGCGCGTCTGGCACAGATCGGATCGGCCGATCTCGTCGGTTGTACCTGTATAACCCCGAGCATCTATCAGGCCGAAAAAACCCTCGAGATCGCCCGATCCGTCTTCCCCGACGCCGTCACGGTGCTCGGCGGCATCCACGCCACCTTCATGTACGAGCAGGTGCTGAAGGAGGCACCGCACATCGACGTCATCGCCCGCGGCGAGGGCGAGGAGGTGCTGGTGAACCTGGTGCAGGCCGTCGAGAACGGCTCCCTGGAACGCGACCGCCGCAGCATCCGCGGCATCGCCTTCGCCGACGGCGACGAGATCGTGGCCACGCCGGCCCACCCGCCGATCAAGAAGCTCGACGACCTGGAGCCGGACTGGAGCCTGCTAGAGTGGGACGACTACATCTACCTGCCGCTCAACAAGCGGGTGGCCATCCCCAACTTCGCCCGCGGCTGCCCGTTCACCTGCTCGTTCTGCTCGCAGTGGAAGTTCTGGCGCTCATACCGCATGCGTTCGCCGAAGAATTTCGTCGACGAGATCGAGACACTGGTGCGCGACCACGACATCGGCTTCTTCATCCTCGCCGACGAGGAGCCCACCATCAACCGGCAGAAGTTCATCGACCTCTGCCAGGAGCTGATCGACCGGGACCTCGGCATCGAGTGGGGCATCAACACCCGCGTCACGGACATTCTGCGCGACGAGGACATGCTGCCGATGTACCGGCGCGCAGGCCTGGTGCACGTATCTCTCGGCACCGAGGCCTCCGCCCAGCTGAACCTGGAGCGCTTCCGCAAGGAGACCACCGTCGCCGAGAACAAGCGCGCCATCAAGCTGCTGCGCGACAACGGCATGGTGGCCGAAGCCCAGTTCATCATCGGGCTGGAGAACGAGACCGCCGAGAGCATCGAGGACACCTTCAAATGGGCCATGGACTGGGACTGCGACATGGCCAACTGGATCATGTACACGCCCTGGCCGTTCTCGGATCTGTTCGAGGAACTCGGCGACAAGGTGGAGGTGCGCGACTACGCCCGCTACAACTTCGTCACCCCCATCATGAAGCCGGAGGCCATGACCCGCAGTGAGGTCTTCAACGGCGTCATGAAGAACTACCGGCGCTTCTACATGCGAAAGAGCCTGTTCAGCTATCCGTGGCTGAAGGACAAGTACAAGCGGAAGTACATGCTCGGCTGCCTGAAGGCCGCGATGAAGTCCGGCTTCGAGCGCCGCTTCTACGACCTCGGCCGCATCAACTACCGGGGTCAGAAAGAGATCGACTTCAAGTTCGACCAGTCCCGGGTGCTCACGAAGGAGGAGCTGGCGCTGGCCGAGAGCAGCCGCCAGCGGGTGGGCAGCAGCTATCAGACGAAGGGTGCAGCGGCACTGGCCTGCGGCGGCGGCCCGGCGACGAATGGCAAGAACGGCAAAGGTGCGGAGCCGCTGACGGCCGACGTGCTCACCTATTCACCGAAGGAAGACGAGATCGTCGATCCTGCGGCCCTGCTGGGCGAGGCGCCCATCGACGAGTTCTTCGACCCCCGCGGCTTCGCCAAGCAGCGTTCCAGGGCGAAGCGCCTCTCGGCCGTGAAATAGGTGCCGGACCGAACTTTTGCAACTTTCGCAACTTGTTGAAGCCCGGGCGCCGACTACCGGGGTAGCGGCTGACTACAACTCCAACGTCACCCGCTTCACGCCCCGCTCCTCCAGCTTCGGCGCAATACGAAAGCCGAGAGCCTCGCAGATGTGCAGCATGACCTTGTTGTCGTTCAGCACATCGCCGCCGAGCTGCCGGATGCCGACACTGCGGGCGTAGTCGATCAGCCGCTGCATCAGGTACACGCCGAGTCCCTGACCGGTCATCTCATGGTGCACGATGATGGCGAAGTCCGCGTGCTCCCGATCCGGGTCGGCGAACAGCCGGGCCACCCCGTGTATTTGCGTCTTCCCGGCGATGCCCGGTTCCGTCAGCACGAGCGCCATCTCCCGGTCGTAGTCCAGCTGGGTGAAGCGCGCGGCCATCATGTGGGTGAGCACCTTGATCGGGGCGTGGAACCGCAGGCGGAGTTCCTCGGCGTTCAGGGTCTCGAACACCCGGTGCAGTGACGGCTCGTCCTCGGGCATGATGGGGCGCAGCAGCAGCTTGCGGCCGTCCGAGAGTTCCACCTCCTCCTCCAGCGACTTCGGATACGGCAGGATGGCCAGGCGATCCCGCGCATCGCGCTCCTCGCGCTGCAGGCGCACCCGGGCATCCAGCGCCACCACGCCGTCGGCATCGGCCAGCAGCGGATTGATGTCCAGCTCCGCGATCTCCGCGAACTCCGCCACCAGCTGGGCCACCTGCAGGATCACCGTACCGATCGCTTCCAGATCGGCGGCCGCGTGGTTGCGATACCCGCACAGCAGCCGCCAGACCCGAGTGCGCTCCATCACGCGTTTGGCCAGCCGCATGTTCATCGGCGGCAGACCGATGGCCGTATCGGCAATGGTCTCGGCAGCGACCCCGCCATGGCCGAACAGGATCACCGGCCCGAACTGCTCGTCCTCCGTCGCGCCCACCAGCAGCTCGAAGGCGTCGGGCCGCGACACCATCGGTTCCACCACAAATCCGTCCACCCGCGCGTCCGGCCGCTGCGACTTCACCCGCCGCAGCATCGAGCGCGCAGCCTCCAGCACCGTCGCCTCCCCTTCCAGGTCCAGCACGACGCCGTCCACGTCGCTCTTGTGTACGATGTCCCGCGACTGGATCTTCAGCACCACCGCACCGTCCAGTTCGGCCGCCCGGGCGGCCGCGTCCTCGGGCGTCTCCACACTCACGGATTCCACCACCGGAATGTCGTAGGCGCGTAGCAGCGCCTTTGCTTCGACCTCCGGCAACCACTCCCGGCCCTCGGCGAGGGCCGCATCGATAAGCTCGCGCGCTTTCTCCGTATCCTGGGTGAAGCGCCGCGGCACGCTCGGCGGCGTCTCCATCAGCGAGCGCTGGTTGCGGTCGTAGTTGACGAGGTACATGAAGCCCTTCACCGCCCGCTCGGGCGTCGAGAACGTCGGGATACCGGCCTCGGAGCAGATCTCCCGCGGCTCCCCCGCCGAGACTTCGCCCACGAAGCTGGTCAGGAGCAGCGGTCGGTCGTGCGCTTCCCAGGTCGAGGCCACCCGTTCCGCGACGTCCCGGCCCGAGATGACGGCCGTGGGACAGTTCAGCACCAGGGTCGCGTCCACGCCGGGATCCTTCAGCACGATATCCAGTGTCCGGCTGTAGCGCTCACCGTCCGCATCGCCGATCACGTCCACCGGGTTGCCCCGCGACCAGGTGGCGGGCAGCACCTCGTCCAGCGCTGTCAGCGACTCCTCGGACAACTCGGCCAGCTCGCCGCCCTGCCCGATCAGCTCGTCGGTCGCCATCACCCCGACCCCGCCACCGTTGGTCACGATGCAGAGTCTCTCGCCGCGCACCCGCTGCACCCGGCTCAGGATCTCGGTGGCACCGAACAGCTCGCTGAGCTCGTCCACCCGCAGCAGACCCGCGCGGCGGAAAGCGGCATCGTAGACGTCGTCGGATCCCGCCAGCGCGCCGGTGTGACTGGCTGCCGCCTTCGCGCTGGCCTCGTAGCGCCCCGCCTTCACGACGATGACCGGTTTCATGCGCGCCGCGGCCCGCGCCGCCGACATGAACTTGCGGGCGTGGGTGATGGCCTCGATGTAGAGGAGGATGGCGCTGGTGTCTTTCTGGTTGGCGAGGTAGTCCAGCATGTCGCCGAAGTCGACGTCCGCCGCGCCGCCCAGCGACACCAGGTGGGAGAAGCCGATGCCCCGGGCCTGGGCCCAGTCGATCACGGACGTCACCACTGCCCCGGACTGGGTAACGAAGGCGAGCTTGCCGGGCTCCGGCCGCAGGTGGGCGAAGCTCGCGTTCAGGCCATGGCCAGGCACGACCGCACCCAGGCAATTGGGTCCGAGCACGCGCAGCAGGTGGGGCCGTGCGGCGTCCAGCATCCGCTGTTGCAGCTCGCGTCCTTCCTCGCCCAGCTCGCCGAACCCGGCCGTGATCACGATGGCCGCCCGGGTGCCGGCGCTGCCGAGCTCCTCGACGATCCCCGGCACGGTGTCCGGCGGTGTGGCAATCACCGCAAGATCCGGTGCCTCGGGGAGGTCGCCGACGCTCGCCCACGCCTTCTGCTCCAGCACCCGATCCCGGTTGGGATTGACGAAATGCACCGGCCCCTCGAAACCCGAGTCGAGGAGATTGCGGGCGATGACATGTCCGATCTTGCCTTCCTCGCCGCTGGCGCCGATCAGCGCGACGGAACGCGGCTCGAACAGGTAGTCGAGGTTGCGGATGGTCACGGCTACTTCCTGAAGCCATGGGCCTGCTGCCAATGGTAACCGCTGCACGGAAGGAAATCCGATGCCGGTGAGCCGGATAGGCGCAACTGCGTATTGATGTTGCCGCACCGCCGACGGACGATGAAACGGTCAAGGGAGATGACGCATGCCCTGGCCCGTCATCCACAAGCGGCTCGAAGGGCGGCAGCCACCGCCGATCGTCACGGACTACGATGCAGAGCGGCACGCTTTCTCCTGGTGCGAGGCCTGTGACGCGTTGCACGGCCTGCCCGGCGGCGGGGTCAACATCGCCTACGAGTGTCTGGACCGGCACGTGCTGGAAGGGCACGGCGAGCGGACGGCACTGCGCTTCGTCGGCCGGGACTGGCAGCGCCGGGACTACAGCTACCGCGATCTCCGCGACCTGAGTCACCGCTTCGCAGCGGGACTGGACGCCCTCGGCGTGGCACGCGGCGACGCGGTGTTCTCACTGCTGGGGCGCTGCCCGGAACTCTACGTGACCGTCCTCGGCACCCTGCAGGGCGGGCGCGTGTTCTGTCCGCTGTTCTCGGCCTTCGGCCCGGAGCCGGTGCAGTCGCGGCTCAGCCGCGGCGGCGGCAGAGTGCTGGTCACCACAGAGCGGCTGTACCGGCGCAAGGTCGCGCCCATCCGCGGCGAACTGCCCGGCCTCGCGCACGTCATCCTGATCGACGGCGGCGAGCATCCCCCGGAAGGCACCACGAGCCTCGCCGCATTCATGCCCGCGGCTGCCGCCGACCACCGCACCGAACTCACCGATGCGGACGAGGTGGCCCTGCTGCACTTCACCAGCGGCACCACCGGCCCGCCGAAGGGCGCGCTGCACGTGCACGGCGCCGTGGCCGCGCATCACGTCACGGGCCGCTACGCCCTGGACTTCCATGACGGCGACGTCTACTGGTGCACCGCGGACCCGGGCTGGGTGACCGGCATCTCCTACGGCGTGATCTCGCCGCTCACCAACGGCGTGACCGTCGTCGTGGACGAAGAAGAGCTGGAGCCGGCCCGCTGGTACCGCATCATCGAGGAGGAGAAGGTGGCCGTCTGGTACACGGCACCCACCGCCATCCGCATCCTCATGCGCTACGGCGAAGAGCCGATGGCGGGCCGGGACCTCTCGTCGCTGCGCCATCTCGCTAGCGTGGGCGAGCCCCTCAATCCGGAGGCGGTGGTCTGGAGCCGGCGTGCCTTCGGCACGCCGTTTCACGACAACTGGTGGCAGACGGAGACCGGCGGCATCATGATCGCCAACCTGCCCTCCCTGGACATCCGCCCCGGCTCCATGGGCAAGCCGCTGCCCGGCATCGAAGCCACCATCGTGAGGCGCGACGACGAAGGCAGTGTCACCGTAATTGACGAACCCGACACCGAGGGCGAGCTCGCATTGCGCAAGGGCTGGCCGTCCATGTTCCGCGGCTATCTCGGCCAGCGGGAGCGCTACGAGCGCTGCTTTGCCGACAGCTGGTATCTCAGCGGCGACCTGGCCCGCCAGGATGCCGATGGCTACTTCTGGTTCGTCGGTCGCGGCGACGACGTGATCAAGTCGGCAGGTCATCTCATCAGCCCGTTCGAGGTGGAGAGCGTACTCATGGAACACGATGCCGTGTCCGAGGCAGCGGTCATTGGCGTTCCGGACGAGATCGCCATGGAGGTGGTGAAGGCCTTCGTGCGACTGGCACCGGGCCGCGCGGCCGACGACGCCCTGATGCGCGAACTGCTCGGCTTTGCCCGCAAGCGGCTCGGCGCCGCGGTGGCGCCGCGCGCCATCGACGTGGTGGGCACCGTCCCGAAGACCCGCAGCGGCAAGATCATGCGCCGGTTGCTGAAGGCGCGGGAACTCGGCCTGCCGGAGGGCGACACCTCCACGCTGGAAGCCGATGACTGAGCCGAAGACACAGCCGGAGACACCCGGCCGGCACGAAGCGCTGGCCCTGCTCAGGGAGATGATCCGCATCCGCCGCTTCGAGGAGCGGGCCGCGGAGCTGTACACGCAGATGAAGATCCGCGGTTTCCTGCACCTCTACGACGGCGAGGAGGCCGTAGCGGCGGGCGTGATGCCGAACCTGCGGGCCGAGGACGCCATCGTAGCCACCTATCGGGAACACGGCCACGCCATCGCCCGCGGCATCTCCATGGGCGAGGTGATGGCCGAGCTCTACGGCTGCCGGGAGGGTGTGAGCCGGGGCCGCGGCGGTTCCATGCACCTCTACAGCGCCGACAAACGGTTGTACGGCGGTAACGCCATCGTCGGCGGCGGCCTGCCGCTGGCCGTCGGTCTCGGCCTCGCCGATCGCATGCGCAAGCGCAACTCCATCACCGCGTGCTTCTTCGGCGAGGGCGCGGTGGCCGAAGGCGAATTCCACGAGTCCATGAACCTGGCCGCGCTGTGGAAGCTGCCCGTGCTGTTCGTCTGCGAGAACAACCTCTACGCCATGGGCACGGCACTCGAGCGCTCGGAGTCCGTGCAGGACATCGCCGCCAAGGCCGCCTGCTACGGCGTACCCGCCCGCGCGGTCGACGGTATGGACGTGGAGGCCGTGCTGGCAGCCGCGGGCGAGGCCGCCGCGCTCGTTCGTTCCGGGGCCGGGCCGTCCTTCCTCGAATGCCGGACCTACCGCTTCCGCGCCCACTCGATGTTCGATGCCCAGCTCTACCGGGACAAGGCCGAGGTGGAGCGCTGGCGGGAGCGCTGCCCCATCGCCACCTACACCGCGAGCCTGCATGAGCGCGGACACCTGGACGACGCGACGCTGGAACGCATCAAGCGCGAGGCGGCCGCCGAGGTGGAGGCGGCCGTGGCCTTCGCGGATCAGGGCACCCTGGAGCCGGTGGAGCAGCTGGCCGATCACGTCTACGCGAGCCTCTGAGCCAAAGACAATGGGCGAGAAGCGATGAACGGGACGAGGAAGATCACCTACCGGGAGGCCGTCCGCGAGGCCATACGGGAAGCGCTGATCGCCGACGAGCGGGTCTTCCTCATGGGCGAGGACGTGGGCCGCTACGGCGGCTGCTACGCGGTGAGCAAGGGACTGCTGGAGGAATTCGGCGAGGAGCGCATCCGCGACACGCCGCTGTCGGAGTCGGCGTTCGTCGGCGCGGGCATCGGTGCCGCGCTCGGCGGCATGCGGCCCATCGTCGAGATCATGACCGTGAACTTCAGCCTGCTGGCGCTGGACCAGATCATGAACAACGCCGCGACCATACGGCACATGTCCGGCGGCCAGTTCGAGATACCGCTGGTGATCCGCATGGCCACCGGGGCCGGCCGCCAGCTCGCCGCCCAGCATTCCCACAGCCTGGAGGGCTGGTACGCCCACATCCCCGGCCTGCGCACCGTCACCCCGGCCACGCTGGAGGATGCGCGCGGCATGCTGGCCACCGCACTGGCGTGCCCGGATCCGGTGCTGATCTTCGAGAACGCCAATCTCTACCACCGGGAAGGCGAGCTGGCGGCGGACGCGGGAGCTACGGACATCGACCGGGCAGCGTTGCGCCGTGAAGGCGACAGCATCACGCTCATCACCTACGGCGGCAGCCTGCACAAGACCCTGGAGGCGGCGGACACGCTGGCGGGCGAGGGCATCGAGGCGACGGTGATCGACCTGCGCACCCTGCGGCCGCTGGACGACGAGACCATAATGACGGCCGTGCGGCGCACCCGCCGGGCGGTCATCGTCGACGAGGGCTGGCGCAGCGGCAGCCTGGCCGCCGAGGTGGGCACGCGGATCATGGAGCAGGCATTTTTCGAACTGGATGCGCCTGTCGCGCGGGTCTGCTCCGCGGAGGCCCCGATCCCCTATCCGAAACACCTGGAGGATGCCGCCATCCCCCAGCCGGAAAAGATCGTCGCAGCAGCACGGAGGTTGATGGGCAATGGGTAAGTTTCGGATGCCGTCGCTCGGCGCGGACATGGAGAAAGGCACGCTGGTCTCCTGGGAGGTGTCGGCCGGCGATCCCATCGGGCGCGGCGACGTCATCGCTGTGGTGGAGACCGACAAGGGTGCCATCGACGTCGAGTCCCACGAGACCGGAACCGTGCGGGAGTTCCTGGTGGAGCCCGGGACGGAGACCGCCGTCGGCACGCCTCTGGCGGTCATCGACGTGGCGGGTGAAGAGCCGGGCGAACCCGGCGACTCGGGCGAACCGGTCACCGGGCCGCGGGTAACGCCGTCCGCACCCTCGGCCGAAGTGGGCGCGGCCTCCTCTTCGGGCGCCGACGAGGTGCATCGGCGTGTACCCGTCTCCCCGGCTGCGCGCCGGCGCGCCGGAGAACTGGGCATCGACCCGACCACGGTCCATGGCACCGGCGTGCAGGACAGCGTGACGGTGGAGGACGTCGAGCAGGCAGCGGGCGCATCGCCGGCCGGCGATGAGGAAGAGGGCCCCGAACCCATGCGGCGCGCCATCGCGAGCGCCATGAGCCGGGCCAACCGGGAGATTCCCCATTACTACCTCGGCAGCACCATCGACTTCGAGGCTGCGGCGCAGTGGCTGGACGAATACAACCGGGACCGGCCGCCGGACCGACAACTGATCGCACCGGCCCTGCTGCTGAAGGCGGTCGCCGTCTCGGTGCTGGCAGTACCGGAGCTGAACGGACGCTGGAAAGCCGGCGAGTTCCGCCCGGCCGCATCGGTGGACCTCGGCGTCGCCATCGCACTGCGCCACGGCGGCGGCCTGGTGGCGCCTGCCATCGCAGCCGCGGAGACCCTGCCGCTCGGCGAGCTCATGCGCCATTTCCGCGAGCTCGTGATGCGGGCTCGCACCGGGCGGCTGCGCAGCTCCGAGATCACCGCCGGCACCCTCACCGTCACGAGCCTCGGGGACCGGGCCGTCGACTGGGTCTACCCGATTATCCAGCCGCCCCAGGCAGCCATGGTAGGCTTCGGTCAGCTGACGAAGCGCCCCCGGATCGACGGCGACGCCGTGGTGGCACGCCGGACCATCACCGCGACGCTGGCGGGCGATCACCGCGTCAGCGACGGCCGCCGGGGCGCATTATTCCTGGAGAAGCTGGCCGAATGCCTGCAGTCACCGGAGCAGCTATGAACGAGCAGGAACTCAGCAGAACCGTTCTGGAGGTGCTGACCGGCATCGCACCGGAGGCGGCCGAGGTGGAACTGGACCCGCTGGTGAGCTTCCGCGATCAGCTCGACTTCGACTCCATGGATTTCCTGAACTTCGCCATCGGCCTGCACGAGACCCTGGGCGTGGACATCCCGCCCCGTGACTATCCGCGGCTGGCCACGCTCGCCAGCGCCGTCAAGTACCTGCAGACGCGTGTGGGCGAATAGCCGCCCCGCCCGATATACTCTGCCCGGCAAACCAGGAGCCCCGCATGGTCCCTTTCCTTTCCCTGTGTGCACGCGACGTCATGAGCCCGGACCCGGTCACCGTCGACCCTTCGCTCACCCTCGCCGAACTGCGTGAGCGCTTCGAGGAGACCCACTTCGGCTCGTTCCCCGTGGTGGCCAACGACGTGCTCGTGGGCATGGTCAGCGAGTTCGACCTGCTGGAGGCCTGCCTGCTGCGGCCGACCTCCATGATCCCCCACTTCGACGAAATCCTGGCCATGCCGGTGAGCGCCGTCATGACGAAGAACTGCGTGAGCGTCGCCCCGGACGAGCCGCTCAGTCACGTGCTGGAGAAGATGGTACCCCGGCGGTTGAAGGCCGTGCCGGTGGTGGACGGCGACCGGGTCGTCGGCATTGTCGCGCGCACCGATCTGCTCGTCGGACTCCACGAGCGGGTGAAGGAGTCCGGCGACAAGGCCTGAGGACCCGGCGCGGGGTCAGGCGTTCATCAACAGCAACGCCGCGAGGAGCAGCACGACGGCCAGTCCCTGCAGGCCCACTCGCTCCCACATGAATTTTTCGGCGTGAGTGTCGTCGTATTCGCCGCCGCGACCCATCGAGCGCAGTCCCAGCACCAGCGTAACGACCACGGCGAATAGCGCGACGAACACGATCAGGTTCACAAGACTCATCGACCCCTCCTGCGTCTGCGGAATGGTCGCATCCAGATTAGAAGCGAGCCGGCCGGGAGGCAATGGCGGCAACTACGGATCAGACTGCCGGTATCTTCAGGTCCGCGACCAGCGGCAGGTGATCGGAGGCCTGCCGCGACACCGGCGACCTGAAGGCACGCACGCGGGCGACGACGTCCCGAGGGGTCACGTAGAAGCGATCCAGGGCGAAGACCGGGGCAGCGGCCGGGAAGGTGCGTGGCCACGGCGCCCGGCCGAGGCTCCGGGTGAGCAACCGGCTCGCTGCGGCCCCCGGCCGCCACTCGTTGATGTCACCGGCGAGCACCCGGATGTCCGCATCGTCGCGATCCACTGCCGACAACAGACGGCGGACCTGCCGCTGGCGCTCCCTCGCGCTCAGGCCGAGATGGGTGACGAAGATCCTGAGGGTGCGCCCGCCGACGAAGAAGTCCGCCTCGATGGCGCCGCGCGGCTCCCGGGAGCCGACGGAGAGGTCGTGCAACCGGTGGGCGACGGCGGCCTCCCGCGCGAGCAGCAGGTTGCCGTAACGGGCATCGCCGCGGTACAGCGTGGCCCCGCGATGGGCGTGCATGCCGAGTCGCCCGGCCAGATAGTCGGTGACGGTCGTATCCCGGTAGGGCCGGTCCTCCACCTCCTGCAGGGCGACGAAGTCGGCATCCACGTCTTCGAGCACCGCCGCGATGCGATCGGGCGCGAAGCGCCGGTCGCGGCCGACGCAGGCATGCACGTTATAGCTGACCATACGGATCGACCGATCCGTCATCGCTTCCTGCGTTGCTGCAGCACCCGCAGGGCGATCAGCGTAATGCCGGCGGCGGCGATGACTGCGAGTACCCAGGGCTCGAACACAGGCTCGCCGGCCAGCGCCGCGCGGGCCCGGTCGACACTGAAGCAGATGAGCACCGTGCCCGGGCCCATGCCGAGTATGGTGCCGAGCAGGAAGTCCCTCAGCTTCACCCGGGAGGCACCTGCCAGCAGGTTGATCACCGTGAACGGCGCGATGGGGATGAGCCGCAGGCCGGCCAGGGACCAGGGATCGGAGGACCGTCCGAGCGCCTTCATCCGCACGGTGACCGCACGGGGCGCACGGCCCTCCACCGCCCGGCCGAGACGCCGGCCGATGGCGTGGTTCACCACGGTGGCCGCGAGCGTACCGGCGATGGCCGACACCGACGCCACCCATGGGCCGAACAGCAGCGCGCAGAGGGCGATCATGCCGGTGACGGGCGCCACCACGAGACTGCCGGCGATGAAAGCGGGGATCACCGCCAGTGGCGCCAGCGGATGTGCCGCGCTCTCGCGCAGCGTGGCGAGCAGCGCCATCGGGTCGAAGTCGGCGCCGGCGGTCCGCGCCTGCCAGATGGCCAGGCCGCCGACGAGGAGTATCAGGACCGCCAGGAAACCCCAGCCCACCGAGGGATGGGTGAGCACCTGCAGATAACGCCGCCGCGCCGTGCCGGGTTCCGGTTCGGCCTCCTCGTCCGCATCGGCCCCGCCGGTGCCGGCGTCATGGGCGCCCGATCCCGTCATGCCCCCGATCAGCTCGTCCCAGGCCTGCTCCACGGGCCGCTCCAGATCGGCGATCCGGGCGATGGGCTCCAGCATGCCATCGATATCGCTGCCGTCGCTGGCCAGCCGCTCCAGCCGGCGTGGCCCGCCGCCCAGCCGGTCCAGCGTGGCGATCAGACCGTGCTCCGCGATGCCGGCAGCCACCTCGCGCACGTCCGCCCCCAGGTGCTCGGCGAGCAGGTCAGCGCGCAGGCCGGCGGCCGCCTCGGCGTCCTCGATCACCAGGTCGCATTCGCTGTCGAGCCCCATGGAGCGGCGGCTGAGGTTGGCGGAACCGATGCGTGCCCAGCGCTCGTCCAACACCATCACCTTGCCGTGGACGTTGATGCAGGTATCGCCCAGCTCGTCGGAGACCGGCGAGACGATACGCAGGCGACCGTGCCCGTCGTTCTCCCGCAGGCGCTGGAGCGCCTGGTTGCGCAGCACGTCCATGGTGGCCTGCTCGAGCCAGCCGGAGGTCTCCCCCGGCAGGACGATGACGATTTCCGGCCCGTCGGACTCCGCCAGCCGATCGCACAGGGCGCGCGTGACCGTGTCCGAGGTGTAGTACTGGTTTTCGATGTAGATGGAGGATTCCGCGGCCGCGATCATGTCGAGGAACAGCTGCTCCACTTCCCGGACGAGATCGCTGCCGTCCTTCTCCGCCCAGGTGCGTGCCAGGGCCACCGGAGCATCGCTCGCCCGCACCGGGACGTCCCGGGGCCACAGCGCCTCCGCGCTATCGACGTCCGGGGCATCCAGCGCCGGCAGCGCATCGCCCGTGGCGTTCTTCCAGCGGAAGGAGGCGAGGTCGCGCAGGTGGCGGGCCGGCTCGCCGGTGACCAGCGCCTGCACGTCGTGGAAAGGCCGGTAGCTGCCGCCGGCCTCGTTGACCCGGCGCGGATCGTCCGGCGCATGCGCCCTCGTGTCCCAGCGGCTCTTGGTGAGGTCGAACCCGCCGGTATAGGCGAGCTGGCCGTCGATGACGATGAACTTCTGGTGCTGGCTCGCGCCGGTGGCGTGCTCGCCGTCCAGCTGGAAATGCAGCCGGTCCTGGTCCTGCCAGCCGAACTGGGCCGCCGGCAGCAGTTCGCGCTCCAGGACGTAGACCATGGCGAAGTCCCAGGACAGCACATAGACCTGCAGCCCGTCCCGGCGCCCCGCCAGGTCCTGCAACGTCTCGGCGAGCGGACTCGGGTAAAGCGGATGGTCCTCGTCGCGGATCAGCTCCAGTCGGCTGTCGATGTCCCAGCCGACGATCAGTATCTCGCGCTCGGCCGCTTCCATGCTCTCACGGACGGCCCGGAAGTAATCCTCGCCGTCGATCAGCCAGCCGAAGCGTTCGGCACGAGCGGCACGCCAGACGTTCTCGCCGGGGGCGAAAAGGCTCCCGGCGTCGCTCTCGTCGACGCGATCATCTCCCTCGGTCATCCGACAACTATAGCGCAGAGCCGGGGGCGCCGGGCCGGACCGGACAGACCCGGTAAGCGCCGAGCAGCTTGACCATGCGGTGCCGCCGGCGCTGGTGCAACGTCGCCGTCTAACCTCGCGCGCTTGCCTGACAGCGGGGCACCACTGTGTAATCCGGGCAGCCACGGAGGGAAGCAAACCTATGACAGAAACAGCCGTATCTCTTGCCAATCTCGCGGTGGCCGTGCTGGTGGGGGCCATCGTCTTCCACTCGGCGGTCGTCGCACCAACCGTGTTCCGGCAGCTGGACGAGGTGTCCGCGCGGCGCTTCCTGCGCACGATCTTTCCCCGCTTCTACTGGCTGGGACTGTGCTGCGGGGTCATTGCTACGGTCGCCCTCAGCGTTGCCGCTTTCGGGACGGGATCGGTCTTTATCCAGGCCTGCCTGGCTGCGGCGATCCTCATCATTATCCTGGAGGTGGCCTCGCTGCGGCTGACACCGCTCATCAACGCCGCGCGCGACGCCGGCGAGGCTCAGCACGCGCGCTTCGCCAGACTGCACCGGCTGAGCGTGCTCCTGACCCTGGTCGCGCTCGTCCTCGGCACCGGCATCCTGCTGGCGCTGCCCGCATCCATCTGAAATGATCAGCCGAATAATCGGTTCCATGCCACGGAGAGAGACCATGCGTGCACTGCTGACCCCCGTATTCTTCCTGCTGGCCGCTTTCGCCGCGCCGGCACTGGCCTGCGACGGCTCCCTGCTGAACCAGGACTTCCGCCGGCTCGCCGCCGACGAGTCGGTGAACCTCTGCGAGGCCTACCAGGGCAAGGTCGTCCTGGTCGTGAACACGGCATCGAAATGCGGCAATACGCCCCAGTACGAGGGCCTGGAAGGGCTCTACGAGGAATTCGGAGGAGAGGGCCTGGTGGTGCTGGGTTTCCCTTCGAACGACTTCATGGGCCAGGAACCCGGCACGGAGGAGGAGATCCAGGAGTTCTGCCGCTCCACCTACGGTGTGAAATTCCCGATGTTCGAGAAGATTACGGTGCGCGAGGAGAACGCCCATCCCTTCTACCGCGCGCTGGCGGCGGAGGCAGGCACCTATCCCCAGTGGAACTTCCACAAGTACCTGATTGGCCGCGACGGCAAGCTGATCGCCGAGTTCAGCCCGCGCACGAAGCCCTATGACGAGAGCGTGGTATCGGCGCTGGAATCCGCGCTGGCCGAGCCGGCGAGCTGAAACGCGCTGGCGGTGCCGGTCAGTACTGGCCCATCTGGTTCTTCAGCGCCCGAAGCACATCGCGCCAGGCGATGATGCCGATCAGCCGGCCGCTGCGATCCACCACCGGATAGCGGCGGTAGGGCGACTCCAGGAAGTGCTCCGCCAGTGACATGATGCTGTCGCGCGGGCGGACGGTTTCCACATTCCTGTGCATGTATTCCTCGACGCGACCGCCCGGCTCGCCGTGGTAGGCGCCGTGCAGCGCTACCTTCATGAAATCACCCTCGGTGAGGATGCCGACGAGCCGGCCGCTGCGGTCCGTGACCGGCGCGCCAGCGACGTCGTTGTCCACGAAAATCGCCAGTGCCCGCAGAATCTCCATGTCCGGGCGCAGCGTGAGGACATTCCGGGTCATGTAGTCCTGTACCTTCATCGTCTCCATCGCATTCCCCCTCCTCAGCGACCGGAGCCGAAGTCGTCCAGGAAGATGCTCTCTCGATCGACACCCAGCTCGTCGAGCATCTGAATGACGGCCGCGGTCATGACCGGTGGTCCGCAGAGATAATATTCCAGCTCCTCGGGAGCCGGGTGCTCATTCAGGTACTGCTCATAGACGACCCGATGCACGAAGCCGACCGGACCGTCCCAGTCGTCTTCGGGCAGCGGATCGGAGAGCGCCACCTGCCAGTCGAAATTGTCGTGTTCGGCCGCGAGGCGGTCGAAGTCGTCCTTGTAGCAGAGCTCCCGCAGGCTGCGCGCGCCGTACCAGAAGCGGATCCTGCGGCCGCTCGCCCGGTTCAGGAGCTGGTCGAAGATGATCGAGCGCATCGGCGCCATGCCCGCGCCGCCGCCGATCAGCACCATCTCGCGGTCGGACTCGTTGGCACGGAACTCGCCGAATGGGCCGGACAGCACCACCTCGTCGCCGGCCGCCAGGCTGAAAATCCAGGACGATGCCTTGCCCGGCGGCGTGCCCTCCGGCGCATCCGGGGGCGGCACGGCTATGCGTACTACCAGCATGGCGATGTCGTCCTCGCCCGGATGGTTGGCCAGCGAATAGGCGCGGGTCGTGGTCGAATCCGCATGTGACTCGAGCTGCAGCAGGCCATAGCGCTCCCAGTCGGCGCGGTATTGCTCCGGGATGTCGAAGTCGGCGAATTTCACATCGTAGGGCGGTGCCTCCAGGACGATATAGCCGCCGGCCTCGAAATCGAGCCGTTCCCCGTCCGGCATGGCGAACACCATCTCCTTCAGGAACGTGCCCACGTGGCGTGCCGAGCGCACCGTACTGGTCCAGCGCTTTACGCCGAACAGCTGATCCGGCACCCGTACGCTCATGTCGCCGCGTACCTTGACCTGACAGGCCAGCCGGTAGCCTTCCTCCGCCTCGTGCCGGTCGATGTGGTTCTGCTCGGTCGGCAGCAGGTCGCCGCCGCCCTCCAGCACCTTCAGCTTGCACTGGCCGCAGGTACCGCGCCCGCCGCAAGCCGCCGGCAGATAGAGGCCGTTGTTGCCCAGATCGGTCAGCAGATGGGTGCCGACCGGCACCTCGATGGTCCGCTGTCCGTTGATAGTGATCTCCGCACTGCCCCCTGGCGCCAGCCACCGGCGGGCCAGCAGGACGATGTACATCATCGTCATCACCAGCAGGGTGAAGGTCACGACGCTGAGCAGCACGCTCCCCATCAGAACGCGAGCCCCGAGAGTCCGGCGAATCCCAGCGAGAGCAGGCCGGTGACCACGAAAGCGAGACCGAGTCCCTGCAGGCCCTCCGGTATGTCGCTGTAGTGCAGGCGTTCGCGGATGGCGGCGAACAGGATGATGGCCACGGCCCAGCCGACGCCGGCACCGGCACCGTAGGCCGTGCTCTCGGCCAGGCCGTACTCGCGCTCCACCATGAACAGCGACGCGCCAAGCACCGCGCAGTTGACGGTGAGCAGCGGCAGGAAGATGCCGAGTGCCTGATGGAGCGCCGGCACGAAGCGGTCCAGCGTCATTTCCAGGATCTGGATGAGCGCCGCGATCACGCCGATGAAGCTGATCAGCCTGAGATGGGTGAGATCGGTGTCGGGCATACCCAGCCAGGCGAGCGCGCCCGGCTTCAGCAGGTTGTCGAAGATCAGGTGGTTGATCGGCACGGTGATGGTCTGAACCACGACGACGGCGATGCCGAGGCCGACCGCCGTGCTGACGCGCTTGGACACCGCCAGGAAAGTGCACATGCCGAGCAGGAAGGCCAGCGCCAGGTTATCGACGAAGACCGCGCTCAGGAAGATGCCGGCGAGCTCACTCATCAGTCGCCCTCCTGGAATTTGGAGGGAGGCGCCGACATGACCGTATGCTCGCGCTGCATCGGCCGCACGACCCGTATCCACCAGACGATGGCCGCGATGAGGAAGAAGGCGCTCGGAGGCAGCAGCATGAGCTCGTTCGGCAGGTACCAGCCGCCTTCTGCGGAGACCGTGATGATCGGGTAGCCGAGCAGCGTGCCGGCGCCCAGCAGTTCCCGCGCCGAGGCGACGGCGATCAGCACCACGCTGTAGCCGAGGCCGTTGCCGATGCCGTCCAGCAGGCTCTGCCACGGGCCGTGGCCCATCGCGAAGGTCTCGGTACGGCCGAGGATGATGCAGTTGGTGATGATGAGGCCCACGAACACGGAGAGTATGCGCGAAACGTCCGGCAGATAGGCGCGCAGGAACTCGTCCACTACGATCACGCCGCTGGCGATGATGGTGACCTCGATGATGATGCGCACCGAATGGGGCATCTGCCGGCGCAGCATGCTCACCGCGACATTGCTGAACGCGAGCACGGCGATCACCGCGGCACTCATGACCAGCGCGGGGAACAGCGTCCGGGTGACGGCCAGTGCCGAGCAGATGCCGAGGATCTGCATGGTGATCGGGTTGTTGTCCACGATGGGATCGACGAGCGTGCGTCCGTCACTCATGATGCGTCTCCCTCTTCGCGCAGGCGCTCGAGCAGCGGCCCGTAGCCGTCGTCGCCCAGCCAGTACTGCAGCAGGCCGGTGACGCCCCGTGCCGTCTTGGTGGCGCCGCTCATGGCGTCGGTCTGGTAGCGGCGGGCCGGATCGTCCTCGGCCAGAGCTTCCCGGGCGATGCCGAGCGCCGGCCGGCCCCGTTCATCGTAGGCCTGCTTGCCGGGCCAGCGGGCCTGCCAGTCCTTCTGTTCCACGAAGTCGCCGATGCCCGGCGTCTCACCGTGTTCGTAGAAGCTCAGCGCGGCGACGGTCTCCAGATCGCTCTCCAGCGCCAGGTAGCCTTTCAGCGTCGACCACATGCCGCGGCCGTAGACCGGCAGCACGATGCGCTCCAGGCTCCCTTCGTCCCGATACACGTACACGGGCATGTAGGGAGCGCGGCGGCCAAGCCGTGCCATGTTCTCGGCACGGGGTATCTCGACGCTCTCCGTCTCCGACTCGGCGGCCGCCTGGTAGTCGTACTCCCGAGGGTCGGCCGCGTCGGTATAAGCGCCGGTGTCGAGGTCCACAAGACGCACTTCGATCGCCTCGAACCGCTCGGCCACCTCGCGGGCGGGCGCGTCCGCGTCGCCCTCGAGCAGCCCTGCAGCCACGAGCACGCGGCGGTCGCGGTCGATGGAGGCGTAACGCTCCTGGACCGGCCGCAGCCAGGCCACGGCCGCCGACACCATCAGCGAGCACGCAATGGCGATGCTCAGCGTGAATACCGTGGTGTGGGTGATGGTGTTGCGGCTCATGAGGCGAGCCTCCTGCGGTGCCGGCGCATCTGCCAGGCGACCACCGCGTGGTCGATGGCGGGCGCCGCGAGGCTGATCAGCAGCACCGCATAGATGGTGCCTTCCGGATGGCTCGAATTCGCCACCCGAAAGAGTATGGCCGCCGCTCCTATCACGAACCCGTAGGTCCAGCGCCCGGGACGGGTGACCGACGCACCGACCGGATCCGTGGCGATGAAGGCGATCAGGAAGGCGAAGCTGCCGGTGACCAGGTGCCAGCGCCAGGGCAGGTCGAAGGCGGGGTCGTCCGGACCCCAGGTGTTCAGCGCGAGCGTCATCGCGAGACTGCCGACCAGAGCCGCCGCGACGATGCGCCAGGAAACCAGACCGCCGAGCATCAGGAGCACGGCCCCGACTGCGCAGGCGAGCGCCGACGTCGTGCCGAAGGCACCGAGGTCGTGACCGATTGCCACGGCCATGAGACTGTGGCCGGCGGAAGCAAGGGCTTCGGTACCGCCGTCGAGCGCCACGTTGAGCGCGGTCTCAACGTCCGCGACCGCTACCGGGAAGGCGAGCGTCGGTTCGGGCGTGCCGGGATAGGCGAAATGAAGGAAGACCAGCCCCAGCAGCGCCGGACTCACCAGGTAGCGCCCGGTGCCTCCGAACAGCAGTTTGCCGACCACGAACGCGAAGCTCGCACCGACGGCCACCGTTGCGGACGAGGCGCCGGCCGGCAGGAGCAGCACGAGCAGCCACGCCGTATGGAAAATCCCGCAGTCGACGGGCCGCTTCCGCAACCGGGCGAACAGCGTCTCCCAGAGCAGGCCGGCGGCCAGCGCCACGAAAAGCAATGGGACGAAGTAGGCGAGGCCAACGGCGGCGGGCAGTGCGCCCTGCGGCACAGCGGCGATGAATGCAGCCCGCCACGGCCCGACGGCCGCGGCCAGGTCCGGCCCGGCGGCAGAGACGATCTGCGTGCCCGTGAACCAGAGGCCAACCGCCCAGGCCGGCAGCGTGGCGATCACGATCAGCAGCAGCGCTGCCGGCACCGACATCGCATCCCGCACGTACGGCGCCCGGGTCGTGACGCGGGTAGCCGCCAGCGGCGGTAGCAGTCCGAAACGAGGGCCATACCTCTGCAGCAAAGGCGTCCAGCGGGCCATTATCCGCCGCCCCGCTGCTCGCCGGCCGCGAAGACCCGCCAGGCGTCGGCGTAGTCGTATCGCGCCGGACAGACGGCGCTCAGCAGCGCGAGATCCTCGGCCTCGAGTTCGAGCGCACCGAGCTCGATAGCGCGTTCGGCGTCGCTCGCCACCAGGGAACGCAGCAGCGGGATCACCGGCAGGTCGTAGGGGAAGACGCGCTCGTAGACCTCGAACGGCATCAGACCCGCAGGCCGCCCCACCCGGCGGGTGTCGAGACGGCGCAACCGCTTTGCGAGCAGTTTCGTGACCGGACTGGTCACCGAAAAACCCTCGCCCGCCTCGCCGTTACCCTCGGCCGGCGCGGTCGCCTCCATCAGCGCGCTGACCTGACGGTGATAGCGGCCGAGAAACGGCTGGTCGGTCGACCACTCGCGGCCCGACAGCGGCGAGCCGGAGATGACGCGAGCATCGGCGGCAAGCCCCCGATCCCGCACCAGTGCGTCGAGGCTCGCGCCCAGACGGGTCTCTATCAGGCCCGGCCGGCCCAGCGCCGAGCCGGCAACGGCGATGGTGGTCCCGGTGTCGATGAGCCGGTCGACGAACAGGCGGCCGATGGCGACCACGTCCTGATAACCGATATGCCAGACGGGCCGCGCTTCGGAAGCCGGCGAGAGATGGTGGATGTGGGTGCCGGCGAGGCCGGCCGGGTGCGGCCCGCGGAAGCGGACCTGCTGCAGACCCGCCGCATCGGGCAGATCGATGTAGAACTCGGGCGACGTGCACACGTACAGCGGGCCGCCGTGCAGCTGCGCGAGAACCCGCAGGCCCGCGCGGAACGATTCCGCCCGCGGCTCGATCAGCACGGCGGGCTCCGCAGACAGCGGCTCGGTATCGATGGCGGTGACGAACAGGGCGTGAGGCTCGGCGTCCGGGTCCGGTATGCGGCCGTAGGGCCGGGTGCGGAAGGCGGGCCAGAGACCGTAGCGCAGGAGCGTCTCACGGATGGCCTGCGGGCGCTTCGCCTCGATGGCCCCGCCGGGGACGTCCACGTAGCGGGTGGTCACCGAGTCTTCCAGTTCGATCACCACGGCGAGCAGCACGCGACGACGACCCCGCCGGATCGCGGTCACCCGCCCGTTGCCCGGCGAGCAGAAGCGGATGCTCTCGCGCTTGCGATCCACGAACACCGGCTCGCCGATCGCCACCGTGTCTCCTTCCGACACCGCCAGCGACGGCCGCACACCGGGGAAATCCGTGCCGAGCACCGCGACGCGTCGCACCGCAGGGCCGCGCTCCAGCCGATCACCTGCGGCGCCGGCGATCGGCAGGTCGTAACCCCGTCGTATCCTTATTTCTCTTGGCACGCCTGACATTATCCAGATTCTATGGGGGACTCACCGGCGATCGATACGCAGCTTCCACGATCGCGCCTCTACCCCGCCCTTTAGGTACATCCCAGAATTGTCACAGCGGCCGGATGCGGCGACGATTCCCAATGACACGTAGGAGGGGCTTCAGCCCCGATCTTACAGACAATCCGGGATACCCGGGGGAGGCGTCGCATGAAGACGGTCTTCATCAACCCCGAGCGGTGTATCGGTTGTCGGCAATGTGAGTTCGCATGTGCCGTGGCGCACTCGAGAAGCCACGATCCGGCCACAGCCATAGGCGAACAGCCCGCACCCCATACCCGCATCCACGTACTGCCCGGCCCTGCATTCAACACTTCCTTCCCGTCGCGCTGCCGGCACTGTGATCCGGCGCCCTGCGTGGGCGTCTGCCCGACCGGCGCCATGGGCCGCGACGAGGCCGAGGGAGTGGTGCTTGTCGATCCGGAGCGCTGCATCACCTGCGCCATGTGCGCCATGGTCTGCCCCTTCGATGCCGTGGACTTCCACGTGCAGGGCAACGGGGCGCCGGCGCGGCTCGTCGCCACCAAGTGCGACGGCTGCATAGACCGGGTGAGGGAGGGCAGGCAGCCGGCCTGCGTCGAGGCCTGCAAGGTCGGCGCACTGGTCTACGGCGAACTGAACGATCTGATCGCGGCGGGCCGCGCCACGCAGGCGAGCGCGATGCTCTCCGCCGCCGCTTCCGCCGGGACCCTGCCTGCGCCCGCCGGCGTGACCGGCTGGCGTGCCTGGGGCCGGGAGGCGGCACACGTAAACCGGGAGGTGGGTCATGGCCGCTCATGACAATGTGAAGCAATTCAGCATCAACAACGACGCGCTCGCCATGATCGCCAGGGCGCGGGAAGAAGGCATCGAGACCGTATGGGACCGGCTCGCCGCCCAGCAACCCCAGTGCGGCTATTGCGCCATGGGCGTGAGCTGCCGCAACTGCTCCATGGGTCCCTGCCGGGTGGACCCGTTCGGCGACGGTCCGCAGAAAGGCGTCTGCGGCGCGGATGCCGACATCATCGTGGCCCGCAACCTCGGTCGCACCATCGCCGCCGGGGCATCGGCCCACTCCGACCACGGCCGCGACATCCTCGAAGTGTTCGCCGAGCTGGCGAAAGGCGAGAGCTCCGGTTACGAGCTGCGCGACGAGACCAAGCTCCGCAGCCTGGCCGGGGAATGGGGCATCGAGGCGGACGACCGTCCGCTCGACGAGGTGGCCCGGGATCTTGCCGCTGCCATGATGGAGGAGTACGGCACGGCGAAGGGACATCTCAGCTTCGCCGATCGGGTGCCCGAGGCCCGCAGCGAGCTGTGGAAGAAGCTCGGCATCGCTCCCCGCGGCATCGACCGCGAGAACGTGGAGATGCTGCACCGCACCCACATGGGCGTGGACAACGATTACGTGAATACGCTCCTGCACGGCTTGCGCACCAGCCTGTCCGACGGCTGGGGCGGCTCGATGGTGGCCACGGAACTCTCGGACGTGATGTTCGGCACACCGAAACCGACTGCCTCGCGCATCAATCTCGGCACGCTGAAGGAAGAGTGCGTGAACATTGCCCTGCACGGCCACAACCCGGTGCTCTCCGACGTGATCCTGCAGGCGGCCGACGACCCCGAACTGGTCGCGCTGGCGAAGGAGAAAGGCGCCGCGGGCATCAACCTGGTCGGCCTGTGCTGCACCGGTAACGAGCTGCAGATGCGCAAGGGCATCCCGATGGCGGGCAACCACCTGATGCAGGAACTGGTGCTGCTCACCGGCGCGCTCGACGCGATGGTGGTGGACTACCAGTGCATCATGCCGTCGGTCACCGACGTGGCGAAGTGCTTCCACACGGAGGTCATCTCCACCGCGGACAAGGCGAAGTTCACCGGCGCCACCCACATCTCGTTCGATCCGAAGCGCGGTCTCGAGATCGCGAAGGAGATCATCGGCCGCGGCATCGAGGCCTACGGTAATCGTAACCCGGAACGGGTACGTATCCCGGAGGGCACGGTGGAGATGATGGCCGGCTTCTCGGTGGAAGCGATCCTGGGCGCGCTCGGCGGTACGCCGGAGCCCCTGGTCGAGGCCATCAAGGACGGGCGCATCCGCGGCGCCGCGGCGGTGGTGGGCTGCAACAACCCGAAGATCAAACAGGATCACGGTCACGTGACGCTGGCCAAGCGGCTGATCGAGAATGACATCCTGGTGCTGGTCACCGGCTGCTCCGCCGTTGCCAACGGCAAGGCGGGCCAGATGATGCCGGAGGCGGCCGAGATGGCCGGGCCGGGTCTGAAGGCCGTCTGCCAGGCGCTCGGCATCCCGCCGGTGCTGCACATGGGTTCCTGCGTGGACAACACGCGGGTGCTCGCGCTGGCGGCCGCGTTGGGCAACTACCTGGGCGTGGACATCGCGCAGCTGCCGCTGGCCGGTGCGGCGCCGGAGTGGTACTCCGAGAAGGCCGTGTCCATCGGCGCCTACGTGGTGGCGAGCGGCATCTACACGGTGCTCGGCGTGCAGCCGGCGATCTTCGGCAGCCCGAACGTCGTGAACCTGCTGGCCGACGGCCTGGAGGACGTGGTCGGGGCGAAGTTCGCCGTCGAGGCGGACCCCGAAGAAGCGGCGCTGCTGATCCGCCGGCACATCGAGCATAAGCGGGCCGGGCTCGGCCTGCCGCATCTCGAGGATGCCGAGATCGGCGCCGCGGCCTGAGGGGGCAGCCATGTGCGAGATATGCGGACACGCGCATGCCCTTTCGGACGGCCACTCTCATAGCCACTCTCATGGCCATGAGCACGGCCACCCGCAGCTGCCGGCGAACGCGAAGGCCGAGGACTTCCGTGTCGTGGTGACGGGCAAGGGCGGCGTGGGCAAGACCAGCCTCACCGCCCTGCTCGCGCTGCGCCTGGCGC
Source organism: Lentisalinibacter sediminis (assembly GCF_040706615.1). Lineage (NCBI taxonomy): Bacteria > Pseudomonadati > Pseudomonadota > Gammaproteobacteria > Woeseiales > Woeseiaceae > Lentisalinibacter > Lentisalinibacter sediminis. The sequence continues at coordinate 688,777 of NZ_JAPDRF010000005.1, read as the reverse complement.
ACCGCGGCATGCGCGTCCTCTCGCTGGACGCGGATCCCCAGGTGAACCTGCCCTGGGCACTGGGCCTGCCCGCGGAGGAAGCGCTGTCTCTGACGCCGCTGTCCGAGAACGCAGACTACGTGGAGGAGACCACCGGTGCGCGCCCCGGCGATGGCTGGGGCCTTTTCTTCCGCCTGAACCCGAAGGTGGACGACGTGGTGGACCGATACGGCACGGTGACGCCGGACGGGATACGGCTGCTGGTAATGGGCAACACGGTGCAGCCTGCCGCGGGCTGCCTGTGCCCGGAGAATGCGCTGCTGGCCGCCGTGGTGAACGCGATCGGACTTCGCGCGGGCGAGGCCATCCTGATGGACACCCAGGCCGGCTTCGAGCACTTCGGCCGCGCGCTCGCGCGGGGCTTCCGCCACGCGGTGGTGGTGGCCGATCCCACCTTCAACGGCGTGCAGGCCGCCCTGCACGCGGCCCGACTGGCCCGCGAACTGGACATCGGCGCGGTCCACCTTGTGGTGAACGGCGTGCGCGACGACGACGAATACCGATGCACGCTGGAGCGGATCGACGAGGCGGGTGGATTCGACTTCGCGAGCAGCCACCGGCTGCCGTGGGACGAGACATTGCGGCGCTCCGAACCCCGCGTGGCGCCGGCGCTGGACGAGGCAACCGAGCCCGCGCTCGCCGCGGCCGTGGACGGCCTGCTGCAGGCGCTGGTCAGTGACGAGCCGACGACGAGACGAGGACTGGCAACATGCGCATCCTGATACTGGGTGCCGGACCGGCCGGCATTTCCGTGGCGGAGAACCTCCGTGACATCCAGGACCTCGCAGGCTCCGCGCCGGAGATAGCGATGGTCTCGGCGGAACCCTTCCCGCCCTACTCGCCGCCTGCCATGGCGGACCACTTGCTGACCGGTGACGAGTCGCGGCTGTACTGGAAGGGAAGCGATGTCTGCGAGCGGCTGGAGGTCGAATACCACCCGCGCAGCATCGTGACCGGGATCGACGCGGAGGCTCATCGCGTCAGCCTCGCCGAGGGCGGACCGCTCGCCTACGACCGGCTGGTGATCGCCACCGGCAGCCGACTGCATGCCCCCGTCGAGGGCGCGACGATGCCGGGCGTCTACAACTTCAAGTCGCTGTCGGCGGCGCGGGAGCTGGTCGAACACGCCCGCCGTGGCGAGGTTCAGAAGGCGGCCATCGTCGGCGCCGGATTCATCGGCGTGGAAGTGGCGCTGGTGCTGGCCGACCTCGGACTGGAGGTCACACTGGTTGAGCAGGCCGAGGGGGTGATGCCGCGGATGCTGGACGAGGAGACGGCGCAGATCGTACGCCGGGCGCTGGTCGCGCGCGGCGTCCGCGTCCTTACCGATACCGAGGCGAGCGCCTTCGCCGGCAACAGCCGCGCGCGGGCGGTGGTGCTGGCCAGCGGCGACGTGATCACCGCGGACGCCTGCATCGCGGCAACCGGCGTGAAGCCGAACACCGACTACGTCGACGGCGTTGGCTTCGACGTGGGCTGGGGCGTGCGGGTGGACGATCGGCTGTACACCGGCGTCGCCGACGTCTGGGCCGCCGGGGACTGCGCGGAGACGCGTGACCGGATGACCGGAGAGCGGTTCGTGCACGCGATCTTCCCGAACGCGATCAATCAGGGGCGCGTGGTGGCCGAGCAGCTCATGGGTTTAGAGACCCTGTACGAAGGTGCCGAGACCATGAACAGCCTGAGGCACCTGGGCGTGCCGGTGATGGCCGTGGGCGAGCTCACCGGCGACGGGGAAGCCGTGCTCTCGACGGCGGACTCGGTGCGCCGCATCGTGCTGCGCGACGGCTGCATCGTCGGCTTCAGGCTCGCAGGAGATATCCGGGGCGCCGGCGTCTATCGTTCCCTCATGCTGCGCCGCATCGACGTCGGCGCCTACGGAGAGGGGCTGGCCGACCCGGCCTTCATCGCCCATCGGCTGGCCGACCCCTTCCTCCAAACCGCCGCCTGAGAAGTAGGTGAGAAGTAGGTGCCGAGAAGTAGGTGCCGGACCGAACTATTGCAAGGTTTTTGACTTGTTGCAATCGGTCGTTCCGACTCAGTGCTGACGCGCAGCGGATTCGGCCTGCCCGCCTTTGCTCGTAGAAAAGTTGGATAAGTTGGATAAGTTGGATAAGTTCGGTCCGGCACCCGATTCGAGCCAGCTTCGGAGTGGGCCGACGGACTCCTCATAGCCGATACGCGCCACTCTTTCGACTTCGTCGAAGTCGAGCATCCCCACACCTCGGACGTGGATGTTCCGATAGAAGTCCGCCAGCCCGTCCTCCAACATGGCCCGACGCGCGCGGCCGGAGCCTACGACCATTGCATTCATGATGACCGTGGCGATTCCCGGCGCGCGGCGCGCCCGCTGCCATGGCAGCAGCCGTGCCACGGCCTGCTGCAGCCCCGACACGGCGAGACCGAAGTCGTTCTTTCCCGTGGGCCCCCTGGGCGGCGCGACATCGATGGCGATCACCGGCCCAGTCGCGTTCAGGTCCCGCATTACGTCGACGGGCACGTTATTGAGCACACCGCCGTCCACCAGCAGATCGCCCGCTTCGCGCACGGGCGGCAGCACGCCGGGGATCGACACGCTGGCGCGCACGGCCCGCGCGAGATTTCCACGGCGGTGGACGACGCTCCGAGCAGTCGTCAGATTCGTCGAGACGCAATAAAAGGGCAACCACAGGTCCTCGATATCCCAATCGCCCATCCACTCCTCGATGCTGCGCGTGATCCGTCGCCCCGCCAGCAGCGATGCAACGGGCAACGTGTAATCCAGCAACGACGAGAAGCTCTCACGAACAAGTTCCACGCCCTCGGCGGCGCTGCGGCCCCAGGCCGCAGGAACGGCAACCGGGGCGCCGATGCTCGTACCTCCGATCATGTCGATGGGGATACCAAGCTCTTCCAGCGCCCGGATGACGCCGAGGTGTGCGAACCCGCGGGCGCCGCCCCCTCCGAGCACGAGTCCGACCGCCTGCCCGGCGAATGTGCGGGCCAGCCGGTTGATATCGCCGTCATGGCCGTCACGCAGGTGATACACGGCGTCGAGCTGACGATCTTCCAGCCACGCACCAGTGCCCCGGGGCCGATCGAGATCGGCCGGATGCCGAAGCAAAAGGCTGCGCCGGGGTTCGCGGCCTGCGCGCCAGTGATCTGTCAGTCGCGCGTCGATGTCGCCGGGACGCGGATCAGCCGTGCCATCCGCAACGACCACGACGTGATCGGCCTGGTGGACGCAACGCTCGGTCCACGGTGACCACTCCGCTTCCGCGATGTACAGGACATACCGGTGACGGTCCCCCAGCTCATGCAACCATTCGGCCAGGCGCGGATAGGAGGGCGCCGAGTCGGCAACGCGGCTGATACCCGGCTGACCGAGTTCGCGATCAACCGTCGCCGCGTCCATCGGGATGGTCGCCCCGTATCGAGACATGCGGTCCGCCAGCGTCCTCGCCATATCCTGCACGTCTACGGAGGGGTCGGCGGGCAGAAGGACGAGGCTGGTGCTCAGGGTTTCCCGGCGGGCTCCGACAGTGCTGCGCCGCTTGAGTCGCTCGATGATGATCTGCGTGAGGCTCTTCATCGCGCCCGGATAGACTTCGATGAGGCGGTCGAAATCTTCTCGCGGTATACGCGCGAGTACACTGCTTCTCACCGCGTAGACGGTGGCGGAACGGGGTTCCCCGGACAGCAGCGCCATCTCGCCGACGGTCTCGCCGGTGTGGACCGTGTTGATTGCCTGTTCGCCTCCGTCCGGCTCCGCGACAGTAACGCGCAGCAGGCCACTCAAAACAATATAGGCGCAATCGGCCTCTTCGCCCTCTCGAAAGAGATCTTCGCCGCTGCCGAGTGTCAGGAACTCGATCGACTCCTGCAGCGCTTCCGGGATACTGCCTTCCGAAGTCTCGAAGGGTCCGAACAGCCGGCTGAGGTGACGGGCGAGCTGCAGGCGACGGAGCCGTCCCTCGACGATCCGAGTGACACGCTCCCAGGTGTCGGGACTGCTGTCCAGCAGAGCCTCGAAACGCGAGCGTGACAGGACCGCAACCCACGAGTCGTCCAGCGCGCGCACGTCGGCGATCCTGGTGCCGCCGACGACCAGCTCGGTCTCGCCGGCGAATTCGCCCGGTCCGATCTCGTTCAGGACGCGGATTGCGCCGTCCGCGGCAGACTGCGTGGCCGCGAGCCGGCCTTCGAGCACCAGACAGGCTTCATTGCCCTGCTCGCCGGCCCGCATGAGGAGCTCTCCGGCGGTGCAGCGCAACTCTTCTGCGCCATCCGCCAAGTCGACTATCTCGCGCTCGCTCAGGGCAGAAAGTGGCCCGCCCCTCTCACGAAGCAAGAACAACCGATGCTGCATGCATATCCCCCAAACCCTCAGGTGCCGGACCGAAGTCTTACAGGTTTTTCGACTTTTCGTTCCGCCATGCAGCAGGACGGACCGGCCGGCAGCAGAAGAACCCGGTGCGCCAGAACTGCGTCACCGGGCTTTCAAAACTCAATAAGTTGGAAAAGTTGGTTAAGTTCGGTCCGGCACCTCAATCGCCGCCGAACAGCTTCCGCAGGCCTTTCGTGACCTTCTCCTTGGCGCTTCGCTCCGTTTCCTGCTTCGCGGCTTCCTCGGCGCCCTCCTTCGCGGAGTCGGCCAGCTCCTCGGCAAGGCCGGGCTGTTCACCGCCCTGCTGATCACCGCCCATGCCCGGCATACCCTGCATCATGGAGCCCATGCCGGCCATGCTGAATTTCCGGTAGCCGTCCGGGATCACGAACAGGGAGTCCGGCTGACTGCCGCGCTCCAGCTTCTTGACTTCATACCGGAAACGGCTGCGCTCGCCATTAGTCTCCGACACGGCGAAACTCTTCACCGCGATATTGTCGTCGGTGAACCACGTAAAACCGCCGTACTTCCCCTCCGGCCCTTCGTAGATCACCTTGTACTTCGTCGTATCGAACCCGTTGACCTTCTCCTGGCCAACGACTTCCCGCTCTACGAGGCGGTACTCCTTCATCTGATCATTGGACTGGCCCATGTCCATTTCCATGTACATGCCCTGAGGCATGAGCATGTAGGTCTTCTGCGCCTCCAGATCCTGCAGCACCACCATATCCTGACCGCCCATCTTCATCTCGTCGCGGATGTGTCCGGGTTTGTAATAGATGACCGTATCGATGTTCTGCTCTTCGGTCTCGAGTCGCGCCTCGGCGCGGAACGGCGTCTCCACCTGGCCGACCTGCGCGGCTTCATTCATACCGACGGCAATCATGCCGCCGAAAGCGAGCGCGGCTTCGGCCGCGAGCAACGTGGAGAACGAGGCGGCTAGAACCAGTGCTGTTTTTCTCATTTTCTCCCCCATGGAGGCCGGATTCCCAGCCTAGAACTTACGCCGGCGCCCGAGCGCCCGTCAAATTCCCTGCCGCGCTTTCAACCACCGGCCGAGCCCATTAGTATTCCGCAGAACGATAACGAACGCCTGCGCCCGACGATCGACGGGCAGCGGCATCACAGGGGGATAAATGCCATGACCCATTCGCTGCGCTACACGACCACAGCCATGGCTCTGCTGCTCATGATCCTGATCACGGCGGCACCGGCGGCCGACGCCGCGGATGATATCGTCTCGGCTGACACCCGGGCGTGGGCTGCCGAGAAGCTCGATACCGCGGAAGCGGCTCTGCAAAGAGGCGACATGGAGACCGCGTGGAGGGCCACCGAGGCCGCGGCGGATGCGCCCACCGAGTTCCACGGCCGTGGTCTCGCCATCGTCTCCGCTCGCGCGCTCGGGGACGAGCTGTACGGCCGCATCTATCAGCTGCGCAAGAGCATCCGGACCCGACTGGGTCGCGAGGCGGAGGCACAGGGACTCGTCTACGGCCGGCCTGGTGCACACGATCGCGGCAAACCCTGGGAATGGGACTATCGGGATGCACTGGGCTGGTACAAGGGGGCCCCGGACGCGGATGCGCTCATCCGGCTGGCCCGCACCGCACCGGCCGATCGTCAGATACTCCTGCGGATGCTCGGCAGCATCTCGACGAACGACGAAGGCGAACTCGAGTACGGCGTAGGCCGGGCCGGCTCCGGCGTCTCCATCGGCCACGAGCCACTCCGCGGCCAGTATGCCCCGCTCCCGGAAGAGATGGCGATACAACGACGATTCGAAGAAGAGGTCATCCCGGCGATCATCGGCCGCATGCAGCAGGAGGCGGACGAGCTGATGACCGAAGAGCAGGCGCTCTACGACCGCCCGATGACGGACATGGAGAAGCAGGCCTCCTCGGGTGACTGGGAAGCCATGGCCGCGGCCGTCGCGGGCGTGGAAGCGGAGGAGCCGCCCGATCCGGAGGTGCAGCTCCGGCTGTGGCGGGCCAGCGATTCGCAGAAACTCCTGCGGGAGGCCAAAGAGTGGTACGAAACCCTGACGATCCGCGTCCGCGTCGACGGTGAAACCCGCATACGGCGGGCTGTCGCGGTGCCCGTCCTCGAGGTTGCCACGAAGCGTGCCGATGAGCTGATGGCGATCGGCGACGACACCAGCGTCCCGTTGACGGCGCGCGCCGACGCCTACGGCGACGCGCAGGACTACTATGCGATCGCCGATAACCGGGAGCGCACCGACCTCGCCTACCAGAAGCAGGTCGCTCTGCAGCCGGAGCTCGACGCCTATCGCGAGAAACGGGAGGCGGCACTGAAGAAGGCCGCGGAGGAAGGCAGGGGAATGGCGGCCGAAATGGAACAGGCCATCGAGGACATGGAGAAGACCGAGGAAGAGAAGGAAGCCTTCAAGGAAGAAGCCGACGCGCTGGAGGACGAACTCGGCTTCTGATCAGCCTCCGGGGTGAGCCGGCGGCTACTCCGTACCGTCAGCCGCTTCCTCCCGCCAGCGCTGAACCACGATCCGCGGGTCCCGGACGACGGGCAGCTCGCCACGACCATCGGGCAGGCGGAGGATGGCCAGTACCAGCGGGTACACGTCGGTCACGTGCCGTTCGCCGATCACCACGCCCCTCGGCAGTCCGCGCCCCCGGGCCATGAAGATGCCGTGCATAGCCGGTGCGGACGGGTCCCAGCCGTGGTTGCCGGCCTTGATCCTCGCGATCCGCTCGGGGCGGGACACCACCGTTCTGCCGGGCTCGGCCATCAACACGATATCGGCGAAGCGGGAATCTGCGTCCGGTACGCGCCAGTGAGACGGCGACTCCTCCCTGAGCCAGGCCCGGCCGTGTTTCCAGCTGGCGTTCACGCGGTCGCGGATAGAAGCGGCCCGGGACGGATCGGGGCTGTCCAGCCAGATATTCAGATAGCTGCTGCCGTTGTGGAGAGTCAGGCCGTCCAGGTCGACGTGCTCCGAGAGCACGTAGGGCCCGGCCTCGCCTGTTGTCTGCTGGCCGTGGTCGGAGACGATGATCACGTTGACCCGCTCGGCGATGGGGAGTCTGCGGATACCCTCGAGCAGCCGGCCGAGGTGCCCGTCCACCCGCCGTATCGCCGCGCGCGTCTCGGCTGAGTCCGGGCCTGCGCGATGCGCCGCCAGGTCCACGTCGTCGAAGTAGAGGGTGACCAGGTGCGGCCGGCCGGGTGCCGGCAGTGCCAGCCAGTCGAGCACCTGATCCACCCGCGCCTCGCCGGGGACGGTGCCGTCATAGGGATACCAGTAGGTGGGCCGGATGCCCTGGATGTCGGCTTCCGTGCCCACGAAGAAGAAGGCGGCCGTCAGCATGTCGTTCTGCTCGGCCACCACCCAGAGCGGATCGCCACCGTACCAGCGGCCGTCTCGAACCGCGTCCCGGTCGTACATGCGGTACCAGCTGCCGCCATCGGCTGCAGGGAAGTGATTGGCGACGAGGCCGTGATCGGCGGGATACAGCCCGGTGGCCATCGAATAGTGATTGGGGAAGGTCAGCGTGGGGTAGACGGGCACCAGCGACGTGGCGCTGATGCCGGTGGCGACAAGCTCGTCCAGCGCCGGGGTTTCGGCTTTGTCACGAAAATCGTGACCGAAGCCATCGATGGACACGAGTACCACGTAGGGCTTGTCCGCATGCTCCGGCGCATTGAAGGTCCCGGCATGGACCAGCGAGGCCGCAAGAACCAGCATGAAGCTGGCCATGCAGCGGGTTGGGCAGAATCTCAAGTCGGTAGCCTCCTGCACGGGTGGATGCCGATCAGAACGGCCGCGAGCGCCGGCAGCGGACCGCCTCCCTGATGGGGGTCAGGTTATGCCAGAGCGGCGCGGATAAGAAAAGGCGCCCGCAGGACTCGCCTGCGGGCGCCGGGTGCCGGGGCGGGGGGAGTGTCCCGGCGATACGCCCTAAGTTGCGAAAGTTGCGAAAGTTCGGTCCGGCACCTCCTACGGGCGGGTTCCGCCTTCGACCGGGTCGGCGGTCCAGCCGAGTTCGGTCCAGTCGTACTTGTTGCCGCCGTGGCAGTCCACGCAGTTGCCGTCATAGCCGAGCGAGGCTTCGCCGGGGGCGATCTCGTGGTTCACCGTCAGGTACATCACCGTGTCGACGAACTCGTAGTCACCCGTGTAGGTCTGGCCAGCGTAGGCCGCGCCTTCCGCCAGCGCCAGGTTCCAGTCGTACTCCTTCCAGAAGGCGTTCGGGCCGCCATTCGGGCCGAACAGATGCGGCACCAGGATGGTGTTGTTGTTCGCATCCGCAGGCTGGTTGGCGATCATCTTCTTGAACGGATAGATCATCGCGCCCTGGGTCGTATGGTCGGCGACCGGTTCGGCAAGCACGGCCGGCAGCGAGGTGTACTGGTCGTTCTCGTTGATCAGTACCTTGTTCCACTTGCCGTCGTAGTAGCGCAGCGTCGGCCGGACGTTGTTGGCCCAGACGAAGGTGCCCTTCTTCTTGTCGTAGGTCGCGCGGCCCGTCGCCGGATCGATCGGGATGGGATCGACATCCTGACCCGCGTCCTCCCAGTACCACTCGGTCTTGGTCGACTGGTTACGCGCGAAGGTCGGGATGTGGCAGACCTGGCAGGCGAGCGTGGTGTGGGTCTCGACGATGTTCTGCACATCCGTTCCCACGTGGATATTGAAACGGTCGCCGTGGCAGTCGGTGCAGGCTCTCAGCGTGCCCTCGTCCACCGAGTGATAGGGCATGCCGCCGATGCCGTGGTCGATGGCCTCGCCCTCGACGTTCTTCTTCACGGTATGGCAGGCCGTGCATTCGAAGTCGGCGCCGTCGGTGCCCATGTGCACGTCGTACTCCCGGGTGGTGTTCGCCAGGGAGAGCGAGAGATCACCGTGCTTCACGTTGTCGCCGCCGCCGGCACCCGCATGGCAGTCGATGCAGTTGTCGATCGTGGGCACACCGCCGTTTTCTGCGACGCTCTGCGCGACCAGGTTGAGGTCAACGCCAGCGGCCGGGAGACCCGCGGTGGTCGGCGCCTTGGAGTACGTACCGGTCTGGTCATGGCAGACCAGGCAGTCCACGTTCTCGGGGTTGCCGAAGTCGTAGGTGTTGTCCGCGTAGCCATAGCCGGTATGGCACTGCGTGCAGCGGCCCTCGTTACTCGGCACGGCCACACAGAAGTTGTTGATGATGTCGTTCTTGCCGTGGATCTCCGCTTCGAAGCCGACGAGATTCGTCGCCAGGCCTTCCCACTTGAAGTGGGCGCTATCGATCATGTCGTCGCCGATCGTGCCGTGGCAGTTCAGGCACGACTCGGTACCCTCGTACGGGTTCTCGGCGAAATAGCCCTTGTGCAGCTGCACCGGCGCGTAGGCGTCGCTCGCCAGCGCATTGCAGTCGGCGGCATCCACCGTGCCGTCGCCGTTCAGATCCTCTTCCGGATCCGCGATGCCGTTCTCGTTGAGATCCCAGCAGCTGATGCCGTCCGCTCCGTCAGCGCCGTCCGCGCCATCGGTGCCGGGGGCTCCATCGTCGCCCTCACAGCCCGCCATCGCGAACGCCAGCATGAACATGGAGAGAACCGCCAATAGCCGGGCTTTCCCGTGCGTCGGTGCGTTCATCTTCTGTGCCTCTTGATCGGATAATCACCCGGGCGGCTGAATCGGCGCGAAGCAGCCGGACCCTCCTCGCGAAGAACCGGAGCCGTCGGCCGCGGAGGCCGGCGATGTGGACGAGCCGCGCTGTCGAAAATCGAGACTGTCATCGGTCGCCCCCGCATCGATCGGATTCCGGTTTCTTCAGGGGAGAGTGTTGTGCATTGCCGCAAGAAAATATATACGTTAGGAACACGGATAAAGTAGGTAAATATCCTATTTTTAATATTGTCTATGGACAGTCTTTGCATTCTTATTTGGTATACCAGACCTTTCTACTAAATCAGTGTTTATGCATATTCGCAACCTCTTATGCACTGTCTGGTATACCAGAACGTGTCAGGACGCCGTTTGACACGGTGCCCGCTCTCCGGCTAAGGGTGAATGCCTGTCACCGGAGAGAGCGAATGTCCCGATTCCTGCCAGTACCCGTCATCGCCTGGTGCCTCCTCGCGGGCGCCCCAGCCGCGGCGCAGTCGGCTCCGGCAGCGGAGGCCGCCGTGGACGAGGCCTCGGTCGGCACCGAGGACATCGAGGAGCTGGTCAGGACGCTGGAGGATCCGCAGGCGCGCGAAGAACTCGTCAGTCAGCTGAAAGTCCTGCTCGAGGCACAGAAGGCGCAGTCGGAAGGGCCGCTGCCCGAGCCCGCGAGCATCGTCGACCTCGCAGGCGAGATATTCGCTGACCTCCGCGACCGGGTGCTGGCCATCGAGCCACGTCATGCACTGATTGCCGGCACCGTGAGCGCCGCGATCCTGATCGGTGCGTTCCTGCTGCGCTGGCTGCTGCTCGTCCTCATGCGCAAGCTCTACGCCAGACTCACCGGCCCCCGCCGACGGCCGGACGAGGAAACCGCATCGTCCTCGGCCACCGGGGAGGAAGCGGACACGGAACGGGCCGGCGACGAGAGCCGCCGGGAAGCCGAGGAGCGGGAACGGATCGAGCTGCCCGGCACGATCAGCCGCCTGCTGACACTGATCATCGCCGTCGTCGCGGTAATCCTGATTGCGGAGAGCTGGGGCGCCGGCATCGGCGGACTGCTGGCCACCAATATCGGCTCGCGCCTCGCCGAGACGGCGGTCGCCATCGGGCTGATCCTGATCGTCACCGCCGTGCTCTGGAATGCCGCCGACCTGGTGATCCAGCGGCTGCTGCGGGTCGCCACCCGCAGCCTCGACCGGGAGCGGACGACGCGCAGGCTCGACACCCTGGTGCCGCTGCTGCGCAGCGTGCTGCAGGCCACCATCGGCGTGCTGGCCGCGCTGCTGCTGCTCTCCGAACTGGGCGTCAACATCGGCCCGCTGCTGGCCGGCGCGGGCATCCTCGGTCTCGCCATCGGCTTCGGCGCCCAGACGCTGGTGAAGGATCTGATCACCGGCGTGACCATCCTGCTGGAGGACGGCGCCACCGTAGGCGACGTCGTCGAGGTAGCCGGGCATGCCGGGGTGGTGGAGGAGATGCGCATCCGTGTGATCCAGCTGCGCGACCTCGCCGGCAACGTCCATCTTGTGCCCTACAGCGACGTCACCACCATCAAGAACTTCACCAAGGAGTTCTCCTATTACCTGTTCGAGATCGGCGTGGCCTACCGGGAAGACACCGACGAGGTCTGCGAGGTGCTCAGGGAACTCAGTGACGAGATGGAGAACGACGGCGAGTTCGGCCCCGACATCATGGAGCCGCTTCAGATTCTGGGCGTCGACCAATTCGCCGACAGCGCGGTGATCATCAAGGCGCGCATGAAGACGAAGCCGATCCGCCAGTGGGCCGTCGGTCGGGAGTTCAACCGGCGCATGAAGAAACGCTTCGACGAGCGCAACATCGAAATCCCGTTCCCGCACACCACGCTGTACTTCGGCGAGCCCAAGCAGGGCACGCCGCCGCCTCTGCACGTCGCTCGGGACGAGCCGGCGGGCGAGGCGGCCGGCGAGTGACGGCGAGGCAAGCCGCCGGCGACTGACGACGGGCGCTCGCCGAGGGCCGGCAGGACCGGCCCCCCCCCGCGGCGCCTAGAGCATCACGTCGGAGCAGATGCGCTGGGTATCGTGGGGCTGGCCGCCCTGCTCCAGCGTGAGATAGAGCGTGATCAGGTAGAAGCCGACGAAGACGAAGTCGCTGTGCAGCTTGTAGTCGTTGGCGATGAAGAACGCGAACAACTCGTCGAAGGACTCCTTGAAGTCGTCGATGCGGAAGACCTGGGCGCTCTGGTCGACGCCGAAGTGCGCATGCAGCAGCTCCTTCAGCTCGGATTCCGCGGACTCGGACAGCCCCGGTTTCAGCATGCCCATCTGCCTGAGCGCATCTTCGAAGGCGGAATCGTCGTCGCTGTAGAAGGAACGGTACAGCGCCACCATGCCTTCGCGGAACTCGGGCCGCAGCCGTATCCACAGGCCGTTGGGCTCGTACAGCAGCTCGTCGTCGCTAGCGCCGAAGCGCGCCGGGCGCAGATCCAGGAACAGGCCGTCGTCCACCAGCCACTGTCCGAAGTACAGATGCAGGATGTCGTCGCCCAGCGCCTGCAGCCGGTCCGGGTCCTGAATGTCCTGGAGGGGCTCGGCGTCGTAGAGGTCATCCGTCAGGGTTACCGCGGAGACCGTCTCGGCGGTGGCGCGGCGCAGTTTGCGCACGCCCCGCCCGGTCATGAATTGCCAGCTCACCTGGCGCATGGCGGAGAGCATGGGCCGCCACTCGATGGCGTCCCAGCCCGTGGTGGGCACGAAGCGGGCCAGCTGGCGGAGTTCTTCGGGGATGAAGCCGGGCAAGCGCATCGATTCGCTCCTGGGAGATTGACGGGACATTGACGACGTACCGACGAGAGATTGCCGGCCGCCCCCGGGGTGCCAGGGACTCGGAGGCACAGCGCCGCTTTCCGCCCCGCATGTTAGGGTCTCCTACTGGAAATCGAAAGGTCTGAACACAGTTTGAGCACATCCTCGCCACAGACTCCGGCAGATCCGGCGCTTTATGCTCCGGCGGCGGAGGAATTCGAGCGCACGCTGGAGAAACTCGAGCAGGCCCGCCCCTTCGGCAAGGCACTGCACCAGCAGCGACTCTTGTCCATCGCCCGCAAGCTCCTGAACACCACAGAGGGCATCGAGGCGCTGTACGGCTACGCGCCGCGCTTCGACAGCGCGGGGTTGTTCATGGGGGGCGACTGGGACGAGCCGGAGAAGCTCCAGCCGTCCCTGGTGCGCGATACGCTGATGGCCAGCGGCGACTTCCCGGCGCTGGAGTGCCTCAGCGAGCTGCGCTTTCTTGCCATCGCCACCGGCCGGGTGGCGCATCCGGCGCTCGGCCCGGCGGACGCGCGCGCCTTCCTGGAGGACGTGCTGGCGCGCAACCTGGATTTCCCGTTCCCGGAGGCGACGGAGTTCACCCGCCAGGACAGCCTGATGACGGAGCGCCTGCAGCGGTTCTACGGATTCCTGCTCGAGCATCTGGGTATGGACGGCATCCTGGATGCGCTGGTGGGCGAGTGCGAGCGCATACTTCTGCAGCGGCCCATCATGGTGCAGCGCGCCGAGGAGATGCTGCATACCGCGGAGCACGTCCTGCCGGAGCCGGCGGCAGAGGACGAGTCGCCGTCGATCCGGTTCACCCGCTGGCTGATCGAGGCGCTGCGAGGTCCGTCGGAACTGGCCCGCCGGCATCCCGACCCGACGGAGTATGCGCTCGCCCTCGACGGCCTGGACGAGGGGTCGCTGGCGGCCGAGGCCGGCGCCTTCGGCGAACGGATGAACCGCACCGGCCTCGTGAGCCGGCATCATGCGGTGCTGCTGCGCCACCTGGCGGGCAGCAGCGACGATCTCCTCGCGGACGCTCTGGCGCTGAACCCCATCGGCCGGACCAGCCTCGCCGAGTACCGGCAGCTGATCGCCCTCGTCATCGAGCACGCGGTGTTGCCGGATACGGCGCGGTGCATCTACGGGCTGTCGCGACTGCTGAACCGGGGCATCCTGTTCTTCCAGCCCGTGGCGCCGGGGCTGCAACACCTGACCGTCCTCACGATAGACCCGGAAGTGGCAGAGCTGCTGCACTCGGCGAGCCAGCTGGCCGATCCCCCTCCCGCGAACGCGCTCCTGCTCGCGGCGACGCTGAGCGTGATCGGCCAGCCCCGGGGCGTGGACCAGGGCCACAATCCCACCTGCCAGGCGGCGCGGGCCATCAGCCTCTGGTCGCTGAACGACGTCGGCTACCTGCTGGAGATGATCGCGCGCGCCGCCGGCGAGAACGAAGTGGTGATGCACTTCGAGGGCGGCACGATCCGGTCCGCCGACCTGCCCGCCGGCCTGGCCGGGGAGCTGCACACGGAGCTCGACGCCGTCTCGCTGGTGCTGACGCCGCATCTGGACCGGATCTACATGGAGATGAGCCGGCGCACGATCGGCCGGCCGGGAGACGGGCACAAGTGGGTCAACCCGGAGTTTCACGGCTGGTGGGTCTACCGCGGCTTCGCCTCACTGGTGGACCCGGCGACCGAAGCCATCCAGGATGCCGAGGGCTTCGTCCGCCGTTTCCACGCCGCCTACCACCCCGAGTACAACGGCGGCAGGGATCTGGTGTACGCGCAGCCCTGCGGCGTGGTCTCGGTGAGCGCCAGCGGCGAGTTCGTCGGCTGGCATGCGGTGTCCATCCAGCGGGTGGCGAGGGATCCCGCCGGCGCCTGGCGCGTCTACTTCTTCAACCCGAATCGGGACAAGGGCCAGAACTGGGGCCACGGCATCGTGACGTCCACGTCCAACAACGGCGAATGGGAGGGCGAGTCGTCACTGCCCTTCGAGCAGTTCCTGATGCGCCTCTACGTGTTCCACTACAAGCGCAGCGAACTCGGCGACGAGGACAGCGTGCCGGCGCAGACGGTGGCGGCAATACTGGACGGCATCGCCGAAAGCTGGGCCGGGGAGCGGGACTGGATCAGCCGTGCCCACGGCTGAGGCGGGGGACGTGTTGCTCGTCTACGACGAGCGCATGCTGGCCCACGACCCGACAGGGTGGGACCCGGAGCGCCCGGACTGGACGAGTTCCGTCAAGGCGCTGCTCGCCGCGCAGTACCCGGACAAGGACTTCGACGAGGGCTACGTGCATCCGGAGCGCCCGCAACGGATCACCGCCGTCGCCGGGCGGCTCAGCGAGCAGCCCGTGCCCGGCACCCGCTGGCTGGCTACCGAGCCCGCGGAACCGCCGGAACTGGAACGCGTGCACACCGCCGAACACGTCGCATTCATCGAGAGCCTGATCGGCCGCGCCTGCTGGCTGGACCGGGACACCACCGCCGTCTCGCCGGGCAGCGTCATGGCGGCCAAGCTGGCCGCCGGCGCCGGCATCACGGCCGTCGAATGTGTGGCCCGGGGCGAGGCGACGCGCGCCTTCTGCCTCACGCGGCCGCCTGGCCATCACGCGAGCGCGGCCCGCGCCATGGGGTTCTGTCTCTACAACAATGTCGCGGTCGCGGCCGCCCATGCCCGCGCGCTGGGGATGCAGCGCGTCCTGATATTCGACTGGGATCTGCACCACGGCAACGGCACCCAGGACATCTTCTATCCGGAAGGCGACGTCCTGTTCGTCGACACCCACTGCGCGGCGCCCTTCTACCCCGGTACCGGCGCCCTGGAGGAAACCGGAGAGGGCGCCGGCCGGGCCGCCACCGTCAATGTCCCGCTACCCCCCGGCAGCGGCAATGCCGCGATGCTGCGGGCGATGGAGACGATCATCGTGCCGGCGGCCGAGGCCTTCCGCCCGGACCTGGTGCTGGTCTCGGCCGGCTTCGACGCGCACTGGCACGATCAGACCTTCGCGATGGACGAGGGCGGTTTCGCCGCGATCACGGCCGGGCTCTGCGGCATCGCCGACCGGCACGCGGGCGGGCGCCTGATCCTGTGCCTGGAAGGCGGTTACAACGCCGACGCGCTGGCCATGAGCGCTCACGCCACCGTCGCGGCCCTGGCCGGGTCGCTGCCCGACACGCTGAAAACGCTGGAAGAGGACCCCGGCATCGCCGCGGTCGACGCCGCCGCGGCCTTCCACCGGCAAGCTGCCGGACGCTGACGGGGACGCTCAGACGTAGAAGTCGAGCTCCTCCTGGTGTTTCAGCAGATCCCGCAGTTTGTGCGGGTCGTCGCCGAAGAAGAACACCAGTCCCCAGTGGGTGCCGAATGCGGTCCGCTTCGTGACCGTCTCCTCCATCGGCTGCGTCAGCTCGTGATAGTCGAAGTAGGGATGCTCCTCGGTCTCCCGCGGGATCTCGAGCGTGCTCACGACACGGCGGCGCGGATAGACACCGAAACAGCCGGCATAGCCCTTCGCGTCCTCGACCGGTTTCGGGAAGAACGCCTGGATCTCTTCCTCGGTGGACTTCGGGTCGAAGACCAGGATGGAGGCCTGGTAGGCGTTGAAACCGTAGGCCCGCTCGATCAGCTCGAAGGCCTTGAACCCCGGCGGCCGGTAGGCGACCTCGCCGAAGTACATGGTGCCGTCGCTGGTCACGAAGTACTCCGGATGGATCTGGCCGAACTTGATATCGAAGGTCTTGATCAGCTTCTCGATCTGCTCGGTGATGGCGGCGCGCCAGCTCTCGAGTTCCGGTGTCGCCGGCACGAACACGGAGTAGCCGAGCGTCACGTACTCGGAGATGTTCAGGAAGCGGATCTTGCCGTCGTGTACCCATGCCTCCACCGCGAACTCCCAGCCGTCCAGATGGCTCTCCATCAACAGGGGGAACTCGGTTTCCGGGATGGCGTCCACTTCCTCCGGTGTCCGGATGACCCGGTGTCCCAGACAGCCCGCCTTGTCGAAGGCCTTCAGGTGGATGGGGTCGTCGGGGTCGCCGTCGAGCTTCAGCAGCGTCTGATTCACCCGGCGCAGGAAACGCACGACGTCGTCCTTATCGTGGGCTTCTTCGAATATGCCCACGCGGATTCCGCCGAGCTGGGCGCGTCGCTTCATCAGCGCCTTGTCCCGGAACAGCACGGCCTGGCCATGCAGCCGCGGATTGCCCATCAGCACCGAGTTGATGGCGCCGGCCCACTCCACTGTCTCCTCGAACAGAGGGATGGCCACGTCCACGCCCTCCTCCTTCAGGCGCTCGGCGATCTCCAGCGAGCGATCGTTCAGCCGCTCGAAATTCCAGGGGATGTAGGGGATGTCGTTTTTCTTGCAGTAGTCCTCGGCCCAGTCGGGCGCGACGACCACATAACGGCGGTCGAAGCGGTCTGCGGCCTCGACGGCGCCCAGGCTCCAGCCGAGCAGGGCCACGTAGCCTTTTTCCGGGTTCTTTTCCACGAATCCTCCATGCTGCCAAACGGAGCCATTACCCTAACATATCCGCTAAATGGCTGATTTTGGCGTCCAGATTGCGACCGATCCCGGCAAGATTTTTTGAAGACCGGACTCCCGTGTGACAGGATAGAAAGCCGCTTCGCGCCACCATGACGGCGATCTGCCGGCGCGGAAACCGCTCAAAAATAATAGGAGACAACATGAAAATCGTGCGTCTGAAAGACCTCGAAGGTACCGATCAGGAAGTGAAGAGCCCCGCCGGGTGGACCAGCGTGCGCTTCCTCCTGGCGAAGGACGGCATGGGCTTCTCCTTCCACGAGACCACCTTCCCGCCGGGGCTCGAGTTCGACATGTGGTACAAGCACCACCTGGAGGCCGTTTACTGCTACAAGGGCAAGGGAGAGCTGACGAACCGGGATACCGGCGAGAAGTTCACGATCGAGCCCGGTACGCTGTACGCTCTGGACAAGCACGACAAGCACACGCTGAAGGCCATCGAGGAACTCAAGCTCGTGTGCGCATTCAACCCGCCGGTAACCGGTCGTGAGATCCACGATGAGGAAGGCGCCTACATCCTCAATCCACAGGACGCGATCGAACCGCAGGACTGACCGGAGCGGAACGGAAGCTCGGCAGGCGGACGGCAGCTTCCAGGGATCCGGCCGTGTGAACAACATGCAGACAATGCGGGAGACCGCCATGACACGGATCGTCACGAGGATCATCGTAGTCGCGTTTTTCGCCTTCGCCGCGGCGGCTTGTACGACCCGGACCGGCGGACCGGAGGCCGGCCTGCCCACATCGACGGACGGGGCCACCGCGGCGGACATGCCGGACTCAGCGCGCACGGCAACCCCGGCGGGTGAACTCGCAGCCGGGCTCGAGCTGCCGGCCACCTTCGCCGGCACCCTGCCCTGCGCCGACTGCCCGGGCATCCGCTACCGGCTGAACCTCTGGCCGGACGGCGTCTTCCACCTGCAGCGGGAGTGGCTCGACCGGGACCTCGAGGAGTCCGATATCGGCCGCTGGCGCAAGGATCCCGCCAGGAACGCGGTCCTGCTCTACGGTGGCCACGAGATGCCGCTGCAGTTCTCGGTGGAGGGCCCGCGTACGCTGCGTCAGCTCGACGTCGAGGGCCGCCCCATCGAATCCGACCTGCCCTACGAGCTCACGAGCGAGGGCAAGCTCGAGCGCCTCGAACTCGAGTTGGCTCTACGCGGCATGTTCACCTACCTGGCGGACGCGCCGCGCTTCGAGGAATGCCTCACGGGACGCTCCTACCCCGTGGCCATGGAGGGTGCCTACATCGAGCTCGAGCGCGCCTATCTGGCGGCGGACAAGCCGGGCCCGGGCGCTCCGATCCTGGCAGCGCTCGAGGGGGCGATCACGGAGCGGCCGGCGATGGAGGGCGAACACCTGATACCCACCGTGGTGGTAAGGCGCTTCATCGGCCTGTTTCCGTCACAGACCTGCGAGAGAGCCATGAGCGAGGCCAGCCTGCCGAATACCTACTGGCGCATCGTGAAGCTGGATGGCGAGCCCGTGCCGGTGATCGACGGCCGGCGCGAACCCCACCTGATCCTGCGCGGCGGCGAGAGCCGTTACGCCACCACCGTCGGCTGCAATCGGCTCATCGGCACCTGGGACGTGGAGGGAGACCGGCTGACCTTCACCGGCGGCGCCTCCACACTGATGGCCTGCCCGCCGCCGCTGGATGCCCGGGAGACGCGGCTGAAGAGAGTACTGTCCGACACGTATTCCTGGCGTATCAACGGGCAGGTGCTCGAATTATTCGACCGGACAGGGACGAGCATCGCGGTCTTCGAGGCCGTCTACCTGCCCTGAACGCCACCGACGGAAGGAGACCAACCATGACCCGACTTGCCCGATTCCTGCTCTGCCTTGCCTTCGCTCCGCTAGCGCTCGCGACAGCCGGCGACGAAGGCGCCGTGCGCCTGTCGGAGCCCGTCACCGTGACGGACGACTACGAGGAGTTCGGCGCCCCGGTCGTCTCCGCCGAGGCAGCGATTCCACTGGGTGAACTCGTGGGTGCCGGCGAGGAGTACCTCGGCCGCGAGATTACCCTGACCACCCGCATCGCCAAGGTCTGTCGTAAGAAGGGCTGCTTCTTCATCGCCCGTGACGGCGACGCGACCGCGCGCATCACCTTCAAGGACTACGGCTTCTTCATCCCGACCGACTCGGTCGGCAAGGAGGTGCTGCTGAACGGCACCTTCGAGCGGCGCGAGATCACGAAGGCCCAGGCGGAGCACTACCGCAAGGATCTGGGCGAGCCGGCGCGCGGGGGGCCGGCCGCCGGCCGCGAATACCACATCGTGGCGACGGCGGTCCGCATCCCGAGAGGCTGAGGCGACCGCTGCGCCCGGCCCCGAGGGCCGTCAGTCGTGCGAGCGCAGCGCCGCCAGGTCGGCACCCGCCGGCTGCTGGAACAGCCGCAGCCCGAACTCGGGCACGATGGCGATGAGGTGATCGAATATGTCCGACTGGATGCCTTCGTATTCCGCCCAGGCCGTCGTGTCCGTGAAGCAGTAGATCTCCAGCGGCAGACCGTCGGGCCCGGCGGGCAGCTGGCGCACGATCAGCGTCAGGTCCTGACGGATGCGGGGGTGGTTCTTCAGGTAGTTGAACGCATACGCCCGGAAGGTGCCGATGTTGGTCAGCCGCCTCCGGTTCACGTCCGCGGCCACCTCGCCCTGCAGCCGCGCGTTGTACTCCTCGAGCTCGCGGCGCTTGGTGTCGACGTAGTCGGTAAGCAGCACGAAGCGCCTGAAGTGCGCGATCTCCTCATCGCTCTGGAAGCGGATTGAGGACACATCGAAGTACAGCGCGCGTTTGATCCGCCGCCCGCCGGACTCGCTCATGCCCCGCCAGTTCTGGAACGAATCGGTGATCAGCCGATGGGTGGGTATGGTGGTGATGGTCTTGTCGAAGTTCTGCACCTTCACGGTGTGCAGCTGCACGTCGATGACGTCGCCGTCGGCGCCGAACTGGGGCATGGTGATCCAGTCGCCCACCCGCACCATGTCCTGGGCGGTGAGCTGGACGCTCGCCACCAGCGAGAGAATGGTGTCCTTGAAGACCAGCAGCAGGATGGCGGTCATGGCGCCGAAGCCGCTGATCAGCAGCAGCGGCGAACGGTCGAGCACGGCGGCGACGATCAGCACGCCGCCGAGCACCCAGACCACGATCTGCACCAGCTGCACGAAGCCCTTCAGCGGACGTTCTTTCGCAACCGGCAGCGCCGAGTAAATGGTGTTGCCGGCGCTCAGCAGCGACGTCAGCGTCATGGTGAGCATCAGCACCATGTAGCCGGTGGCCACGTTTCGTGCGAGGCGCACCAGCGTCTCGGGCAGGCCCGGGATGAAGGAGATGGCCAGGAAGACGACCAGTGCCGGCAGCACCTGGGCCAGCCGGCCGAAGACGTTGTGCGCCACCAGCGCGTCGTCCCAGGTGACCCGCGAGCGGGCGGCGACGCGCCGCGCCGCGTTGACCAGCACGCGCTTGGCCACGAGGTCGACCGTCACCGCGACGACCAGGAGCAGGACGAGCCCGAGGGCCGGCGGCGCCAGGGGATGGACGGATTCGAGCCGCTCTAACATGGTTTCCCGCTCATCGCGTCTCGCTCATCCTTTTTGGCTCAGGTGCCGCAGAAAGTGCGGACCACACGCTCCTCCGGGGCCGGCGGCTCGGCATAGCCGGAACGGCCGGGCTGTTCCTGGAAAGGTCGCTCCAGCACCTCCCGCAATTCGTGGAAAACGGACAGATCGCCGTCGATGGCGGCTCGTATGGCCCGCTCCACCTGGTGGTTGCGGGGAATGTAGAGCGGGTTCTCCGCCTCCATCGAGGCCCGCACCTCGTCTGCCGTCCCGGGCTGGCGCGCCAGCCGCTCCCGCCAGCGCAGCTCGAACTCCCCGAACCGGGGCTCGTCGCTCGCTCCCGCACGGGTAGCCAGCTCGCGGAAGCTCAGCGTGTAGTCGAGTCCCTCGCGCTGCAGATGGGCGAGCCAGTCGCTTACCAGGTCGGCAATCAAATCGGCACTCGGGTCGGCATCGTCGGGCCCATCCGTGCTGAGGCCGAGCTTGCGGGCCATCCGGCCCAGCCACTCTTCCTCGAACAGCCCGGGGAAGCGGCCCAGTTCCTCCTCGAGCGCCGCCTTGTCGCCGCCCGCGCTCAGCAGGCAGTCCGCCAGGCGCGCCAGGTTCCACTGCGCCATGGACGCCTGCTGGCCATAGGCATAGCGCCCGTAGTGGTCGATGGAGCTGAAGACCTTGTCGTAATGGAACTCGTCCATGAAGGCGCAGGGGCCGTAGTCCAGCGTCTCGCCGGACACGGCGGTGTTGTCGGTGTTCATGACGCCGTGGATGAAGCCGAGCGCCATCCAGTGAGCCACGAGCCGCGCCTGGGCCTCGACCACGCCGCGGTAGAACGCGCTCAGGGGCTCGTCGTGTTCCCGGGCATCCGGGTAGTGGCGGTCGATCGCGTAGTCAGCGAGGGCGCGCACCGCGTCGGCGTCGCCGCGGGCGGCGAAGTACTCGAACGTGCCCACGCGGACGTGGCTGGCCGCGACCCGGGTGAAAACGCCGCCGGGCAGCGCCTCCTCACGGAACACGCGCTCGCCGGTAGCGACGGCAGCGAGCGATCGGGTGGTGGGTACGCCGAGGGCATGCATCGCCTCGCTGACCAGGTACTCCCGGATCACCGGCCCCAGCGACGACTTGCCGTCGCCCATGCGGGAGAACGGAGTGCGGCCTGAACCCTTCAGCTGGATATCCCGGCGCCGGCCCGAGGAATCCACGCGTTCGCCCAGCAGCACCGCGCGGCCGTCGCCCAGCTGCGGTACGAACTGGCCGAACTGGTGGCCGGCATAGGCCAGCGCGATCGGTACTGCGTCCGGCGGCAGCTCGTTGCCGCCGAACAGTCTCGCCAGGCGCTCCTCGTCGCCGCTGAGCTCCTCCAGCCCCAGTTCGGCTGCCAGCGGCCCGTTCCAGGCCAGCAGCACGGGCGCGGGCACCGGGGTCGGTTCCACCCGGGCGTAGAAGTGCCCGGGCAGACGGGCGTAGGAACTCTCGAGCCGGCAATCGGCGGGGACCGGTTTCATCCGGCGAAGGGTACCTGATGGGGCGGGGGAGTCCAGAAGGCCGGTGTTATGGCCGCATGCCGCACACCGCCGGTGCTGGGGATTACCACGATTGCCTCCATGGGGAACCGACAGTAAATTCTCGCGGTCTGACCCTCCGGAGGTTCCATGTCCCCAGTCCGTCTGGCGCGCGCCGTCGCGCTGCTCACAGCTCTGTTCTGCGCGCCCGCGTCGGCCTCGACGGAGGTGCAATGGCTCACGGACGGCCCGGACGGCCAGCCGGGCCTCGTGCTCTATTATTTCTATTCGGACAGCTGCCCCCACTGCCAGGAGGCGAAGCCCTTCGTCGCGGGCCTGGGCGAGATGGAGTGGATAGACCTGCGCCAGTACGAGATCTCAAAGAGCCGGGAGAACGGCCTGCTCTACCGGGACATCGCCGCCAGCATCGGCGAGAAGGCCCGCAGCGTTCCCGGGTTCCTGTTCTGCGGGACCCTGGAGACGGGTTATGACAAGGCCGAGACCACCGGCGCCCGCCTGCTCGAGCAGCTGCGCGCCTGCCGGGCGGATCCGGACAGCTACCTCGCGCCGGCCGAGGAGGCGGCGACGCCGCAGCCCGCGGAGGTGAGCGGCCTGCAGCTACCCCTCATAGGCACCATCGACCCCTCCAACTGGGGCCTGCCCATACTGACCGCGGTCATCGCCGGCCTCGACGCCTTCAATCCCTGCGCCTTCTTCGTGCTGCTGTTTCTGCTGAGCCTGATGGTCCACGCACGCAGCCGCGCGCGCATGCTGCTGGTGGGCGGCACGTTCGTGCTCTTCTCCGGCCTCATCTACTTCGTGTTCATGGCGGCGTGGCTGAACGTGTTCCTCTGGATCGGCGAGCTGCGGATCGTGACGATGATTGCCGGCCTCGTCGCCGTGACGCTGGCGGCCGTCAACATCAAGGACTACTTCTGGTTCAAGTCGGGCCCCTCGCTGTCCATCCCGGATTCGAAGAAGCCGGGCATGTATCAGCGGATGCGCAACCTGGTCGCCGCCCCGAGCGTGCTGGCGATGCTGGCGGGCACGGCCGTACTGGCCATCGTCGTCAACAGCTACGAACTCCTGTGCACCGCCGGGCTGCCGATGGTCTACACCCGCATCCTCACGCTGCGCGAGGCGGACAGCTTCGTGTTCTACATGTATCTCGTGTTCTACAACGTGGTGTACGTGATCCCGCTGCTCGCCATCGTGGGGCTGTTCGTGATGAAGTTCGGCTCGCGCAAGCTGGGCGAGAGCGAGGGACGGCTGCTGAAGCTGATGTCCGGCATGATGATGCTCGGGCTGGGCGCCGTCATGCTGTTCGCACCGATGTCGCTGAACAACGCCGGCATCGCCATCGGTCTGCTGGCCGCCGCCGTGCTCGTCACCTCCCTCATACACGCCGTCATGAAGAGGCGGGGCCTGATCTGACCGCGGCCCGAGCGCTCGTCGCTCTGGCGCCGACGGTCCGCCTGTGTCACCGTGCATGGCCGTATGACCCGGACGCCTGACATGGATGCCGCCGTGCACCGATACACCCTCGCCGAGGAGATCGCCCACGCGGTCACCCACGGCGTGGGCGCGCTGCTCAGCATCGCGGGTCTGACCTGGATGCTCTACGTCTCGGCGGTGATCGCGGACCCGTGGCGGATCCTCGCCAGCGCCGTCTACGGCACCAGCCTGGTGGCCCTGTTCCTGGCCTCCACCCTATATCACGCCCTGTACGCGACGCGGGCCCGCAATCTGTTCCGCACGCTCGACCACTGCGCGATCTACCTGCTGATCGCGGGCACCTACACGCCGTTCCTGCTGGTAGCGATGCGCGACAGTGTGGGCTGGTGGCTGTTCGGCACGATCTGGACGCTGGCGACAGCGGGGATCATCACCAAGCTCTGGTTCCGCGACCGTTTCCCGCGGCTGTCACTCGCCGGTTACCTGGCGATGGGCTGGCTGGTGCTGCTCGCCACGCCCGCGGTGCTCGATGCGGTAGCGGTCGGCGGCATCGCCTGGCTGGTCGCCGGCGGTCTCAGTTATACGCTGGGTGCCGCCTTCTATGCCGCCAAACGCATCCCCTACCATCACGCCATCTGGCACCTGTTCGTGCTCGCCGGCGGGGTTTGCCACTTCCTGGCGGTGGCGCTGTACGTACTGCCGGAAGTCAGCACCGCCTGATCCTGTCTGCGGCCGGGAACGTCGGCCGAGCCGGCAGAGTCAGCCGGATTCCTCGTCGTCGCCGCCGAATTTATTCATCAGCCCCTCCTTGAACTGATCCAGCTTCTCTTTGGCCCGGTCCTTCAGGGATTCCGTCGCGGCCGACTGCAGCACACGCTCTATCACCGGCTCCAGCACCTGGCGCGCGACCTCCGTGCCGGTGGCGCCGCCGGACGCACGGCCGATGTCGGTGAGCTGTATGCGCGGTATGTCGACGGAGCGTTGTTCGTCGAGATCCGGCAGCGACACGGAGGCGCTGGCATCCTCCAGCACGAATCGCTCGATGATCAGCTTGCGGCCCGGGCCTGCCTCGTCGTCCGGCTGCTGATCCCCGCCGGCGGATTCCAGGTTGTTCATCAGCTCGCGCAGGTTGCTGCCGGTCGCCCGCTGGATCAGGTTCACCGTGGCGCCGGAGACCGTCACCTCCTTCAGCACGATGGTGTCCTCGGTGACGGTGGCCGGGTCGATGCGGATCACGAACCGGCCCAGCGACATCGCGTTGCCGCCGTAGCCGTCCGGGTTGCCGACGGTGAGCCCGGCGATTTCCGCGCGTGCCTCGCCGAGATCGATGGACACGCCGCTCACCCGCACGGGCGTCTCCGTCGCCGCCGAACCCTGCTCCTCGATCAGGCCGGCCACAATCGTGTCCAGCTGCGTGTAGACATAGACGAGCCCCGCCGCGATCACGATCACGATGGCGGCGACGGCGATCAGGGTCTTCCTTGCTCCGCTGCTCATATCGGTCCCCTTGTCGGTATTCCTGTGTCTTGATCTGTCACCGCAGGCTACGCGCCGGCGGCATCCCACTCAAGCTGCCACACCGACGTGCGCCTCGTGCAACCGACGTGTCACGACCGGCTGTGCCGGGGAGCTGTGTCGGGCTGTGTCGGACGATAGTGGCAACTACGGATCGGGCATAGCCGCCGCGGCTGTCATCATTACATGCCGTGGGGAAGCGACTGCCATGACACAGGGTCGAGAGACACCGCTCCACGGCCGCCTCGGCCGGGAGCAGAAAACCATGCGCCACATGGTGGCGCTGTACTGCCGCGACCGTCATCAGTCGGACAGCCAGTCGGGGAGTCAGCGGAGCAGCGATACGGCAGGCCGCCCGGAGAGCGGCACGCCCTGCGCCGAATGCACGGACTTCCTCGCCTACGCAGCACGGCGGCTGCAGAAATGTCCCTACGGCGAGGACAAGCCCACCTGTGCCAACTGTCCGATCCACTGCTACAAGCGCGAGCCCCGGGAGTTCGCCCGCACGGTGATGCGCTATTCGGGGCCGCGCATGATGTGGCGCCACCCGTGGCTGGCGCTGATGCACCTGGTGGACGGGCGCCGCCGCGTCCCCCATCCGCTGGAACTCCGCCGCAAGCGTTCCGCCGGCCGCTGAGCGGCGCGGCAGTTATACTCCTGCCTTCTCGAGCGGCGGTCCCGCCGCGGCCGCCGCACGCCGCGTTCGCAAAGGAGTAAAACCCCGATGCATTTCCGAATCTCCCGCTCACGCCGATCCGCTACCGTATTCGTCCTGGCCCTCACCGCCGCTCTCGCCGTGCCGCCGGGCACGCAGGCCGCCGAGGAGCAAGCGCATCCGCTGGCTTCCATCCCGCTGAGGACCATCGGCCCCGCCATCAGCTCGGGCCGCATCTCGGATCTGTCTTTCCACCCGGACAAGCCTCAGGAGTTCCTGGTGGCGGTCGCCTCCGGCAATCTCTGGAAGACCACCGACGACACCATCACCTGGACGCCGGTCTTCGACGACCAGGGCGCCTACGCCATCGGCGTGGTGACCCGCGACCCGCAGGACCCGGACACCATCTGGGTGGGCACCGGCGAGAACAAGGCCCAGCGCAGCGTCGGCTACGGCGACGGCGTCTACAAATCCATCGACGGCGGCAACAGCTGGACCCACATGGGCCTGAAGGACTCCGGCCACATCGGCCACATCTGGATCCACCCGGAGGACAGTGACTTTGTCCTGGTGGCCGCCCACGGGCCGTTGTGGAGCGACGGCGGTGACCGGGGCCTGTACCGCAGCACGGACGGCGGCGGGACGTGGACCCGCATCCTCCACATCGACGAGCACACGGGCATCAACGAATTCGTGGTGGACCCGGCGGACTCCGACACGATCGTGGCCGCGAGCTACCAGCGCCGCCGCCACGTCTGGACCCTGATAAACGGCGGGCCGGGCAGCGGCATCCACAAGACCACCGACGGCGGCGAGACCTGGACGGAGATCACCGCCGGCCTGCCCGAGGACAACATGGGCAAGATCGGCGTCTCCATGGCACCGTCGGCCCCGGACGTCCTATACGCGATCATCGAGGCGAACGACGAGGAGAAGGGCGTCTACCGCTCCACCGACTTCGGCAACAGCTGGGAGAAACGCTCGGACCACATGACCACCAGCCCCCAGTACTACAACGAGCTGGTGATCGACCCGCTGGCCGCCGACAAGGTGTACGCGCTGGACACCGTCACCCACGTCTCCGAGGACGGCGGCGCCACCTGGCGCCAGCTCGGCATGGAGGCCCGCCACGTCGACGACCACGCCCTGTGGATCGACCCGGAGAACACCGACCACCTCTACATCGGCGGCGACGGCGGCATCTACGAGACCTGGGACGGTGGCACCACCTGGCGCCACGTGCGCAACCTGCCCGTGACCCAGTTCTACCGCATCCACCCGGACAACGCCGAACCCTTCTACAACGTCTGCGGTGGCACCCAGGACAACAATTCGCTGTGCGCGCCGTCGCGCACGACAGTGCTTCACGGCATCACCAACTCCGACTGGACCTTCGTGCTCGGCGGCGACGGCTACAAGCCCCAGTTCGATCCCAACGACCCCAAAATCATCTACGCCCAGTACCAGTACGGCGGCCTGGTGCGCTACGACCGCCGCACTCGCGAGCGCATCGCGATCACGCCCCTGCCGGATAGCGGCGAGAAGAACTACAAGTGGAACTGGAACACGCCGCTGCTGGTGAGCCCCCACGACCCGCACCGGCTGTACTACGCGGCGGAGTACCTGTTCCGCTCGGATGACAGGGGCGACAGCTGGGAGAAGGTGAGCCCGGATCTCACCCGCCAGCTCGACCGCAACCAGCTGGAGGTGATGGGCCGGGTCTGGAGCGTGGACACCATCGCCAAGAACGATTCCACCTCCATCTACGGCGCCGCCATCGGCCTCAGCGAGAGTCCGGTGCTGGAGGGCATCATCTACGTGGGCACGGACGACGGCGTCATGAACGTCACCAGCGACGGCGGCGAGACCTGGCGGCGCACCACCAGCTTCCCGGGCGTGCCGGACATGTCCCTGATCGAGGACGTGGTGGCCTCGGTGCACGACCCGGACGTGGCCTATGCCGTTTTCGACAACCACAAGCGCGGCGACTACAAGCCCTACGTCCTGAAGACCGCGGACCGCGGCCGCAGCTGGCGGCCGATCACCGGCGACCTGCCGGCCCGGGGCTCCGCCCACACCATCGCCGAGGACCACGTGAACCCGGACCTGCTGTTCGTCGGCACCGAGTTCGGCCTGTACTTCACCCAGGACGGCGGCGAGAACTGGCACGAGCTCGCCGGCGGCGACTTCCCCACCATCGCCGTGCGCGATCTCGAGATCCAGCGCCGGGAGAACGACCTGGTGGTGGGCACCTTCGGCCGCGGCATCTGGATCCTGGACGACTACACGCCGCTCCGGACGAAGGCGGAAGCGCTGGGCGAGGCGGAGCTGTTCCCGGTGCGCGATCCCTGGCTCTACATCGAGGGATACATCTGGGACGACCGGGACAAGGGCTCCATGGGCAGCAGCTTCTACACCGCGAAGAACCCGCCGTACGGCGCCATGTTCAGCTATTACCTGGAAGAGCCCCTGCTGCCTGCGCGCAAGGAGCGCCGGCGCCGGGAGATCGAGGTGGAGATCGAGGGCGGCGACACGCCTTACCCGAACTGGGAGGTGCTGCGCGCCGAAGACCGCCAGGAGGAGCCGCAGCTGCTGCTGCTGGTGCGCGACGCCGAGGGCCGGCTGGTGCGCCAGGTCAGCGGCGAGACGGAGGAGGGTTTCCACCGCGCGGCCTGGGACCTGCGCCTGCCGCCGCCGGACCCGATCGTACTCGGCGAGCCGGAGCAGCGCATGTACTGGGAACGAGACCCCGTGGGTCCGCTGGCTCTGCCCGGCCAGTACAGCGTGCAGCTGGCGCGGCTGGTCAACGGCGAGCTGACCACGGTCGGCCTGCCCGAGGCGTTCACGGTGAAGCCGCTGGAGAACAGCCCCGAGATCACCGACGACCGCCGCGCCCTGCAGGCCTTCCAGCTGAAGGCCGCCGGGCTGCAGCGTGCCGTGCAGGGCGCCGTGAAGGCGGTGGAGGAGTACCGCTCGCGCATCGACCATCTGCAGGCGGCATTGCTGCAGACGCCCGAACGCTCGCCAGCCGACTTCGAGGCACTGGTAAAGCTGTCCAACCAGCTGGCCGACGTCGCGATCGCGCTGACCGGCGACACCACCGTGGCTTCGCGCAACGAGCCGGTGGCCATGCCGGTGGCGAGCCGGGTGAACACCATCTACACCTCCCAGGTGTGGACCCAGTTCCCGGTGCCGGCGCAGTACGAGACGTCGTACGACATCGCAGCACGGGAGTTCTCGGCTGCCCTGTCGGAACTCGAGGCCGTGCGGGACGAGCTGCAGGCGATCGAGAGCCGGCTGGAAGGCCTGGGCGCGCCCTGGACGCCGGGCCGGCTGCCGGACTGGCAGGCGCCCTAAGTGATCCCGCGGGTGATCCGTGCCGGCGTCGGGGGCAAACCCGATGCCGGCGCGGGACGCCCGCCTAGCCCAGCTTCTTCTCCAGATCGTCGGGGCCGAGCGCGCCTATGCCGAGCGTCTCCGGCGTGCGCCGGCCCTCGGCCGTATAGTCGTGGGCCATCAGTACGGAGGCGAGCCGGATGACGGCGTCCATCATCGGTGTCGCAACGCCTGCCTGGTCGCCCAGGCGAGCCATGAACACCAGCCCGTAGCCCACGTCCTCGTTCAGGTAGCGGTGGTTCAGTGCGGGCTGCGCGCCGATGCCGCGGAAGCCCGGCGCCTCGCGGTAGCCCGAGCCGTAGTTGGCCTCCCGCATGTAGCCCTGGCGTACGCCCATCTCCGGATCCGGTCTGATGTCCAGCCCCAGCGCGCGGCCGATGGCGATGCGCTCGCCGTCCAGCGCCTCGATCAGCCGGCCGACCGAGTCGGTGACGCCTTCCTCGTAAAACAGGAAATCGCCGCCGGTGCCCTCGATGCGCGCCGCATTGGCCAGCGTCACGGCCGGATGGATGACCGGGTTGGCGTTCTGCAGGCTCGTCTGCAGCACGTTGCGGGCGGGTTCCATGCCCGGATAGACGTCGGCGATGCTCTCCAGCACGGAGGCCGTCTCGGAACCCGGCAGCGCCGCCAGCAGATTGCCCGCGCGCAGTTTCAGGAATACCCGGATGCTGCCGGGTTTCACGACGCGCACCGCATACGGCAGCGTCGACGTCTCGGCGAGACGCACGGCATCACGCCCGCGGCCGAGGCGCGCCGCCCGGCGGAAGGCGAGCGCACCGCCGCAGGAACTCGGTGAGACGATCACCGTCTGGCCGGCCGTGAGCCTGCCGCGCACCGCCTCGCCGAAGGGCTCGGTGGAATAGGCCGGGCCGACGACGTAGACGAGATCGGCGCCGTCCAGCGCCTCGCCGATGTCGTGACCCGAATAAGCCACTGGCGCGGTTCCGGCGATATCGCCGTCCGCCGTGATGGTGCCCGCGCCCGCGATGGGGTCGATGTTCTCCGCAAAGCGGGGGAAGTCGAACAGTCGCACCTCGTGACCGTGGGAGGCGCAATCGAAGGCGACGGCCGTGCCGCCGGCGCCCGAGCCGAGTACCGCAATTCTCATCCTGGACTCCCGATCCGTATCGGCGCCCATTCTGCCGGCTCCGGCCGGCGGCCGGTATCCGCATATCACGCGGTCCGCTCTGACCGCCCCGGGCCGATGCTACGATACCGGATTGCCCTGCGTGGCCCCTGTCCCGGTAGCGATGAGGAAGCCGAATCACAGCCTGTTGCGCGTATTGCGCGCCCTGCCGGCAACGGTCGCGGCGGCGGTCGTGGCAACGGTGACCATTGTCGCGCCAATCGTCACGGCAGTCGTCACGGCAATGGCGATGTTCAGCGTCGCGGCGCTGCCGTCGGTCGCGTCCGCGGCGGAGCCGTCGGCCGCGGCCGACGACGCGCTGCCGGCCGGGCGCCCCCGCATCGGGCTGGTACTCGGCGGCGGCGGCGCGAAGGGCGCGGCCCACATCGGCGTGCTGCGGATGCTCGACGAACTGCGCATCCCGGTGGACTGCATTGTCGGCACCAGCATGGGCGCGCTGGTGGGGGCGCCGCTCGCCGCCGGCATGCCGCCGGAGCGCATCGAGAGCATCGTGCGGGGCACCGACTGGTCGCAGACCGTGGGCGGCAAGGGGCTGCGCCGGCGCACGCCCATCCAGGAGAAGCTCGCGACGCGCAGCTACACCAATCTGGTGGAACTGGGCGTCAGCCGCCGCGGCCTGACGACACCCGGCGGCCTGCTGCGCACACAGAACATCGAAGACATGATCCGGGCCCTGGTCTCCTCCGGCAGGCTCACCACGGACTTCGACGACCTCGCCATCCCCTTCCGTGCCATCGCCACCGACATGGTGGCGGGCGAGATGGTGGTGCTCGGCAGCGGCGACCTGTCGCTGGCGTTGCGCGCCAGCATGGCGGTGCCGGGGGTCTTCGCGCCCGTCGCCCGGGACGGCCAGGTGCTGGCCGACGGCGGCATGATGCGCAACCTGCCGGTAGACATCGCCCGCGACGTCTGCGCAGACGTGGTGATCGCCGCCTGGCTGTCGACGC
The DNA here is from genome assembly GCF_040706615.1 of Lentisalinibacter sediminis. Lineage (NCBI taxonomy): Bacteria > Pseudomonadati > Pseudomonadota > Gammaproteobacteria > Woeseiales > Woeseiaceae > Lentisalinibacter > Lentisalinibacter sediminis. The sequence goes on along the minus strand of NZ_JAPDRF010000005.1, from coordinate 657,228 downwards.
CCCGGCCGGAACCGGACGAGCTCGGCTCGGCGATCTCCCTGCTGGGACGCGCCGTGGACGTGGCGGTGGTGGCCAACCAGAACCGGCAGATCGCGACCCTCACGCAGCAGGACGTCGGCATCGAGGTGCCGATCGGAGACATCACGGCCGCCGATTTCCACCGGGTGCCGGAAGCCATCGATCTGGGTCGGGCCGCCGCCGCGGACATGCGGGAGTCGTTGCGGCGCTACGCCGTTACGGAGGCGCAGTACGCGCGCTGGCGGGCATCGATCAGCCACGGCGGCAGCCGGACGCTGCAACTGGCAGAGGTCCGGATCGATGGACTGGAGCGCGTGAACGAGCGCTACGTCCACGCGCAGCTGCGGCATGTCACTCCCGGCGCGAAGGTGACGATGGACCAGATCGTCGAGGACACCGACAGGATATTCGCGCTCGATGACTTCGAGCGGGTGAGCTACGAAGTCAACGGGCCGCCCGGCGCCCGGATACTCACAATCAGCCCGGTGGAGAAATCCTGGGGCCCGGATTACCTGCGGCTCGATCTGGGTCTGACCGCCAACGAGCTGGACGAACTGCAGGGTCTGGTGCGGGCCGACTATACCCGCACCTGGCTGAACCGGCGGGGCGGCGAGTGGCACAGCGCGCTGCAGGTGGGCCAGCAGAGTCTGCTGCAGACGGACTTCCATCAGCCGCTGGACATCCGGCAGCGTTTCTTCCTCCAGGCCATCGCCCGCATCGAGAGCGACCTGCAGGACGTGTTCCTGGGCGAGGACCGCATCGCCACCTACCAGCTGACGGAGACATGGGGCCAGCTCGACTTCGGCGTGAACCTCGGTACCCGCGCGCAGCTGCGCGCCGGGCTGCACCGCGGCCAGCTGGACGTGGACATCGACACGGGCCTCTCGTTCCTGCCGGAAATCGACGATCTCGGCGATTCGGCGATCGTGCTCGGCGGCATCTACGACACCCGGGACGCAGTGGCACTGCCCACCCGGGGCACCTACGTCAACCTGCGCTACCTGCATTCCGGCGACTGGCTCGGCGGCGAACAGGACTACGAACTGGTGGAGGGCGTCTACAGCCGGGCCTTCGACTGGCGCGGCGACTCGCTCAGCCTGACGCTCGGCGGTGGCGCCGGCCTGTCCGGCGAGCTGCCGCCGAACCGCCAGTTCCGGCTCGGCGGCATCCGCACCTTCCCGGGCCTGCGGCCGGGGGAGCTGCGGGGCAACGGCTACTGGTTCGCCGGCGCGAGCTACTACTGGCGAGTCGCCGAGATCTCGCCCGTTTTCGGTCAGGCGCTGTACGCCGGTCTGCGGCTGCACGCCGGGCGTCCGGAGGGCCGCGTGGACGGCGTCGACGAGGAGACGCTGTACGGCCTGGCCGGCTCCCTGGCCGGACGCACGCCCGTCGGTCCCGTGCTGTTGTCGCTCGGCTTGACGGACGACGGCCGCTGGCAGCTGCAGTTCAGCCTGGGCCGTCCCGTCTCCGAAGGCTCCCTGCTCGACGAGACTCACTGAGCTGGTCTTTTAGCCCGCTAACAGGCCCTAGAAACTTGCGGTAAACCGCGCTGTCCGGGGCACCGGGCGGACGATAGACTTTTCGGGGGATACGAGGGAATACCGATGCCCGAGCGTCCGAGTCCCGCAGTGCGCATCGCCGGCGGCAACCGCTGGCTGCGCGGGGCTCGGCGCGCGGCTTTCTTCTGCCTGCTGTGGGTCCTGCTCGGCGGCGGCAGCGCCGCCAGCTGGACGGTGGGCGCGCCGGCGGTTGCCGCAGCCACGCTGCTGAGCCTGCGGCTCTGGCAGGGCCCGCTGCTGTCCCTGAGCGGGCTGCTCCGGTTCCTGCCCTGGTTCGCCCACCAGTCCCTCGCCGGGGCAGTGGACGTGGCGGTGCGCGCCCTGCATCCGGCCATGCCGCTCTACCCCGGCACGGTCCGGCACGAACTGCGGCTGCCGGAGGGGGCGTCGCGCATCGCGCTCGCCAACGTGATCAGCATGCTGCCCGGCACCCTCAGTGCCGATCTCGACGGCAACGGGCTGGTGGTTCACGCGCTGGACGCCCGCAAGGACCTGCACCGCATGGTGGCCGACCTGGAGCCGCGCATCGCCGCGGTGTTCGGCGTGCCGCTGGAGCCCTCGGCGTGAACGTGCCGCTCGCCATCGCCGCCTTCCTGCTGCTGAACCTGGCAGCCGGTCTGTGGCGGGTGATGCGGGGGCCCACCGCGGCGGACCGCATGCTCGCCGCTCAGCTGTTCGGCACCACGGCGGTGGCGACCCTGCTGCTGCTCGCCGAGGGCACGCAGCAACCGGCGCTGCACGACGTGGCGCTGGTCTTCGCCCTGCTGGCGGCCGTGGCAGCCGTCGCTTTCGTCCAACGCGTCTGGAGCCGGAGGGCCGAGGATGTCCCCGACTGACCTGGCCATTGAATGGGTCATCGAGTTCGTCAGCATCCTGCTGCTCGCGGCGGGCGCGGTCTTCTTTTTCGCCGGCACCGTGGGCATGCTGCGGTTCCCCGATTTCTACAGCCGGCTCCACGCCCTGACCAAAGCGGACAACGTCGGCCTGGGTCTGACCGTGCTCGGGCTGGCGCTGCGCGCCGACTCGCTGGCCACCGTCGGCAAGCTGCTGGTGATCTGGGCGCTCGTGCTGCTCGCCGGCGCCACCGCCTCCCACCTGATCGCGCGCTCCGGCCTGCGCCGGGGCATCCGCCCCTGGACGGCGCCATGAACGCGGCGCTGGTGCTGGACTTCGTGCTCGTCCTGGTGCTGCTCTGGGTGGGCTGGGCCGCTCTGTGGAGCCGGGACCTGTTCCGCGGCATCGTGCTGTTCATCGCCTTCGGCATGGTGCTGGCCCTCGTCTGGATCCGCCTCGGGGCGCCGGACGTGGGGCTCGCCGAGGCGGCGATAGGTGCGGGCCTGACCGGCGCCCTGCTGCTCGCCACCTGGGGCGCCCTGCCGCACGGGTCCGGCACGCCCGACGGTGAGGACGAGCCTGAAGAAGAGCCGGAACAGGACGCCGGAGAGACAGCGACGGGAGGATCCGATGCGCCGTGACCGGTGGCAACGCCGTCTGCTGCGCGCGGTGCTCGGGCTCGCGCTGCTCGCGGTGGCGGCCGGCGTGAGCCTCGCGCTCATGACCCCACCGGTCGCTCCCGGTCTCGGCGACGCCATCCGCGGGGCGCTGCCCGGAGCCGCGGCAGCGAATCCGGTGACCGCCGTGCTGCTCGACTTCCGCGGCTACGACACACTGCTCGAGATGGCCGTACTGACGGCAGCGCTGGCCGGCGTCTGGTCACTCGGGCGGGCGCATCGCACGCGGCCTACCAACCCGAGTCCGGTGCTGATCGGCCTGACCCGGGTCATCGCGCCGCTGTTCCCCATGATCTGTGGCTACCTGTTGTGGGTGGGCGCGGACGGGCCGGGCGGCGCCTTCCAGGCGGGCGCGGTGCTGGCAACGGCTGCCGTGCTCTACGTGCTTTCGGAGCGGCGCCCCGGCCCGCGCCTGCCGGAACAGCCCATGCGGGCGGGCGCCGTCGCCGGACTGGGGGTGTTCCTCGCCGTCGCGCTCGGCGTGATGGCGGGAGGCGGCCGTTTCCTCGAGTATCCGGCGCCGCTCGGCGGCGCACTGCTGCTGCTCATCGAGACGGCGGCGGCCGTGGCCATCGCGCTGATACTGGCAGGACTGTTCATCGGCGGACGTCCGGGGGGCAGCGATGGATAGCGGCCTGCTGTTCGCGGTCGGCGGGCTGGGGGTATTCCTGATCGGCAGCTGGGCCGTGGTGCTGCGCGCCCACCTCATCCGCAAGATCCTGGCACTGAACCTGATGAGCAGCGGTGCATTCCTGCTGCTCGTGGGCGCCGGCGCCATCGGACACGCCGGCGTCGACCCGGTCCCCCAGGCGATGGTGATCACGGGGATCGTGGTCAGTATCTCGGCCACGGCTCTGGGTCTCGCTATCGTGTTGCGGATCGCCAAGACGACCGGCCGCGCCCTGCTGCCGGAAGACCGGGAGCGGGCGCCCACCGACGGGCCGCTGCGGTAGACCGGCATGCAGACCTTCATCGTCGACACACCGTGGACGATCTGGGTGGTGGCCGTGCCGCTGATCGGCGCACTGCTCGCCTTCCTGTGGCCGCAGCGGGCGGTGGCGACGGGATTTGTGTTCGGCCTCGCCACCGCCGCCGCCTCGCTGGCGCTGCTGTGGCAGGTGGCGGGGGCCGGCCCCCGCACCTATGCCATGGGCGGCTGGGGCGCGCCGATCGGCGTGGATCTCCACACCGACGGACTGTCGGCGATCATGCTGACCATGGCGGCCGTCGTGGGCACGGCGGTGAGCGTCTACGCCCGGCCCTATCTGGCGGCCACGCCGGACAAGGCACGCGGTTTCTGGCCGCTGTGGCTGTTCCTGTGGGCGGCGCTTAACGCGCTGTTCCAGACCAACGATATCTTCAATCTCTACGTCACCCTGGAGCTGCTGGGGCTATCGGCCGTGGCGTTGGTGGCCCTGGCCGGCAGCGGCCCGGCGCTGCTCGGCGCCATGCGCTACCTGCTGGTGAGCCTGTGCGGCTCGATGGCCTTCCTGGTCGGTATCGCGCTCCTGTACCGCGCCTACGGCACGCTCGATCTCACGCTGCTGGCGGCCCGTGCCGACGGCGGCCTCCAGCTCGGCATCCCGCTCGGCGCGATGGTGGCCGGCATGCTGCTGAAGACGGGCCTGTTCCCGTTCCACGTCTGGCTGCCGCCGGCTCACGGCAGCGCCAGGGCACCGGTCAGTGCGCTGCTCTCGGCCCTGGTGGTCAAGGCGTCGTTCTACGTGCTGCTCCGCCTCTGGTTCACTTTCCAGCCCGCCGACGAGGGCCTGGCGCTGCTGCTGGGCGGGCTCGGCGCCGTCGCCGTGTTCTGGGGTTCGTTCCAGGCGCTGAGGCAGCGCCGGCTGAAGCTGCTGGTGGCCTACTCCACGGCGGCGCAGCTCGGCTACCTGTTCCTCGCCTTCCCGCTGGCGGCCTCGGACCCGGCGCTCGCCTGGGGCGGCTCGATCTATCTGGCCATCTCCCACGCCTGCGCGAAGGGCGCGATGTTTCTCGCCGCCGGCAGCATCATGACGGAGCAGGGCCACGACGACATCGACGGACTGGACAGGGTAGTGGACCGCATGCCGCTGACCACTGCCGCCTTTGCGCTGGCCGGCATCAGCCTCGCCGGCCTGCCTCCCACGGGCGGCTTCGTGGGCAAGTGGATGTTGCTGCAGGCGGCGCTGGAACAGGGCCTGTGGCACTGGGCGCTGGTCATCGTCGGCGGCGGCCTGCTGACTGCGGCCTACGTCTTCCGCGTGCTCGGTTACGCCTTCACGGAATCCTCCCATGCCCGTGAGGAACACGCCGTCCCGCGCACCATGGAATGGACCGCGCTGGCGCTTGCCCTCGCCGCCGTCTCGCTGGGTTTCATCGCCCCCTGGGCGCTGTCGCTGCTGGAGGGGGTGCTGCCGTGACGGTGAACGCCTGGCTGCCCCTCGCCATCCTGGCCAGCTCGCTGATCCCGGGCCTCATCATCTTCACGCTGCCGGAGCGGGCAGTGGCGCTGCGCACCACGCTGAACCTGGGCGGCGCGGTAGTGAAAATCCTGCTGCTGGTCCTGATGATGGTGGGCGTCTTCCACGGCGTCGTGTTCGAGGTGCGCATCCCGCTGGTACCCGGGCTCGACTTCGTCCTGCATGCCGACGCCCTGTCGCTGCTGTTCGTGAACCTCTCCGCGGTGCTCTGGCTGGCGACCACGATCTATGCCATCGGCTACCTGGAGGGTTCGCCGCACCGCAGCCGCTTCTTCGGCTATTTCAGCCTCTGCGTCACCGCCACCGTGGGCCTCGCCATGGCGGGCAACCTGCTCACCTTCCTGGTGTTCTACGAGGCGCTCACGCTCACGACCTATCCGCTGGTGGTCCACCGCGAGACGGAGGTGGCACGCCGGGCCGGTCGCATCTACCTCGCCTACACGCTGCTCGGCGGCGTGCTGCTGCTGACCGGTACGGTGTGGCTCTATGCCCTGACCGGGACACTCGAGTTCGTGGACCGCGGCTTCGTCTCCGGCCTCGGCATCGACCCGGCCGTGCTGCGCGTCGTGTTCGCCGTGCTCATCCTCGGCGTCGGCGTGAAGGCCGCGCTGGTGCCGCTGCATGCCTGGCTGCCCCGGGCGATGGTGGCGCCTGCGCCGGTGAGCGCACTGCTGCACGCGGTCGCCGTGGTCAAGGCCGGCGCCTTCGGCATCGTGCGCATCGTCTACGACGTCTTCGGTGTCGAGTACGCCGCCGAGCTCGGCGTCACCCTGCCGCTGGCGGTATTGGCCGCGTTTACCATCCTCTACGGCTCGGTGCGCGCGCTGTTCCAGGACAACCTGAAGCGCCGGCTGGCCTTCTCCACGGTGAGCCAGGTTTCCTACATCACCCTCGGCGTCGCCATCGCCGGCCCCATCGCCACCATCGGCGGCCTGGTGCATCTCGTGCACCAGGGCTTCATGAAGATCACCCTGTTCTTCTGCGCCGGCAACTACGCGGAATCGGCCGGACTGCACCAGGTGAGCGAGCTGGCCGGCATCGGCCGGCGCATGCCGTGGACCACGGCCGCGTTCACGCTGGCCGCGTTCGGGATGATCGGCATGCCGCCCATGGCCGGGTTCGTCAGCAAGTGGTACCTCGGGCTGGGCGGCCTCGAGGTGGGGCAGGACTGGGTGCTGCTCGTGCTCGCCGGCAGCAGCATCCTGAACGCGGCGTATTTCCTGCCCATCGTGCGCACGGCCTGGTTCGACGAGCCGCGGGACGAGCGTATTCGCTCCGCGGGGCCGGGCAGCCTGGAGTCGCCGCTGATGCTGCTGCTGCCGCCGCTGGCCACCGTGGCCGCGGCGCTGGTCTGGGGCCTGTTCGCCACCATGCCGGGCACGCCCCTGGACTGGGTACAGTTCATCGCTTCGAGGAAGTACGGCGAATGAACATCCTCGTCGCATTGCCGCTGCTGCCCCTGCTCGGCGCCCTGTGGTTCGCCGTGACCCGCCGCGGCGACCGGCGGGCCGAGTCCTGGGTGGTCGCGCTGGCTGCCTTCTTCACCATCGCCGTCGCGCTGCTGGCGACTTCCCAGGATATCGAGGCCACGCATCTACTCGTGCGCGGCCGCACGGCATTCGCGCTGGACAACGCCGCCCGGGCCGCCCTGCTGCTGTTCGGCGCGCTGTGGCTCGCAGCCGCGCTGCTCGCACGCGGCCGGTCCGACGGCCCCGCGCCGATCATGCTGTTGCTCGGGCTATCTGCCGCGGTAACGCTGGCGGTCGCCCGCGGCGGACCGCTGGTGTTCGCCGCCATGCTGGCGACGGGCTTCGGGCTCTACGGCATCGTCGCCAGCGAGGAAGACCGCCAGTGGCGCGGGCGGCTGCTGGTGACGCTGCTGGTCGCGAGCGATCTGTTGATATTCGAGGCGCTGCTGCATGGCACGGCGCACCCCGGCGGGGACCTTGCCCAGGGTGTGACGCAGGGGATGACCCATGGGATGACCGACGGGATGACCGACGGGATGACCAGCGGCCTTGCACTGCTCGTCGCACTCGCCCTGCTGTTGCGCAGCGGCATGCCCCCGGCGCACACCTGGCTGCCGGCGGCGCTCTCCGGTGCCAGCGCGCCCGCCGCGATCCTGCTGGCAGGCATCCCCGCGGGCGCCGCCTTCATCGGGGGGCGGCAATTGCTGCACCCGGCCGGCACCGCCATCGGCACCGAAATCAATGTGGCAATCGTCGGGCTCGCACTGGCCGGCGCGCTCTGGTCGGCGTTCGCCGCCGTCCGGACCTCCGGGTCACACAGTACGCTCGGTTACGCGGCAGCCATGACGGCGGCGCTGCTGCTCGTCGCTACGCCGGCGATCGCCGATACCACTGTCTCGGCATGGGCCGTCGTATCGCTGGCGGCCTGCTGCGCCGCGGTACCGGTGATCGGCCTGCAGCACGACGGCTGGGCGCGGAGTGCATCGATAACACTCGTGCTCGCCAGCCAAGGCCTTGCCGCCGCCCACGCGGCGGTGCTGGCGACGGCAGGCCAGCCGTCCGTCATCGGCTTCCTGACCGCACTCGTTGCCGGCTCGTCCACGATGCTGCTCGCCATGGCACTGCGGCGAACCGGCGAGCGCGATCCGGGCCCGGATTCCGCCGAAGCCGCTGCGGTGGCGCTGGCCCTCGGTGGTCTGGCCGCGGCCGGACTCTGGTTCCTGTGGCGCGCGGGCGAGGTGGGATTCGACTCGTTCTGGCCGGCTCCGGCCGGCATCACGCTCGGCCTGCTGCTGGTCCGCGGGCAGGGCCGGACCGCCGGGGCGGACAGGCGGCAACGGACGAGAGAACGAATCGTTGCGGCGGGCCGCGGCGCCGCGCCGGCGCTCCGGGAGTTCTGCCTCGGCCGCCTGCCCCGTGAGCGCGACCGGCTGCAGACGGCCGTGATCGCGCTGTGGCGGGGCGAAGCCTGGGCGGAACGGATCGCCCGACTGGAGCTCATGCTGCGTCAATGGCCTGCGACGGGGCTTCTGATGCTGCTCGTCGCCATCGCCGCGGCGGCCCTGCTGGCCTCATGACCGGAGCGGTCCTGATCACCGTGCTCGCCATCCTCACGGGCGTCTGCTGGCCGCTCGTCAACAGCCTGGCGCTGGCACCGGCGGTCACCCGGCCGCTGGCCCGGCGGCTGGCTCCCTGGGCACCTTTGCCGCTGCTTGTGGCCACGCTGCTCGGCGAAAGCAGTGTCACAGAATACCGATGGCTGCTGTTCGGCGGCATGCTCGGCATCGACGCAGTCGGCACGGTACTGCTGCCCGCGATGACCGGCCTCTGGCTCGCGGCGGGACTGGCTGCATCGTCCATGCTGGCGGACGATTCCCGGCGGGATTCCTTCTTCGCCTTCTTCCTGGTGACCATGGCAGGCAACTTCCTGTTGCTGCTGGCGCTGGACGCCATCGCCTTCTATCTCGGCTTCACGGTCATGACCTTCGGCGCCTACGGGCTGATCGTTCACGACGGCAGCGACCGGGCCCGCCACGCGGGTCGTTACTACATCGCGCTCGCGGTGCTCGGCGAAGTCTGCGTCATCGTCGGGCTCATGCGCACGGCCGGCCTGGGCGATACCGGTTTCGCCACGCTGCGCGAGACGCTCGCGGCCGGCGAGGAGGCAACGGCCCTCGGCCTGCTGATCGCCGGTTTCGGTGTGAAGGCCGGACTGGTCGGCGTGCACTACTGGCTGCCACTGGCGCACCCTGTCGCGCCGGCCCCGGCGAGCGCCGTCCTCTCCGGCGCGATGATAAAGGCGGGCCTGCTCGCCTGGATCAGGCTGCTGCCGCTCGGCGAGGCGACGCTGCCCGTCTGGGGTTCCGCCCTGGCTGCGGCCGGCCTGCTCACCGCCGCCTGGGGCGTCTTCGCGGGCCTGCCCCAGCGCGAAGCGAAGACGGTCCTCGCCTACTCCAGCATGAGCCAGATGGGGCTCATGATGGTGCCGGTGGGCCTCGGCCTGGGTGCGCCCGCGCAGTGGCCCCTGCTGCGGACCGCGCTGCTGGTCTTCATGGTCCACCACTGCCTCGCCAAGGGGACGCTGTTCCTCGGGATCGCCGTGATGAAGGCGGCGAGCGGGCGCGTTGCGGTCCTCGGCCGGATCGTCCTCACCACGGCCGCCCTCTCCCTCAGCGCCGCCCCGCTCACCGCCGGACTGCTCGCCAAGACCGGCATCAAACTGGGCGCAGCGGGCATCATCGGTCCGTGGCACGACCACCTTTCCTGGCTACTGGCGCTGAGTTCCGTCCTCACCGCGCTCCTCATGCTGCGCTTCCTCAGGCTCGCCTGGCCGGCTGGTGCCGGAGGCAGACCGGCCGCCGGGGTACTGGCGCCCTGGCTGCTGCTGTTCGCCGCCGCCCTGAGCCTGCCCTGGCTGGTCGGTGACGCGGATCTGCGCCTCGCCGCCCTGGCCCGGCATGCCCAGTGGAGCGCGGTGCAGCCCCTGCTGGTCACGGCGCTGCTGGCCGCCGCGGCACACTACCTGCAGCGGACCGGCCGGCTCGCCGCGCTGCCAGCCCTGCCGCCGGGCGACCTGGGCATCGCGCTCGAACGTCTGCTGCTCGCAGGCGGTCAGCGCCTGCGCAGCGCATTGCTGCGCCTCGGCGCAACGGCCGCCCTGGCGAGAGAACGCGTGCCCCGAGCGGCCCGACGGACCAACACGGGCTGGGAGTCGCTCACGGCTGCGGCCGAGGACCGGCTCATGGCCTGGTCCGTCACGGGCACCCTCCTCGCGGGGCTAGGCGTGGCGGCGGCCTGGCTGCTGATATGAGCTGCGGATTCCACGGGGACACGGCGGACGCCGGCAGTGCGATAATCTGACACAGGACGCAACAGGAGGGACGCCGCCGTGCCGTTACTACCGCGCAAAGCCAGACACGCTCTGATCCTCAGGCTGATGAAGACCGTCGCGACCTTCCTGCCGGGCGCGAGCTACATGGCGTTCACCGGCAGCGGCAGCGCCGGTCAACTCTGCCGCTACATCGGCCAGATGGGTATCCGCCGGGTTCTCGTGGTGACTGACAAGCCGCTGCGGGAACTCGGACTGGTGGATCAGGCCACAACCGCGCTCACCGATGCCGGCGTCGAGCATGCCGTGTTCGACGGTGTGGAACCCGATCCCACCTTCGGACAGGTGGCGGCCGGCGTCGCCGCCTGGCGCAAGCACAATGCGGAGGCAGTCCTGGCCGTCGGCGGCGGTTCATCCATGGATGCCGCAAAAATCATCGCGGCGGCTGCGTCCAGCGACCAGGATCCGCATGAATGGGTGGGCTTCGCAAAGATCAAGCACGAGGTGCCGCCGATCTACGCCATCCCCACCACCTCGGGCACGGGGTCCGAGGCCACGATCGGTTCGGTGCTCTCCGACGACCAGACCCACGAGAAAGGCGTGATCAGTGCCCGGCAACTGCTGCCGGCCGCTGTGGCACTGGACCCGGATCTGCTCATGGGCCTGCCCGGCCCGATCACCGCCGCCACGGGGCTGGATGCGCTCACCCACGCCGTCGAAGCCTATATCTGCACCTGGGACCGCGGCACGGCCCGTCGGAATGCTGCGGCCGCGGTGAGGCTGATCTTCCGTCATCTGGAGACGGCGTACCGGGACGGCAGCAACCGGGAGGCGCGAGAGAGCATGTCGTTGGCCGCCTACTATGCCGGCATCGCCATCAACCAGGTGAACGTGGGCAATGTCCATGCCATCGCCCATCAGCTCGGCGGCAAATACGGCATCCCGCATGGGCTGGCCAATTCTCTGGTGCTGCCCCACGTGCTCGAATTCACGTTCGAGGAGACGCGGCCGCAGCTAGCCGAGCTGGCGGAGCTGGCGGGCGTCGCAGACGCCGGCGCCGGTGAGGAAGCGAATGCGCGCGCCTTCATCGCCGCCGTTCGGGACCTGAAGAAGGCGGTCGCCCTGCCCGAGAAATCGGAGAAGATCCGGTCCGAGGACTACGACTATCTCTGCGAACTGGCGTTGAAGGAATGCGAGGGCTATCCGGTGCCGCGGATGCTGGATCGGGAGTCTACGCTCCGGATCCTCAGCGCTATCAGCGCACCCGCGAAATGATCGAACGCCACTTCTTCAATTGGACTGGACGCCGCAAGCAGCCCGGTCGGCTCAATACCTGTCCATCGCAACACCGTAAGAGAGCATCGTAATAATAGAAAGCATCTGCAGGCCGATTGCGTAGCCCAGGATTTCGCCGCTGGTGGTCGCAAAGGTGGAGGATATCTCCAAAGTCAGCGGATACTCACCTCCGCCACCCCGACTCCTGGTCGACCGCGCCGGCTGCTTTCCAGCCTTTTTTCTCGCCAGATTGGTCTTCTGGGAGACCCTGCGTGCATACGCGTCGAGTTCGTCGATATCGACATGAAAGACTTTCGTTTTCGCAATGGTAGTAAGACGCTTCTTGAACCAGACGGGCAGCAGCGAATACCCCAGTCCGTTGCTTCCCCGGGAGACCGTGACTCCAGTAGCCGGATCTACCGCCCACCAAAGGTCGGCGGCTTGCCCATCCGCCGGGACCAGCACAACCCGACCCGCTTCGATATCCTGTAGCAACGCATGCGATGTTCGCTCCCGTTTGAGCGCCTCCGCAATTGTTTGCAAACGAGCTGCGTTGGTATCTGTCACCCGGCTGCCACTCTGTATATCCGGGTTGCCGCTCTCGGAAAACGCTCCCATGAACTCGCTAGCTACTGTTTCCAGGGCCGACTGAAGAGCGCCGTGCCACAAAAAATGGTGAGCGACAAATTTGCCGTCAATTCCGTCATCTGCCAGCACGCTTTTACGGTCATGGAGCAAATCGATTACATGACTGAATACGGCTTCGTTATCTATCGCATTGAGCATGACACTCATGATGGCAACCTGCGGCTCACCCACAAACAGGCGGACATCGGCGTTCGCAAGGCCTGCCAGACGATGAACCTCCTCTACCGTTAACTGCCAGTTGGCGCGCCCCGCCGCGAGAGGGGCCAGTGATCGGCCAGTCGAAGTTGGGGGAATCTCTTTATCAGTCGCCAATGTTGCGACAGCGTCATCAAGCGCTTCTTCCGTTTCTGCCAGCACCGCATGGGGACTAAGTCCCCCCGTGGAAACAAGAATCTGATGAATGGACTGAAACGGAGCGGGCGCTCCACCAAACATGGCCATTGGCGCCAGAGTATCGGCTGCAACTTCGCCTGAGATACGCTGCCTCGGGTCCACGCGATCATAGAGAACGCGCCGGCGTGAAATCACGCCTTTTCCGGGCGAATCTATGTGCACATCGAGATACAGAGCCGTCGAGGGCGACGCACTGCTGCCAAAGAAGAACTGTTGTGTCTCCGACATCTCAACGGACACGCCGGGAACAGCGCGACCTCTGATTACGTCTTCATCGATGAGGAACGCCGGCGCCATCAGCGATTCCGGACTGAGCTTGCCGCCGAGGGTTGCGCCCAACCCCGCACCTGCGGACACAAACACCAGAAAGATGCGGTCGTGCTGGGCAGAATGTGCCTCGAGAGTGTGGGTGAGCAATTCGACTTCGCTCACATCTCCATTTTCCAGCTTTTCTGCTTTGACGCTAAGAGTGACCCGATGGGTCTGCTCGGGGGCTGGCCCGACTGCAATCCGGTCGACCACAGCGAATGATTCACCAGGCTGTGCCTCCGCGAACGAGGTATCGAAATCTGTCCAGTCTGATTCGAGACGGGCCTGGACCCACACGTGGTCACGAACGTCGGCACGTCGCAGTCGCGGATCCTCACCACCGAGATCCGTCTCGCTCAAGCCCTCCACCAGCCACGAATAATCACGCCGGGCTCTCTCCGAAACACGCTTGCCCACGCGGTCCGGCAGGAAGTGGGAGGTTGCCTGTTGTCCACGGGCCGGCATGGCCCCCTCCAAGAGTCGCGTTGCCGCAGCATCAGGCAAGGGCCCGAAGACCAGACGTGCATCGATTGCCATCTGCTCGAGGAGATCCATGAGTAGCAGCGAGCGATCCAGCGGTCCGCCGGCCGAAGCCGCTAGCACGCCTTGCGATCCTCTAAGCAAGCCATTGTAAGGATCGAGCCGGACCTGATCGCGCACATACTCAAACGCGGCCACGGGGTCGTATTCGAGTGCGGCTGCCAGCTCCGTGACGTGATACTTGCTTGCATCGAGGAATTTCGCTGGGTCCGGGACTCCTCGCGCCAGCATCTCGGCCGCATCGTCCGGGGATAGCGCCCCAGGAAGCTCTCCGAGCTCAACCGCACGCGGCTCACTACCCGGCAGAGCGAAATCGATGCGATCGTTTGCAAACGATGTGACCGGGTAAGGTATAAAAAGCGAGAGCAGCAACGCCCAACGAACGCCGGGATTCCAATGCAGCATTTCAAGCCTCAATTTTGGTGGGGATTTCAGGTAGATCAGTCGCCAACGCACCGCTTGGGCCCAGGGTCTTTTCGCTGGTTATACTACATCGTCATGCGACGCGCATTCGGCTATCGTACCGGTTCATCGCTGGCAGGCAGCGCCCGCCAATGGTGGCTTGCCGTGTCAGCGCTATTTCTGACGCCGGCATTGCTCTCAGCCGAATCGATAATTTTTGAATCCGAACCTAACGACCAACCTGATTCCTATGAGGACGTTAGCGGTGCGTTCAGGGGAGCGGGTACGCTTTCCGGTTCAGACCAGGACGGGTATCGCTGGAACGTCTCGGATGTCGATGCACATCGCCGCTGGGATTTGCGACTCGACGGGGTACCTCTTGCCCTCACGGTTGTGGATGTCTATCGGCTCAATCTCTCCTCCGGTAAACCCGGTCTCGACCCCCAGGAGCTGTTTACGATGGGCAGCCGTGACGGCAGCGTACCCGGCGAGGCAGGGCGGCTGATCTTCTCGCCCGGTGATTATCTTCTGGGTATCGCTTTCTCCGCCGGCAATGACCGATACCGTCCACAAATGGAGACGGTCGGTTTCGACGAGACAGAGTCGTCGAAAGATGTCAGCCCCACTGGCACATCCGGAAGCTACCGATTGACCGTCGCAGACAGCGAAGACCTCTATCTCACCGCGGAACCGGATAACGGCTCGCGCGAGACCCCCCATGATCTGCGGTTCAGGCATGAGTTCGCCACCTATTCCACTCACGCGCGGTCCTGGTACCGGCTCGACGTCGGTGGAGGGGAGGCGCGTGAGTACTGGAACGTTGCCATCCAGGTGCCGGTCGGTCATCGGGCACGCGCAAAGCTGACGGACGCGAATGGGGCCGTACTTGCCGAAGCGGAGACGGATCGGTACGGGCAACTCACATTTTATGATCTCGATCTGGACACAACTGACTATCTCCTCGAGATAGAGCGAGACAACAATGAGGGCTCGATACTTGCAATCCGGACGTCGAGTGGAGGGCGCGTCACCGGGAATCGGGAGAGCGAACCGAACGATGGGCACGATCTGGCGAATCGCGTCGATCTGTCCGCGCCTTTGCAGGCTCGGATCGGCACGCGGCGGGACCGGGATCATTTCCTTTTCAGGCTGGCCGCAGAAGACACGGAAGAGAAGAAGCGCCTCCGGCTGGTGGCACCGGAGTCGGATACCCTCGAGCTCTGCCTGCTGGACCCGGAGGGTAGCGAACTTCAGTGCCGCGAAGGCGATGCCGAGATCTCTCTGGAGGACCTGGTACTCGGGGCCGGCGAGTACGTCGTCAGGGTCCAGGGCGGGAAGGAAGGCGTCGAGTACGAGCTTTCGCTGACGGACACGGGCCCGCCGCAACGCGGACGGGAGACGGAACCCAACGACACGATCGGCCGTGCCTCGGCGCTGGTTCCGCCGCGCCCGGTCGCTGCCGCCTTTGCCGGCGAGGACACGGACTTCCATCGGCTGGTGGTGGAAGGCGAGGCGCAGCTCTGGCGGATCCAGGCGATGGGTGATGGCCTGGCGGAGATCCGTTATCACGACGGCGCCGGGATCCAGAATCAGAGGAAACAGGCCCGACGGGGCGACCGGATACTCCGGCTCGACAACCTCTATCTGCTGCCCGGTACGCACTACGTCTCGGTGAGTGGTGTGGACGGCGATTACCGCCTGATCGCCCGCTCCCTGGGGCCGCCCGACCCGACCCTCGAGAGAGAACCGAACGACGACCGGCAACGCATGCAGCCTCTGGAGATCGGCGGTAAGCGCATCGGATTGCTCGCGGATCAGGAGGATATCGACTATTACCGCTTCCATCTGGCCGACTGGCAGCGCATCCGCCTGAGCGTGACACCTCCGCCCGGTGGCGGGATCGCCGCCAGGTTTTTCTGGGACGACTTCGAAATCGGACGCTCGACGGGCCGCGGGCGATCGACTTCGATCGAGCGTGAGGGCCTGTTCCCGCCCGGCGACTATCAGGTGGCGCTGACGGCGACGACTCCCAGCGATGGCGAATACACCCTGCGCCTCGAAGCCTTGCCCCGGTTCGGCTGCGCCGAAGACTGCGAACCGAATGACCATATCGGCCTTGCCTCGCCGCTGCCGGCGGATCTCAGGGTCAGCGGCTACAGCGGGGACTGGGGTGACTACGACTACTACGAGTTGCCCGTATTTGCTGAAGCGACGCCGGTAACCATCCAGACTCAGGGCAGCGTGAACCTGGACCTGGTCGACGCAGCGGACGAGAAGGCGCAACTGGAGCGCCAGCCGGACAATTCCTCGCGAGGATCCGTACCGGCCGGGCAACGCTTGTATGCGAGGCTGAAGAGCCGCGGACCGTACGATCTGCAGTTTGATTTCGAGGGGGCGCTGAAACCAGCGACCCTAAACGATGCAGCACTCGACGTAACGCTGGAATCGCCGACCCGCGCGGTCGCGGCCTTCCGGTCCTTCGGTCAGCAGTTTCAGGCGAGTGTCGAGGTGGCGAATCCGGGCGGAGCGGAACGGCGTGTGACGCTCGCGACGGCGGCCAGCGACGCGCGCTGGGCCGTGAGGGCCGAATCCGCCGAGATTTCATTGCCTGCCGGCGGCACCCGCTCGATCCCGGTCACCGTCGACGTCCCTGCCGACGCGCATGCGGACACGGCGGTTACGCTTTACGCAGGCGTCTCGGAGAACGGAGCCACCTGGAACGAATCCGCTTTATCGATTCAGGTGCAAGACGATGCCGACCCGGTGGGCATCGCGCCCGGCTGGTCGATCCCCTCGGCACTCCGCGGCCGCTGGAACCTCGCCGCCGAACAGCTCGGAGCGGAAAGGCTGACCCTCGCGCAGGAGAATCCGGACGACCGGGGTCGGATCCCCGACGTCGGCATCGGCTTCGATGATCTCTTCGATGGCCTCGCTCTCCGCGGCGCCGGCCTGCTCCTGGAGCGCCGCTCCGACCGCGCTCCGGTGGATGTGCCGGTACGCCTCGCCGGTGCACCGGCAACGATCTACGGCTTCGCACTGGACACGACGGGCCGTACCCGGGTCGGCCAGCATCCCCGGCGGGTCGAACTGGCCATTTCCCGGGATGGCAGCGACTGGACGACAGTCGGGGACACAGAGCTCAGTCCCGTGCGTCGGGAACAGTATGTCGTTCTCGACGCCCCGGTCGAGGCGAGTTACGCCCGACTCCGTCTCACCGACAACTGGGTCGGCGACGGGCGGGTCGGTCTCGGCGAATGGAAGGTGATCGGTACGCCGGGAGGGCCGCTGCCCGACGCCATCGCGAATCTGGCGGATCCGGAGCTGGGCGGCCATATCGTACGATCCAACCCGCCGGTCGGGCCGGACTGGGATCGCGGAATCCTGACGGCCGAGCAGGATGTGTCGTCTCTGCAGCTGGATGACGGTGAACGACTGGAGTTCGTCGTGGCCTTCCACCATGACCGGGCTGCCCAGCTCGCCGCCCTCGAGTGGACGAATTCGGAGAGGGCGGCCGGCGATGAGACGTTGCAGGGCGTGCGCGTGAGCTACAGCACCGACAGCCCACTCGGGCCGTGGCAGCCACTCGCCAAGTGGGACCCGGCGGTGATGCCGAAGCTTGCTCTCGATAAACCGGTGTGGGCCAGATTCCTGCGGATTACCGGCCGCGCGCCCGCGTCCGCAAGTGAGGTCTGGCCACCCGAGACTCTTCGTATCTACGAGCGGCCCCATTCGGCGGACTATCGGTCCATCCTCGCCGAATGGGGCGCGGACGAAATGCGTGCATCGTTCGAAACGCAGGCCGGCAGCCGCGGCCCGATGCAGACGGTGCCGGACAATTCCAGGCGCGCGACGGCCCATGAACCCGGACGGCGGGAATGGGTTACGGATTCTGCCCAGCTCGGAGCCTCGGAATCCTGGTTCCGGCTGCAGACCGGGCCAAACGAGAATCGCCTCTCGCTGACGCTCCGGGGCGAACCCGCGCTGCGCGTCGTGGCGCAGCTGGAAGACGCCGATGGAAAACCCGTGGACCTGGAGACCGTGGAGCGCTCGCCGACGGAAATCTTCCAGGAGGCCACGGTGGCGCCCGATAGCAGCTACTGGTTGCGTGTCACCGAACCGCAGCGCAACGTTGTCTTCGCCTGGGATACCAGCGGCAGCGTGGCCGCTCAGCTGCCGCTCATCTACAGCGCCCTCGGTCGCTACGCTGCGGGAATCGAACCCGGACGCGATGCAGCCAATCTGCTGCCATTCGGTTCCCAGCCACTGCTGCGCGACTGGTACAGCGAGCCGTACATCCTGGAGACCGTGCTCAACGAGTACCCGCGCGCGGAGTCATCTAGCGCCGCAGAGTGGACACTCGCAACGGCCGCCCGCGCCCTGGAGCCGCGGGATGGGGTCCGGGCGATCGTACTCCTCACCGATGCGGCGACCAGCCGCCACCCGGAGATGTGGTCCTGGATGGATACCGTGAGGCCGCGGATATTCACGATCCGTGTCGGCGAGGAGAGCGGCGCGACCTTTACCGCCAGCGAGGAAGATCTCATGCAGGACTGGTCACTCGTCAACGGCGGCTACTACGCGTACGGGGCCTCCGCACGGGAAGTGGAAGTGGCCTGGAGACGCGCCAGCTCGCTGCTGCGCCGTCCGGCGCTGTTCAGCCTCAGGGTGGACATACGCAACGAACCGCGGACTGGCCCGGGAGAGATACGGGTGATCACCGGGGAGAGCGCCTCGACTTCCCCCGACAACGCCGCACTCCTGATACTCGACGCGTCGGGCTCCATGCTGCAGCGTCTCGAGGGTCGCCGGCGCATCGATGTGGCCCGTGACGTCCTCACGGAAGCAGTCGCCGATACACTCCCGGCCGGCATGCCCGTGGCCCTGCGCGTTTTCGGCCACAGGGAACCGGGTACCTGCCGCACCGATCTGGTGATGCCGCTGCAGCCACTGGATCCGGAGGCCGTCCGCGATACGCTGGCCGGCATCACCGCGAAAAATCTCGCCCGGACGCCAATCGCGGATTCACTGAGCAAGGTCCGTTCGGATCTCTCCGGCGTGACGGGACGCAGGGTTGTGGTGCTGATCACCGATGGCGAAGAAACCTGCGATGGCGACCCGGCTGCCGTCATTGCTAAACTCGAGGAGCAGGGAATCGAGTTCACGCTCAACATTGTCGGCTTGGCCATCCAGGATACCGGGACCGCACAAATGTTCCGCCAGTGGGCCGAGCTCGGCGGCGGCGCCTATTTTGCCGCGACGGACAGCGCGGAACTCAGACGGTCGGTGAGCAACGGACTTCGAACCGGCTATCGGGTCTACGACGAGTCCGGAACGCTGGTTCACGAGGGCGTTGTCGACGACCCGGCAAGCCAGGTCCCTGCGGGCAATTATCGCATCGTCGTCAACACCTCGCCGCCGACCGTCTACGAGGACGTGACGATTGCCGGTAGCGCAGCCAGAGTTCTGAATCTCTCGGAACGATAAATCAGCCACAAGGAGAACAACATGATTGCCCGTTCGACTCTGATTTCGATAACGCTTCTTCTGACCGCCACGCCGTCGGCACAAGGTGAGGTGGTGGGCTCGATGGACGACTGGGATCAGGGTGCCGCGGATATCATCATCATTCAGCGCGAACCGGTGGCGATCGGCAGCATCAGCGAGGACGGCACGATCGAGCTCGCCCTGCCCGCGAAGTTCACGCCCACGCAGCCCTTCGGGCAGATCTTCTCCTGCAGCGCCGGCACCGTACAGATCACGAATCCGGAAGCGACCTACGTTGCGACTCCGAATTCCCTGGTCATCGCCGATCTCGCGGCCAAGAAAATGCTCGCTCCGCTTACGCCGGCCGACAGTGAAGAGACAGCGCGTGCCGCGCCGGACATGTTCACGGGTGACACACCGACCGGCACTCTCTATCAGTGGATGTATTTTTCAGCGCCGGCGGCACTGGACGGAGAATGCGTGACCGCAACGACCTACGAGACGGAGAGCGGAGCCTCCATCTCCCGCCGGGTCGTCTACGACGCCGAATTCGATGCCGGCTGGAATCTCATGGCTGTCGAGATCGCGGAGGTCGCGAAGCCGGTCTCCATGGACCGGACCATCGCCACACTCACTCGCTACCGGACGATCGAGGCACTGCCGGAGGACACCGTGTGGGTCTACGGCACGCGGTAGCCGTGTCCGGAGCTAGGCTCCGGCCTCCTCTCCCCAGACTTCCTGCAGCCGCGCGTCGCGGCCGCAGTTCCAGCGGTAGAACTTGTAGCGGACGGGATTCTTCTCGTAGTAGTCCTGATGGTAGTCCTCGGCCGGGTAGAATGCTCCGGCCTCGGTCACCGCGACGGCGATGTCCTGGTCGAAGCGCTCCTGCAGATCGGACTTCGATGCTGCCGCCGCCTCTCTCTGCGCCGCCGTGTGCCAGAAGATCTCCGGCCGGTAGGACGCGCCGCGGTCACAGAACTGCCCGCCACCGTCGAACGGATCGACGTTGCGCCAGTACACCGCGAGCAGCGTCTCGTAGCTCACCACCCCGGGATCGTAGGTGACCTGCACCACCTCGGCGTGGCCGGTGCCGCCACGCACCACCTGTTCGTAACTCGGGTCCTTCACGTGGCCGCCCATGAAACCGGACACGGTCGATTTCACGCCCTCCAGCTTGTCGTAGGGCGGCTCCATGCACCAGAAACAGCCGCCGGCGAAAGTGGCGACGGCCTCTGCCGCGGCCAGCGGCCCGGCCGGCATCGAGCCGAGCGCCAGCGCCAGCGCGAATGCGGCGATGCGATTCCTCATGCGGATGTCCTCAACTCGGGCAGTTCCTCGCCTTCAGGCACGAAGCGGAGTGCCAGCCCATTGTTGCACCAGCGCTGACCGGTAGGCGGCGGACCGTCGTCGAAGACGTGGCCCTGGTGCCCACCGCAGCGTATGCAGTGGTACTCGGTACGCGGCAGGATCAGCTTGAAGTCCAGTTTGGTGCCGACCCGGCCCTCGATGGGCTGGGTGAAGCTGGGCCAGCCCGTGCCGCTGTCGAACTTGTCCTCGCTCGCGAACAGCGGCAGATGGCACGCCGCGCATATGTAGATGCCGGGAGCGTAGATCTTGTCCAGCGGGCTCGAACCCGCCGGCTCCGTGCCCTCGCGGAAGAGGATGCGGTAGCGGTCCGCCGGCAGTATCTCCTGCCACTGCTCGCGGGTGATGTTCACGGGCGGAAACTCGTGAGCGCCCTGCCCGTCGTCGTCCGCGGCACGGGCTTCCCGGCCAGCGAGCATCGGTCCCATGGCGAGGGCGCCGGCAGCAGCCAGCAGGCGTGTCAACAGCGTGCGTCGGTTCATGGGTCCTCTTGCCGGCAGCGAGCCGGATTCGTCTCCTACGTTAAATAGGACCGGCCGGCACCGCGGTATATTTCGAGGTAGCCGTTACTGTGGTCTTATTCGCGGGCCCTGCCCCGGCCGATGCAGCAGCCAGCGGGCGCCAAATACCTATTGTCCGCGCCGTTACGGCTGTTGCAGCATGTGGAGTATCACTGCAGCGAGTGGACCCATGACGTCAGTACTGGTGCTTTACCGCAGTCGCAGCGGCCATACCGCGCGCATCGCCCGGCGGCTCTGCGAGACGATCGATGAGGCGGGCGGCGAGAGCGAAATGATGGACGTGGTCGAAGCGATCTACGAGGGCGTCGATCTGGACTCACCCGACGTGCTGGCGCTGGGAGCCCCCGTCTACTACGGCACCTACGACGACGAGGTATTCGAGTTCATCGCCACGCACAGAGGCAAGCTCGAGGCTAAGCCCCACAGCTTCTTCAACGTCTCGGTCACGGCCCGTACGCCGGAGAAGGCGACGATCGAGGGTAATCGCTACATGCAGAAGTTCCTCGAGCGCTCGCCGTGGCAGCCGCGGGACCTGAAGGTGCTGGCCGGCAAGGTGGACTACCCCTCCTGGGGCGCGCTGGACACCATCGCCATCCAGATGATCATGAAGTTCACCGGCGGCCCCACCGACCGGACGGCGGTCATCGACTACACCGACTGGGACGACGTGGCGGCTTACGGGCGGCACCTGCTGGGACTCGCCGGCGGGCCGACGTAGCGCCCGACATCACAACCGCGTCTGTGATCCAGACCCGTACGCGGCGACGGCAGCACGGTAGCATGCAAATACCAGTCTCGCGGGCCGTCCACCGGAGCAACCATGCCTGGCCAGAAAGTCGCATCCTGCCTCGATCAGTTCCGGGTCGGACGTGCGGATTGCCGGCATTGCCAGTCCCGTGCACCCGTGCCGTTCGGACGGCTCGAGTCCCGCCGCTATGCGGGGACGCTCTTCCGGATACAGGGTTACCACGTGGACCCCGGCGTCGACCTCGTCACCGCCGGCGAGGAGGCCGACGCTCTGTTCACCCTCCGCGAGGGCTTTGTGAAAGTCTGGCACCCGGATGGCGAGGGCCGCGCGCGCATACTCAGATTGCTCGGTCCCGGTGACCTGGTGGGCATGGATGCGATGTTCCAGCCGCGCTACGACAACACGGCGACCTCCGTGACCGCCGCCAGCCTGTGCCGCATTCCGGTCAGCGTGATGGACCAGCTGAAGACCCGGGAGTCCGCCCTCTACGGCGAACTGGAAAGCCGCATGTACCGGCAGATGGTGCACACCGAGAACCTGCTGTTCGATATCGCCAGCGGCCCGGCGAGATCCCGAATAATCAAGCTGTTGCGCCACCTGGGCGAGTTCGGCGACGGCGACTCGTGCCCGCGCATGAACCGGGCCGACATGGCGGCCATGACCGGCGTGGCCAGCGAGACCGCAGCCCGGGTGATGGCCGACCTGAAGGAGTCCTCCCTGCTCGACGAGACGGCCGAGCACCTCTACTTCGACCCCGAGACCCTCTCCGACCTCGCCCGAAAAGTGTGAACTGCGTCACATTTTTCGTCCGGCCCCACGGTTGGCACTGACGACCGTCAGTCTCGAGTTCGCGTCCGCGGTCCGCGCGACTAACGTGATCTCCAGACGCTCCGGTTTGGACCCGAAAAAGCCGACAGGTCTGTCGGCTCCGGAGCGCCCCGAGAGGTGCAATCATGAAACGTTCGATACTCACCGCGCTGACGGTTGCATCGGCCGTGTTCAGCATCCAGGCGGTCGCTGACGTCGCGGGAGGCGACATCCTGGAATTCGAGCCGGCCGAAGGTCCCAGCATGGTCTCCGACGGCGCATCCACCAACAAGGTGAAGATACTCCGCACGCCGGATGGCACGCTATTCGCCATCTACGGAGAGGCCCAGGACGTGGACATCAACGGCAATAGCCTGGCCTGGAACGCCAAGGGCGCCAAGACGCAGAAACCGAATGACATCGTCATCAAGTACTCCACGGACGAGGGCGCCAGCTGGAGCGAGGCGCTGAACATCGACAACACCGCAGCCCTTTCCTCCGCACGGGGCATCCTGGTGCAGGACGGCATGCCGATGATCGATCCGCTGACGGGGACGCCGGATCTCATCAATGACCCCCGCGCGGTGGACTACCCGGGCGATTCCGATAAGCCGAATCACCGCAACGTCGGCAACCTGCTCCTCGTCAGCTTCAACAGCAAGTACTGCCCCGGCGGCGAACAGCGCTTCGTCGTGTACCCGGAACTGTTCGGTATCGCGGTGCCCTACAGCTGTCAGTACGTATCGCGGCTGGTCTGGAATCCGCAGTCCAAGTCGTTCAATACCTACGAGGCATGGGGCGGTCTGCCCTACAAGACCGACCAGCTGACGAGCGGCATACGGGATGCCAAACAGGATGCGACTCGGGGTAACAAGTTCGCCTACGTCATCAACTGGCAGGAAGACCCGATGGGTCTGAAACTGGGTGAGGCCGAGGGTCCCGGGGCTGGCGCCTCCGGCGCCAACGTAAACCACGGCACCGACATCTGGTACACCTACCTGCCCATGCTCAATGCGGCTGGCACCGGCCCGGACCCGGCCCGCTTCGTCAACGAATCCTGGAGCGAGCCCGTGCGGATCACGCGCAACGTGTTCATGCAGGGTCCGCTGGAGGGCCGTGAGATAGACACCCATCCGCCGGGCGAGTACGACCGGGGCAAAGTGGGATCCTCCCGTTCGAATATCGGCCTGGTCGACGACAACACGATCATCGCTTACGAGGAGACCAAGGGCACGGAAGGCTGGGAAGAGGGCAAGTATGTCCGCTACCACGCGTTTCGCTTCGACGCTCCGCCGGTCGGGGGCGAGCACGGCTGCATCATCAGCAACCCGTGGGAGAACGCACGGCGCGTCCGCTCCCTCGTGCAGTCCGCCAGCCAGGAAGTACCCCTGCTGTTCATCTACAAGCAGGGCGACTACACCCAGGGCGGACCCTCGGACATCATGCTCCGCCGCACCGTCGGCGGCTTCCTGCCCGAGAACCTGCAACCGGCGGTGGACGTCGAGAACTGCCGCGTGAGCATCATGGACGACGAGGATCCGCTCTATGCGATCCGCGAAGAAGTCCACGAAGCCGCGATGAACTTCAGCGGGTCGCGGACAGTCGGCGGTGAGCCGGGTACCGGACAGATGGGCGAGGCGATCGCCACCGGCGCCAACCCGTTGGAGAACGCGCTGGCACACCGCGGTGTGATGCGCGGCAGCACCGTGCTGCTGGGCTACAGCTATGTGCCGGACCTGGTCCAGTTCCTCGACCTCGACAGCGAGGCGCCCTATAACTTCATGGTGCGCCGCTCCAGCGACGGCGGAGCCACCTGGACGGACGCCCGCAACCTCACGCCGCTGGTCACGGCGGAATCCGGCTACACCGTGAAGGAACCGCGGATCGTGCCGACGCCCGGCAGCGGGCCGAAGTGCGCCACCGACCCGACCGACTGCCAGGACTCGAACGTGATCTACGTCGCCTACGGTCTCCAGGAGAACGTCTACGACCACTATGAGGATGCCGGCGACGTCGACATCTACATGCAGGTTACCCTCGACGCAGGGCTGAGCTTCTCCGCACCGCAGGCGATCACCGCCGGCGATGCGCTGTTCGGCATGCCGGACGACTTCGGCGACTTCGAGACCCAGATCAAGATCCGTCCGGACGGGCGTGAGAGCTACACGGTCTGGTCCGGAGATGACGGGATCGCCAAGCACGCGATGTACCGCCACGGATTCGTGCGCGGAGACACCCGCGAAGTCGACACGGCGCACGGTACGAAGTCCCGCGTGACGGTGGTTCCGGACGAGCAGTCTGAAGCGACCCTCGCCGCGACGACCTGGCACACGCTGGACGGTTATCCCGACGTGCCCGCGGACTACGACTTCCCGCACGGCGTGCTGGACTTCACCGTCACCGACGTCTACCTCGGCGGAACCATCCAGGTGACGCTGACCTTCGAAGAGCCGCTGCCGGCGGGCACGAGCTACTGGAAGTTCGGGCCGACCCATGAAGACCCGACCGACCACTGGTACTCCGTGCCGGCGACGATCGAAGGCAACACCATCACCTACAGCGTCACAGACGGCGAGAACGGCGACAACGACCTGCTGGTCAACGGCACGATCGTCGACCCGGCGGCTCCCGCGGTCTACTCGCCGGCGCCTGTGACCACGCCTGCCACGGATGGCGGCGGATCGGGCGGCGGATGCACCATCGGCGGCGGCGAACCGGACCCGACGCTGATGCTGCTGATCGCACTCAGCCTGATCTACGTCATGCGGCACAGGGAGTTGAAGAAGGCGTGACCCACTCGGCATGATGCCGAGCGGCCCGAAGGGGCGCTCCCGGAAGGAGCGCCCCTTCCTTATTGCGCGGCACCGAACGGCTCAGCCCCAGTACAGCCACACGAAGCCGGCGTTGTAGACGACGTGCAGCAGAATGGCCGCATGCAGGCCATGACGCTCGCGGAAGAAGCCGAAGACGAGGCCCGGGAGAAGTACCGCTGCCGCCCAGGGCGGCGTCGTTCGTACCAGGTGGGCAGCGGCGAAGGCGATCGCCGCGAGGACGTTCGCGGCAGTCAGCACCCCGAATCGTTTCGCGCCCCAGCCGGTGCGCAGCAGGCTGCCCTGGAGCAGGCCGCGGAAGACCACTTCTTCCACGAGCGGATACACGACAGCAACGATGATGAACTTCGCCGGCTCGGCCAGCGGCCAGCCCAGCTCGGCCGCCGCGGGCAGGATGAAAGCAAGCGCCAGCCAGCCCGCGGGGCCGGCGGCGACCGCGAGCAGGAAGGCCGGATCGCGGAGGAAGGGCAGGACGGACTTTGCATCGGGCACGGGGCAAGCATAATCTCGGCACCTCCTCCGTGCACCTGCGGGAAGACGACCGATGAGAGCAGCCTTCACATTCCTCGCCGCGATCCCCCTGCTGGCCGCTGTCGCCGATGCCGACGTGCTGCTGGTCGGCAACAAAAGCGCCGACACAGTCTGGGCACTGGATGCCGCGACCGGAGAAAGACGCGCCTGGTTCGATACCGGCGCCGGGCCCCACGAGATCGAGGTCTCGCCGGACGGGCGTCACACCGTGGTCAGCAATTACGGCAGGCGCGACGCTCCGGGCGGCAGCCTGACGGTGATCGACTGGGCGGCGGGTGAGGTCGCGCGGGTCATCGATCTCGGCGAGAACGCCCGCCCCCACGGCATGGCCTTCCTGCCGGACGGGCGGCTGGCCGTTACCGCCGAGGGCATCGACAGCCTGCTGATCGTGGATATCGGCGCTGGAGAGGTCGTTTCACGCATCCCGGTCGGGTCCGGGACGGCGCACATGGTGGCCGCATCGCCGGATGGCGCCCACGCCTGGGTCACGAACATCGCCGCCGGTACGCTGGAGCGGGTGGACGTCCGCGCCGGCGAGGTGACGGGTTCGCTCGCCACCGGTGACGGTGCCGAAGGGGTGGGCGTCACCAGAGACGGCGGCGAGGTCTGGGTCACGAACCGGGCCGCGGATACCGTCAGCGTTATCGATACGGGCACGCTGGAGGTCCTGGCGACACTGGATTCGGCGGGCGTGCCCATCCGCATCGCCTTCACCCCGGACGGCACGCACGCGCTGGTAACGAATGCCCGCGCGGCGACCGTATCCGTTTTCGACGTGACAGAGCGGCAACTCGTACACACGATCCCGGTGGCCGAGGACGATGCGGAGTATAAGGAGACACTGCTCGGAAAGGCGGCGCTGCCGATCGGCGTGGAGATCCATCCGGATGGCGATCGCGCCTGGGTGGCAGTGAGCGGCGGCGACGAGGTCGCGGTCATCGATACGGCGTCGTGGGAGATCCTGGGACGCTGGTCCACCGACCGCGAACCCGACGCCCTCGGCGTCGTCCTCTCGCCCTGACGCAGCCCGGATCGCGTCGTGTCCGAGCCTTCGCCACCCGATGCCGGAGAGATCACGCGACTGCTGCGTGACTGGGCCGACGGTGACGCGGCCGCCCTGGAGTCGCTGACGCCGCTGGTCTACGGGGAACTGCGGCGGATAGCCCAGCGCCTGTTCGGCAGCGAATCGCCGGGACACACGCTGCAGCCGACGGCCCTCGTGCACGAGGCCTATGAGAAGCTGATCGGCGTGGATACCGACTGGCAGGACCGGACGCACTTCTACGCGCTGGCGGCACGCATGATGCGCCGCCTGCTGGTCAATCACGCGAATGCCCGCAAGGCCGCGAAGCGCGGCGGCGATGCGTTGCGGGTGACCCTGGACGAGTCCGCGGTGGGCAGCGACGCGGACGAGGATCTGCTGGACCTGGACGAAGCCCTGTCGAAGCTCGCCGGCTTCGACGAACGCATGGCCCGCATACTCGAACTCCACTACTTCGGCGGCCTGACCCACGAGCAGGCCGCCCGGGTGGTGGGGGTCTCCGAGCCGACTAGCCGGCGGGACCTGCGTCTGGCTCGGGCCTGGCTGCGCAAGTACATGAGCGAAAAGAAAAAACCCGACTGACAGCCGGTCTCTTTATCGTTTCTCCGACCATCCCCTGCTTAGGGGCATGAGATCCATGAAACGGAGAGAGACCATGGCAACAATGGCGTTCCTGCCGCCTCGCGGAGACCGGACGCTCCGCCGCCCGCCCCGGATGGCTCGCAGTTCCGGCCTGTGCGCCGCCGTGCTGTTCGCCGTCCTGGCGGCGCCGGCGCTGGCGCAGACGCCCCAGATCCCGCAGATACCGGCGTTCCTGCCCAGCGCGGATCAGGTACCGGCCACGCAGCCCATGCCGCTGGACGGCACCTGGCTGGTGAATACCATCCGCAAGAAGATCCGCATCGAGGGCGGCCGCGCCTACGCCGTCGACCCGTGGCTGCACATGTTCGTGCTGAAAGTGGAGCCGGGCATGGTGGTGCTGCGCGACATCGCGCCGGCCGCGCCAGGCAGGTACACGGGCAGCGATTTGCCGTTGATGGGACAGCTGACGGCGACCGTGCAGCCGGACCGGAGCCTCGCTGTGTCCGTGCAGACGGCGCTGATGCCGGTCCAGTACAAGCTGATCCCGCTGCAGCTCGACAACCCGCAGTGGTATGCCCAGGAGATGACCGCGGC
This sequence comes from Lentisalinibacter sediminis, assembly GCF_040706615.1. Lineage (NCBI taxonomy): Bacteria > Pseudomonadati > Pseudomonadota > Gammaproteobacteria > Woeseiales > Woeseiaceae > Lentisalinibacter > Lentisalinibacter sediminis. The sequence continues at coordinate 628,812 of NZ_JAPDRF010000005.1, read as the reverse complement.
GGGCATCGCGGCTCCGCAGAGTCCCGCCCCCGGCGCCTATCAGCCCGCGCCCCCCGCGTACCAGCCGGCGCCCCCTGCCTACCAGCCTGCCCCTCCCCAGCAGGCTTATCAGCCGCCGGCCCAGCAGCCACCCGCCTACCAGCCCCCGCCTGCTCAGCAACAGCAGCCGTATCAACTGCAGGGGCAACCCTATCAACCGCCTCCCGCGCCTGCCGGCACCGCACAGACGGCGAGCACTCACGCCTGGGCCCGCAGCCGCAACAGCACGATGAACGACTCCTTCGGGCCGCCGGACCTCATGTGCGGTGAAGACGGCGCGGAGCCCTGCGGCGAGGAGAAGAAGGTCGACGCCGTCTTCGTCGAGGACGCCGAGAACTGGGGCTGCAAGGGCAAGCAGCTGTACTTCACGCCCCACAATGGCGGCGAGTGCTGGCGCTGCCCGAACGGCTACAAGCGCACCCTGACGCCGATCCACAAGCCGAAGGCCTGCAAGGAGCGCGGGCTCGGCTTCGACAAGCGGGAGGTGAGCGCCACCTTCGTCCGTTCGGCCTATGGCTGCCCGGCCGACACCTTCGAGAGCAAGGGCAAGTGCTACGCCTGCCCCGAGGGCTCTAACAAGATCGCCTTCCTCGGCGCGTTCAACCCGGGTCAGAGCTGCAAGACGGAGTTCTACTGCGACGCGGGCCTGAGTCTGCAGCCCGCGCCGCCGAAGGCGCTGCAGCAGGTGGGACCGCCGTACGACAGAGTGTGCGGGGCGGGCGCCGGCAAGGACGACGTCATGCGGCTCTCGAGCGAGCGCAGGGAGGCGCACCAGGCACTGCAGATCGTCGCCGGTCAGTTCCTGCTGGAACTCGCCGGCAACCGGGACCTGCGGCGGGCGATCCTCGACCAGGACGGGCCGAGGGCCGTCAGAATCATCATGCAGACGCCGGGCTTCGTCCGCCTGCGCGACCAGTCCCGGGCGTCCGGCTTCGAGACCCTGACCTTCGGCGGCGCCCCGGAGGTCAAGGCGATCGCGGGCGCAGCGCAGGAGGCCGGACTGGCCATGGACTGGGACGGCGACTATCGCTTCTACATGTCGACCGTCGTCTCCACCGGCGCCTCGGTGTCGGTCGGATTCACGGGCACCCTCGGTGTGTGGAACGCGCCGGCGGGCGGTATCGGCGGCTACGCCCGCGGGGCCAGCGTGTCCTTCCCTGTCGGCGTCGGCGACGTCGGCTACGGCGCCTGGTTCAGCTACTACCCGCTCGGCTTCACGGGCCTGACGTTCTCGGCGAGCGGGGGTATCGGCATCGATACCGTGAACTACAACCAGGCGGTGACGAACGTCTACTAAGTATTCCGCAGACGGTCGACGCGCTCTACACGCGGGTCGACCGTCTGCTATTCACGGCGCGGGTTCCACCGTGGCCGCGCTCACCTCGTATTTGGAGCCGTCGTCGGCGACCAGCTCCACCTGCCACAGTTCCTCGTCCGGTATGGACGTTCGTTCGTGGCCGGGCAGCTCCCGCTCGTCGTCCACCTGCAGGCCCCAGACGCGCACATGGCGGATCTCGGCCACCTCGATGGGGCTGTTCATGAACTTGGCGGCGAGCGCCGCCGGCGGGTCTGTCTTCCAGACAACGTAGCCCCGGTCCTTGATGGCCTGCAGCGCTTCCGGCAGTTTGGGTTCTGTCACGGCGTGCCCTCCGTCTCGCTTTTCACGGACCGTAGCACGGGGCACGGCCCGCGCTAATACGGGCCTTTGCGGACGGCCCGGCCGCCTGGCGGCCGGGCTTGGTCGGCCTGAGCCAGTCGGCCGGGGTCAGTCGGCCGGATGATGCTCGTCGGCGTGGTGGTGCTCCGCACCGCCGTCTGCCGCATCGCCGTGGTGATGCTCGTGCTCATCGGCGTGGCCGTCGTCGCCGTGGTGGTGCTCGTGCTCATCGGCGTGGCCGTCGTCGCCGTGGTGGTGCGCGTGCTCGTCGGCGTGGCCGTCGTCGCCGTGGTGGTGTTCATGCTCGCCCGAGTGGCCATCCTCGCCGTGATGATGATCGTGGAAGGCCTTGTCGTCCTCGGCGCCGGCCGCCGTCCAGGCAGGACCGGAAAACGCGAACAGGCCACAGGCCACGATCGCGACGGCGGCCAGGGGAGACGGGAGCAGACGGGTAGTATTCTTCATTGCTTGTCCTTCACGGAAACCACGGAATCGTTCGGCAGTCTAGCGGAAAGGCCTGTCCCGAGGCTTCGAAAATCCCGACCCGTCACGTCGAAACGGAGGCAGACTATCACCCCCTTCGCTCCGACCGTGGCACCATACGCGGAGCCTCTGCCACCGGGACGCCGACATGAGTACTCAGCCCTGTTTCGAGCCCGTCTGCACCGAGACCCGAGGCCGGGTCGAGGTCGTCATCGCACCGCGCCCCCGGGATCTGGGCGGCTTCAGCGTCCGGCGTGTCCTGCCGGCCCCGGAGCGGCACATGGTGGGCCCGTTCATCTTCTTCGACGAGATGGGCCCAGCGGTCTTCCCGGCCGGCGAGGGCATCGACGTCCGGCCTCATCCGCACATCGGCATCGCCACCATCACCTATCTGTTCGACGGCGAGATCATGCACCGGGACAGCCTGGGCTATGCGCAACCGATCCGGCCCGGCGCCGTCAATCTCATGACCGCCGGCCGGGGCATCGTGCATTCCGAGCGTGCCGGCTCCGACCGGGACGTCGAGGCCTCGATGCACGGTATCCAGTCCTGGATTGCCCTGCCGGACGGGATGGAGGAGATCGCCCCCGCCTTCGCCCACATTCCGGCGGACCAGCTGCCGGAAGTCGCCGCGGGCGGCGTGACACTGCGGCTGATACTGGGCGAAGCCTTCGGCGCGGTATCGCCGGTGCACACGTATTCGAAGACGCTCTACGTCGAGGCCCTGATACCCGCCGGCGAGCGGCTGGAGCTGCCGCTGGAGATCACCGACCGCGCCGTCTACGTGGTCTCCGGCAGCGTCACCGTCGACGGCGAGGAATACGGGACCGGCCTCATGGCCGTGTTCCGGACGGGGGCGCCCGTCGAGCTCGTGGCGGCGGCCGATACCCGGCTGATGCTGATCGGCGGTGAACCGGTGGGCGAGCGCACCATCTGGTGGAACTTCGTCTCGAGTTCGAAGGAGCGTATCGAGCAGGCCAAACGCGACTGGCGCGAAGGCCGTTTCGACCGGATCGAGGGCGACGACGAGTTCATTCCGCTGCCGGACTCGTCCTAGCGAGCGGTACAGCCAGCCGACCCGGTATGGCGCCCGGTGGTCAGGAACGGGCGTCTCGGAGTAGGATTCGGGCATGAGAATCTCGCGGATATACACACTGGCCCTGGCGAGCGCGCTGGTGACCATGCTGGCTGCGCTGCCGGCCTACGCCCAGACCACCGACACGGCAGCCGAGAGAGCGCGCTTGGCGAACGAGCGGATTCAGCTGGAGGCGCAGCGCCGGGCCGAGGAGGAACGCCGACGCCAGGAGCGTGAGGCCGCCGAGTCGGAGACGCCGATGCAGGGCGCCCAGCCGGCGCCAGCCCGGGCGGATCAGCAGCCCCGGCCCCGTGCTGCGTCGCCCGCCAGCAAAAACGCGACGGCGCCGTCGGCGACCCCTCCGCCGCCGGCTGACGACGACCGGATATCCCGCACCCTCGAGCAACTGAGAGAACTCGGCGAGCTCCGTGACGCCGGCTACGTCACCGACGAGGAATTCGAACGGATCAAAACCCGGATCCTCGACAGCCGGTTCTAGCGCCTCTCCTCCCGACCGACCCCCGACTGACCCGTATCCGCACCTGCCGGACGTGGCAGCCATGGCACCGACAGTACTGACAGCGCTGTCAAAATCGACTATACTGCGCTCCAGCGGGGTAAATCCGGGCAGCGCCCGGGTCTCCGGGGGAGTGTCAGGCCCAACGGGCCGGGCAGAACGAGCAGCACCGGAAAGAACGACAGAATAGCGTACCGACGCCGGATCGCTCGCAAGCGCGCGGAGATCGAGATGATCAACACGCTAATCATGCGTGGCATGACAATCGCCGTCGCATGCCTCGCGGCCACGACGGCGGCCGCCGAGGCATCCCATTACGCGGACAGGACCGAGTACCGGGCGCCCCGCGCGGCGGTGGCTCCGGCTATCGATGGCGTCGGGGACGAGGCGATCTGGGATCGCGCGCGGTGGCAGGAGCTGAAATACCGGTGGCTGGGAGACGAGTACACGCCCGAGGACTTCCGCGGGCGATACAAGGTGGTGTGGACGGCGGATCACCTGTACATCCTCGCCGAGATCGTCGACGACGTGCTGTTCGACGCGCACCGTGACCCGCTCGAGCAGTACTGGGACGACGACTGCCTGGAGATCTTCATCGACGAGGACTACTCCGGCGGCGAGCATCAGTACAACCACAACGCGTTCGCCTATCACCTGTCGCTGGATAACCGGGCCATCGACATCGGCACGGACCGCAAGCCGCGCGACTATTCCCACCACGTCGAGAGCCGCTGGAGACAGACGGCCGAGGGTGTCGTCTGGGAGGTCGCCATCCGCATCTACGGCGACGACTACGTGGACGGGGCCGACGACAACCGCGCAGTGGAGCTGGAGACAGGCAAGCAGATGGGCCTGATGCTGGCTTATTGCGACAACGACGGCAGCGAACTCCGGGAGAACTTCATCGGCTCCGAGTCGGTGCCCACCGGACCGAAGGACCGCGGCTGGATCGACGCCGGGCTGTTCGGATCGCTGCTGCTCGTGGAATGAGGGGAGAGAGACTGTTGAGTACCGCCTGGCAGATGGAGCCGACCGATTGCCTCGAAGCCGAGGGCGAATTCGTCGACTTCGACAATGAGCGCCATTACGCCATCCGCAACGTCGACCGGATGCCGCCGTTTTTCATCACCGTCGTCTCGAACGTGGATCACTGGCTGTTCGCCTCCTCCACGGGCGGCGTCACCGCGGGCCGGGTATCGCCGGACACGGCGCTGTTCCCCTATGTCACCGTGGACAAGATCCACGAGAGCACGCTGCACACGGGCCCCAGGACCTTTCTGCGCATGGAGACCGAGGGGCGGCTGCACCAGTGGGAGCCCTTCAACCGCGAGCAGGACGAGAAGTTCGCCGTCAGCCGCAACCTGTACAAGAACGTGCTCGGCAACCGGCTGTGCTTCGAGGAGATCAACCACGACCTGGAGCTTGCCTTCCGCTACACCTGGGAGACGAGCGACACCCACGGCTTCGTCCGCCGCTGCGAACTCGCGAACCGGGGCCGCCGCGAACTCTCCGTGGAACTGCTGGACGGTCTGCAGAACCTCCTCCCGGCAGGCACTCCCCGCTTTGCGCAGACGAACTCCAGCAACCTCGTCGACGCGTACAAGTGGACGGAACTCGACAGGGAGACCGGCCTCGGGCTGTTTACCCTGTACTCCGGCATCACCGACCGGGCGGAACCCTGCGAGTCACTGAAGGCCAACGTCGCCTTCTGTCTCGGCCTGGACGACCCGACCATCCTCGTCTCCTCCGAACAGGTGGAGACCTTCCGCCACGGAGGCGCGGTACGTCCGGAGGAACACAGGCGCGGGATACGCGGGGCGTTTCTCGTCAACCAGACCCTGGAGCTGGCTCCCGGGGCGACGCGCTCCTGGCAGATCGTCGCCGACGTCGAGAAGAGCCAGGCTGAGGTGGTCGAACTCTCGCGGCAGCTGGGTCACAGGCCCGGGCTCGCCGCCTCGATCGACGCCTCGGTGCGGCGCGGTTCGGACGAGCTGGCCCGCATCATGTCCAGCTGCGACGGCTTCCAGGCGACCGCGGAAGAGACCGTCACCGAGTATCACTACGCCAACGTCCTGTTCAATGTGCTGCGCGGCGGCTACTTCCCGCATCAGTACCAGGTGGTGGGCCGCGACTTCCGGGAGACGGTACGGAGTTTCAATATCCGCGTGTACGAGCGCAATGCCGCGCTGCTGGACGGACTGTCCGACAAGCTGCCGTTCCACGAGCTGCTGGACGCCGTGCGAGACCGGGACGACCGTCAGCTCGAGCGGCTGTGCCACGAGTACCTCCCGATCACTTTCGGCCGTCGCCACGGCGATCCCAGCCGGCCGTGGAACCACTTCTCCATCCGCCTGAAGGACCGGCACGGTTATCCGGTGCTGTGGTACGAAGGGAACTGGCGGGACATCTTCCAGAACTGGGAGGCGCTCGCGGTCAGTTATCCGGAATTCGTGGAGAACATGATCGCGAAGTTCGTGAACGCCTCCACCATGGACGGGTACAACCCGTACCGCATCACCAAAGGCGGCATCGACTGGGAGGTGGAAGATCCCGACGACCCCTGGAGCTACATCGGCTACTGGGGCGACCACCAGATCATCTACCTGCTGAAGCTTCTGGAGATCTCCAGCCGCTTCCATCCGGCGCGCCTGGCGCGGCTGCTGCACGAGCCCGTATTCGCCTATGCCAATGTGCCCTACCGAATCCGGCCGTTCGAGGCGCTGCTGCAGGACCCCAAGAACACCATCGACTATGACGAGCGCCTCGCCGCGGAGATCGAGCGGCTCGAGGCGGAGATCGGGGCGGACGCGCGGCTCGTGTTCGACCCGGACGGCGAAGTCAGACTGGTCACGCTGCTCGAGAAACTCATCGTGCCGCTGCTGGCCAAACTCGGCAACCTGGTCGTGGACGGTGGCATCTGGATGAACACCCAGCGGCCGGAATGGAACGACGCCAACAACGCGCTGGTGGGCCAGGGGCTCTCCATGGTGACGCTGTATTACCTGCGCCGCTACGTCCGTTTCCTGCAGGAATTTCTCGGCGACGAGGACGGCGGCTGCGAACTGTCTGCAGAGGTCTGCACCTGGCTGGACGAGACTGCGGCCGCGCTCGGCCGGCTGCGCCAGGCACTGCGCGATGGCGCCATCGACGCCGGAGCGCGCCTCGAGGCCCTGACCGAACTCGGACAGGCGGCCAGCCGCTATCGTGAGGCCGTCTACGCGAAGGACGGCCTGTCCGGCAGCGCCACGCGGCCCATGAGCCAGGTGGAGCAATTGCTGGCCGACGTGCTCGCCGTGGCCGATCACAGCATCGGCAACAACCGTCGCGAGGACGGCCTCTACCACGCCTACAACCTTCTCGAGCAGGATACGGACGGGATCCGTATCGAAACCCTCTATCCGATGCTCGAAGGACAGGTCGCCGCCCTGAGTTCGGGGGCGATAGGGCCCGACGAGGCCTGCCACATACTGGAGTCGCTGTTCGCCAGCGACGTCTATCGGCCGGACCAGGACAGCTTCATGCTGTATCCGGACCGTCCGCTGCCCGGTTTCCTCGAGAAGAACCGCATACCGGCGCAGGAGATCGAGCGCATCCCGCTGCTCGGCCGGCTGCTGGCCGAGGGCAACCGGCGCATCGTCCTGAAGGATGCCGACGGCTGCTACCGCTTCAGCGCCGAGTTCGCGAACGAGGGCGACCTGCTCGCGGAGCTGGACGAACTGGCCCGCACGCGGGGCGGCGACGTGCAGGATGCCCGTGAGCCACTGCGGGCGCTGTTCGAAAGGACCTTCGGCCATCAGTTCTTCACCGGGCGCTCCGGCACGATGTTCGGTTTCGAAGGTCTCGGCTGCATCTACTGGCACATGGTGTCCAAGCTGCTCCTGGCTGTGCAGGAGAGTTTCTTCTCCGCCCTTGACGGCGACGCGGAAGAGGCGGCTCTGCTGCGCCTGGGCAGCGAGTACTATCGCGTGCGGGCGGGGCTCGGCTTCAACAAGACGCCGGCGGCCTACGGTGCGTTCCCGGCCGACCCCTACTCGCACACGCCGCGTTACGGCGGTGCACGCCAGCCGGGTATGACCGGGCAGGTCAAGGAAGGGATACTGGCGCGCTTCGGTGAACTGGGCGTTCGTGTCGCCGAGGGCTGCGCCCGATTCGAGCCGCGACTGCTGCGCCGGCGCGAGTTCGCCGACTCGTTGCCCGCGCTTCGCTACCTGGACGTCGACGGCACATGGTCGAGCGTGCCGATACCCGAGGCCGGCCTGGCTTACACCTGGTGCCAGGTGCCGGTGGTCTACCGCCTGGCGGACGGGCCGGCTTCGCTCCTGACCGTTACCTACCGGGACGGCACCGAGCAGTCGCGCGAGACCAACGGCCTGTCTGCCGAGGACAGTGCATCCCTGTTCCGTCGCGACGGCCGGATCCGCCGGCTGACGGTTACCGTGAATCCGAACACCCTGCTCGCTCTGTAGCGCCAAGAGGTCACCCGATGTCGAACCTGTATCAGAGAAAACTGTCTCTGGCCGGAATCAACGTAGCGAACTGGTCAGAGGCCGAACTGCAGGAGCTCGTGCGCGGCATCCTCGCGCAGAAGATCCACGGCCTGTCGTTCAGCCCCTATGTCGAAGGGCAGGGCCCCGGCACGAAGGTCGGCGAAGATCAGATCCGCGAGCGGCTCGCGATCATTGCACCGTATACGAAATGGATCCGGACGTTCTCCTGCACCGACGGCAACGAACGGATACCGGAGATCGCGCGGGAGTTCGGCCTGCGCACCATGGTGGGCGCGTGGCTCGACGGTGACCTCGAGAAGAACGAGGTCGAGCTGGCCAATGCGATCGGCATCGCCGGCGCAGGCCATGCCGACATCCTCGGGATAGGCAACGAGGTGCTGCTGCGGGGCGAACTGACCGAGGACCAGCTCATCGCCTATCTCGAGCGGGTGAAGGCCGCGGTGCCGGAGATCGACGTGGGCTATGTCGACGCCTACTTCGAGTTCGAGGATCATCCCCGGCTGGCAGCCGCCTGCGACGTGATACTGGCGAACTGCTACCCGTTCTGGGAAGGCTGCCCGGCCGAATACGCGCTGCTGTACATGAAGGAAATGTACCGGCGTGCGATGCACGCGGGCGGCGGCAAGCGGGTGATCGTCAGCGAGACCGGCTGGCCCAACATCGGCACGGCGACCGGCGGCTCCGTGCCCTCCCGGGAGAACGCCATCAAATACTTCATCGATACCTGCCGCTGGGCGGAGGAAGAAGGCATCGAAGTCTTCTGGTTCTCCAGTTTCGACGAGGCCTGGAAAGTGGACTCGGAAGGCGACGTCGGCGCCTACTGGGGCCTGTGGGACAAGGACGGGAATCCCAAGTATGTTTGACAGACTGAAGACGCTCATGGCCGATCCCTCGGGACATCGGCTGGCCCATGGCAATGCGATCTGCTATTCCGGCTACCGGGAAGGTCAGAGCCCCATCGAGCGGATCTATCCGTCCTGCGAGCAGATCCGCGAGGACCTGCTGATACTGCAGCGCAACTGGAGATTCCTCCGCCTCTACGACTGCAGCCCCCACGCGGAGACCGTGCTGCAGGTCATCCGTGACGAAGGCCTCGACTTCCACGTCATGCTCGGGCTGGACATGGCCGCGGAGATGAGTAACCCCCATTGCCCCTGGGGAGCGGAATTCGACGACGAGACGCTCGCAGCAAACTGCAGCGCCAACGAGCAGGAACTGGAGCGGCTGGTCGCACTTTCCAGAGAGTATCGCGACAGCGTCCTCGCGGTCTCCGTCGGCAACGAGGCCAGCGTGGAGTGGACGGATCACATGGTGCCGGTCGACCGCCTCGTCGAGTACGCCACGGCGGTGGGCAGCCGCATCGAGCAGCCGGTGACGTTCTGCGAGAACTACGTGCCGTGGACCTACAAGCTCGAGCCACTGGCGGAGGCCCTGGACTTCATCGCCGTGCACACCTACCCCGCCTGGGAGTACCGGTCCATCCACGATGCTCTGGAATACACGAAGCAGAACTACTACTCCGTAGCCGACCATTACCCGGGCAAGCCGGTGGTGATCACCGAGGCGGGCTGGCCGACGGCGGCCAACGGGCGGGGGATCGATCCGCACAACGCCTCCGAGGAACTCCAGGCCAGCTACTACGAGCAGCTGATCGAGTGGACGACCGAAGAGGAGATCCTCGCCTTCGTCTTCGAGGCTTTCGACGAACCGTGGAAAGGCTCGCCGGATCCGCTGGAGCCGGAGAAGCACTGGGGTCTGTTCACCGTCGAGCGGACCCCGAAGCTCGTCATGCGCACGCAGTTCGCCGACCTGGTCCCCGACGCCGGGGGTGAGGCCGACAGGGCGGTCAGCCGCTGAGGAGCCGCGAAAACCTGATGCCGAGAGCCACCATCGACGACGTCGCCGAACTGGCTGGCGTCTCCATCAAGACGGTATCGCGAGTCGTCAACCGCGAACCCAACGTCCGACAGTCGACCCGCGACAAGGTCGACCTGGCGATCGAGCAGCTCAACTACCGCCCCAACCTCTCGGCCCGCAGCCTCGCCAGCCAGCGTTCCGGTCTGATCGTGCTGGTCTACGATGATCCCGCGGCTTACGAGGCTCCCAGTGCCGGCTACGTCATCCGGCTGCAGGAGGGTGCGTTGCGCGCCTGTCGGACCGCCCACTACGAACTGCTTATCCACCCCTGCGACCTGCGTCGCCAGGACGTCAGGAGAGAACTGGGCTCGCTCATCGAGCAGACTCAGCCGGACGGCGTCGTACTGGCGGCGCCATTGTCCAACATGCCCCGCATCGTCGCTGCGATCGCCGCCACGGGCAGCCGCTTCGTGCGTCTCTCACCGGGCAGCCGCAGCCACAAGGAACTCTGCATCGCCACCGACGACCGGGAGATCAGTGCGGAAATGACCCGCTATCTTGCCTCCCTCGGGCACCGCAGAATCGCCTTCATCGCCGGAGACCGCCACCACAAGGCGGTGGCAAGGAGGCTACCGGGCTACCGGGATGGCCTCGCCGGGAGCGGTCTCGAGTGTTCGGAGGAACTGGTCAGCCACGGCGACAACTCGATCGAGTCGGGAGAGACTGCGGCGGAACGGCTCCTGGCACTGGCCGATCCCCCCACGGCGATCTTCGCGGCCAACGACGACATGGCGGCCGGTGTGATCCGCGTGGCCTACCGGCTGGGGCTCGACGTTCCCGGGCAGCTGTCGGTGGCAGGCTTCGACGACAGCGCGCTCGCCCGGCTGGTCTATCCGGCGCTGACGACGATACGCCAGCCATTGTCGAAGATGGCGGAGCAGGCCGCACTCGAGTTGATCAACGGTTTCGGCAAGCCGGAACCGGAACCTGCGACAGTGGTCATTCCGTCGACGCTGCAGATCCGCGAATCGACCGGCCCTGCGCCGTCCCCAAGGTCACGAGGGTCGGTCAAAGGGTAGTGTCGAGCGGCCTCCCGGACGGCTTTCCGGGCGACGTCAGCGGACGTAGCGGATGCCGTCGAGGTAGACCGTCACGGGCGTGGCCCGCCCGACCAGCGTGACGACGAATCCCGTCTTCAGGCTCGAGAGATCCGCTCCCTTCAGCGGCACCGTGTAGCGACGCCACTCAGGGGTCAGCACGATGTCGTCCACCTTGCGAATGGTCGAGTCAGGGTGAGCCTTGTCCTCCTCGAGCAGACCGACGGCGAAGCTCACTTTCTCGCCGCCGTATTCGCCCCGGGCCCAGAGCTCCAGCTGCCGGGCGCCGCGGAGATCGTAACCGCCTTCCTGCTCGCCCCAGTTGTTCGGCGGATCCTGCCAGGCGACGGCCACCCAGCCGAACGGCTTCTCGAAGCGCAGGCGGATGCTGTGCCTGCCCTCGCGAACCTCGTCCCCGTACTCGCCGTCCAGTGTCAGGTGATCGATGTCGCCCATCCAGCCCGACGGCACCCAGGGCATTCCTTCGAGACCGTCCTCGTAGACAGGGAAAGGCAGGGGCGTGCGCACCTCCCCCTCAACGAGCAACGGCACGTTGGCTGTGGCCGCATGCCCGGCCTCGTCGTAGGCATACAGGAACAGGCGATAGGGTCCGGGCTGTTCGGGCATGCGCACTCTCGCGCCATCGGCGTCCCCTGCCTCGACGGCGCCTTCGAGCGCAGGCAGATCGGGCCGGAAATCGCCCCCGGTCAGATAGTCGGACGACTCGGGCCGCAGCTCCCAGCGCGCACGGATGTCTCCGCCTTCGGGGTCCTCGACGGACGCGCGGACCTCCACCGTGGCACCCGGTTCGACCCGCGTCGAGCCCGCGACCTCCAGCGGCGCCGCCCGTGGTGCCAGATCGTCAGGGGGCTCCCCCGACCAGATGCCGGTCATGGCGTCGACGGCCGCCGTCTTGGCGCCGTCCTCGAGGAACATGCCGAACCAGGTGCCGGTGGCCTCCATCTTGTGGCCCCACAGGAAGGCATAGCCACCCAGCGCCAGGCCGGGCGCGGCCGCTATGCCCTGCTCCCAGGTATCGTGGTAGGACACCGCCTTCTCCGTACTGGTCTGTTCCAGCGGAGCACCCCATCCGGTTTTGGGCATCTCCCAGGGTCCTGCGGGGCCGAACTCGGTCAGGACGAAAGGCTTCGTCGCGCCGCCCTCGCGCAGCAGCCCGGGGACCAGCGGCGCGCCGCCGTAGGCGTTGATGCCATGGATGTCGATGGCAGGACTGCGCTTGTGTACCCATTCGATACGCTCACCGTGGACAAACGTGGTGACCGTCATCGTCGGATGGTGAGGGTCCAGCTGCTTGACCATGGCGGCGACGTCGTTCACGGCCTTCCAGATGGCCGGATTGTCGCCCTCGTCGAAGCCCTCCATCTCGTTGCCGATCCCCCAGAGCAGGACGGCGGGATGATCCTTGTAGCGGAGTACGGCCCGGCGCACGCGCTCGCGCTGCTCGGCCACCTGCTCCGGGTCATCGTAATCGAACCCGTGACGCTCGTGGCCCAGCCAGATGCCGACGGTCACCGTGAGGCCCAGCGCATGCGCCTCATCGAGCAGGGACTCGAGGTTGTCCGCGCCCCAGGTGCGCACCGAGTTGGCGCCGGCCGCCGCCAGCAGCTCCAGCGAGTGATTCCCGCCGGCGCCGCGGATGAAATACGGCTCGCCGCCGCGCAGCAGCTCCCAGCCCTGCTCGGTCTGTCGCAGCTCGACAGGTACGGCTTCCGCCATGACCGGCTTCCAGAAAAGGAACGGCCCCGCGATCAGCAGGGCCATTTTTTTGAGGATGGCTACGCGCACGTCGCGCCCCGGTCAGCCCTCGTTGACTGACACCACTCCATTGTCGAAATTCGGTGGCGTTGCGGGCTGATACGAATAACCCCAGTCCAGCAGCAGCTCGAGCACGAGGATCGGATCACCCGGCACGAGACGCCGGAACCCGGTGGCGTCCGTCCGGTACAGGGCGTCCGCCGCGAGTTCGTTGAGCGGTATCGAGAATGGCACGGGCTCGCCATCCGGACTGGCCCCCGGACAGCACTCGAACACCGTGACCGAGCCGAAGAAATTGTCCAGCAGGGAGCGATAGGCCTTCAGCGCCTGATCGCGAACCAGTTCGTCCTGTGAGAGCGAGTTGCTGTTCGCATCGAACAACTCGTGCAGAGCGAGCGCCGTGTAGAACTGATTCTCACCGGACGGGCGCTGCGCCAGCGCGGTGGCCCAGAAGTAGAAGCGGGCTTTCGCGCCGTCCGGGCCCGGCGGCAGGGAATTGAACAGCTCGAACTTGTTGGCCGCGTCGGGATTGTTGACGTCGAACTCGATGATGGTCGTCGTCGCGAACGGATTCGCCGGGTCATTCAGGACACAGGTCTCCGGATGCACGCCGACGTCCTCGCAATAGAGGTCCAGGACCACATCCGTCGGCAAGACAATGGTATTGATCAGCTCGCCATCGCCGTCGTCACGCTCGCTGTTGCAGCCGGCCGAGACCAGCGCGGCCATACCGAGCAGCGCAAGGAGCAGGTGCTTGCCGCGAGCCGGCCTGGCATTTTGTCGATTCAGCTCACTCATTCCAATATTACCTCGGCTGTGCATGCACTTCGCTAGAACTGATAGATGAAGTAGACGTTGACGCTGAAGATGTAGTCGCTGCCCGGGTACTCTTCCTCGGCCTCCGAGTTCTCGTCGAAGGCGCGGTACAGGGCACGGACGCCGATCTTGGTCGCCTGGTCTTCGGACTGCCGGTCCGATATCGCACCGAAACCGGTGCCGAGCAGGTACGAGTAGTCGAGCTCGAACTGCTCCGGGAACGTGATGTTGAACTGCCGGTAGAAGTCGTACGGGCCCCAGCGGTCCTTCATGAAGTAGCCGGACAGGACGTGGCGTCCTCCAATGACGGCCTTGCCGTGCACTTCCCAGAAGTCCCGGGTGCCGCCGGTCGGGCTGCCCGTCGACTGCTGGAAGCCCCGGATACCCCTGATGATGTAACGATTTCGGTTGGGCGTGTTGATCGTCATGCGGCTCGAGAGCGTCCAGACATCCTCGGCCGGCAGGCCCTCGCCGAACGCGGCGTTGGACTCGGTGGGCGCGAAGAAGAACCGGTAGGAATCGGTGAAGGTCGGGAACTCGGTGTACGTGCCGCCGAAGTCGAAGGCGAACCGCGCGTCCTCCCGCCACTCGTTGTCCCAGTCGTAGTACGGCGTCGCGCCGGTGGGATCCCAGGTGAAATAGATCTCGCCGGAGCGGGCCTCCCGGTTGCCCAGCACCGCAAACGGATCCGCATCCCGGTTACGCGGGTTGGTTCCCGGCTGCAGGATGCCGTCGGCGATTTCGGGCTCTACGAGGGGATTCGCGTGTACCAGGTTATCGCGATACAGCACCCGCGGGAACACCATCCAGTTGCCGAAGAACATCTGCATGCCCGCGATGTATTCCTGTTTGTTACCCAGGCCGGAATAGGGCAGGTTGCTCGGGTCGGAAACGCCGTAGACCGTATGATACTGGCCGGCATCGGCCACGATCCCGGCATGCTCCGCCGAGACGAAGGTGCGGGTACCGAGCAGCGGGAAGGTCAGCTTGGCCTTGAAGCCGAGGGTATCCTCCCAGTCGACCTCATCCAGAAACACGTTGCCGGCCGCATAGCGATCGAACGCCTCGCCCACCTTCTCGGTCGCAGACATGATACCGCCGAGCTCCAGCTCCCAGCCGTTCGCGAACTCCTTCTTGGTGTAGATCGTCGTCTGCCGGGACTGGCGTTCGGTCTGCCCGGCTCCGCCCACGGACTCGCCGCGGCGTGCGATATCTTCGGAGTGGATGAAGGTCCAGTCCATGTCCGCGAGATTCCAGTCGTACTTCAGTATGGCCTTCGGGTTGGCGCCCCAGTAGACCTCCGGACCGGCGAGGAGCGTGAGACCCTCCCAGGAGCCCTTGCCCTGGATCTCCACGCCCGAGGGTGCGCTGGCGTCCCAGACGTCGATACCTGCGATGTCGGTGGCTTCCGCGACGAGACCGAAGAAATCGCCATCGTAGCCCCAGTGGAATCGGGGCGTGTGATAGAAGGCCTCCAGATCGAAGTTATCACCGCGATACTGGGCGTTGAAGTCGTAGATCTCGATGCGCCGACCGTCGTCTATGCGGACGGGGCTCACCGGGATACCCTCGATCTCCTCGGTAGCCACATCGATCTCCCGTTCCAGACCGCGGTCGCCGTAGGAGAATTCCAGCGGTCGCTTGTCCGCGACATCGCCGAGCACGTTCAGGGTGAACTGGCCGTCCAGCCTGGAGTTCGGATTGAAAGCGAAGTCGAGGAATACCATCTGGCCGTCGCTGAACTCGAGGGCGTTCTCCCCTTCTTCCGTGATGGGTTGTTCCTCGCCCCGGGTGACGAACTCGGCCTGAAAGCGGCCGCCGGTGAACCGGAGCCGGCGCTCGGACTCATTGACCGCCGCCATGGTCCGACGCATGTCACCTCGCACCTCGTAGTAGTCGACGTCCATGGTGGCGAACATGCTGTTGATCTCGCTCCTGGACGCTTCGTACGGGTCCATCGAGAACACTTCCTGCATGACGTCGTAGGCCATGCGGGGAATCGCCTTGTAGACGCCTTCCGCATTGGGGGTGCCGAGCGCCGTGATGCCGAACCATTCCTCGTTCATGTTGTTGCCGTCAGGCGTCCAGTCGAACAGGTAAGCCTGGTTCGACCACGAAGCATTCGTATCCTGGATGTCCAGATTCTCGGTCTGGAGGTACTTCCACCACTCGTCGCGCCACTCGAAGATGTAACCGCCGATCGAGTTACCCAGTCCGCCGTTACCATAGGCCTGCTGATACATCTCCTGCCACTGCTCCTTCAGGATCATGGCCTGGGCGAACTGATCCTCCTCGAACGTGCGCGCGTTGAAGGCGTCGCTGCCGAACTCGAAGAAGACCACCGGCAGGTCGAGCTTGTCGTCGACTCTCTGCCACAGATCCGTGAAACTCGTACCGCGGTAGACGTTGCTGCCCAGGATGTCGAGGGACGGCACCAGCTCGGCGATGAGGTCGATGTACTGGATGTCGCCGTTGACGATGCTGAACGGGTGATTCGGAGCGATGGACTTGCCCGCGGAGATCACCTCTTCGTACAGGCTGTAGAGGTAACGGGCCTTGGCCGTGTTCTGCTCGCCCTCCGGCAGGTTCTCGATTTCGAAACTCGACCACGACAGGCCGTAGTTGCTCTCGTTGCCGAATGCGAACATCAGGACGCCGGGGGTGTCCTTGTAGCGGCGCACGAACTCCTGCATGTCCCGCTTCAGGGTCTCTCGCGTCAGCGGGTCGGAATAGTCGGTGAATGGCACCCATTGCCCAGCGACTGTATAGCCATAGCGGCCCATCAGGGGATTCACGACGCTCATGATGCCGTGTTCACGATAGATGTATTCCACCCACTCCGGCGGGATCGTCGTGAAGCTGCGGATCGTGTTCACGCCCATCTTCTTCATCAGGCCGAACTCATAATCGAGCACCTTGCGGATGAAGTCGTCGGATTCGTTGAACAGGCCGTAGCTGTAGTTCTGGCCGCGCGGCGAGTAGCCCCAGACGACGCCCTTGACGTAGAAGTCCTCGCCGTCGACCTTGAGCTTCCAGCCCTTCTCGTCCTTGTAGGTCTCGACGTTGTTAGCCTGCGCATGGCTCACAGCAGGCATAGCCAGGATCAGCATCGTGGCCAGCAGGCTGCCGATAGCGGCTACACGTGTGGAGAAGCTTGATTTCGCCATAGCGAACACTCTTTGTTGGAATTTCGGATGTTGAGGAACGTCGAGAAATTTCATCGCCACTACCCGCCCCCGTCGCCGACAACGATGGAAATATTGTCGTAGAAGACGTTCGCGAGACTACTGCTACCGGTTACTGCCTCGAGCTGTAGAGTCAGGCTCTCGGTGTTAGGTCCTGCAGTGCCGGAAAACGTGAACGACGTCCAGACCGTTGAATCAGGATTCAGACCCAGTGGTGCACTGCCGAGGATGCCGCAACCAGCGCAGTTCTCGCTGCCTCCGGTGGTCTCAGAGAAGACCTGGGCGAAGGCAACGGCGCCAGGATCCAAATTGCCACGAGCATCAAAGGTCACCGTCCAGGCGATGCCCGGCGTAACGGTGCCAAGGCCGACTCGCTCCTGCTTGATCAATGAGTTTGTGCCACTTGCCGTGTTGGTTATCTCAAGATGGAATACACCTTCTGACGACGTATCTCCGGCTGTACTCGGGTTGATAGTCTGGTCACCGGGCGTCGCCTCGAACTGGGTCCATCCGGTGAAGTCACCGGTCTCGAATCCGCCATTCACTGCGATGTCTACGGCGCCGCCACCGCCGCCGCCGTCGGCCACGGTCAGGCTTACGTCATCGATATTGACGGTGCTGGCCACCGTGCCCATGTCGAACAGCACGCGGCTGTCCGGACCGCCGAAGCCTGTTGCCGTGAGGTCATAGCTGAAGGTCTGCCACTCGGTGGTGAGCGGGACCGTGGCGGTTACGGCGGTAAACGGAGCCACATTCAGTCCGATGCCGGCCACGATGTCGCGCGCAACAGTCGCGCGCGCCCTGAAGGTCAGCACATAGTCCGTATCCTGCGTGATGTCCAGCACCTGGCTCAGGTTGGTGTCGAATACGTTGCCGCCGTCGACCGCATCCACCGTGTAGTAGTTATTCACGGCGACCACGCCCGCGTTGATCCAGGGGGCCTTGTCCGCATCGCTGGCCTCGAAATCACCGTTCGTCAGGAGGTTCGCTCCAGGCGCGCTTGCCAGTGCCAGGGTGACGTCGTCAATATTGACGGTGCTAGCCACCGTGCCCATGTCGAACAGGACACGGCTGTCTGCACCACCAAAGCCGCTTGCGGTCAGGTTGTAACTGAATGTCTGCCATTCCGTCGTGAGCGGGACATTGACCGTGACCGCTGTGAACGGAGCCACATTCAGCCCGATCCCTGCCACGATATCGCGGGCGACGGTCGCGCGAGCGCGGAATGTCAGGATGTACTCGGCATCCTGGGTGATATCCAGCACCTGACTCAAATTGGTGTCGAACACGTTGCCCCCGTCGACAGCATCGACGGTGTAGAACGTGTTGGTCGCCACAGTGCCAGCGTTAATCCAGGGAGCCTTGTCCGTATCGCTCGCCTCGAAGTCACCGTTGGTCAGCAATTCGCCGCCCGGCGCGCCGCCACCCGAACCGACATCAATGTCGTCGAAGTAGTAGGTCTTCTCGCCCGCTGTCGCTCCGTCGGTACCGAAGTTGAAGAAGATCGAGATCTTGTTATAGGTAGCTGCCGGGTCGAACGCCGCCGTACCGGTGACCTGGTTCGCGAAGTCGAAGACCAGCGTCTCCCAGTCGTTCGCCACCGTCGTAGACGCCTCGGTCTCCACCGAGATCGCCGGATCCGACGCATCCTCGATCTTCACGCGCACCGGGATGCCCGCATCCGGCGAGTACACCCGCACCGACATCTGCGTGTTGTCCGCATCCAGCGGGATTACCGGCACCGCCTCGCCCGGCAGTGTCGACACCGTTGTGCCAGCCCACACCTGGGCCGTATCCGACTTCACCGTCAGCACGACCTGATTCGCGCCGCCGGTCGGGTCGTTGGTCACCGTCGAAGCCGTGCCACCGAAGTCGGTCAGCGTGTACGTCATCTCCGGGTCGTCGAACGTGATGGTAGTGAACTCCGGCGCGGGCGGCGGCGCCACCGGGCAGGGCTCACTCGTCTGCTGAATGTCGTCGTAGTAGAACGTCCAGTCACCCGGATTGTTGGCGACGTCACCGACCGCCCCCAGGTCGAAGAAGATAGAGATGCCGGTGACCGGCGGACCCGCATTATTGTCGGTGAAGTCGAAACACAGCTCCTGCCAGGCGCTGCCGCCATCGTGGGTGTCGCTCTGCTCCGCGGGCGGCGTACCCTCCACTTTGAACAACACCGGCACCTCCCGCTGCGACCAGACCTTCATCGTGAAGATCTCGCCGAGGCCCCAGTCGACACCCTCAGGCAACGCCAGCGTGCTGCCGCCGAAGTCGGACTCGGAAGTCCGGGTCATCTGCACCACCTGGCTGGTGGTGTTGATCCCGCTCGGATCGGGGTTGGCGATCACGGTCGATTCGCCGCCGCCGAAGTTGTCGAAGCTGTAGCTCGCGGGATCTCCCTCGAAGTCCACGGCGGTCGGACCCGGGCAGGGCTCGCTCGTCTGCTGGATGTCGTCGTAGTAGAACGTCCAGTCGTCCGGGTTGTTTGCCACGTCGCCGACCGCTCCGAGATCGAAGAAGAACGAGATACCGGTGACGGGTGCGCCAGCGTTTTCGCCGGTGAAGTCGAAACACAGCTCCTGCCAGATGCCGCCGCCGTCGTGGCCGGCGCCCCGCTCCGCGGGCGGGGTACCTTCGATCTTGAACAGCACCGGCACGGCCCGCTGCGACCACACCTTCATCCTGAAGATCTCGCCCTGGCTCCAATCCACACCTTCCGGCAGCGCGAGTGTGCTGCCGCCGAAGTCGGACTCCGACGTCCTGGTCATCTGCACGACCTGGCCGCTGGTGTTAATGCCACTCTGATCCGGGTTGCCGATCACCGTCGACTCACCACCGCCGAAGTTGTCGAAGCTGTAGCTCGCGGGATCCGCCTCGAAGTCGAGCGAAGTGGTGGTGTCTACCGGGGCGTCGCCGCTGAAGCCGATATCCGTCAGCAGGTAGGTGAAGGACTCGGTCGGCGCCGGAGCGATCGTCTCGAACAAAAGACCCGTCGCCGTCTCGACTCCCTGGAATTCCGTGAGGGGCGCGGACACCTGATACCAGCCGTTGCCCAGCGCGGTCGAATATGCCGAGGCTGTCACATCGATATCGACGTACGGCGGATCGGGGTCGTCGAGGAATTTCACGCGGATCACGTCGCCGCTCAGGCCCTTCACCTTGAAGTCGAGCGTGGCATACGGCGCCGCGAAACCGGGATCGAAGCCCAGGTAGGCCAGCTGCGCATTCCAGATGTCGTAGCCGAAGCCGGTCGTCACCGACCATACCGGGCGGAAGTCCAGATCGCCGCGGAAATCGTCGTCCAGATCAGCCCCGGAACCGAATGTCGAGATCTCGGTGTAGTCCACCCCGAGCTCGAGGTCCGGCGCACCGTCACGGTCGTAGAGCGTCACCTCCGGGATGGTGCCCGGGTCGGCGGGCACGTAGGTGCCGGTGCCGCTGAAACCGATATCATTAAGCAGCATCCTGAATTCGGTCGCTGAAGAGTCGTCGCTCTCGAACACGATGCCGGTCGCCTCTGCGGCGCCGCTGAAATCGGCCACCGGTATCGAGACCTGGAACCAGCCGTTCTCCAGCTGCGCCGAATAGTCACTGCTGGTGAGATTGAGACGCAGCGCGTCGACGCCGTCGAACAGCTTCACGAAGATCACGAAGCCGGGCATACCCTTGACCTTGAAATCGACGGTCTCGTATTGGGTCAGGAAGCCCTCCGGGAAGCCGATGAAACCGACCTGGGCGATGTTGGCGCCGTAGCCGGTACCGCTGAAGACGGACAGCACCGGACTGTAGGTCTCGTCGTCCGCATAGGTCGGATCGATGACCGAACCCGAGCCGAAAGCCGTCCGCTCGAGATAGTCGTCGGGAATAACGAGGTCCGGGGCGCCGGCGCTCGTGAACAGTGCGGCATCCGGATCGATGGAAGGATCGCCACCACCGGGGCCCGCAACGGTCAGCGAGACGTCGTCGATGAGTACCTGGCCGATATCGGCTCCCATGTCGAACAGCACTCGACTGTCCGCACCACCGAAGCCTGTGGCCGTAAACTGGAATTGAAACGTCTGCCAGTCCGTAGTCAGGTTTACGGTTTCTGTAATGTTCGTGAACGGCTCCACATTCAGGCCGATACCCGCCAGGATCGTACGCGCACGATCGGACCGGGCCTTGAACGTCAATGTGTAGGTTTCACCCTCGGTGATCGCCACGACCTGGCTCAGGTTGACGTCGAAGGGCTGGCCTGCCGCCGTTATATCGGCGAAGTTGACGAGATTTCCGCCATCATCGACTACGTTCGCCGCGTTCCCGATCCACGGATCGACACCCGCCTCGAAATCCCCGTTGGTCAGCAGACCGGAATCGAAGGGGTCGCCGCTGCTGGGCGGCAGCGGTGTCACCGGCTCGTTGCCGATCGAGTCGGGTCCGTCACCCTGGCCGCAAGCCGCCAGCAGGAGGGCCGAGGCAATTAGCGCCAGTTTGCGGAATGAACGTGTGCTTGCTGATACGTGCATGAGGGAACTCTCTGCAAAGAATCTGGTAGGAACTCGATTCCCGGGTTTAATTGATCACGATGGAGACGTCGTCGTAGTAGACATCTGCAGAACTGCCTGCGCCGCCCGTAGTGGCCGTCAACTGCAGGGTTATGCCGCCAGAGACATCTGCGGATATCGGCACCACGAACTCGAAATCGGTCCATACGTTCGGATCGGCGTTCAGGGCCAGCGGGCCTCCGCCGAGAATCTGGGCGCTCGACGTACCTTCACCATCCAGTTCGGTAAAGAACTCGGCGAAAGCAACGCCACCGGCTGCGAGACTGCCGCGTGCGGAGAAGCTGACGGTGGCGGTCTGCCCGATAGCAACCGGCGCCAGATTCGCCTGCTTGATGATCGAGGCCGTTCCCGGAGTCGTATTGTTGAGTCGCCCCGCGAAAGTCCCCGACTTCGGATTCGTCGTCACGATCGTCTGCTCGTTCGGATCTGAACTGACCGGGAACAGAGCCCAGCCCGACAGGTCACCGGCTTCAAAGCCGCCGTTTACGGCAAGGTCGCCGGCACCAGGACCGCCACCGCCGCCACCGCTGCCGCCGCCAGTCGTCGTCAAATGGACATCGTCCAGATACAACGTCCCGGCCAGCAATACGTCGGAGCCATCACGGGCGTTGAAGAAGCCCAGCTTGTTCACCAGCGTCGGATCGACCGCTGTGAAGTCGGCCAACGGAATCTCGTAGACCTCCCAGTTGCCCGAAGACGCCACCGGCGTATAGCTCGCCAGCGTCACATTGCCGCCGGGTGTACCGCCGCCAGGCGGCTCGAACTGGACCGTCAGATTCGCGAACCCCGCGAAAGCCGACGTATCGATGCTGAACTTCAGTGTGTCGTAAGCCGAGACATCGATATCCTCGAACTCGAAGACCGCACCACCGAAACCGTTGTTCTGGCTGTTGTCCGAATAGGTCAGCGCCAGCGACACAGATCCATCGAAAGGTGTTACCGCTGTGCTGGCGGTATCGATATCTACCGAGTTACCTGCAGACACGATATTGGTAATGGTGACTGTCGTTGCGGTATTCGTCTCGGAGAAGATGCCCAGACCTGTGCCGCCGCCACCGCCGCCGCCACCGCCGCCGTCAACGTTGAAGCCGATGTCCGCCAGGTAGAACCGGTGACCTTCGGCATACGCCCCTACCAGCGTCTCGAAGACAATCTGCTCGAAGGTGGAGACATCGCCGAAGGCAGCCACCTGAATCACCACCTGCGACCACCCATCGCCGAGATCGGTCACCGTGACATCGGCGGGAGGAGCAGTCAGGTCGATCTGGATGGGAACCGACGTCCCGGGGAAAGGCTCTTCCAGCTTCGCGACGACGGTGTTGTCCTCGTCGAGACCCTTGACCTTGAACACGAACTCGCCGTACCCGGTCGCGAAACCGGGCGTCAAACCGGTCAGGCCGAGCTGGGCGAGCGTACCGGCTCCGTAGCCGGCTCCAACCGTGACCTGTACCACGTTGGCGTAGGAATTATCCCCGGCAAAGTTCTCGGTGAAAGTGCTCCCCGAACCGAAGGTTTCGAATGTCGGTGTCAGGTCCGGTGCCGCCCCGTCGGCCGCGCTGATCACGACCTCCGGGATGATCCCCGGATCCGCCGGTTCCACCTCGACCTCCTCACCCGAATACACGCGGACCCAGTCGACCTCCATCGTGGCCGGGAAGGGCGTCGAGCCATTCGGCGGACCGGGGAGGTCGCCGCCAACAGCCAGGTTCAGGAGGATATGGAACGGCTGATCGAAGGGGGCCGGATAGGGCGCTGCCGTCGAGAACCAGGAATTCTGCACGGCGTACAGCACGCCATTGAAATACCAGCGAATCTCGAACTCGTCCCACTCGAGGGCATAGGTGTTGAAGCGGCCGGTCACGTCTTCCGACGGCGTGTAATCGACGCTCGAGAACTCGTTGGCCGGGAACTCGCCGCCATAATGGATGGTACCGAAGATGTTGTTGCCGCCGCCGACGCCGCCGGGGCCGGGCTGGCCGTCCAGGTTGGCAGCTTCGACGATGTCGATCTCGCCAGTGGCTGCCCAGCTGCCGTACGGGCTGTCCTGGGACAGCATCCAGAACGCGGGCCACAGACCCTGGCCCGACGGGAACTTTATGCTCGCCTCGATGCGGCCGTATTTGAATGCGAAGCGGTCGCGGGTGGTGATCCGCGCGGATGTGTAACCGAAATCTCCCACGGTCTCGCGCCGCGCGGTAATTTTCAGGACACCGTTCTCGAGCTGTGCATTGTCCGGCAGGTACCACTGCAACTCGTTGTTGCCCCAGCCCGACGGCAGACCGGTGATGCCGCCGTCACCGACGAAATCCGACCCATCTCCGGACTCGAAGAACCAGGTCTCCGGATCGAGCTGGGTGCCGTTGAACTCGTCGCTCCAGACAAGCGTCAGGAGATCGCCGTCGTTTACGGGGAAGGTCTCCGGGGTCTCCAACGTCGGGTTGTCGATGTTGAAGTTGGTCTCGGTGGTCGTGTCGGCCGCCGGGATGTCGATCGGCTCGACCTGCTGCAGCGGTTGATCGCGGTCTTCCTGGGTACAGGCAGACAGCGCCACCAGGGTGGCCAGAGCGGCGACAAAGCGTGGCAATCCTCGCGGGCCGGGCATCATAGGTTCTCCCTCAAAGTCGGAAAGCCCGAAGGCTTGAGGCTGATGTGTTGGGTGACGCTGACCCGCGTCTCGGGATTCGGGACCGGACAGATCCGCGGTGCGACCTGGCGCGAGAGCGCGGCGCGCCCATTGCCAATCGATGCGTACAGAGACGAAAGCGCTGCCGGCGACAGCGCAACGTGCGGCAGCACGTCGTTACCAGATCTCATAGCTCCCCCGAAAATCGTCCCCGCAGAACGGGGATGTCGTCATATCGTCATTTTCGGGTGACAGGATTATCAAAGATTGACAGCGTTGTCAATTTGGCGGGCGCACACGTCTCTGCCGGACGGGCCGACATAAGAGTTTGCCGTCGCCGGCTATCCGGCGTCGCGGGGCAAGGTCAGCCGGCGAGGTAGGCCTCGCCGGCTGCGGCGCAGAGGGGAACTCCGGTGCTAGGCGGCCTGGCGCCCGGGCGCGAAGTAGCGGGCGAGGAGGTCTTCAAGCCCGCGCGTCGAACCCGTCTGCTCGTCCGGGACTGCCAAAGGCGCGGTCCGCTGCAGTCGGGCGTCCCAGGCCTCGTTGATCTTGTGGTCGGGCACGGTGGGCACGATGACGTACGGGTTGATCGCCGCCCTGCCTCTCAGGCTGAACCGGAACGGGTCACGGGTTCGGTTGGCATTGAAACGCATGTCTTACTCTCCATAGCGAATGTGCTTCTTGCGATCTGCCGGCTTGCTCGGCCGACGCACACAAGATAGGGCCGTGGAGGTGCGTTCACAAACGAAGAAAACTCACGCCAGGGTTGAGAAAAAATCAGCTAACCTCAGTGAAATTCTCGAGAATCCAGTGCCTTAGGAGGCCGATCGCCGGATCGTCGGCGTCCTCGTATCGGCTGATGAGGTAGTAGCTGACCTCCTCGACGAGTTCCGGCTCGAACAGCCGAACGATGCTGCCGTACTTGAACCAGAGATCGGCGATCGGCACCGGCACCAGCGCCGCACCGATGCCGCGCTCGCAGGCGCGCACGACGGCGATCATCGAATCCAGCCGCGTGACCTTGCTGCCCTTCGGCAGCGATATGCCGCTGGCCCGCGACCAGCGCTCCCAGGCGGTAGGGTGGGTCTCGTGCACGATCAGGGGAAAGTCGCTGGTGACGCGCTTGCCATCCATCACCAGCTTGTTGCGGAATTCCGGCGAGCCTGCCACGACCAGACGCAGTGGCATCAACAGGTCGGATCTGACGCTCGCAGGCGGCGAGCGGAACAGGCGGATCGACAAGTCGGCGTCCGTGGGATGGGTCTCGGCCGTCTCGTCGCTGGTACCCACCTCGATGTCGATATCCGGGTGCTCTGCGGTGAACTCGCTCAGCCGGGGCACGAAATACTCGCTGGCGAAGAACGGCTGCACCGACATGCGGATCGAGGGGCGCCGCGTGTCTTTCCTGTAGGCCGCGACCACTGCGTCCAGCTGCTCGATCAGCGGCCAGGTCTCCTCGTACAGCGAGCGGCCGGTCTTCGTCAGGCGCAGTTCGCGGGCGCTACGCTCGAAGAGCTGCTCACCCAGTTCCTGTTCCAGGCTCTTTATCTGGTGGCTGACGGCCGACGCCGTGATGGAGAGCTCGTCGGCGGCATTGCGGAAGCTCTCGTGCCTGGCCGCGACACAGAAGGTCCGCAAACCGCGCAACGAGATACTGGAGCGACTGGCCACAGGTCGTCAGACGCTTCCGACGAGGCGGAAGACGGTCTGCAATTCGGTGGCCGAGCTGCCGCCGATCCAGGCATGGAATTCGCCCGGCTCGGTCCTGAGCCGCATGTCCCGGCCGTAGAAGGCGAGATCCTCCGCCCCGAGGACGAAGGAGACGCTCGTCCGCTCTCCGGGTTCCAGCCGCAGGCGGCGGAACCCCTTCAGCTCCCGGACCGGCCGGGTGACGTTGCCGACGAGGTCGCGGACGTAGAGCTGGGCCACCTCCACGGCCGGCCGGTCACCCGTGTTGGTGACGTCGGCGCTGACGGTGACCGAACCGCCCGGGGCGAATTCGGCGACGTCGGTACGGATGTTCTCGTAGTCGAAGGTCGTATAGGACAGCCCGTGCCCGAACGGGAACAGCGGCGTGTAGCCGGCGTCCAGGTGGAAGGCGGTCATGCCGAGCGAGAGCTGGGGCGCGCTCGGGTCGATGTCGTCGATGTGGACGACGGTGTCGGGCGAGGGTGGCTTGCCGGTGTTCTTGTGGTTGTAGTAGATCGGCACCTGCCCGACCATGCGCGGAAAGGTGGCCGGCAGCTTGCCGCACGGCGATTCGACGCCGAACAGGAGATCCGTCAGGGCCGGGCCGGCCATCGTGCCAGGGTGCCACGCGTACAGGATCGCGTCGACCCGGTCCACCACATCGGACAGCGTCAGCGGCCGGCCGGCGAGAATCACCGCGATCACCGGTGTGCCTGCCTCGCGCACCCGGGCTACCAGCTCCGCCTGGGCCCCGGGCAGGCCGATGTCCGCCCGGGAATGCGCCTCGCCCGACAGAATGGCCTCCTCGCCCAGGAACAGCAGCACGGCATCGGCGTCGGCGGCCAGCGCCGCGGCCTCGTCGAAGGCGGCCGTGTCGCGGCTGCGCGAGGTGTCCATCGCCGGCAGATAACGGACGTCTATCTCCTCGCCCGCGTGTTCGCGGATGGCCTGCAGCGGCGTGACGCTGAGGCCCGGGTCACCGTCGAATACCCAGGTCCCCATCTGGTCCCGGGGCGCATCGGCGAGGGGGCCGATCACCGCGAGCGTGCGTGCGGTCTCCATCGACAGTGGCAGTGCCTGGCGGTCGTTCTGCAACAGGACCGCGCTCTGCAAGGCCGCCCGCCTGGCGGTGGCCAGCGCCTCCTCGTCCGCTGCCGGCGGGAATGCACCGGGATCGGTGTACGGGTTCTCGAACAGGCCGAGCCGGAACTTGAGCGTCAGTATCCGCGCGACCGCCGCATCGATCCTTGCCAGGGCGATCTCGCCCTCCTCGACCAGCTGCGTCAGATGGCAGAGGTAGGCATCGCCATGCATCTCCATGTCGACCCCGGCCCGGGCCGCCTCGAAGGCGGAGCCCCGGTCGTCCGCGGTCAGGCCGTGGATGCTGAGCTGCCGGACAGAGTCCCAGTCGCTGACCACCAGGCCCTCGAAGCCCCACTCGCCGCGCAGCACGGTCTCCAGCAGGAACTCGCTGGCGGTGGCCGGCACGCCGTCGATCTCGCTGAACGACGTCATCAGGGTGGCCACGCCGGCGTCCACCGCAGCGTGGAACGGGCGCAGGTGGACGTTGCGCAACTCGTTCTCGGGGACGTTGGCGGTGGCGTAGTCGCGGCCGCTCTCGGCGGCGCCATAGCCGGCGAAGTGTTTCGCGCAGGCGGCGATCGTCCCCGCGTCCGACAACCCGGCTGCCTGTCCGGTGCCCTCTTCATCACCCTGGTAGCCACGGACCATGGCAGCACCGAGCGTGCTCGCGAGCAGCGGATCCTCACCGAGGCTCTCCGCGATACGGCCCCAGCGCGCGTCCCGTGCGATGTCGATCATCGGGGCGAACGTCCAGTTGATCCCGGCGGCGGCAGCCTCCCGGGCCGCGATGGCCGCGCACTCGGCCGCGAGCTCGGGGTTCCAGCTCGCCGCCTGGCCCAGCGGGATCGGGAAGATGGTGCGGAAGCCGTGGATCACGTCCCTTCCGATCAGCAGCGGGATGCCGAGTCGGCTCTCCTCGACGGCGATCCGCTGCAGCTCGTTCACCGTGTCGACGTCCACCTCGTTCAGCACGGAGCCGACGCGCCCTGCGCGCAGGCCGTCGGCGAGGTAATCGTGGATGTAGCTCTCGCCGCCGTTGATCTGACTCATCTGGCCGATCTTCTCGTCCAGCGTCATTTCCGCCAGCAGGGCGCCGACGCGCCGGCCGATCGGGTCGGCAGCCTGGACCGGGCTGGCCTTGAAGCTCGTCATCGGAAAACCTCGCAGGAGCCTGCTGAACGGACACGATTTGCGGGCCCATGCCCCGGGCCGATTATCGAACAAGCATCGAGCAATTATCGATGTTGTTTGACAGCGCTGTCAATTTGACGCAGCATATTCAGCCTGGCTTTGTGCTGTCGGGGGGGCACACGAAGAATAATGAACGAAGCCGCACATTACGAGACTGCACCGCGGGATCGCATCCCGTTCCCGCTGAAGCTCGTCTACGGGCTCGGCGCATTCGTCAATAACCTGCTGGCCGGCGCCATCGGCGGCATGATCATCGTACTCAACCTCGGCCTCGGCATGAATCCGGCCCTCGTGGGGCTGCTCGGTGCCCTGCCCCGGCTGACGGACGCGATCACCGACCCGCTGATGGGCTACATCTCGGACCACACGAGGTCGAAATGGGGACGCCGCCGTCCGTATATCTTCGTGGGCGCGATAGCCGTCGCGATCATCTACGCGATCCTCTGGCAGCTGCCGGAGGGCAAGAGCGATGCCTTCTATTTCTGGTACTTCCTCAGCGGCTCGCTGATCTTCTACCTCGCCTACACGATATTCGCCACGCCGTGGGTGGCGCTCGGTTACGAACTCACGCCCGACTACCACGAGCGCACCAGGCTGATGGGCGTGCAGAACTTCATCGGCCAGCTTGCCTATGTCGTCGCGCCCTGGTTCCTCTGGATCATGCAGAACGAGGCGTGGTTCGACGACATGGCGCAGGGCGCGGCCGGGCTGGCGATCGTCATCGCGATCTTCGTCGCCTGCATCGGCATCCTGCCGGCCATCTTCCTGCGAGAGCGCTTCAAGGAAGCCGTCCCGGCCGACGATGACAGTGGCGTGCTCGCCGGTGAAGTGAAGGAGGTGGCGAGCGGGTTCGTATACAGCATGCTCGACTTCTTCCGCGGCTTCGGGCTGGCGCTGAAATTCAAGCCGTTCGTGAAGCTGTGTATCGCCACCTTCCTTGTGTTCAACGGCTTCATGCTGATCGCGTCCTTCCAGTTCTACGTCATCATCTACTACGTGTTCGGCGGCGACACGGAACTCGGATCGAAATACGCCGGTTACGCCGGCTCCCTCGGCGCAGTCTCGACCTTCGTGGTGATCATATTCGTTACCTGGCTGGGCACGCAGGTCGGCAAACGGCGGGCGTTCTTCGTGGCCATCGGCATATCGATGGTGGGCTATGCGCTGAAGTGGGTCTGCTACAACCCGGAGGTACCCTGGCTGGTGCTGTTGCCCGCGCCGTTGATGGCGTTCGGTCTCGGCGGATTATTCACCCTGATGCCGGCCATGATCTGCGATGTGGTCGATGCGGACGAGATCAATACGCACCAGCGGCGTGAGGGTATGTACGGCTCCATCTTCTGGTGGGTCGTCAAGCTGGGCATGGCGGCAGCACTCGCCGCGAGCGGCTTCCTGCTGAATGCCACGGGATTCGACGTCGAGCTGGGGGGTAACCAGACCGATCGCGCCATCTATCTCATGCGGCTCTGCGACGCGTTCATCCCGGCGGCCACGTCGGCGATAGCGATCTGGATGATCGCGAGCTACTCCATCACCGAGGAGAAGGCGCACGAGGTGCGCATGCAGCTCGAGGCACGGCGAGGGGCCGTCTGATCGACTGGCGTTGAGCGGCGACCGAGGGCTCAGCCGGACACGGGACCAGCCGCCTCCGCTGCGCTCGCGAAATGGTGCCGCGTACGATTGGCGATGGCGACCAGCGACAGCATCACGGGCACTTCCACCAGGACACCGACTACAGTGGCCAGCGCCGCCCCGGACTGGAGGCCGAACAGACTGATGGCGACGGCCACCGCGAGTTCGAAGAAGTTCGACGTGCCGATGAGCGCGGCCGGCGCGGCGGTCTCGAAGGGGATGCGCCAGGCCCAGGCCCAGCCGTAGGCAATGGCGAATATCCCGTAGCTCTGCACCAGCAGCGGGATGGCGATGAGGACGATCACGTCCGGCCGGGCGAGCAGGGTCTCCGCCTGGAAACCGAACAGCAGCACAACGGTGGCGACAAGCCCCATGATGGAGAACGGCTTCACCTTCGCGGTGAAGGCGGCGACCCGCTCCGGGTCGTCGTGGCCGTCCAGGGCGCGGCGCGTCAGGTAGCCGGCCGCAAGCGGCGTCACCACGTAGAGCACCACCGAGAGCAGCAGCGTCTCCCACGGAACCACCACGTCGGTGATGCCGAGCAGGAACGCGGCGAGCGGCGCGAAGGCGAACACCATGATGATGTCGTTGATGGACACCTGCACCAGGGTGTAGTTGGCATCCCCCCGGACGAGCTGACTCCAGACGAACACCATCGCCGTGCACGGGGCGACCCCCAGCAGGATCATGCCGGCGATGTACTCCCGCGCCGTCTCCGGCTCCACCAGGCCGGCGAAGAGATACTCGAAGAACAGTACGCCCAGCGCCGCCATGGTGAACGGCTTCACCAGCCAGTTGACGACCAGGGTGACGCAGAGCCCCTTCGGTCGCCGGCCGACATCCTTCAGGGAGGCGAAGTCGACGTTCACCATCATCGGATAGATCATCAGCCAGATGAAGACGGCGACGACCAGGTTCACGCTGGCATACTCGAGCGCCGCGACGGCGCGGAACAGCCCCGGGAAGACGGCACCCAGCATCACGCCGGCGACGATACCGAGGCCCACCCAGACGGACAGCCAGCGCTCGAAGAGGCCCATGGGCGGAGTACCGGACGATGCCTTCGGCGTGTCGGCGCTCATGGCAGCTCCTGCTCGATGCGGTGTTTCAGCATCGTGTAGGCCTGTTCGAAGGCGGCCTCGATCTCGGCGTCGGTGCCTTCCGCCTTCGCCGGATCCGGCGTGCTCCAGTGCAGCTTCGTGTACCCGCCCGGGAAAGCGGGGCAGGACTCGGCCGCAGCCGAGTCGCAAACCGTGATCACGTAGTCGAATGGCTGGTCGGCATAGGCATCCCAGGATTCGCTGCGCGGCTCGCCCGGGTCGATGCCGTGGCGGCGCAGCGTCTCCAGCGCCTCCGGATGCACGTAGCCGGCCGGCTGACTGCCGGCGCTGGAGGCCGCATAGCGGCCCTGGCCGAGAGAATTCACGAGCGCCTCCGCCATGATCGAACGGCAGGAGTTGCCGGTGCAGAGGACGAGCACCCGTTTCGCTGCGTCGGAACCGGACATGGCGGGCCTCAGCAACAGGGGCGCGATGCGGATTCCTCCGCACGCACCGGATGGTCATGACCGTAGACCGCGGACTCGCCCCGGGTCAGGAACGTCTCCCAGGCCACGCCCTGCGGGTCGGTAATCCATTGCTTGGTGGAGCGGGCGTAGCAGCAGGTGGTATCGCCTTCATCCAGCACGGGCCCGCCCGCCTCCTGCAGGCGTCCGAACACTTCCTCGAGTTCACCGTCGTCCTCGGCCTGGATGCCCAGATGGTTCACACCCCGACCGGGCTGGCGGGTGCTGATGGCGAAGTTCACCCGCGGGTCTTCCAGCATCCAGCGGGCATAGTCGGCCTTCAGCACACTCGGCTCGGCGGCGAACAGGAGCGAGTAGAAGCGGACGGAGGCATCGAGATCCTCGACGCTGAGGTTAACGTGCAGGCGTTTCATGAGTGGTTTCTCCTTCAGGCAGAGGGCTGCAGCAATCTGCCAGCACGCTGTCCAGGACCGGGGTGCAGACCTCCGGCGCGCCCTGGCAGCAGTCCTCGAGCAGGAAGCCGAGCAGCGCCCGGGTACCGTCGAAATTGACGCTGTAAATGATGCTGCGTCCTTCCCGCCGCGGGCGGATCAGACCGGCGTTCGTCAGGGTGGCGAGGTGGGTGGACAGCGTGTTGTGGGGGATGTCGAGCGCCTGAGCAATGGCCCCGGCCGGCATCCCCTCACCACCCGCCCGCACCAGCAGGCGAAAGGTGGACAGCCGGCTGTCCTGGGCGAGAGCGGCGAGCGAGCGCGTAGCGGCTGTTATTTCCATATGTCGAGAATAATCGACATATAAGAGGATTGTCAATGCCGATACGGCCTGCCGGCCGGGCAAGCCCGTGGCCGGGCAGGATAGAATCCCGCCTTCGCCCGCAGGACCCCGGAGCCCGGCATGCAGCAGATCGTCGATGCGATCAACGGATTCGTCTGGAGTGCGCCACTCGTCTACCTGTGCCTGGGCGCAGGCCTGCTGTTCTCGGTGCTCACCCGTTTCGTCCAGGTGCGTCTGTTCGGCG
Organism: Lentisalinibacter sediminis; assembly: GCF_040706615.1. Taxonomy (NCBI): domain Bacteria; kingdom Pseudomonadati; phylum Pseudomonadota; class Gammaproteobacteria; order Woeseiales; family Woeseiaceae; genus Lentisalinibacter; species Lentisalinibacter sediminis. Next base: position 596,500 of record NZ_JAPDRF010000005.1, on the reverse strand, counting down.
AGATGATCCGGCTGCTGTTCGCCGGTAGTGAGTCGAAACGGGGCATCTCCTCCTTCCAGGCGCTCACCGTCTCCCTGTCGGGCCGCGTTGGCACGGGCAACATCGCCGGTGTAGCCGCGGCCATCGGCTTCGGCGGACCCGGGGCGGTGCTCTGGATGTGGATCGTCGCCTTCCTCGGTGCGGCCACGGCCTACATCGAGTCCGCGCTCGGCCAGATCTACAAGGAAGAGGAAGAGGGCGAGTACCGCGGCGGGCCGGCCTTCTATATCGAGAAGGCGATGGGGCTCAAGTCCTATGCCTGGGTGTTCGCGGTCACCACCATCATCGCCACCGGCATGCTGCTGCCCGGCGTCCAGTCGAACGCCATCGGCAACGCCGTGGAACTGGCCTTCGGCAATGGCGCCGAACTCACGACCGGCCTCGGCACCGTCAGTTACGCGAAGCTCGGCGCTGCCGTCGCCGTGGTCTCCGTGCTCGGCTTCATCATCTTCGGCGGCGTCAAGCGCATCGCCCACTTTACCCAGGTGGTCGTGCCGTTCATGGCCCTGGGTTACATCGTGACCGCGGTGGGAATCGTGATCATGAACGCGTCGGCTCTGCCGGGCATCGTCGGCCTCATCGTCGAGCATGCCTTTACCATCGAGGCCGTCACCGGCGGCGCGGTCTTCTGGGGCGTCAAGCGCGGCATCTTTTCCAACGAGGCGGGCCAGGGCACGGGTCCCCATGCGGCCGCCGCTTCCGAGGTGGACCACCCGGCCCAGCAGGGCCTCGTGCAGGCATTCTCCGTGTATGTGGACACCCTGTTCGTCTGCACGGCCACCGCGTTCATGATCCTGATCACCAACTCCTACAACGTCGTCGACGGCAACGGCACGCCGCTGGCCGGCTTCCACTTCGTGGACGCCGGCATCGACCCGAATACCCCCACGTTCACCCAGCTGGCGGTGGAGAGTGCGCTGCCGGGATTCGGCAAGCCCTTCGTGGCGATCGCGCTGTTCTTCTTCGCCTTCACGACGCTACTGGCCTACTACTACATCGCGGAGACCAACGTGGCCTATCTGCGCCGTTTTTTCCGCATCCCCTACGAGCTCACCATCCTCAAACTGATCCTGATGGCCTCGGTCTTCTACGGCGCCGTGCGCACGGCCAGCCTGGCCTGGGGGCTCGGCGAGATCGGCGTGGGGCTGATGGCGTGGCTGAACATCGTCGCCATCCTGATCCTGTTCTTCCGGGCACATCCGGCCATGACCGCCCTGTGGGACTACGAACGCCAACGCCGGGCCGGGGTCGAGCGCTACACCTTCGACCCGGAAAAGCTCGGCATCCGTAATGCGGAGTTCTGGCGGGAACGGCTGCGCAAGGCCGGGAACGCCGGCCGGTAAGCTGCAGCGGCGTCACCGGGATGACGCGAATATCCGGCTCGGCGGCCGGGTTCACGGTCTCGGCCCTGACGTATTCAGGAATCGCCGATCTTGTCCTGGGTGCGGGTCTCGAAGTCTTCCGCACTGTGGCGCTCGTGCAGCTGGGACGCCGGGTCGCCCCACGCCCGATTCACGATGCGTCCGCGCTTCACCGGCTCGCGCTCGTAGATCTCCGTGGTCCAGCGCTGCACGTGCTCGTACGACTGCACGTCCAGGAACTCGCCCGCCTCGTAGAGCTTGCCCGCCGCCAGCGCGCCGTACCACGGCCAGACCGCCATGTCGGCGATACTGTATTCCTCGCCGGCGAGATAGCGGTTGTCCGCGAGTCGGCGGTTGAGCACGTCCAGCTGGCGCTTCACCTCCATCGTGTAGCGGTTAATGGGGTATTCGTACTTCTCGGGGGCATAGGCATAGAAGTGGCCGAATCCGCCGCCCAGGAACGGCGCGCTGCCCGCCTGCCAGAACAGCCAGTTCAGACACTCCGCCCGCCGGTGGTGATCCGACGGCACGAAAGCGCCGAACTTCTCCGCCAGGTAGAGCAGAATCGCGGCGGACTCGAAGACCCGGGTCGGCGGCGACGTGCCGTGATCCATCATGGCCGGGATCTTCGAGTTGGGGTTCACGGCGACGAAGCCGCTGCCGAACTGCTGCCCCTCGTCGATGCGGATCAGCCAGGCGTCGTACTCGGCGCCGCTGTGGCCGGCCGCCAGCAGTTCCTCCAGCATGACCGTGACTTTTACGCCGTTCGGCGTCGCCAGCGAGTAGAGCTGCAGCGGGTGCTCGCCGACCGGCAGCGCCTTGTCGTGGGTGGGGCCGGCGACGGGCCGGTTGATCTTGGCGAATCGGCCGCCGTTTTCCTGGTCCCACGTCCAGACGCGGGGTGGCGTGTAGGTCTCTGAGTCCGACATGGTGCCTCGATACTGCCTGGGAAGACGCGTCAGAGTAGCAATCCGCGCTGCCGGCCGGAAGCCGGCGGCGCGCGCCGGACGCGTCCGGCGCGGTGTACCGTGCCGAGCCGCCCTGCGGTAGAGTGCCTGCCATGCGAGTTCCACTGCGCAACACCGCGACGGCGTGGGGCCTCGTCGCCCAGCTCCTGCACTGGCTGGTCGTCGCGGGCGTCCTGGCGCAATTCGTCTGGGCCTGGCGCATCGACGAGGCGGATTCCGTCCGCCTGGAATTCGCGCTGGTAAACCAGCACAAGTCGATCGGCATGACCATACTGGCGCTCGCCGTCCTGCGGCTCGTCTGGCGGCTGCTCAGCAGGACGCCGGACGATCCGCCGACGATGGCGCGCTGGGAGCGGATCGCGGTCAGCGCCTCCCACTGGACGCTGTATGCGCTCATCCTGGCGATACCTCTCACCGGCTGGGCCTATACCTCGGCGGCGGGTTACGGCGCGGAGTTTTTCGGGCTGATCGATATCCCGGACCTCGCTCCGAGCGACGAGGATCTGGAGGACGTGTTCGAGGACGCCCACGAGTTCCTCGGCCAGGCACTCCTGGCGGTGACCGCCGTGCACGCCGGTGCCGCCCTGCGTCACCACTTCCTGCTGCGCGACGACGTGTTGAGGAGGATGCTGCCATTCCGAAACTAGCGCTCCGCGCAGCACTCGTCTTCCTGGTTGCCCTGGCCATACCGGTATCAGAAGCAGCCGGAGGTGACGCTCGCTGCTACACCGGCGACGCGTCTTCCGGCGAGCTCACTTTCTCGGGCGCCGTCGAAGACACGGGATTTACAGGCCGATTCGGCGAGTTCTCGGTGCGCTACTGCCAGGCCGGGGAGGCACCGGAAGACCACGAGATCCGTGTGACGGTCGCTCTCGCATCTGCCGACAGCGACAACCGGGACCGGGACGAGACATTGAAAGGCCCTGATTTCTTCGCCGTGGAGCGGCACCCGACGGCGGCCTGGGAGAGTACCGCGGTGCGCCGTGACGGCCGGGAATATGTCGCCGACGGCGAACTCTCCTTGAAAGGCATCACCGCGCCACAGTCGATACGCTACGAACTCACCCCCGACGGCGAGGCGATCATCGCCCGGGGCCGCTTCACGATGGCCGGCGGCACCCGTATCGACCGGCAGCGTTTCGACGTGGGCACCGGCGAGTTCGCGGACCCCGAATTCGTGCGCAGCGAGGTCGTCGTGGAGTTCGAGGTCACGCTGAGCGCGCAGCAGGAACCACCGGCAGGCTAGAATTCCGCCAACGCACCGTGCGCAAGCGCCGAGTTTCCCGCCGATGAGCCAGTCAGCCCCCATCGTCCGAGGCCCAGCAGCCGTGGAGCGGGCGGCTCAGGCGCTTCGTGACGGCGGCCTGGTCGGCATGCCCACCGAGACGGTGTACGGGCTGGCCGGCGATGCGGCCAATCCCGCGGCCGTAGCCCGGATTTTCGCCGCCAAGGGCCGGCCCCGCTTCAACCCGCTCATCTCTCATGTCGCCTCCGCCGAACTCGCCGCCCGGGAAGGCGAGCTGGACGAGCGTGCGCTCGCGCTGGCGGAGGCGTTCTGGCCGGGCCCGCTGACACTGGTGGTGCCGGCGGCCGCGACCGGGCGCACCTGCGACCTTGCCCGCGCCGGGCTCGGCACCATCGCCCTGCGGGTGCCGGGCCATCCGCTGGCGCAGGCGCTGCTGGAGGCGTTCGGCGGACCGGTCTCGGCGCCTTCGGCGAATCCGTCCGGCCGGCTGAGTCCCACCCGGCCGGAGGACGTCGCCCGCGAACTCGGCGACGGCGTGGCACTGGTGCTGGACGGCGGACCCTGCAGCGCCGGTATCGAATCCACCATCGTCTCGCTGCTGCCCGGCGAGCCGCCGCGGCTGCTGCGTCCGGGCGCCATCGAGCGCGAGCGCATCGAATCGATCGCAGGGCCCGTGGCGGAACCTGCCGGGGAGTCGGTCACCGCGCCCGGCCAGCTGGCCTCCCACTATGCCCCGAAGGCCGCCATCCGGCGCGAGGCGGCCGAGGCGCGGGACGGCGAGGTGCTGCTGGGCTTCGGGCCGAACGCTCCGCCGGAGGCCCTCAATCTCTCGCCGGCCGGAGATACCGTGGAGGCGGCGGCCAACCTCTACCGCATGCTGCGGGAACTGGATGCCGAGGGCGCGAACACCATCGCCGTGATGCCGATACCCGCCGAGGGCCTCGGCGAGGCCATCAACGACCGGCTGGGAAGGGCGGCCGCGCCACGGCGCTGAGCACGGCGCTCACCAGGCGTAGGCCGCCGGTGCCTCGCCTCCGGGTCCGGGGAAAATCTCGTCCAGCCTGTCCAGTGTCTCCCGGTCCAGTTCGATGGAGGCTGCGCGCACGGCGCTCTCCAGCTGCTCCATGGTCCTCGGCCCGATGATGGGCGCGCTCACCACCGGGTTGTGCAGCAGCCACGCGATAGCCACCTCGCCGGGCGGGTGGCCGATGTCGCGGCAGAGCCCCTCGTACTGCTCGAGCTGACCGCGCTTCTTCTCGATGTACTTCGCGAAGTTCTCGTCGGTGCGCCGGCCGGCGTCGTGCTTTTCCAGCGCGCCGCCGAGCAGTCCGCCACCGAGGGGGCTCCACGGTATCAGCCCGAGGCCGTAGTGGCGGCAGGCGGGAATGACTTCCAGCTCCACCATGCGGTTGTCCAGATGATAGGTGCTCTGCTCGCTCACCAGGCCCATGAAGCCGCGCCGCGAGGCCTCCTGACAGGCTGTTGCGATGTCCCAGCCCGCGAAGTTGCTGGAACCGACATAGACCACCTTGCCCTGTCCCACCAGCGCGTCGAAGCTCTGCCAGATCTCGTCCCAGGGGCAGTCGCGGTCGATGTGGTGCATCTGATAGAGGTCGATGTGCTCGGTCTGCAGGCGCCTGAGGCTGCCCTCGCAGTGCTTGCGGATCTTGTAGGCGCTGAGGCTCGAGCCGTCGCTGTTCACTTCCGGCAAGTTCGCCTTCCGGTCCACCGGGTTGTAGACCTTGGTGGCCAGCACGATCGCATCCCGACGTCCGCCGCCCTGCGCGAGCCAGCGGCCGATGATCTCCTCGGTGTGGCCGTTCTCCACCGCCCAGCCGTAGACGTCCGCCGTATCGAAGAAGTTGATGCCGAGCTCCAGCGCCCGGTCCATGATGCGGAAGCTGTCCTCCTCCGTGGTGTGCCAGCCGAAATTCATCGTGCCCAGGCAGAGGTTGCTGACCAGGACGCCGTGCTTTCCGAGTCGCCTGTTCGTTATCGACATGCTCAGACCTTCTGTTGCGGAAGCGATTGCGGGGTGCAGCGGTTATGATCCCGCTACATGATGGTACGCCGTGGATGATAACAACCGAACTGAATCTCCTTGATGCCGCGTTCCTGAATATCGAGCGCCCTCAGGACCCCTGGAGCATCCACCTCGAGCTGCAGCTGAAGAGCCGTATCGACGAGGAGTGCCTGTTGGCGGCGATCGGGCATGCACAGCGGCGCCATCCGCTCGCTCGGGCCCGCCTGCGGCCCTATCACGCCGGGTCGGTGAGCTACAGCTGGGAGATCGGCGAGCAGTCGGACATCGAGCCGCTGCGCGTCCGGCAGGCCGACACCGAGCAGGATCTCGCCGAGCTGCGAGCGGAATTGCTGAGCACCAGCGTGCCGCTCGACGTCTCGCCCGGCTTCCGTCTGCTGCTGGCCCGCGCGCCGGACGGCGACCGCCTGATAATCAACCTGAATCACGCCGTGGCGGACGGCCTCTCCGCATTCCGGATCATGACGTCCATCGTGCGCCATTACGCCGGGGAGGAAGATCCGGTACCCGACATCGACCCTCTCGCCGTACGCGACCTCGGATCGCTGGCGGCGACGCACAGCCTGCGCCAGCGCCTGGAACGGCTCGGGCTGTTCGCCGAGTACCTGCTGCGCTCGACGACGGCGCCCGTGCGCATCAACGGCCATGGCGCGCCGCCGGGCGATCCGGACGATGCGCCCGGCTACGGCGTACATCTGCTGCCGTTCACCGCGGAAGAGACGGCGCGCTTCCTCGCTGGCCGCCGGCAACCGGCGACGGTCAACGACATGCTGCTGGCCGGGCTCGCCCTCACGATCCGGGCCTGGAATCGGGAGACCGGCGGCCGGACCGGCAAGATCTCGGTGATGATGCCTGTGAACCTGCGGCCGCGGGAATGGTGGTACGAGGTGGTCTCCAACTTCTCCTCGTACGTAAACGTCATCCTCGACGAGACTGACCAGAGGGACTTCGATTCGGCGGTGGGCGCCGTCTGCCGGCAGACGTTGCGGCTCAAGGAGGCGGGAGCGGCCGGCACCCTGATAGACGTCCTGTCCATCCCGCGATTCCTGCCGGCCGTCTTGAAGGCCCGCCTGCGGGAGATCGCGCCGACCGTCGGCAGGAGACACGTGCAGACGAGCTGGCTGTCGAACCTGGGTCGCCTGGCGGCGGCGCCGGTGATGGGAGATGCCGGCCGCGTCCACGCCATCTACTTCTCGCCGCCGGCCCACATGCCGATGGGCGTTTCGGTGGGCGCCGTTTCGCTGGAGGACCGCATGACCCTGACGCTGCGCTACCGCAAAGCGGTGTTCGATGCGGCGGCAGCGGGCGAATTCGCCGGACGCTATCGCGCGATCCTGCTCGATGCCCGACACTAGAGACGCTGGCTAACGCCAGCCGGCCGGTGGAGAATTACGAATACCTGCGCGATTCATCGCGACTGGGGAGTGCCGAATGAGCGAGAGAAAGAAACTGAGCCGCCGCGCGCTGCTGACCGCCGGGGTCGGCCTGGCCGCCGGTGCCGCCGGCCCCACCATCGGGGCAGGTATGCGGGCCGTGACGCCCGCCAACCCCGAGGGTCCCTTCTACCCGACGCACCAGCAGGCGGACAAGGACGCGGACCTGACTCTGATCGAGGGCCGGGATCGGATGGCGGAGGGACAGGTGATCCGGGTGACCGGGCAGGTGCTGGACGAGGACGGTCAGCCGATTGCGGGCGCACTCGTGGACGTCTGGCAGGCCAATACCTGGGGCCGCTATCACCACGAGGCCGACCCGGCCACCGCTCCGGTGGACCCCGGCTTCCAGGGCTGGGCGATGATCAGGTCGGACGCCGAGGGCCGCTACGCGTTCAGAACCATAAAGCCCGGCGCCTACAAGGTGGGCGGCAACTGGACCCGGCCACCGCACATTCACTTCCGGGTCTCGCGGCGCGGCTATCACGAACTCACCACGCAGATGTACTTCGCCGGCGAGGCGCTCAACGAGAAGGACCGGCTGCTGCAGAGCGTGCCGGCCGGGGACCGGGATCTGCTCGTGGTGGAGTTCGACGAGTCGACGGACATTCCCAGCGGCCACTTCCCCGTAGTGCTGGCACGGGTCGTTTGAAGGCACGACGTTCGCTGCGGCCGGTACCGGAATGACACGGATACCGTCTCGCAAGCCGCCCGCGAATCCGCCGCCGCTGCGCTGGGGTTTTGTCGGCACCGGCAATATCGCCGGCTGGATGGCCGACGTGGTCAATAGGTCGCCGTCGGCAGAGCTCGCCGCCGTCGCCAGCCGACGCATGGAGACTGCCTCGGCGTTCGCCAGGGCACACGGCGCCGACGAGGCATTCGATTCCTGGCAACGGATGCTCGCCTGGGACGGCGTCGACGCCGTCTACGTCGCCACACCCACAGCCCTGCGCGAGGAGATCTGCGTGGCCGCCGGCGCAGCGGGCAAGCACGTACTCGGCGAGAAGCCGTTCGCGAGCCTGCCCTCGCTGCAGCGGATCACGGCCGCGTGCCGCGGAAACGGCGTGGCCTTCATGGATGCGACTCACTTCGTCCATCATCCGCGGACGGCGCATATTCAGGCGCACCTGGAGGGGATGAAGGATTGGCCACGATTGCTGGACTCGTCTTTCCTGATCGGCCTGACGGACCGCGATGACATCCGCTACGACCCGGCCCTGGAGCCCCTGGGGGCGCTCGGCGATCTCGGCTGGTACAACATGCGCGCTGCGCTGGAATACCTGGCCCCGGACAGCGCCGTGCGCTCCGTCAGCACCCGGCTCCGGCACGACGAGCCGACCGGCGTCATCGTCGCCGGCGAAGGCTCGATCGCCTTCGACAACGACACGGTCTCCACGTGGCGCTGCGGCTTCGACGCCGATACGGTCTCGATCGACCTGACACTGTCGGGCAGCCGTGGACGGATCCACATGGAGAACTTCGTCGGCGAGGAGGAAGGCGGCACGGCGAGTTATCGCTATTGGGCCAATGGCAATCGCGCCCGCGAAGACGCCGGGACCGCGGTCCGCGTGGACTCGCCGCAATCCGGCTCTGCGCTCATGTTCCGGAACTTCGCCGCCGACGCCCGCGACCCGACGCTGCGGGAGCAGCGCATGCACGCCGCCGAACGGACGCAGGCATTGCTCGACGCGGTTCGTGTAGGCTTCGACCCTGTCAAAGGCTCACAACAGGAACCATGAGATGAGCGATCGAGAGGCTGACTGGCGGGATGCGCTCCCCGAGGCGTTCAAGGACTACCGCAGCGGCCGCGACATCGACGAGGTGGAGTGCATCGTGCCGGACCTCGCCGGCATGTCGCGCGGCAAGGCCATGCCCGCCAAGAAGTTCAGTCCCGAGTACGTGACCTACCTGCCGGTCTCCATTTTCTACCAGACGATCTCGGGGCTGGACGTCGAGATGGACATCGACAACCAGTGGGCGGAAGGGGACCTGATGCTGCGACCGGACATGTCGACGGCAAGGGCCGTACCGTGGGCGAAGGAGCCGACGCTGCAGATCATCCACGATCTGTACACCCGCGACGGCGTGCCGGCCGGTATTGCGCCGCGGCAGGTGCTGAAGAATGTAGTGCAGCACTATGCCGACCGGGGCTGGGCGCCGGTGGTGGCGCCGGAGCTCGAGTTCTACCTGATCAAGCCAAACACGGACCCGAACGAACCCATCGAGGCGCCGCTCGGCCGCACCGGCCGACGGCGCACCAGCCGGCAGTCCTATTCCATGTCGGCGGTGGACGACTACGGTCCGGTCATCGACACCATCTACCGCTTCGCCGAGGACGCGGGGCTCGCCATCGACACCGTGATCCAGGAGGACGGCGCCGGCCAGGTGGAGATCAACCTCACCCATGGCGAGCCGCTGCTACTCGCCGACCAGGTGTTCTACTTCAAACGCATCATCCGCGAGGCCGCCCTCAATCACGACATGTTCGCCACCTTCATGGCCAAACCCATGCGCGACGAGCCGGGCTCTGCGATGCACGTGCACCAGAGCGTCCTGGATACCGCCGGAGGGCACGGAGAAGCCCACAACCTGTTCAGTCGGCCCGACGGCAGCGAAAGCGAGCTGTTTCGGCACTTCATCGGCGGCAGCCAGCACTACCTGCCGCAGGCCATGCCGCTGATGGCACCGTACGTGAACAGCTACCGGCGCTTCCACGACGAGGAATCCAGCGCACCCACCAATTTCGCCTGGGGCTTCGACAACCGGGCCACCGGCCTGCGCGTGCCGAACTCGAGCCCCGACAATCGCCGCATGGAGAATCGCGTGGTCGGCGTCGACGCGAACCCGTACCTGGCGATCGCCGTCGGGCTCGCCTGCGGCTATCTGGGCATGCTGCACTCCGCCGAACCCGGCCCGCCCGAGCCCGGGGAGCCGGACGAGGACGCCTGGCCGATCCCCACCACCCTCGACGAGGCACTGTCCCGCTTCGCAGCGGCCACCGAGATACACGAAGTGCTGGGCGAGCAGTTCTGCATGGTCTTCGAAGCGGTCAAACGCGCCGAAATGCGGCAGTTCCACCGCGAGATCAGCCCGTGGGAGCGGGAGCATCTGCTGCTGAACGTGTGAGCGCCGCGACGAAAAACCGGTCTCACCACCGCCGCCCTGTGATGAAACTCACGGAATCCGACATGCCTTTCGCGGTCCAATATCTTTGTACGCCGGTAAGCCCGATTCTCCTGAAGACGGCGCCGGCCCTGCAGGCACTCAGGTGGTGCGGGAGGTAAGCCATGAACTATGTGGACGTCTATTTCGCTCTCAACGCGGCCTCACTCGCGATTCTCTGCGCGGCTATCGCCGTGACCTGCTATCTGGCTCATCGCCAGCATCATCACTGAGGCCGCACAGGCCGCCCCGAGTCCGCCGTCAGTCGGGAGCCACGTAGCCCGGTCCCTTCACGAAGCGGCCGGGGGTGGCTCCCGTATGCTCTCCGTCCAGCAGCACGGGCACCCCGTTGACGATCACGTGATCGACGCCGATGGAGTACTGGTGGGGTTCGGCGAAGATCGCGTGATCCTGGATGGTCGCCGGATCGAAGACCACGACGTCGGCGTAGTACTGTTCCTTCAGCGCGCCGCGCCCGGCGAGCTTCAGGTTCTCCGCCGGCAGGCTGGTCAGCCGCCGGACGGCCTCCTGCAGCGATTCCTTGCCGCGATCTCCCCATTGGCGCGCGGTAAGGCTAGACTGGCCGCCGGACCGACCGGGAGAGAGTCATGACCGCACTGCTCGAAGTCACCGAACACGAAACCCACTGCCTGCTGACCATGGACGACGGCAAGGCCAACGCCCTGTCCTTCGACATGCTCGACAGCCTGAACGCCGGTCTCGACCGGGCGGCGGCCGCCGGCAAGGTCGTGATCATCGCCGGCCGACCGGGCAAGTTCTGCGCGGGCTTCGATCTCTCGGTGATGGGTCAGGGCGGCGAGGATGCCGCGAGACTGCTGCGCCAGGGCGCGGAGATCGCCAACCGGCTGCTGACCTTCGAGACACCGGTCGTTCTGGCTGTCAGCGGACATGCGCTCGCCATGGGCGCGCTGCTCTGCCTGTCGGCCGACTACCGCATCGGCACGGAAGGCGATTACAAACTCGGTCTGAACGAGGTGGCCATCGGGATGACGCTGCCCTGGTTCGGCGTGGAACTCGCCCGCGCGAGACTGGCGCAGGTACACCTCGACCAGGCTGTGGGGCTGGCCAGGGTCTACGACTCCGCGGGGGCCGTGGAGGCCGGGTTCCTGGACGAGGCAGTGCCGGCGGGCGACCTCGCGCCCCGGGCCGCCGACATGGCCGCAACACTCGCCACCCTCAACATGGAAGCGCATCGCAATACCAAACAGCGGGTACGCGAGCCGCTCGCGGAGCGCCTGGAACTGGCATTGCAGCGGGATTTCGCAGCCGGCGGCGTGCAGGTGGCATCGTCCTGAATCCGCAGCGCAGATACAACAACTTCAAAGGAATATGCGTATGAAACCGGGTCTTCTCAGTTGTCTTGCCATAGTGCTGCTGTCGAGCCTGGCGGCAGTTACGGACGCCGCCGCCGAAGTGGTCGTCGGCGATCGCAGCGTGGCCTGCGCCGACGATCCGGCGTGTATGAACCGCCTGCATCCGGATATTCCGATGGTTGCCAGCGCGGAGCCCGGTGAGCGTATCGTGTTCAATGGCCGCGATGCTTTCGACCTCACCCTGGACCCGGATCAGTCCTCTAGTGCGAAGAGCATGCCGCGGGAAGGAGTCGGCATCGTCCATGCGCTGACCGGACCCGTATTCATCGAAGGCGCCAAAGCCGGCGACGTGCTGGCGGTGACCATCGAGGCACTCGAGCCCGACGACGTCGGCTGGACCACGGCCGGACCGTTCGGCTTCGCAGGCGACCAGTTCGGGACGGACGAGCGCTTCATCGTCTGGCGCATCAATGAGGACTATGCGGTCAGCGACGCCCTGCCGGGCGTGCGTATCCCGAACGCGAGTTTTCCCGGCGTCGTGACGACGCTGCCCGGAGAGGCCCTGCTGGCCGATGCACTGGCCCGGGAGAGCCAGCTGCTGGAGTCCGGCGGCGCCGTGATGGGCCCCGACCCGGACGAGGCCGCGCCTGCGTCGGTGTGCGGGCCGGACGGCGCGAAGCCGTCGGAGTGCCTGCGCACCATCCCGCCGCGGGAACACGGCGGCAACATGGACATCCGCTACATCACGACCGGCACCACCGTCTATCTGCCGTGCCTCGTCGACGGCTGCGGGCTTGCGGTCGGCGACTTCCACTACGCGCAGGGCGACGGCGAAGTGTCGGGCACGGCCATCGAGATGGGCGGCAGGCTGACGGTCACCACCCGTATCGTCGACGACCCGCCGGACCTGTCCCACGGCCCGCACTACGAGGGGCCGGCAGGAGTGCTCGGGATACCCTCGGAGCGGTTCTACGCGGTGACCGGCTTCCCGTTGAAAGAGAAAGGCAGCGTGCCCGCGGACCTCGCGTATCTGCAGTCGCCGAAGATCGCCGACCTGAGCAATCTGTCGGCCGATATCAATCTGGCGACGCGAAACGCGCTTGCCGCCATGATCGACTACATCGTCGCGGAGTACGGCTATGATCGGGCAGAGGCGTACATGATCGCCAGCGTCGCGGTGGACATGCGTATCGGCCAGCTGGTGGACGTGCCGAACGTCGGTGTGACCGCGGTATTGCCGCTGGACATATTCGTGGAACGAGACTGACGCTTCGCGCTCGCCTCAGTCCGCTGCGGCCGCCGGGGGCTTCTCCAGCCGAAACGTGTCGATGACCCGACCGCCGGTATCGATGGCCCGATAGTCGAGCGTGCCGTCCGCGGGGTCGACCTCGATGTACTGGAAGGTCCGCGTATCGGTGGCGCCGAAAGCGGCGAACGCCGGCAGTTCCTGTTCGTACATCTTCGTGCCGGAGACGGCCACCAGGTAGATGGTGCCGTGCTCGCCTTCCGCGGCCGGCCGGTGGCCGCGCATCGGCACCGTGCGCATGTAGGCATGGTCGTGGCCCTGGAAAGCGATATCCACCCGGTGGCGGTCGAAGATAGGCCCCCAGGTCTCGCGCAGGGGGTAGTTATCGCGGTCCGGGCGTGAAGCATAGAAAGGGTGGTGATAGATCACCACTTTCCAGCGCGCGTCGCTTCCGCCCAGCACGCGGTCGAGCCAGTCGGCCTGCAGCTCCGGCTCGATCAGCTGGTAATTGGAGTCCATCACCACCACCAGCAGGTCCTGGTATTCCACATAATAGGTGCGCCCCGGATCGAGCCTCTCCGTGCCGTTGTCCGGCAGGGCGAACTGCTGCAGATACAGCGTCGGGTGGCCGCCGTGACTATCGTGATTGCCAATGGCAGGCACCACGGCGGATTCGTCGAATACGGGCGAGCCCTCATGGAAGAACTCGTCCCAGTTGTCGCGCTCCGCTCCCTTGTCCACCAGGTCGCCGGCGATCATGTAGAAGCGCGCCTCGGGGTAGCGAAACTCTGCCTGGCGCAGCAGCTGTCCCCACTGGTCGAGGCCGTTCTGGGGATCGCCGATGTAGACGAAAGAGTAAGGCTCGGACTCGGCCGCCGTACGGAATTCCCGGACGTCGGTCCAGGTCTCGCCGCCGTCCGCGCTGACGGCATAGAGATAATCCGTCCCGGGTTCGAGGTCGTCCAGTCGCACGCGGTGCAGCCGGACGACCGGGTCGTTGACGATGCGGGAGCTCTCCAGTTCGCGGAACGAGGCATCGATCCGGCGTCCCGCCGCGGAACCCGCCTGGAAGAAGTCCTCCTTCGCCGCGACCCACAACAGACTGTTTTGGATGCTGACGTCGGTACGCCACTGGATGGTGGCCGAATGCCGGGGATCGCCCTGCCAGGTGAGCAGCAACTGGTCCGGCGATGCCGAGGAGGGATACTCCGTCCGGCGGAACCAGCCGACCAGGCGCGAGATCAGCTCCCAGCTCTCGTAGCTCCTCAGTACGGGCAGCCCGTCGAGCACCTGCGGCAACGCATTGAGGTAGTCGTCGTCATCCAGGAACGGCCGGGCACCGGCCCGGGCGGAGATGACGTCGGTTCCCGGCACGAGGGGCGTCAAGGTCACCGCCCGGCCGTCGTCCGCGGGCGCCGCGAACACCAGGTAGGGCTTCATCTCGCCGGAGAGGCTCGGGATGCCGAGCCGGACCTCGCCCGCGGGTACCGTCTTGTCCCAAACGTGGTAGGCATCCTCGGCATCGACGATGAAGTCCAGGTCCGCCCGCCGCCCGAAGCGCAGGTCCGGCAGCCAGAACGGCGTCTCGCCCTGCTCGCCCTCGAACGCCACGTAGATGCGCGCCGGCCGATCCACGCCGAAGCGGACGAAGCCGGTGGCTAACGCGCGCCGCTCCGCGGGTTGCAGGAAGGCGGCTGCGGCCTCGGGGGTAATGTCCACCCGCTCGTCGGGGCCGAGCTCCGCCGCCATACGCTCGCGTATCGACGTCACCGTCCCCGCCAGATCATGATGGGGCGACTGACGCGCGGCGGAACGCGGCTCCGCCGCCGGAAGGGGGCTCTGGTCGGCGAGCGCCGGGACCGCCGTGGCGGCCAGCAGGACGCCGGCGAGCAGCCCGTGGAGGACCCTGACCATCGGCCGCAGAATCAGAAGCGGTACTGCATGCCGGCGATCGCGTTCCAGCCGTAGATCTCGTTCTCGGCGAGCCGGTCGGAGCGCCCGCCGCTCAGGAAGCGCAGCGGCTCGTCGGTGACGTTCAGCAACTCCAGGTACACCTTCAGGCCGTTGTCGAAAGCGTAGCTGCCCTTGAGATCGACCTGGGTGCGGTCGTCGATGTACAGATCACTGTCGGCGTCCTCGCCCACCTCGTCCAGGTACTGGCTGCGATAGGCGATCGCGGCACGCAGCTCGAGTCCGCCATTCTGCCAGAAGACGGCGGCGTTACCCACGTTCTCGGACTGCAGGAAGAACGGCACCTTGTCGTCCCGGCCGAAAACGGTCGCCTCGCTGTCGGTGTAGGTGTAATTCAGCGACACGCCGAAGCCGTCGAACGGGGCCGGCAGGCCGGTGAACTGCTGCTGCAGGTTCAGCTCGACGCCGAGGATCTCGCCACTGTCGGCATTCTCCGGCCGGCTCCGCTCGAGTTCGGTGAAGAACCGGCCTTCGAATTCCTGGTCCTCCAGGGTCGTGACCTGCGTAAAGATCGGGTTGTCGATGTCCTTGTAGAACAGTCCCACCGCCAGCAGACCGCCGGAATCCAGATACCATTCCGCGGAGGCATCGAGATTCATCGATTCCAGCGGCTCGAGGTTCGGATTGCCTTCCTCCACCTCGCCCTCGAAGGCATCGGGCCCGTCCGGGTCGGCCTCGAAGATGCGGAAAGGGGCCAGCTGCTCGTAAGGGGCCCGGCCGATGGTGTTGGTCCACGCGGCGCGGAGCACGACACCGTCGTTGACGGCCCAGCGCGCCTGCACGCCCGGCAGCCAGTTGGTGTAGTCCTTGCTGCCGGTACGCCGGGGCAGTTCCGGTGCGAGATCGCCGTCCTCGAAACGGATGTCGAAGGCACGGGACTCGGTCTCGGTGCGCTCGACGCGGACGCCGCCGGTCAGCGCGAGCCCGCCGATATCCGCCGAGGCCATTACGTAGGCGGCGGAGATGTCCTCCTCCACGGTGAAGTCGGCATCCGCGCTGGCCTCGCGGCTGTCGTCATCGCTGAGTTCGAACAGGTCCCGGTTGGCATTGAAAAACGCGTTCGCGGATCCGTGGTCGATCACCGGGCCGAAGTCGTAACACCGCTCGTCGCAATAGAAGCCGGACTTGCCGGGACGAAAGATGTCTGACAGCAGGAAATCGCCGTCGAAACCATCGTAGACCAGTGCGTTCTCATCACTGGTCTTCTCCCTCCCGGTGAACTTGGCGCCGAACTTGATGTATCCCGGATTGCCGGCGAACTGCAGGTCCCGGGTCAGGTCCAGCCGGACGACATTGAGGTCTTCCTCCACGATCTGGCTGGCGAACTCCACCTCGTCGAATTCGGAGTTGGCCGGATCGTCGAAGGCGGCGCCGCCGTCGACGTCGAAGAAAAAGCTGGAGGTGTCGTAGGTCATCGGCAGGGGATCGGCCAGCACGAAGACGTACTCTTCGTCGTAGGGCGTGTCCTGCTCGGCCTTGCCGAAGGTGTAGGACCCTTCCACTGTCCAGGCACCGAGGAAAACCTCACCGCCCAGGGTGCTGTTCAGGATGGACTGCTTCTCGCGGCGGTCCTTGGAGGCCCGCTCGCCTTCGCCCTCGGTGAAGGTGCCGGAGCTGGGCGTCTGATCCACCAGGTCGCCGTTGCGGTAGTCGTACAGCGTCTCGAGGCGCTGCTCGGTGTCCTGGAACTCATTCCAGATGTTGCGGAAATAAAACCGGGAATCGCCATTGGGGCGCCACTCGAGGTTGGCGACGACGCTGGTGCGCAGACGCTCCAGGGTATAGTCGCGCAACACCAGTTCCTCGGGCACGAAGAAGTCGCCCTCTTCTTCCCAGATGTTGCCGCCCTGGATGTTCTCTGACTCGTAATCACGGGAGAGGTGGCTCGCACTCAGGAGCAGCCCGAACTGGTCGTCGTCGCCGAACACCGTACCCCAGCTGGCACTGGCGCCGTACGGGCTCTCGCCGCTCATATCGTAATAGCCGTAGTCCGCGGACACGCTGATGCGCTCGCCGGGCGCCAGATCGAATGCGCTGGGTGTCACCAGGTTCACCGAGCCGCCCACGGCGTTACCGTCCATGTCCGGTGTGACCGTCTTTATCACCTCCAGCTTCGACAGCACATTCGAGGGAATGGTATCCAGGGCGATCCGCCGGTCGCTCTCCGGCGCGCCGATGGTGGCGCCGTCGATGGTCACAAGGTTGAGGCCAGGGTCTATGCCACGTAGCGTGACGTAACGGCCCTCGCCCTGATCGATGGTGATCGAGACGCCGGGGATGCGCTGCAGGGCCTCCGCAGCGTTTCGGTCGGGGAGCTTGCCGACGTCGTCGGAGGTCACCGAGTCCTTGATAACGTCTGCGAAACGCTTGTCCTGGATGGCGTCGTTCAGGGCCGCACGATAACCCGTGACCACGATCGTTTCCATGCTGGAAGACATTGCGACGTCGCGGGTGACGGTGCCCTGGGCAGGCACGCCGACCGTGAATGCGACCGGATCGTAACCCGTCTGGAGGATCTCCACCCGGTACTCGCCGGCAGGCAGGTCGCGGATCTGGAAGCGGCCGCTGCCATCGGCAACGATGCGCTCGTTGCCGGGATTGATGGTGACGGCGGCGCCGGCGAGCCAGCGGCCCGTATTCTCGTCGGTAACACGGCCGGAGAGGTCGCCGGCCGACGTCGCAAACGGTACGAGGAGCGCGGCGACTGCGACGCTCCGGATGAGGCGATGGTTCATTGTTATGCGTCCCTGTTCGAGGCCCGGCAGTGGCTGGGCGTCTGACCGGCGCTATTCGAGCACCCGGAGATTGCGCGCTCTTGACGGTTCTGTGAGGGGAAGGTTTCGGGACGCTGCGAGATGTTCGTATCTCGCTGCGGTATGCTCGTATGACAAGGACAGTTCATCAGTCAGGGGAATGCCGACGACGGGCCCTATGAAGGACGACGACGACACAGCGCCGGCGCAGACCGGCCGCCGGCATCAGCTCGCAGAGGAGCGCAGCCGGCTGCGGGGCGAACTCGCTGCGCTCAGAGCCGCTTCCGCGGAGGCTGGACAGGGCTCAGAGGGCCAGCCGGAGCAGGCTGCGCTCGAGCAGCGGATCGGCGCGATCGACGAAGAGCTGGAGCGCATCGACCTGGCGGCGGAGATCGAGCGGCAGAAGGACGCCTGACTCGGGCGTCCCCTGAGCCGGTCACGAGGCCGTCGCGCCGGGACCGGCGCTCATCTATCATCGGTTGGCGCGGATTCCTGACACGAGCGGGTGCCAGTGTACGAACTCATCCACCAGTCGCCATTCACGGAAATCGCCGCCTTGCTGGTACTCGCGGCGGTGGTCGGATCGATCGGCCTGCTGCTGCGCCAGCCGCTCATCGTCAGCTTCATCGCCGTCGGGCTGCTGGCGGGCCCTTCCGTGCTGGACCTCGTCCGCTCGGAGCCCCAGATCACACTGCTCTCGCAGCTCGGCATCGCCGTCCTGCTGTTCCTGGTCGGAATTAAGCTCGATATCAAACTGATCAGGACCCTCGGCACGGTCTCGCTGATGACCGGCCTCGGCCAGGTCCTGTTCACGTCTCTGTTCGGCTTCCTCATCGGGCTCGCGCTCGGCCTCGATGCGGTCACCAGCCTGTATGTCGCCGTCGCGCTCACGTTCTCGAGCACGATCATTATCGTCAAGCTGCTCTCGGACAAGCGCGAGATCGATTCGCTGCACGGCCAGATCGCACTCGGCTTCCTGATCGTTCAGGATCTGGTGGTGGTGTTCGCAATGATCGCGCTGTCGGCCATCGGGATGGGCGGCGGCGAACACGGCGGATCATCCGTGCTACGGGTGCTCGTCTCCAGCCTGGCGCTCGTTGCGGTGGTCGTGATCTTCGTCCGCTACATCGCCGACCCGCTCATCGAGAAGCTGGCGCAGGCCCCGGAACTGCTCCTCGTATTCGCCATCGCGCAGGCGGCGCTTTTCGCCGCGGCCGGCGACCTTGCCGGCCTCGGCAAGGAAGTGGGCGGCCTGCTGGCGGGTATCTCCCTCGCCTCCACGCCCTACCGCGAGACCATTGCGGCCAGGCTCGCGCCGCTGCGTGACTTTCTGCTGCTCTTCTTCTTCATTGCCCTCGGTTCTGCGCTCGACCTGTCGGTGCTGGGTTCGAATATCTTCGCGGCGGTCATATTCTCGCTCTTCGTGCTGGTCGGCAACCCACTGATCGTACTGGCCATCATGGGCGGAATGGGCTATCGCAAACGCACCGGTTTTCTCGCAGGTCTCACCGTCGCGCAGATCAGCGAGTTCTCGCTGATATTCATCGCCATGGGAGTCTCGCTGGGCCACGTGGCATCCGATGCACTCGGCCTGGTCACCCTCGTGGGGCTGGTGACCATCGCCGTATCCACCTACATGATCACTTACTCGCACCATTTGTACGCCGTATTCGAACCGGCACTCGGCATGTTCGAGCGCAGGAACACCCCCGCCGAACCCGCGGAGGGTCAGGGACATGGCACGGGCCGGTACGAAGTGATCATCTTCGGTCTCGGCCGTTTCGGCACCGCAATCGGCATGCGTCTCTACAACATGGGTATCCCGGTTCTGGGGGTCGACTTCAACCCGGTAGCCGTGCGGCGCTGGCACTCCCTGGGCCTCGAGGCGGAATACGGCGATGCGAGCGATCCGGAGTTTCTTGCCACACTGCCTCTCGAGCGCTCCGGCTGGCTGGTCTCGACGATGCCCGTGCAACCCACGGGCCTCAGTTACGAGGACGTCCAGGAGACACTGCTGCAGGTGAGCCGGAGCGCGGGCTTCAGGGGCCGTATCGCCGTTACGTCACACAAGCAGATGGACTCCGAGGAGCTCAGAGAAGCCGGCGCCGATCTGGTACTGGAGCCTTTCCAGGATGCGGCCGACCGGGCGGTGGATCTGCTGACGGGGAGCGAGCAGAGGGAGCGCACGGCCATCCCCGAGGGCGAGCTCGGCGACAAGAACCTGCCGTGAGGCCGCAGGCGGTCATCAGTCGGGCAGGCGCACCGGCGAGACGAAGCCCGGCCCTTTCACGGCCAGTACGGCACAGGGCAATTGCTCCAGGATCGACTCGGCGGTATTGCCGATGATGAGCCCCGAGATTCCGGTACGCGCCACCGTCCCCATCACCACCAGATCGGCTTCCAGTTCCGTGGCGAGTTGCGGCACCACGGTCACCGCCGCGCCGCGCGCGAGATGGTATCGAGGGGCGATGTACTCATAGCTCTCGTCCCCCAGCCATTCCTTCAATTGAGCTCCGATGTGCTCCAGTCCGCTCGCGTGGGCCGACCTCTCCGCCTCCGCGTAGTCCGTAGCCGCGCTGTCAGGCACGGCCGCCCAGCGCCGGATCACATCCTCTGCCGGCGCGTCCCACGCATGGACCACATGTAACTCGGCAAAATCCGAGACCGACAGCGCCGCAGCCAGTTCCAGTATCGTGCGGTTGATTGCGGTGGCAGCTTCCCGCGGTTCCGCCGGGTCGAAATCCACCGCAGCGAGAATCCGGCCGTAGTCGGCCTTCTCTGCGGGCCGGGTCAGCCACAGCGGGCACGGACACTTGCGCAGAAGATGCATGTCGTCGGCGCCGAAGAGTCGTCGCAGATAGGGCGGGTCCGCCGCCGCCTTGATGACCAGGTCGTAGCCGTCAGCGAGCACGGCGCGGATGATCTGCAGGAACTCGGTACCCTCCAGCAGCCGCAGGGCAAGATCGACCCTGTCGCCGTAAGGACGAGCCATCGCCTCCAGCGACTCCAGATGTTCGGCTCTCGTCCACTCGCGCAGTGCCTCTGACGTGGGGCCACCCTCCGGCAGGCGCAGGTCCGTTGCGAGGCGGGGGATCACCCGGGCAATGGTCAGCGCGGACTGGTTGTTCTCCGCAAGGGATACGGCGCGTTCGAGAGCCGCGGCATCCGACGGCTCCTGCACCACACAGAGGATGTTCCGGAAGCGTTGCATGAGAGGGTTTCCGCCTTGCGATTATGGCGCCCGAGGCGCACAACGGGGGTCATTATCGCGACAATATGAGGCCGTCACCAGCCCCGATTACGGCGAAACGACGGCCTCAGTGTAGCGGCCAGGTCCGCCCGTCTCGGGCGATGGTGACCACAGGGAATAGTCGGGCGGGGGCAGCGGCGGCAGCCCGTGAACGGCACGGGACCGGTCACAGCGCGCGTTGTGCTGTCCGTCAGTCCATGACGCCTGGACTCCCTGCAGGGTGACGCGCGCTGCGCGTGAATGGTGCACCGGACGGATTCGCCGATGCGGCCTGCGAGCGCGATGCAGCGCGGGGGGTTACCGGAGGCTTCGGAAATGCCTTTTGACCCTTTTTTTGTGGATCAGGCGGCCCGCCGCGATTGAAGTCTCGGGGATGGAATTCAGCGACAGAAATACCCGGAAAGAGCTCGCTTGATATGCTGACAGAGAAAGTAGACGACTCGAATGGCAGAATTCCGGAGGCGCAGCATGACCAGGCACATCTTCGTGATCGGGCTTGACGACTTCAATCTGAAGGAATTGCAGACGGTCCGCAACGCCAGCGAATACGAGTTCCACGGACTCGTCGACTACGACACGATGGTGCTGCCGCCTGCCTACCCCATGGACGAGATCATGGCGGAGGCGCGCAAGACGCTGGAGGAAGCGCCGGCCGTAGACGGCATCATCGGGCACTGGGACTTTCCGACGACCTCAATGTTGCCGATACTCCGGCGCGAGCATGACCTGCCGACACCCACGCTGGAGAGCGTGCTGTATTGCGAGCACAAGTACTGGAACCGGCGCGCCGGTGAAGAGGCACTGCCCGAGTGCACACCGGACTACCAGGGCCTCGACCCATTCAGCGACGACCCCGTGGCCGACCTGGACATGGAGTACCCGTTCTGGCTGAAGCCGAGCGTCTCGTTCTCCTCCTACCTGGGCTTCCGGATCGAGAACGAAGATCAGTACCGTGAAGCCATGCAGACGATCCGGGACAATATCTCGATCTTCTCGGAACCCTTCAACAACCTACTTCAATACAGCCACGACCGGGACGCGCTGCCGGATCGCGGCGATGGTGCAACCTGCATCGCCGAGGCCATCATCAGCGGCAGGCTCTGCACGCTGGAAGGATACGTCTACAACGGCGAGACCACCGTCTACGCGATTCTCGATTCGCTCAGGACTTCCAATCAGGTCAGCTTCTTCAGCTACCAGTATCCATCGCAATTGCCGGAGGGTGTGCAGGAACGCATGAAGCAGCATGCCGCCACGATCCTCCAACGCATCGGCCTGGACCATACGCCCTTCAACATGGAGTTCTTCTGGGACGAGTTCGAGGACAGGATTTGGCTGCTGGAAATCAATCCACGCATCTCCAAGTCGCATTGTCCGATATTCCAGATCGCGACGGGGTCGTCACACCACGAGGTAGCGATTGACGTCGCGCTGGGCCGCAAGCCCGATTTCCCGCGTCCCGAGGGTCGCTTCCCGATGGCGGGCAAATTCATGCCACGGGTATTCGGGGATACGGTGGTGACCCATACCCCGTCCCGGGAACAGATCGCCGCGCTGCAGCGTATCTATCCCGAGCTGTTGATTCACATCGGCGTGGAGGAAGGCATGCGGCTTTCCGAACTGCGTGGCCAGGACAGCTACAGCTTCGAGATCGGCGACATTTTCATCGGCGCCGCGGACCAGCAGGAGTTGCACGTGAAGTTCCGCAATGTCATGGATGTGCTGGATCTGCGCTTCGAGGACGTGCTGCCGAATAGCTGGGGTAACATCCTGGTGTGAGCCGGGACCGTGGCATTGAACCTGTAGATGCGCCGGGATCAGGGCCGAGCGGGGCGCGCCCGGCTGCGGGGCCGGCCCAGGGTGTTGCGGTACTCGCTCTCGAGTATGGAAAGCACGTGCATCGACACGTACTGCTCGCCCCGCCGCTCGCAGTCCCTTGCGATACCCTCCTCGACGAAGCCGTGCTTCAGGTACCAGCGATAAGCCCGTTTGTTGTCCACGGCGACATAGAGCCAGAGCCGGTGAAAACCCAGCACCTCGAAGCAGTACCGCGCCAGCAGCCTCAGCGCCGCGCTGCCGTGTCCGCGCCCCTTGCCGGCGATGGCGATACGCCGCAGCAACAGGCTCCGATTCGGGTCGTCGGCATCCTCCAGCACGGCGTAACCGATGGGGTGGCTCCCGGACGCCACGATCCAGTGAAGACTGTCGGCGCTGGTCATGCATTCCAGATGGCACTCGGGCGGCCACTGGCCGACGAAGCGGGCGTTTTCCGGGTGCGACTCCACGGAGACAACGAAGTCGCAGTCGGCCCGCGTGCTCGGCCGCAAGCTGACCCGGCCTCGCTGCAGGACGGGTTGCGGCGGGTGGATCGTATCGTCGTCACATCGGCTCATGACCGGGGATGATACCTCCACGGCGCCGGCCCGTTATCCTGCTCCCATGACCGGCCCCGTCCGACGAGATGACTACACGCCACCGGCCTTCCTCGTGGATAGCGCCGACCTGATACTGGAGCTGGATGCTGCAGCGACCCGGGTCACGGCCACGCTGTCCCTGCGGCGCAATCCGGATATCGCTGATCGCGCGGCACCGCTGCGGCTCGATGGCGAGGATCTGACCCTGGAATCCGTCGCACTGGCTGGAGAGCCTCTGACGGCAGACGCATTCAGACAGAGCACGGCCGGCCTGGTGATCACCGATGTGCCCGATTGTTTCGAACTGTCCACGACGGTCGTGATACACCCGGACCGCAATACGAAGCTGATGGGCCTGTATTGCGCCGGCGGCATGCTGTGCACGCAATGCGAGCCCGAGGCATTCCGACGCATCACGTTTTTCCCGGATCGACCCGACGTGCTGGCCGTGTTCACGACCACCCTGCTCGCCGACACACAGCGCTATCCGGTCCTGCTGGCCAATGGTAACCCGGTGGAGCACGAGGACCTCCCGGACGGCCGCCACCGCGCGGTCTGGCACAACCCGCACCCCATGCCGAGCTACCTGTTCGCGCTGGTGGCAGGCCACCTGGAAAGCCGCAACGACCGCTTCGAGACCGCGTCGGCACGCGGCGTGACCGTCAACATCTATGTCGAGCCCGGCAATCGGGACCGCTGTGCCCATGCGCTGCAGACGATCGGGCGCGCCATGGTCTGGGACGAGACGCGTTACGGGCGCGAGTACGACCTGGACATCTTCAATGCGGTGGCGGTCAGCACCTACACCATGGGCGCAATGGAGAACAAAGGACTGAATATCTTCAACGACCGCTACGTGCTGGCCGACCCCGAGACCGCCACCGACCGCGACTACCGCGACATCGAGGCGCTGGTCGCCCATGAATACCTGCACAACTGGAGCGGCAACCGGGTGACCTGCCGCGACTGGTTCCAGCTCGCGCTGAAAGAGGGTTTTACGGTCTTCCGCGAGCAGCAGTTCGTCGCCGACCAGGGTTGGGGCGAGGTGCGCCGGCTGGAGGACGTGGCAATAATGCGCACGCGGCAGTTCGCCGAGGACGCCAGCCCGCTGGCTCACCCGGTGCGGCCTGCGGCCTACCGACGCATCGACAACTTCTACACCGATACCGTCTACAGCAAGGGCGCCGAAGTCATCCGTATGTTGGCCCTGCTGATCGGTGAAGAGACATTCCGGCGGGGCACGGACCGGTTCTTCGAGCGCCACGACGGCAGCGCAGCCGTGGTCGAGGACTTCCTGGCCTGCATGGAGGCGGTGTCGGGCCGGGACCTGAACCAGTTCGCGCGCTGGTACGATCGGGCCGGCACGCCGAGCCTCGAGATCACTCTCGAGCATGATCCGGAATCGGCCTGCGCGACGCTGACCGTGCGTCAGTCCGGATCTTCGCACGCCGATGATCCGTTGCACATACCCCTGGCCCTCGCCTTGCTGGGCTGCGAGGGTCGACGGCTGCCGCTGCGGCTGGAAGACGAGGCCGCACCAGCTGCCGATGCCCGGGTGCTGGAGTTGCGCAACAGCACGGAGACCTTCCGCTTTCAGGACATCGCAGAGCCCCCCGTTCCCTCGCTGCTGCGCGGCTTTTCCGCCCCCGTGCACATCGTTTACGACTACACGGAAGCCGAACTCGCAACGGTGGCGGGCCTCGACGACGACGCCTGTGTGCGCCGGGATGCGATCCTGCGGCTGACCGGGAGACACATCCGGGCCGCCGTCTCGGGCGAGCCGGACGCGCCCGAGCCGCTGCTCGAGGTCTTTTCCACCATTCTGGCGCAGGCCGGTGACGATCCCGGTCTGGCGGCCAGTCTGTTGACGCTGCCGGGCGAGAGGGCGTTGACGCTGCTGGAACGACAACCCGATTACGAAGTCATCCACCGCGCCCGCCAAGCCCTGCAATACAAGCTGGGCGAGCGGCTGATCGGGACCTGGCGGACAATAATCCAGCCGCCGGGCAGCAGCCAGGCCGGGCCACCGACCGTCCGCCAGGCCGGCTCGCGCAGGCTCAGCGACGTCAGCCTGGCATACTGGTTCGCGACCGGTGACGCCGAATCGCGCGCCCACTGCCGACGGCAATGGCGGGAGGCTGCAAGCATGAGCGAGCGCCTCGCGGCCCTGGCGCTGCTGGCCGACAGCGACGACCCGGATGCCGAAGACCGGCTTGCCGAGTTCCGGGAGCAGTGGGCACACGAGCCCCTGGTCATGGATCAATGGCTTGCCCTGCAGGCCCGTGCCACGCACGGGGACGCGCTGACGCGGGTCCGGCGCCTGATGCAGGACCCGGTTTTCTCGCTGAAGCAGCCGAACCGGGTACGCGCGCTGGTGGAGACCTTCTGCACGGAGAATCTGCGCCATTTCCATCGCCAGGACGGCGCCGGTTACCGGCTGCTGGCCGACTGCGTGCTCGCCATCGACCGGGACAACCCGGCGCTGGCCGCTGGACTCCTTCGTAATCTGGTCGACTGGCGACGACAGACGCCAGAGCGTGCCGAGCGCATGCGAGCCGAACTGACGCGGGTTGCGGAGGCTCCGGAGCTGTCCGAAATGAGCGCGGAGATCGCCGCTGCCGGGCTGACCGGCTGACATGGCCGGCTTGCAGCCGCTCACCGCCCCGGCCGATACTGACATGGCGATCCTGGGTCCCGAGACCCGCCAAACGGGAGAATGCCGACATGGCCAGACGCACATCGTTCGTCGACGAGGACCGTATCCGGGACAACCTGGTTTCCCTCATCCGCATCCCCTCCGTCACAGGCGAGGAGGACGCGGCGGTCTCGCACATCGCCAACTGGCTGCAGCAGTTCGACGCCGAGATCGACTATTGGAATGACGGCATTGCTGCGCTGCAGCGTGACCCGCGCTACCCTGGCCACGAGGTCGAGCGCGCCTGGGCGCCGGTCGTGGTCGGCGTACTGCGCGGCGAGCAGCCGGGTCCTTCGGTGCTTCTGACCGGACACGTGGACGTGGTACCGCCCGGCGACTACGCAAACTGGAACGACGAGCCCTTCTCCGGCGTGGCCCGCGGCGACCGCATCCACGGTTGCGGCGCTTCGGACATGAAGGCGGGCCTGGTCGCCGCCATGGCCGTGTTCGAGGCCTTCGCGGAGAGCGGCCGCAATTTCCCAGGCCGGATCATATTCGCCGCCGTGCCGGCCGAGGAGGACAGCGGCCTCGGCACCCTCGCGGCCATACGGGGCGGCTGGGACGCCGACGCCTGCATCATCCCGGAGCCGACCCTCGGCGCCAATGGCGTGCCGGAACTGGTCATCGCCCACGCTGGTGCCATGTCACTGAAGATCAACGTGCCCGGCAAGTCAGCGCACGCCAGCAAACGACTGCAGGGCGAGAGCGCCCTGGATCATTTCATGACCATCTACGAGGCCATGCGCGAAGACGAGAGAAAGCTCAATGAAGCGGTGGAACACCCGCTGATGAAGGTCCATCCCCTGCCTTACGCCACCAACGTGGGCACGATCCACGGCGGTCTCTGGTCATCCAGCGTCATGGATTCCCTGGAGGCGCAGGTCCGCGTCGGCGTAGCCCTGGGCGAGACCATCGACGAGGCCGAGGCGCGTTTCCACGATGCCATCATGAACCACATCAAGGACGATCCCTGGCTCAGTCAGAACCCGCCGAGAATAAGGCGACTGGCGTCGGGCTTCGGCTCCGCCGAAACGAAACGGGATCACCCCCTGGTGACCGCGCTCGCCGAGTCCGCCGAGGAGGAGTTCCGCACCACCACACCGATAGCCGCCGCACCCTATGGCTGCGATATGTCGGGCTGGGTCCGGCATGCCAATGTGCCCACGGTCGTCTACGGTCCGGGCGAGATCGAGCAGGCCCATGCGCCCAACGAGTCCGTCTCCCTCGAGGCCACCTGCAAGGTGGCGCGTACCCTGGTCAAGACGACGGAGCGGCTGCTCGACATGCACGTGGACGAATTGCGCGCACACAAGCAGGTCAGGGCCGCAGGCTGACATGCCGCCGGCAGCAGAGAGCACCGCCACACTGTGAAAGTGGTCGAGGAATTTCCTGAAGGCGTCAAGGTTTTCGAGAACGTCTGGATTCCCATGCGGGATGGCGTGCGGCTGGCGGCACGCATCTGGATGCCGAGTGATGCAGAGGATGCGCCGGTCCCGGCGATCCTCGAGTACATGCCCTACCGCAAGCGTGATTTCACTCGCCTGCGCGACGAGCCGCTGCATCACTACTTCGCCGGCCACGGCTATGCCGGCATCCGGCTGGACGTGCGCGGCACCGGAGACTCCGACGGCATCCTGCGCGACGAATACCTGACCCAGGAGCAGGACGACGCCGTCGACGCCATCGAATGGATCACGGAGCAGCCCTGGTGCAGTGGCAACGTCGGCATGATCGGACTGTCCTGGTCCGGCTTCAATTCGCTGCAGGTGGCGGCCCGACGCCCGCCGGCGCTGAAGGCCATCATCACCATGTGCTCCACCGACGATCGTTACGCGGACGACGCCCACTACAAGGGCGGTTGCCTGCTCAACGAAAACCTCACCTGGGGCTCGGCCTTTTTCTCGCTGAACGCCTGCCCGCCGGACCCCGAGGTCTGCGGCGAGGAATGGCGCGACAAATGGCTGGAGCGCCTGGAGAACAACCGACCCTTCCCCGCCCTATGGATGCAGCACCCCCACCGCGACGACTACTGGAAGCAAGGGTCGGTGTGTGAGGACTTTGAGGCCATCGAATGCGCCGTCTATGCGGTGGGCGGCTGGGCGGACGGCTACGTCAACGCCATTCCGCGGCTCATGAGCGGCCTGAAGGCGCCGAAGAAAGCCCTGATCGGGCCATGGCCGCACGCATTTCCCCACGTCGCGACGCCGGGACCTCGCATCGGCTTCTTCCAGGAGGCCGTGCGATGGTGGGACTGCTGGCTGAAGGGCGAGGACAGCGGCATCATGGATGAGCCGCCGATACGCGCCTGGATGGAGGAATGGGTTCCGCCCGCGCCGTTCCATGACTTGCGTCCCGGCCGCTGGGTGGCGGAGGAGAGCTGGCCTTCGCCCCGGATCACGCCACGTCAGTGGTATCTGAACGTGCTCTCACTGGGTGAGCAGCCGGATGCGGAGGATCGCATGCGGCTCGTCTCGCCTCAGACCACCGGCCTGCGCGGCGGCGACTTCTACGGTTTCGGCGCTGACGGCGACGCGCCACTCGACCAGCGTCCCGACGACGGCAAGTCCCTGGTATTCGATTCCGATCCGCTGTCCGAAACGCTGGAGATATTCGGCTCCCCGGCCGTCACCCTGGAGTTGTCAGTCGACCGGCCTGTCGCCTACGTCATTGTACGGCTGAACGATGTGGCGCCCGACGGGGCGTCCGGCCGCGTCAGCTACGGTGTCCTCAACCTGACGCATCGCAATAGTCACGAGCATCCGGAACCACTGGAGCCTGGCGAACGATACCGGGTACGGATCAGACTCAATGACATCGCCTACTCCTTCATGCCGGGTCACACCCTGCGGGTGGCCGTCTCTACCACCTACTGGCCCATGATCTGGCCGGCTGCGGAACCGGTCGAGCTGACGGTGTTCACCGGTTCCAGCGAGCTCGAACTGCCGGTGCGACCGCCGCGGGCCGAAGACGTGGAGCTACCGGCATTCGAGCCGCCTGAGGCCGGCCCCGGTCCGGATCACACTCCACTCGAGTGGGCCGAGGGTCAGCGCATGATCGAACTCGATCTCACGAACGAAGAGACCGTCTACACGACCTTCGCCGACGGCGGCGACTTCGGCGGTGCGGCTCTGGCCCGCATCGACGACATCGACCTGACCGTTGGCTATACCGCGCGCAAAACCTTCCGCATTGGCGCATACGATCCGCTGACCGCGCGGGCCGAGGTGGAGCAGAAGACGATCTTCCGGCGCGGCGACTGGCGGATCCGCATCGAATGCCGCACCGCCCTGTCGGCGGACGTGGAGAATTTCCGCGTGCAGGCGGTCCTGGAGGCTTTCGAGGGCGGCGAGCGGGTGTCGCTGCGCGAATGGGACGAGACCATACCGCGTCGTTTGCTATGAACGGAACGCGGCCGAACGGAGACTAATTCGCAGCCCCGCACGCGTTCTACAATCCGCAGCGGCTCCTCGCAGCCTCCAGAATCAGACGCAGCAGATCGGGATAATCATGGCCGGCCCAGCCCGCCATGAGCGCCATCTTGCCGTCGTCATTCCAGGTGGGATTGAAATTGGGATCCAGCAAACGCGGCACGCCGTCGGCACCCGCGCGGAAATCGATCCGGGCGTAATCGCGAAAACCCAGCCGCTCGAACAGCCAGGTGCCGTACTCCACCAGACGTGCATGGGTCTCTTCGTCGAGTTCAGCCGGCTTGAACTGCAGCGTCTGCCAGTAGGGCGAGTCCGGATCCACTTTCGAGCCGTAGGTGAGAATCGGCGGCAGGGATGGGTCGAGTCGGCTGTAGTCGATCTCCAGTACCGGCAGTACGGTGAAGCCCTGACCCGGATTGCCCACCAACCCGATCGTGTACTCCGGACCGGTCAGGAAGTCCTGGATCAGGGCCTGGCCCCAGTCCGTCTCGTCGGCCAGCCAGCGCAGATAGGCTTCCGCCTCGATGGCATCGTTCACCACGGCGTCACGGGTTATGCCGATGCTCCCGCAGCCACCGTTGGGCTTGATGATGGCGGGGTACAGGTCGGGGCGGACCAGCGGATCCGCGTGCAGGTCCACCAGGGTCTCGTTTGGCACGGGGATACCGTTGCTGGCCGCGACCAGCCGTACCAGCGCCTTGTCGCCGCACAAATGCATGGCTGCCGCTCCCGCGCCCGTGTACGGGATCTCCAGCAGCTCCAGCAAGGCCGGGATGTTGGGCTCGTTGGCCTGGAGGTTTCGATACCCGGTATCGCAGAAGTTCAGGACGAGATCCGGCGGCTCCTGCCGCAGGCGATCGATCATCCGTTCGTGGTCGCAGAGATGCCTGGCGGCATAGCCGTCGAGGCCGTCCACGGCCGCCAGTGCCCGCTCCGCCGCAGCGCTGTCGTCCGCACTGAAGCGGCCATCGATCCCGTGTTGGTAGGGGAGGCCGGGATCACCGCTCAACAGCACGATATCAAGCTGGTCAGGTTGCCGGGTCATGGTCGTTGCCTGTGCACTGGATATTGGCTCACTGGCTGGCCAGCTTGGCAGAACCGGGCCGGCATTGCAGCACCCCGGTGAGCCAACAAGTCGACGTAGTGGCCGTCGGGGCGTGTGCGCTATGATGGGCCCGGAAAGTGGCGCGCGGCGTCCTCCGGAGCCGAACGTGCCGATTGCGACCGGTCCCTGAGAGTTCTCATGCGCCCAGACAACTCGAGGAGCATGCGCCCGCATCACCCCGGTTCCGGGCGAGGTCGGGCGCGGCATGCGCCACGGGGACGTCAGGTCGATGCGAATGCCCTGGCCGAAATCCGCGCGCTGCTGGACGGGCAGTCTCTGCGACGCGACCTCCTGATCGAGTACCTGCACCGAATCCAGGACCGGTTCGGCTGCCTGTCGCCCGCTCACCTGGCCGCGCTGGCCGAGCACATGAACCTGCCGCTCGCCGAGGTCTATGAGGTGGCGACCTTCTACGCCCATTTCGACGTGCTGCGCGACGGCGAGGAGCCGCCACCTCCCGTGACCGTCCGGGTCTGCGACAGCCTGACCTGCCGGATCATGGGGGCATCCGCTCTGCGCGAGGCACTGCAGCGTGAGGCCGGGGCCGGTGTCCGTATCCTTCGTGCCCCTTGCGTCGGGCGCTGCGATCATGCGCCCGTGGCCGTGGTCGGCCGCCGTCAGATCGACCGCGCCGATGCGGCGACGGCACTCGAGGCGGCGCATAACGGGCGCACAGAGCCGGATATACCGGATTACATCGGCCTGACGGCCTATCGGCAGTCGGGCGGATTCCGGACGCTTGAGCGCTGCCTGGACGGCGGGTTCGAGCGGGACGCCGTGCTCGCCGAACTCGAGCGGGGCGAATTGCGCGGCCTCGGTGGCGCCGGCTTTCCCACTGCGCGCAAGTGGCATATCGTTCGCGCCCGGCCCGCACCCCGGCTAATGGCCGTCAACGCCGACGAAGGCGAGCCGGGCACGTTCAAGGACCGGTTCTATCTCGAGCGCGATCCGATGCGATTCCTCGAGGGCGTATTGATCGCCGCCTGGGCGATCGAGGCGGAAGCCGTCTACATCTACCTGCGGGACGAGTACCCCGCGATACGGTCGATACTGCTCGCCGAACTGCCGAAGCTGGAATCCGCCGGACTCGTGCGCCACACGTGCATGCACCTGCGTCGCGGCGCCGGTGCCTATATCTGCGGCGAAGAGTCCGCCATGATCGAGTCCATCGAGGGCAAGCGCGGACTGCCGAGACTCCGCCCGCCCTACGTCGCGGAGACCGGGCTGTTCGGGCGACCGACGCTGGTGCAGAACGTCGAGACCCTTTACTGGGTGCGGGACATCCTCGAGAAAGGCGGCGACTGGGCCGCAGGCCACGGACGTAACGACGGTGTCGGGCTGCGCAGCTATTCCGTATCGGGGCGGGTGCGCGAACCGGGTGTCAAGCAGGCGCCGGCAGGAATCAGCGTACGCGAACTCATCGACGAGTACTGCGGCGGCATGCAGGAGGGCCACACCCTCAAGGCCTACCTGCCGGGCGGCGCATCGGGCGGCATCCTGCCGGCCCGGCTCGATTACCTGCCGCTCGATTTCGGCCGCCTGGAGGAACACGGCGCGATCATCGGCTCGCATGCCGTGATCGTTCTCTCCGACCAGGACAGCGTTAAGGACGCTGCGCTGAATCTGATGCGCTTCTTCGAAGACGAGAGCTGTGGCCAGTGCACGCCGTGCCGCGTCGGCACCGAGAAGGCCGTCGCCCTCATGAGCCGGCCGGTATGGGACGAGCCGCTTCTCAGCGCGCTGGCGCAGACCATGGCGGATGCGTCCATCTGCGGTCTGGGCCAGGCCGCACCCAATCCCCTGCGCTGCGTGCTCGAGTATTTTCCCGAGGAACTCGAATGAGCGCGCCGGTCCGCTTCACGCTGGACGGGGTGCCGGTCGAGGCGCGCGAGAGCGAGACCATCTGGTCGGTCGCGAAACGCCACGGCACCGTCATCCCTCACCTGTGCCATGCGGATGCGCCGGGCTACCGGGCCGACGGTAACTGCCGTCTGTGCATGGTAGAGATCGAGGGGGAGCGAGTGCTCGCCGCCTCCTGCGCGAGACGGCCGACAGAAGGCATGGAGGTCTCGACCGACAGCCCCCGCGCCCGTGCCGCGCGTGCGGGGGTGCTGGAGCTGTTGCTGGCCGACCAGCCGCCGCGGGACGTGGGGCCCGACCCGGAATCGCGTCTCTGGCACTGGGCGGAATCGATGGACGTCACGTCGAGCCGTTATCCGCAGCGCAGCACGCCCGCGCCGGACACCAGTCATCCCGCCATACGCGTACGCCTCGATGCCTGCATCCACTGCACCCTCTGCGTGCGGGCGTGCCGGGAGGTGCAGGTCAACGACGTCATCGGCATGGCCCACCGCGGTACCGGCTCGAAGGTCGTGTTCGATTTCGACGATGCGATGGGCAACAGCACCTGCGTGGCCTGCGGGGAATGCGTGCAGGCGTGCCCGACGGGCGCGCTGGTCGAGGCGGCGCTGGTCGACGAGCGCGGCGTGGGCCGCGCCGAGCCAATGAGAGAGATACACAGCGTCTGCCCCTATTGCGGCGTCGGCTGTCAGATCACCTACCGGGTGGCGGACAACGAGATCCGTGCGGTGCGCGGACGCGACGGCCCGGCCAACGCCAACCGGCTCTGCGTAAAAGGGCGCTTCGGTTTCGATTACGTGAGTCATCCGCACCGGCTGACCCAGCCGTTGATTCGCCGTGACGACGCACCGAAGGCATCCGGTTGCGACGTCGATCCGGCCGATCCCTGGACGCATTTCCGCACGGCCACCTGGGAGGAAGCACTCGATCGGGCGGCCGGCGGCTTCGCGCGCATCCGCGATATTGAGGGCGCCGACGCGCTGGCCGGCTTCGGTTCGGCGAAGTGCTCTAACGAGGAGGCCTACCTGTTCCAGAAACTGGTGCGCACCGGCTTCGGCACCAACAACGTCGATCACTGCACCCGCCTGTGCCATGCCTCGTCGGTTGCGGCACTCATGGAGGGCATCGGCTCGGCGGCGGTCACCGCGCCGTTCACCGCCTGCGCCGACGCCGACGTGATCCTGGTGACAGGCGCCAACCCCACCGAGAACCACCCGGTCGCCGCCACCTTCTTCAAGCAGGCGGCGAAAGAGCGGACGCTGATCGTCATGGATCCCCGCGGCCAGGCGTTGAAGCGTCATGCAACGCACATGCTGCAGTTCCGGCCGGGTACCGACGTAGCACTGCTGAACGCCATGCTCAATGTCATCGTCACAGAGGGACTCTACGACCGCTCCTACGTCGAGAAACACACAGAGGGCTTCGCAGACCTAAGGCGCAATCTCGAGGGATTCACTCCGGAGTCGATGGCCTCCGTGTGCGGCATCGATGCCGACACAATCCGGCTCGTCGCGCGCACCTACGCGCAGGCCGAGCGCGCCATCATCTTCTGGGGCATGGGCATCTCCCAGCATGTGCACGGCACCGACAACGCGCGATGCCTGATCGCACTCGCGATGATCACCGGGCACGTCGGTCGGCCCGGGACGGGGCTCCATCCGCTGCGCGGCCAGAACAACGTGCAGGGCGCCTCGGACGCGGGCCTGATCCCCATGGTCTACCCGGACTACCAGCCGGTCGACGACGAGGACGTCCGCCGGCGATTCCAGAACGTCTGGGGAACGCCGCTGGAAGCCGCGGCCGGGTTGACGGTGGTCGAGATCATGCACGCCATCAAGGCCGGCCGTATCAGGGGCATGTACATCATGGGCGAGAACCCGGCCATGTCCGATCCGGACACCGATAACGCGCGGACGGCTCTGGCGAAGCTCGATCACCTGGTGGTACAGGACCTGTTCCTGACCGAGACCGCCTTCCACGCCGACGTGGTGCTGCCCGCTTCGGCATGGCCGGAAAAAGACGGCACGGTCACCAATACCAACCGCCAGATACAGATGGGACGCCGCGCGCTGGAGCCTCCCGGGGATGCACGCCAGGACCTCTGGATCATCGAGCAGACGGGTCGACGCCTGGGCCTCGACTGGAATTACGGCGAGCCGGCCGTGGTTCACGCCGAGATGCAGTCGGTCATGGGATCGCTGGATAACATCTCCTGGCAACGCCTCGCCGCGGAGAGCGCAGTGACCTACCCCTGCGAAGCGCCGGACGCAGCGGGCAAAGCGGTGGTGTTCGAGGACGGATTCCCCACCGACAGCGGCCGCGCACGGCTCGTGCCGACCGACCTGGTGCCGCCCGATGAGCTGCCGGACGAGGAATATCCACTGATCCTGACCACCGGTCGGCAGCTCGAGCACTGGCACACGGGTGCACTGACCCGCCGCTCACACATACTCGATGCCCTCGAACCGGAAGCCGTCGCCAGCGTATCGCCGTCGGAACTGCAGCGGTACGGTCTGGAGCCGGGCGCCCGGGTGCGCATACAGACCCGCCGCGGGCATATCGAGCTGACCGTCCGCGCGGACCCGGCCGTGCCGCCCGGTATCGTCTTCGTGCCATTCTGCTACGCGGAAGCACCGGCCAATGCCCTCACCAACCCGGCCCTCGATCCGTTCGGAAAGATACCGGAGTTCAAGTTCTGCGCGGCACGCATGGAGCGCGCGGAGACGGCCTCGGCGGCACGCACCGGCTGACCGGAGACGCGGCCGGCGGCGGCCGTTCCTGGGTGGAGCGCGCGGATTTGCCGTCCGGTGCGCACGGGTTTTGCGCCGGTCGACCCGGGTCCGGCTGGCACGATCGTCGAATCAAAGGGTTGCCGGGCGCTTCGGAAAACCTTTTTGACCCGGACGCAATTTCGGGTAACTTCGGATAGTCCCTGGACTCCTCCAAATTCGCCACCGCATGCGTGTGTGGCGACGGCCTCCTTTTGTCTGCTGCACGCGCGGACCGGTGAGCCGGAAGGCGTTATTTGTCGCGCCGGCGACGTACCAAAATTGAGCGAAAACCTGTGGAATCAGCCAGCAACCTCATTCAAACATCCACGGATGCGCAAAGTCCGATAACCGATCTCGTGGTCTTCCCGAGGCCGGAGTTCATCGTCGGACCCCCGGCCCTCGGCCACATAAAGAGCGTCGCGCTCATGAGGCTGGAGGACGCGACCGTCTGGATGCTGACGCTCCAGAAAGCCGCCTGGACCGATGAACGGCTGAGCGCCGCCGCCGAGAGGCTGGCTCGCGTGTCGGCGCAAGCCTTCACAAAGAGCTCGATCGAGTCCCTGCTGCGTCAGGACCTCGGGATCCGATCGCTTGCCATGGCGCCTCCGCCCGTCCGTCGCCTCGACGAGCGCCTGTGGGAGATCGAGAAAGTCGCATTTGCGTGCGTCAGAGGGCCGGCCGCAAGACGCGCGGTCGAGGCGATTTCCGAAACCCGGCTCGCAAAGCGTGAGTGGACCCTTCGGGCAGACCTGCGGGACGGTCTCGGCAACGCGCTCAGGAGTTTCCACAGGTTGATGGATCCGGCGGCGCTGCCCATGGCCACCGCCGGCCGGCGCTTCGACCTGCGTATCTACAACTACCTCGCACACAGGCGGTTTCAGCGCTATCGCCTGCAGTTCGCCGAGACGTTTCCCAGCCTGCTGCTGACGGCCGTCGTCGCCGAGCCCCGGAGCTTCGGGGAGGACCTCCGTTCGTTCGTCGACTCGGGCGCCCCGTTGATAAAGGGTCTGGCCGCCCGCTGGAATGTCCGCCCGGGCGTGGTCCGACATCTCGTCGGTCGGGACTGGAATAGCGTCGGTCTGCAATGGTCGAGGGACGCCAGGGGGCTGGCCGTGGCACTCGACGCATTGCATCCCCAGGATCTCCCCGGCGACGACCCCGCGGAGTGGGAGGAATTCAATCGTATCGTCGTCACCGGACAGCGGTTGTTTCTCCGGCCGGTCTGGGAATCGGCCGCGGGGCTCAAGTGGCTGAGAGTGTGTGTTCGCCTGTCGAGGCGCGGCGACGAACGGACCCTGGATCGCTGGCTGCCCGGCTGGAACGACATCGAGCAGATTACCCGGTTCCGGGCAGCCCTCACCCGGACGGTGCGGCAGGAGACCGGCGATGCGCCGATGGCTCCCGGGAACGATGACGGCACGGCCATCATCGAGGCGATCGACAGGGTCGTGCTGCAGGTCGCGGATCAGGGACTGGGCGAGGTCGCATCCCTGTTCGCAGAGGAGGTGGCGCGGACAAGAACATGCGACGCTGTGTGGAGGGTCCACGCCCGCGAGATCCTGATGCCATTGGTCCCTGAGGACTTCGTTTCCGCGGATGGCGCAACGCGCGTGACGCCGCTATGTACCGATCGCGAACTCCGGGCGCACGGTTCCAGGATGCGGAACTGTCTGCGCTCCACCTCTGCATCGTCGGTGGCTCGACAGGGCCCGATCGGAAGCGTGTTCATCGTTGGAATCTACGACGTCCACTCCGGCAAGGCGGTGTCGACTGCAGAGATCCGCGCAATTCCGGCCCACCGGGGTAATGCCTATCGCCTCATCACCGAGCAGCACACGGCCAGCGCGAATCGGACGCCGTCCCGGCGATGCATCGACACGCTCCAGCAGTTTCTCTGCCATTGCCGGAGCGAGGAGGTCCGTGCGCATCTGACGGAGCAGTGGCGAGCGTTGCGGCACCTCAGCGTGACCGATTACGCACCACCCGTACCTTCGCCCCGCGCCCTGCGCAATGCGCTGGGCGAGCAGATCTACGAGGGTCTGCTCAGAGGTGTTCGCAAGTAAAGCGGGATCCGTGCCTCGTGCCGGTGCCGGAAACTCTTGCGCCGTCAAATGATCGGAATATCATCAGAGACCTGTAACCGGTGCATGCGATGCCTGACCCAATCGATACCGTTCTCCGAACCGTGGCCGTCATGGCCGCGATCCTGCTGGCATCGCTCCTGTTCGCGTCCGCCAGACAGCGACCGGCAGCGCTCCCGGGCGCGTTCTTCTGTCTCGCCGTCGCCGCTTTCTTCGTGACCTCGGTTCCCGGCGGCGGCGCCATACTGGGTGGATGGGGCTACCTGCTGACGGCACTCTGCGTCACGAAGGCCGTCTGGTTCTGGCTCTTTGCCCGTGCCCTGTTCAACGATGAAGCGCGGCTCGGCACGAAGGAAGCCTCGATCGCCGGCGCCGTCGCAGTCGCCGGCACGTGGCAACAGACGGTCTTCCTCACGGATTTTCGCGCGGGTACGGCGAACGGATGGGAGATCATGGCAGGTTACGGCTTCGAGGCAACCCTGCTGTTGTTCGTCCTCCTGGGCGTCCGTGAGGCCTGGCGCGACCTGGCCGTCGACCTCGTCGAGCGCAGGCGGCGGCTGCGACTCGGCTTCATGATCGCGACCGGCGCCTACCTCACGGCGACTCTGGGGGTGCAGTCTTACAATCTGTTGCAGGGAGTCTCCACACCGCCGCTGGCAGCGTGGGCCAATATGACGCTGGTGGCCGCCGCCTGCCTGACCGCTGCCGGGTTCCTGGTACGGCCGCGCAGCGAGAGCTGGCTCGACCCGGCGCGCACGACCGCACCAGTTGCGCTCAATCGGGCGGAATCCGCCGCCCTCGCAAGACTTGAAGCAGCGCTGGACTCCGACCGGGTGTTCCTGCAGGAGGGTCTCACCATCGGCGCGCTGGCTGAGCACCTCGGCACCCGGGAGCACGTGCTGCGAAAGGTAATAAACCGCGGCATGGGCTTTCGCAATTTCAATGACTTCCTGCACGCGCAGCGCATCCGGGAGGCCTGCGAGGAACTGGCGAGCCCCGAGCAGGCCCGGCTCCCGGTCCTGACCATCGCAATGAATGTCGGCTACGGCTCCATCGGCGCTTTCAACCGTGCGTTCAAGGCGCGTATCGGCATGACGCCGACGGAATACCGGCGGAATGCGGCCGGCGGCGCTTCGCAGGCGCTCTGAAACGCACCGAATCCGGAAATCGGCAAGGATTCTTCGAGAATCCGGCAAGACCGGCCGGCCGGCGGCCGGCTAGCCTGCGGTCTCCTGACTGTTTCCGGAGACCCGCCATGACACGACTGATCCTGATCCTGTACCTGCCCCTGACCCTCGCCGGCGCTGCCCTCACCGCTCAGGCCGAAGAGTCGATACCGGGCGTTGCCTCGCATTACGGCGTGGTGGAGGTGGCCGACGGCTCACGCCTGACGACGATCATCAGCCGGCCGGCAAGAGATACTGAGTCGCGGCACCCGTTGTTGTTCACCCAGTGGGTCTCCTGCGGCTCCCTGGAATACCGGCCGGGCTCGAACTCGTCCGAGCTGCTCGCCGCACTGGCGCGTGATTCCGGGCTCGCCCTCGTGCGGGTCGAGCGTACGGCGCTGGACGGAACCGGCCCGGCCTGCGAGAACCTGGACTACGACACGGAGCTGGCACACTACACGGAGGCGTTCATACGCCTGCTGGAGGACGAGCGGCTCGATGCCGACCGTGTCTATCTCTACGGATCCAGCCTGGGCTCGACGACGGCACCTCTCGTGGCGAGCCGCCTCCAGGAGGCGGGATTCGATATCGCCGGCATCGTGGTCCAGGGCGGCGGGGCGGTCACCTACCTGGAACGCATGCTCAACTTCGACCGCATCTATCTCGAGCGGCGCCCGGCTGCCGTTGCCCCCGCCGACATCCACGACGAGATGCTCCGGCGAGCGAGGTTCCACTACGAGTATCTCGTACGCAAGCGTCATCCCGACGAGGTCGCCGGGGACAGCAGGCAAATGGCCGAAGTCCGCCAGGACATCCTCGGCATGGGGGACACGGACCACTACGGGCGGCCCTTTGCCTGGCATCAGCAGGCGGCGGCACACAACTTCCTGGCGGCCTGGGCCGGGCTGGATGCCCCGGTGCTGGTAATATTCAACGCATTCGACCAGTTCGAGACCCGGCACGGGCACGAGCTGATCGCCGATACGGTGAATCGTTTGCGGCCTGGCACTGCGACATTCGTCCAGCGCCCGAATGTCGGTCACGGAGGCAACCGCTACGCCACCATTGAGGACGCCTACGCGTGGCGCGACGGCACGAAGGCCTGGGAGGAAGAGGCGGCGATCATGGTGGACTGGCTGCGGGAGCGCCAGTGACGCATTGTGATTTGCCAGTTCAGGCCTGAGTTTGCCGCGAGTTCATGACGCACACGCAGCAAGCGCTTTCATCACGTAGACTCATGACGATGACTGCACATACGCTGAAATGCCTGCTGTCGGCCTTGCTCGTCGGTTTCGTCACCCTGTTGCAGGCCTGCGGCGGCTCGAGCGACACCACGACGCCGATGCCGCTTCCCGAACCGGACACCCGGCCATTCGCCCTCGGCTTTACGCCCTGGCCTTACGAGGCAAGCACTACGGCTGTTAATTTCGTATACACGGAAGCGGCGTCGCGCGGTGACTTTATCGCGCATCATCTCGATGGCGGTATACCGTGGGACGAGGCGCTCAACGGAACCCCTTACTCAAGCAACCTCGAAGCGGAGCTGAACACCCGGCTAAACAATACGCCAGCCGGCATGCGGGATTATCTCGCGCTGAATCCGCTGAACGGCGGGCGGGACGGGCTCGCAGAATACTGGGGCAATGCACCGAACGGCGCCTTGCCGCCGCCCTGGGACACACGTTCAATCAACGACCCGAACGTTATCGCCGCCTACACGAACTATGCGGCAGACCTGATAGAACGTTTCGGTCCGGACTACTTCAATCTCGGCATCGAGGCGAGCGAGCTTGCTGTGAACGACAGCGCTGCGTACGACGACCTCGTCGAATTCACGGCGGCAGTATCCGCAGAACTGAGAACCCGATTCCCGAATGTCCAGCTCATGATCAGCGTGGCGCTGAAGTCGCCGTCATCGTCCGACGCCGCGACGATCCGCGCCGAATTGCCGCGTCTGGTCGAGCACATCGACGTCCTCGGGATCAGCGTGTATCCCTACATCTTTTTCGAACATGCGGATCGCGGCGACCCGGCGAATCTGCCGACGGACTGGCTGTCGCAGGCAGCCTCGCTTGCAGGCGGCAAGCCGATCGCGGTCGTGGAGACGGGCTGGGCCGCGGAAACCGTCACGATCCCGGAATTCGCCGTGGACATCGCGAGCGATGCTGCGAAGCAGGCAGCCTACCTCGACGCGTTGTTCGATGCGGCCGAAACGCTCGACGCCCGTTTCATCGTCTGGTTCTTCCTTGCCGACTACGACACGCTGTGGAATCAGACGCTGCAGCAGGATCCCGTCGCGCGAATTTGGCGGGATACCGGCCTGTACGACGAAAATCTCAACCCGCGTCCCGCACTGGACCGTTGGACGTCGAAACTCGGCCTGCCGTTGGAGTGACGCTGAAGCTGCCGCAAGCCGCTTCCCGGGGACAATGATCCACCGTCGTGCGCTAGACACCATTTCCCGCCTGAATCGCGATGAACGGTTCTGCTTTGGAAAATAGCGGAATCTACAGCTAGTTAGCGCAGACGCTTGCCAAACGGCGATCATCTGGGCGAACCGGCAGTGACCGTGCCGGTTCAGGGATGATTTTGCCGCGAATCTGCGCGGAAGTTTGCCAAAATCGGACTCCGATGACCCTCGAGCAGCGAATTTAGGTCCGGACTAGACTCTGTAGCGGAATGTCCGCTTCTACTAGGAGCAGACGTTCGACCGGCCAGTTCCAGCGGAGGTAAATGGTCGGCAGTCGGCCACAAGCGGCCTTTCAATAGCGGCGAGCTTGATCTTGTACTCGTAATCTTCTGCCGCCCTAGTCCGCTGCGCCCTCAGACCCGAAGAGCTCGGCAATTCGTTCGCTTCTTGGTCTGGCTCTGACCTCTAGGGGCACAAAGAAGTGATGGTAGATGCCGATAGCCAGCACGAAGGGTACGGCTACTAATGTCGTGGCGTATGCAATTCCAAGCAGATTACGAATCTCCGCGCCGAAATATGCAAGGGAAGCAACCACTATCACCAACGCAACTATCTCACGGTATGAGTTCTTCCGGGATACCGATATCTTCGCAGCACATTCAGGGCAGCGAATGCTTCGTGCTGGGCCAAGAAACTGTTTTCGCAACCAACTAATTGTCGGGTTTTTGCAGTGCGGGCAGTCGAGTTTTTTCACTTCGCTCCTCCATTTCATGTGGAACGCCTCCGAAAACTATACCTCGCTACGATCTCACGCGCGAAACGTTAGTCCGCTTTGGGTCGATAGCGCCCAGTAGATCGAATTCGCTAACTCCGTCCGCTCTGCCCCTCGGAGCGGCCGCGTCATCTGCAATTGCAGCCCGTCGTCTAACATCCACGACGCAGGTGACACTAATCGGATACCACCCAGCAATCTGGAGAACAGCAAATGAGAATTGCGATTCCCTTCTTATCGTTCCTCACTCTGGCGATGGCTGCCAATGCAGCCGATCTGCCGGAAGGCTGGTACGAGATCGGCGACTCCGGTATGAAAAGCTACTCGGCCGAGGTCGTATCCGCAGGTGACCTGGATGGGCCGGCGCTGAGGATCCGCAAGCTGGAGGATGATTCCGGGACTTTCGGTGGAGTGGGCCAGATGATCTCCGCAGCCGAGTATGCCGGGAAGACGGTCAAGCTCTCCGGCTATCTGAAGACGGCCGACATCCAGAAGGGCTACGGAGGCCTTTGGTTCCGGGTCGACAAGGGCAAGGATGTGCTCGTGCTGGACAACATGAACGACCGCGGCGTGACCGGGACTATGGACTGGAAGCGGTACGAGACGATAGTCCGCGTCGATGAGAGCGCCACCCGGATTCTGTTCGGAGCCTTAATGTCCGGCACAGGCGAAATGTATGCGGACTCGTTCAGCCTGGAAATCGTCCCTGACGAAACTCCCACCACGGCGGAGTCGCTGCCAAAAAAGCCCCGAAACCTCGATTTCTGAGTGCCGTCCACTAGCGGCAACGTGGAGCGCGATCTGCTGGCCGCCGCCAAGGCCGGAGACGAGTCGGCACTCGAAGAACTGTTTTCGAGGCACCAGGATGATGTGTATCGCTTCGCGAGGCGCCTCACATGGCCCGACGCCGATCTGGCAGAGGATGTATCGCAGGAGGCGATGCTTGTCGCGCTCGAGAAGTTAGGGACATTCCGCGAACAGTCTTCCTTTCGAACGTGGCTTCTGGGGGTTGTTGTCAACGTCAGCCGTAATCGGCAGCGGAGCGAGCGGAAGCGGCACGCCCGCGAGGCTACGAGCACTCATGACGTGGACGGCATCGCGGGTCAGGCCGATGCATTGGCGGAGGCAGAGCAATTGGGCCGGATCATTGAGGCGGCATTCAGTCGGCTGCCCGCGGGTCAGCAGGAAGCCCTGTACCTTCGGGAGATCCCCGGGCTCACGTATGATGAAATCGCTGTGGCGCTTGGGATTTCGGTCAATGCGGTCAAGAATCGTATCCACAACGGCCGCCGCACCATGCAGGGACTGATCTCGGAGTCGCTGGGCGGCAGCTACGGTGCACGGACGGATGAGTAGAGGATCAGGCGCAGACGACATCGAATGGGAGGCGTTGGCAGCCCGTTGGAGAGCACTGGAGGAGGAGACTTCGGCGCCGCCAGAGTTGTCCACGCGTGTTCTCACTGCGGCACGTGCGCGACGCCGGCGGCGCAGGCTTGCGATTGCGGGGTCTTTGGCTGCAGCGATTGGTCTCGTGGCAATCCTTGTGTCGATGCCGTTCGTACAGGATCGACAGGCGCCGGAGTACCCGCAGGCAATAGCACCGGGTCCGCCGGTCGACGCAGACCCCTGCCGGGAGATCGACAGCTGCATCACGGCTGAATCACGGCTGGCCTATTTGACCGCGGTTGACGAGTACGCCCCCCGCAGGACACGGGAGAAGATCGACTCGTCCAGATAGAAGCGCGCGCTCTCAAGCCGCTTCGCGGCGGCTGAGTTCGCAGCGGATCGCCTCCTCGATGACTTGCGGGAAGGTGTCATAGTCTTCCGCCAGGTCAGTCAGGGAATCCCCGGCCTTGAAGCGATCGGCGAGAATGGCCGTCGGCACGCCCCTGCCGGCCAGAACCGGCGCCCGAAGGAGACCCGAGGGTCTATCTCCACGGGCTGCGGGTCGTCGGCCGAGACCGCCCTTCGGGTGAATGGGTAGAGCTTGATGGGCAGCCCGGACGGATCTCGCTCGATCCGCCGGAATTACGTGCGGATCACGGGTTCGATCTCGAGCTGGCCCTCTTGGGAGACATTTAGGTCCGGACTAAACTCTGTAGCGGAGTGTCTGCTTCTACCAGGAGCGGTCGTCCTCGATTAACTAGCATGCATTCCAGAGGGACTGTTTCGTGCTTCGATCTTTGAGATTGAAATGGATGTTTGCGGTGGGCTTCGTTGTCATCGTGGGCATCTTGCTCGTCAGCACCCGAACCGCCACGGATCACAAATACGATTCACGCGCTCCGAAACCGGCCGCAGGTGACCCTGAACCTGGCGACGGCAGCGGCCGGCTCGAACCTGAAGCCGTCACCAAAGGCCGAACAGAGTCCGCTGGCGGCCACTCCGAGCCCTGCCTGACAGTGTCGCAGCTTGAACGTCACCCCGTATT
Organism: Lentisalinibacter sediminis; assembly: GCF_040706615.1. Classification (NCBI taxonomy): domain Bacteria; kingdom Pseudomonadati; phylum Pseudomonadota; class Gammaproteobacteria; order Woeseiales; family Woeseiaceae; genus Lentisalinibacter; species Lentisalinibacter sediminis. Next base: position 552,563 of record NZ_JAPDRF010000005.1, on the reverse strand, counting down.
TGTCCGGGACATGGATCGGTTCCACGCAGTGAGTGACTCCGGACCGTCGATCGCATTGTATCGCGGCCTTACGGAACAACAGCTGCTCGAGTTCGCAGCCCAGGGGGATTCAGCGGCCATGGTCGTACTCGGTGCGATGTCAGTGATGCGGGCGAGGGAATGGCCCGAAGAGCAAGCCGTTCCCTATCTGATGCTCGAAGACCCGGACCTGATGTTCTATACGTTCAATCGGCCTCTATCAGAGGAGTTTCTCGGTCACATGGCACGGGCGAGGGAATGGTATTACAGAGCGGCTTTGCATGGACGCGTGATGGTTCTTCACCGCGTAGGAGAATCGCTGTCTCTCGAGAAGGGCGGTGCGGTAGAGCTGGGCTGGATTGAGGCAGAAGAGTACGACAGCTTGTCCGAGCAGGAACAGGCATCCCTAATGCCATCGAACATCTTCAGCATGCTGGCCTTCGAAGTCGCCCCTGGACTCAAGAGCGGTCCGCTTGGCAGGCTGATAGCTGACCTCATGTCGCGAAATGATCGGCAACGCGCTATCGTCGACCGACTGGCGAAGCGGTTTACTCGTGATCTGGATGAAGCCGGACTTGATCCGGTTTCCGTTCCCGAATCAACGGCCCCAGCGATTGAGGACTTGCTGGATCAGCTCTGTGAGAGCGAGCTGGATCGATTGTAAAGCGCGAAGGGTTCGCTACTCATCGGCCTGCCGAGCCTACGCGAGCGGTCATGGGCCGGGCCACTGCGCTAGTATCAGCTGGTTAACTGCATAGTGTATCGCTGCGGCGACGGCGAACGTCCAGAAATTCCAACCTCTTGCGATCATAGCGGCAGCGTAGACAAAAAAGGTATGGCCGACCGTTGCCAGTCCCAGCTTCGCTGAAACCCCCAGGGTGACGCTCATATACAGCACCCATGTCGAGAGCTCGGGGAAGGAGTTGGTAATGTCAGCGATTGCCTCGTCGTAGTTGAGCGAAACATTGATGATCGTCTCGGCAGCACCGGCGGCAGCCCCAACCAGTAATGCTCTCCTGAAATGACTGTCGAACTTGAGAAATCTGGCGGCGACGAAGACCTTGAAAGCTTCCTCAAGAATGGGAGCTCTCAGTAACGGAAATTCCGCTGCACTAAACAGGAGATGAATGGGAGTCAGTAGGACGTGATAGGCGAGAAAGCCGATCACGATCAGCAAGAACGCTGTGATCCATCGCGGAGGTCGAGTCATTCGATTGGCGAATATCCGAAGTGGTCGGCACCAGAAGCATAACCGTTGCTTCGCTCATTTGACCGTCGCGGACTTGACCGAATTGTCCGGCCGCCTGCCGAATCTGCTGGAGCTCAATCGGCAGCTTAAGTCATGAGCTTGCCGAGCAACGGATAAACCATAGGCTTGCCGTTCGGCAAGCTATTTGACCGGCAAGTAAATGCCGGTTCAGGGATGATTTTGCCGCGAATTTGCGCGGAAATTTGCCAAAATCGGAATAAATCGCCGGTCTGTCCGCAATTTGAGTTCTCACAACTCTTGCCGAAATCCGACTTTTCAACCAATAGATTGCCGAAATCGGACTCCGATGGCCCTCGAGCAGCGAATTTAGGTCCGGACTAAACTCTGTAGCGGAGTGTCCGCTTCTACCGGGAGCAGACGTTTGAGCGGCCAGTTCCAGCGGAGGTAAATGGTCAGCAGTCGGCCAGAAGCGGTCTCCTGTCATGCAGCAGCCCGGGCAGGACCGAAGGTAGCGTGACCCAGCTCTGCCATCGCGATGTCCGGCGGTTAACATAAGTACCGCTTCATCAATAGGGCTTGCTGGCCGACCGCTGTTGTCACGCCCACAAAACTGAGATAGCGTCAGACTCCGCAACTGACAAGAATAAAGGTAGAGGCATGAAATCAATCACTTCTTTGATCCTCCTGGCCAGCATAATTGGCACAGCATTGATCTTTTCCAATACGGCGAACGCTTCAGAGTGGGAGCGAATTGACCTGACCGGCCCATACGAAGTCGAAATCCCAGACGGAGATGGTGGAACGATATCTCGTAGCGTGCAGCCCTCATGTTCGGGCGGGCCCGTGAAGGATGATCAGTCCCCACTAGGTTTTCGCGCTGGCAAGTCTGACTACTACTTCTTCGTTCGTGCCGGCAATCCGAATCGAATTCTGATTGCGCTGGATGGTGGCGGCGCTTGTTGGGATGCGGCGACCTGCATCGGCTCTCCGCTTGCAGGGACCTCAACTTACACCGTAGAGCTTGATGAAACAGCTGAAGGTCTCGGCCAGGGGCAGGGATTGCTAGACATCTCGAACAAGGACAACCCCTACAAAAATTACACGCAGGTTTTTGTGCCGTACTGCTCGGGTGATATTCATTGGGGTAGCAAAGACGTAGAGTACGAACTGCCGGGATTACCGCCTATAGAGATCAAGCATCGCGGTTCCGACAATGTCCTGTCAGTGCTCAATTGGCTCAAGACGGAAGGCCGCAAGGAATACAACATAGATTTCGGCCGCGCACGGGATATTACCGTTACGGGTCTGAGTGCGGGTGGCTACGGCGCAACTCTCGCGTACCCCTATGTCGCAGAAATGGCGCCACGAGCGCGACTAAACTTGATCTCAGACGCGGCTATTGGTGTACAGACTCAGGCTTTTTATAATCAGACAATCTACGATGCGGGCGCGCCCGATGCTGCAAGCTGGGGTGTCAAGGATAGTCTTCCGCCCTTTGTGCCGGGTCTAAATGAGACCTTTTTGGCAACTACACCCGCAGAGGTTTTCACGCCTGCGCTCTTCGGGCTCCTCTCCGACTACACACCGGAAGGCAGCTTATCGGCGCTTACTCACGACTTTGATGCAGTTCAAGTCTTTTTCTATGCGCTCCAGACCGGACAGCTGGAAAATGGGGAGCCAACGCCTGTTGCGTTTGGTGCATGGAATGCGCAGATGAAAGCGATAACGGCGGCAGCGGCATCCAACCCCAACTACCGGTTCTTCATTCGTCAGGGATTCGAGCATACTTTTCTTGCCAACGACAAGCAGACCTATGAGGTGATGGGTAACGGCATCAGCGTCGCGGACTGGACTACCAATCAAATCAAGCCAGGCAATCGTGTCTGGGAAAACCTCGGCGGCATGTAACTAAAAGAGCCTGAGGCCCGCTGCAGCATTTGTGCTTTGCACGTGTGCTGTGGCGGGCGCTCCACAGTTTGCGTCTACCAAATAGAGGCTTCACGCAGACCCTCAGGGTCCGCTTCGGGTCGATAGCGGAGATCTTACCTCAGCGAGCTGCAATGGTCGCTTCCCGACCATGCGCAGACGTCATTTCCTATACGGCCAGTCAGGTCTGTGGTTTTATCAGAGAATGAATGCGCGACACGCAAAGCTGGAGACTCGTCCCCGCATCTTCGCAGCCGTGCGACGACGGCACGATCGCGGTTTCGGAAATCTCCGGATTTCGAATGGTTTGAGTGCGGGTGGCGGCTATGTTCGAATTTAGTTGCTGCCCAGCATATTGGTTTACAAGTACGACGGAATCTCGCCTATCTGGATGGACCCGGGAATCCGTGATGAGGAGAGGCAGCTTTAGCTTGCGTCTTCTACTGGAGACATTGATTGACGTAGTATCGATGCCGGAGATAGCACACATATAGCATACGTCAACGCTGGGCTTGCTCGTGAAGCGACCTCGCAGCTCCCGATACCCGACTAAGACCCCACAAATCCCGCGGTCGCGGCTAGTCGACCCAGACCGCTATCCCTTGGACTATTTCTACTTCTGAGGAGCTAACAACTGTTCCGCCACCGTAAACGGGGACCCCGACTGTTTGACTCGATGTGTCTCGTCCAGTCAGCACAACAGCGTTTGCCCCCACCTTTGCCGCTTGCTTCTTCAGTTCATCAACTGCGTAGTCGAGGCGGTTTTGCTGCGTCCATCCGGAATCCGATGACGCTTTCACGACTGCAATCTGCTGCGCTTCGTCGGGCATCTCCGTCAAAATGCGGACCTCTGTATGGTCTTCGATCGCGGATCTGGGGTCCCCCGTGACAAGGGCGGATCCCGAGGCGCACCCAGCGTTTGAAACGGCGAATAAAAGCCAAACAAAGACCATTACATATTTCTTCATCAGTTCAACCCTCAGCAAGAAGGTGCTCACTGCGGACATCTGTCCGCAGATAGATTTAACAGCCAACCCAGCAACGGCTATTGGCTGCGCGCGGGCCGCTAGCGCGGGATCACCTTCGCCAGGTCATCCGCGATCTCTTGAGCGGCCTCATGCTGGTTAGCTTTCATCGCCTGATTGGTAACTGATGATCGAATACCGAAGCCATGGCCATTCTGCCATGTCACTCCGGTCACAAGTTGGCCAGTGTCAACCGAATATATCAGCGCATTGGCATTCTGCGGCCTTCCCTCGTCATCATTTGTCGACCTGACGATAAGTACAGCGTCGAATCCGGCATCAACGAGCGGTCGGCGTTGCTTCTCGCTGACTAAACCCATTGGGTCCGTTCCGCTGTTGGCAGGCGAGACAACGAAGCCTCGCGAAGACAGGCTCAGGCCGACACTGTCGGCTAGCACGCTATCGCTGACAACGGCGATCTTGGTGATGTGCGTACCATCGTGCGTACCTCCCGGAACAACGGTAGATTTGCTTGATGCGCAAGCCGCGACAGACACAGCTAGCATTAATATCGTCGTGGATTTAATCGTCATGCGTAGTCTCGAAGAACTAATCCGTAGCTGAACCGTAATTTGTCCGGAAGCGATTGGCAGGACGCTAGTCACAGAACCGGAGGCCATTCGCAGCTGCTATGCAAGGATTGTGATCGCAATCACAGGAACCGAAAAGAAGAAACAAGCAGCGCCAGCTGGAGGAAGTCGGCTTGGGCGGCGCTGCGTCGGAGAACGCGCGAAGTCGGCCTCTGCCGGTCGCTGCGGAACGCCCAAACGTGTCAGTTCGCGCTCTAGGCCCGGGGGGCAAGGGCAGCCGAAAGTACCATGCGACCATTCCTGCTTTAAGGCACCCAGCAACAAGCGCGGCGACCGTGCCGCTCACCGCAGCGGAGTCACGACTCCGCGGCTTTCTACCTCTCGGATTGGGAAGCATCATCGCAGGAGCTTCAATTTCGCCGTGTCACATAAGCATCCACCTGCAAGAGATTGCTCAATCGCAAGCCTCCCGGTCAAGGCGATTTTCTTACATTTGTGTTTCGGGCGGCGGACTTAGGAAATCCTTCCGAGCACCCGAGCGGAACTATCAATTGAGTACGGTCGTCAGCTGAGTCGCGTCTTCAATTTCCGTAAAGTCGCGCTTGGAATAGGTCTTTCGGAACTGGATTCGGACCTGCGCTAAAGGCCTTGGAGATAAGCGGGCTCTTGAATGAGCCGCCCCCTGACGATGACTCGATTCAAGAGCTCGCCCGCACGACCCGCAGGAGGCGAAACTTTGAGACCGCTATGTAGCGGTCTCTGAATCTCAAGACTGCGCTGCGGGCCGTGCAATTAGCGAGACGAGTCCTAGAAAGCGTACTTGAAGCCAATGCCCCAGGCATCGGTACCATCATAAGTTTCGTAGGCCAGCTCGCCCCAAAATTGCTGTGTGAATTTATATCCTGCACCGCCGCCAACGCCGAATTCCCAGTCGTCTTCCGAGACAGAGAAGCCGCCAGCAGAGGCAGTCACCTCCAAGCGAGCATAGGACGGGTTCGCGAACAAATAGAGCCCGGACTCAAAGGTGTATTGCCCTCGTACACTAAGTGCCAGGAAATTGTCGACTTCGACGTCCACACCTAAGACTGTATCGTCAGCGATGCCGAAACCGAGACGTAGTTCAGGAAGGAAGCTGAAATTCCCCTCACCTTCGATTAGGTAGCCGATTGATCCATAGATTGCGCCGAGATCCACCTCAAGACCATCTTCCTCGTCGGACAGGTTGACGTATCCACCACCAGCGACCCACTGGGCAGAAGCTGGAACTGACACCGTCAGCAACGCGATTGCGAGAATGAGTTTCTTCATGAAAGTGCTTCCTTCTAATCGGTGTGATGAGTTGCGTGCAATCAGCGGCCATCACCGTGGCCGCATCCTGCGACGAACAGTGCTAGCGCTTGCGTGTCCAAGTTTCCCGTATCGGTAGGTCGGAAAGTCTCATTAATGGGCATTTCTGCTCAATAAGGGAGAGCCACATGGCAAAGTCGAACTATGTGGTCCAAATCCGCCAGTTACCATTAAGGCTAGAAATGTAGTCAAAGAAAGAGCAATAACAGGGAAAATTCGCGGGAGACTTTACGCTCGCCACATGCGGCATCGGGGTGACCTGCACGGCCCCGGCCCTGTGCTTCAGGCCTGATTTGAAGTACGGGGGAAGAGTCAACTAAGGAAATTGGCTCTCTGGAAATGTGAAGGTATTAGTCGTTTTGTCTTGATTGCTCCGGTTAACCTCAACGCTGGGACTGCCTTTGAATACCGGTGCCGCCTATGGGTTGCCGCTACGAGTTCAGTTGTCGCGACTGCAATTTGACTGCTGAGGTTAGTGGGGGACCAGATCGAGGATTCTACGTCGAGACGCAGACAATCTGGTGTGCGAAGTGTCACCTGCTGCAGGATGCGACTACAGCTGAGGATCGGACAGCTTCTCCTTTCCCTCCGCTCACCTCACAGTTCACGACGGTAGCACCTGTCTGCCGAGAATGCGGAAGCTGCGACGTGAGTTTCTGGTCATCTGGTCAACCTTGTCCGCGGTGTGAAGGCACGGTCGTCCGCTCTAGCGAATGGACCATACTCTGGGACTAGACTCCGCCTTTTCGCCCTGAACATGCGAAAAGCGAAGCCTAAGGGTACGATCGTTGTCCTTGCGCTCATATGCCCTTCCGATGTCGAGGAAGCTGAGCCGTTATTCCGTACTGGCGCAAGCGGTATCGTGCGAGAGTTTGATGGAGCGGCGCGAGAATTGAAACAATCGATAAGGGCTTCCGATACGAGACGCCGTTTTTTTGATGCTTCTTCGTAAACTGCGGATACTAAGAGCTCAGGCGGAGGCGGCCTCGTTTGGCGCCCAAATGAGGTGCTATAGACTATCCACGCAGTGGTCAGTCAACGGAGCCTTCTGGCAATTCCGGGCTCCTCTAGGATTGAGCGGGAAGACGCGAAGTCTCATTTGGCTTGGTATCCGATATTCTTGCCGACGAAGCCTATGCAATTGGTCCAAGAAGTATCTCACAGTAGCTTGAGGGATTATTTTGGGAAAATGGCCCGGCCTGCGGCCAGAACGTCGTGTTCGCGTTGGTCCTTGATAAGCCCGAAAGAACTTTAGCTGACACATCCGAATGAGTAAACGCGAGTCAATAGCACGCTCATTACAAGCACTGGCGGGAACCAGAAGCCTCAGGAAGGCTGGTCGCTCTCTAATTGTGCTCAAGAGTGTAAGAATCGAAAGCAACAATGCCCGACAGAGTTGCGAACTCTGCGGTACAACGTTTAAGCAGGGGGCTTTGGTCAAATTTGAGTCGACCGGTGGGCGAATTGTCGTTGGAGGGAAGTGCCTAGAGTCACTACTGACAGGCTATTTCGACAGTAGATGCAGAAACCCGATTCCGAAGCGCCAGGTCACTGCGAGGCTGCAGAAGATATACACCACTCAAGCCGATCCCAAGAGTTGGTTGGCCTGGCTGATCGACAATGCTCCTGAGTCAATGGCGCCCGACGTCGCTTTACTCCAATTTCTTGGGAAAGCGTCGTCCGCAAGCAGCCTTACGAAGCTAATTCGGTATCACGACAGGCACCGAAAACTGTTGTCGGACGCCCTTTTCTCACCCTTTGCTTTTGTCCGCATCAATCTCAAGCTCCCCAAGCTGATAACGCTCAATGAATACGATAGCGTCTGCAAGAGACACGCACAGAAAATCGACATTGAGGCTGCAAAGACCATTGTCTCGAACTACGCAAAGACGGCCCACGGTGGCGCCGGGAAAGGTACGGTTGCCACAAGGACGACAAACCTCGAGACTGCCATCCGGCTCGCCGTCGAAGCATCACAGAAGGACCTAACTAGACCGGTTTCCGCGAAAGGTTTTGAGCGAGCCCAATCTGCAAGAGAAGGAGACCAAATTTGGAATCCAAAACTGGGAGTCGGGAAGCTGGTCAGCCGGGAAGGTGACTTTGGTCTAGTTCAGCTTCCAAATAAGCAGAAGACCAAGAGCCGATTCGCCTTAGAGTACTGGTACACGCTCAACGAAAAATCGGATTCCGCCGCCGATAGGACACTCCAGAAAGGAGCCCGTGCCTTCTTTTCACTGCTGAGCCTCAAGGCTTTGGAGCGCCAGAACCGAATCTCCGAGTTGAATAATCAATTTTGACTCTTGTCATCGTTGATTTACCGTAACCTCACCGCAGCAGCCACCCTTGGTGTGGCTCTCCCGCCTAACTGGAATATGCGTCCGCTGCCACTGGGATAAGCATTCTAGTGAGCCAAAAGATTGACTGCTTAGGAGATCCCACGACCCCGAAGCTCACGCTCCATGCACGTAGCTGCTCTGCAATACCTGTCGCGTAGATAATCCACATAGCCCGAATCGATTCCTGACTGCTTCGCGAGCTTCGATAGCAGAAACTGATAGGTGAGCGCTCGAAACCCAAGCTCAGCCCCAACAATCTCGTCAAAGCGCGTCATCTCCTCCCGGTGAAGCTCCGATTGGTCACACGGATAATCCAGGAAGACATAGAAAAGAGAAAAGTGCCCGCCGCATGAAGTCGCCAACCCGAGAGCATGCTTTAGCAACTGAGGCGCATCAAGATACCGAAAGACCACGCTTCGATCTCGGATCATGCGCGCGAGACTCTCCGAAGCCGAAAGGCCTCGCATCTCCCATAGTCCGGACCCGCCAGGAAAATACTTTTCCTTAAACGGACTCTTGTCACCTGGCTTCGGTGTCAACCACTCGGTGAACGTGCTTTCAATGCCTATGCTGAACCCATTCGCCAAAGAAAGAGCTACATCAAGGTTGGGAGGGTTCCCCCTTAGACCCGTCGCAAATTGCGCCTCGAACGATATCTCCGAAATCTCCTGCTCTAAATCTAGGGCGTTTTGAAGCGGAGACCCATCTCGGCAAGCCCATGCATCGAAGAAGTTCACCGCAAGAGCAGAGGATGAATGCAACGCCTTCATCTTCGCCGGGCGCCGGGACGTGTCTAGAAGCTCGGAGCCACTCCCTCGGCCGAACGCAGAGCGTGTTGCTTCCGTCATCGGTTTAAAGAGATTCAATTCAACTTCCGCGAGATAGCCACGTGCATCTGCGTCGAGGCCACGGTTTTGTGCCCATTCACGTTGTTCCTGCAAGATGCGATTTCGTGGGGTCATCGGTCCAGTAGCCTCCTTATTCCATTATGCTCCCGATCGCAGCGCTCGGCCGAGCGGTCTGCAACTCCGACGAACTCCACGCGCTTGAGACACACCCGATCTGCGGCCCGGATTGGCTCCCTTTATAAGCGACAGGTAGAAGCTGTAGTTTTCTGCTCAGTCTCCCATATCAAACGTGGCTTACTTCACGGGGTACCGTCATCGCGCCGGATTATTGTGAAATAGTCCGCAGTTATACGTCATCCTATCCTTCAGACTCCACTGGTTCACGGAGGATGCGGTGGTGAGTGGGATGTCACGCGAAAAAACGGCGATTTGGTCCGCGGTCACGCTTGTCTTGGTTGGCTGCGGCGGCGGTGGTGGCAGTAGTGGGAATTCCACCTCGACGCCCCCAAACAGCCCGCCAACGATCTCAGGAATTATGGTCGAGGAAGTGGCCAGTGGGGCCCGTTACTCATCCTCAGTTTCTGCTGCTGATCCTGATGGCGACACTCTCACGTGGACGATAAATGGGAACCCGGAATGGCTTGCGATTGACCGCGTGACCGGAGAGGTATCTGGCCTACCAACCCTCGCCGATATCGGTCAGTATCCTGACATTGCTATCACAGTTTCCGACGGCGTTTCGAATGACACGCTCGCCTTCGAGTTGTCTGTCACGGAAAATACTTTCGTAGCTGAGAGAACCGAACTTGCCGAAGGTGCTGGTAGTGGGCAGATATCCATAAATGTCGCTCAACCGACGGATATCGCCGTCTCAGTGAGCTATACCCTTCGCAGCGCTACCGCCGTCCTAGACTCTGATTTCGTTGGTGCAGCAGGCAATCTCATATTCGGTGCAGGTGAGACGGCAGCAGTAATTGATATCGCCATCATCGATGACCCTTTATTTGAGCTCACCGAGGAGCTCATTATCGAACTCGATACCGCCGATCCTTACGTTTCTGCCGCCACCGATCAGCCAACGCCCATCACTATCCTCGACAACGACGCGATGCCGCTTATCCAAGCTAAAGAGGCAACTGTTATCGGTAATGAAGGAAGTACTGCGGAAATCGTATTTTCTTTATCGAGTCCAAGTGGCGTAGATACATCGTTTATCGTTGCTGCAACGCCCAATGGAGATATTGACGGAGATTACTCAACTAACTCCTTTTCGGGAGTGATTCCCGCTGGCACCACCGATGCGGGGATACAAATCGATGTTTTCGCGGATGCTTTGAACGAATACCAGGAATCGATAGGCATTACACTAGATTCAGCCGATTTTGCAGAGATCGATCCGGTTTCCTCCGAAACAGTTCTCATATTGGAGGATTGGCGTCGTTCGTTGCTGCTAGGGACCCCGTCTGTTGAAGAGGTCTATGCAGTCGATGTCAGTTCAGACGGCGCGCTTTTCGTCGCCGGCCGCACCTATGGCTCTTTGTACAGATCAAATACGACTGACAACCTAGAGGGCTTCATAAGCAAGATCTCTAGGGCTTCCAATGTCCTTTGGGGCGTTCAGAAAGACTCCAATCAGGACATTCTTTTCGACATGGAACTGGACAGTCAGGGCTTCATACTCACTGTTGGATATGAATCCGGCCATTACGTCAGGAAACATGACCCAAACGGCGTAGTTGTCTGGGAGCGTACAGTCACAGCAGGCGGAAGAACCCGAGCCGTCGCGATCGACAACCAGGACAATGTCTACGCGGTTGGATATAGTTCTGTCAGCTTCGATGGAAATTCGCCGCTTGGACAAGACGATGCCGTAATCGTCAAGTATGACTCCAATGGCGAAAAAGTTTGGTCCAGGCAGTTCGGCAGTAGCGAGATTGACCAAGCAGTTGGTGTGGCGACTGATGTCTCGGGCAATGTTTACGTTGCAGGATATACGCGTGGGGACGCAGATGGCGGGGGCCTCGCAGAGGAAGCCGATACCTTTATCGCCAAGTATGATCGAGACGGCGCACAACTGTGGATAAAGCAGTATCGCGACTTAATTGGAGAAGACCCTGTCGAGAACCGCGTGGCGTATCTATGGAATTTGCAGGCTTCGGCTGATGGCCACCTGTTTGCAGCGGGGCATGCAACAGGGACGGTCGGTACAGAGCATTACGGTGCAGCCGATATAGTCATCGCCAAATTGACGTTAAGGGGAGACATTTCGTGGATATCGCAGGTTGGCACTCCCGAAACAGACCTTGCAAACGATATCGGCTTGTTGACGAGCGGTGACGTAGTTGTCAGCGGTTACACCCTGGGAGAGCTCTCTGGTCAGTCGAATCGCGGCGGTAGAGATGCCGCCGTCGTAATCGTCGCTGAGACGGACGGCGCGTTAATTGCCGCATCGCAATTCGGCTCGGCCGGAGACGACGAAATATTTGGAGTTGCCGTGTCCGACAATGATGATATTTATCTGGCTGGTTTTGCTGGTACAGGGACTTTTGAAGACGAGCCGCTCTCAAATGACATGGAGGCTTTGGTCATAAAGGTAGATTCTGAAGGACGTTTACGTTGACTTTCGTTAACGCCACTGAGTTCAAATCTTGTGAGGTTTGACTGCATCCCCGTAATTCGAGCCATGCGTGATGTCGGATTTCCCTGTATTGCAAGTCAAGGAATCTACCCGAGCCAGAGAAAGTTGAAACGGATGGCGAACATATGTGCCTCTGACCTCCGGAGACAAGATGTCCGACTCGCGCTAACGCGCATACAAAACGGCTATCGTCGTCAGCGAAAACGACGGCGGAATGCTAAGTTGGCCGATTGGCAAGCTAGTGTTACCAACGAGAGCGCGGTAACGCTGCCTCAAGCCCTTGCGGGGGCTGGACTTGACGGATTTCCCGTTCACCGTAAGCGAAAGTCCTAAGCGGAAATTGGAGCGGAGGGCGGGAATCGAACCCACAGAACTTACTGCGAAATCAACGGATAATGCGCTTTTTTTGTTAGTACGGTGCGCCAAGCCTATAGGGGCCAGACCTTTGGAGCCAGACTCGCCAACTCCCCTTGGCGCTCTTCAATCTCGGAAGCGTCCCACTTCTTCACTTTCTGGAAATAGCTGTTCAGTTTCAGCTCAGATTTCAATAGATTCGGCTTCTTTCCTTCAAAACCGGCGTTGGCGCTCTCTGTGTTTACTTTTTGCGCTAGGAGGGTGAGGTTTCCGACTCTTTTGTACAGCGCGTGCGCCTCCTCTTCGTCGATGTCTCCCCAATCCGCAGACGGATTCTGCGGAAGTACATGTTCCAGGTTGAGTTCGTCCGCATTCGGATTCGGAACATACTCGGGCTGCTCCTTTCCTTTCAAATGCCGCTCTATAGCGGCTAGGTAGTACCTAGCTAGAAACGCCTGTGATACTCGTGCGGCCTTGAAGGCACTCTCGAACTCGCTATCCCTCGGGACGTTCTTGCTGAGTTCAGCCCGAAGTTGCTTTGCGGTCTTTATGTCGCCCTCGCGGACCTTGATAGCAGCCTCACAGTAGACTCTCTCCATAGTGCCTCCTCCGAGACCGCCGACGATCAAGAATCTAACGGAGCATGAAACAAGGAGCCTCAAGACTTTGGCTACTTCTGATTTCTTGAATTTCTCTAGTACTGCGAGCAGTAAGGGTCGAAACTGTTCCAGTCGCAAGTATGTGAGGGTCTCCGCGAATTGGCGGGCCGTGTCGCCGAATTGATTCCAGACTTGGTGACTTGGACTTACTAGGCCGGCATACAACTTCGCGCTTGATGCTAAATGTGCAGCAAAATCGATCGCTCGCTGTTTGTTGTTGATCTTCTTCCGGATCGCCTCATAAAGCTGCTTGTCCCGGGTCGGACCGTAAATTGAGCTCCAAAGGTGACGCAGATAGGTCAGGGTGAGCTGCTCCTTTCCAACGAGATCAAGGACGCCCAGCATCTCATTCCAGTACCCCTCGACTTCCTCTAGGCGGTCGTCTGAAAGTCCGAAAAGGTAGTTCTTCAAAAGATCCGCAGTGGATAGCTCTAAGCCGCGGTCGTTCAGTGTTTCGAAAATCACATATGCGTTGGAGTGATTGGGAACCCGAACGTAGATCACTCGCGCACTTTTCGCCAGATAGTCCAGACGATCAATCAATGACTGAATGGGGTCCGCTGTATTCTCGGCGACATTTTGGACGTGTTTCCTGGCGACATCGCGAGCGCCCAAAATGCGATCGTGTGAATCACGGGTAGGACTTACATGCCTCTCCGGGCTATCGGGACGGTTTAGCACGATCTTTAAGAAGAAATCGTGGTCCTTGCTGTTTAATCGCAGCTTTGGCAGAACTTCGCGCGTTCGCAGGTCTCTTTTCAGTAGATACTCGTTTTCTAGGTCTTGTGCGAGCTCGGCGTCGGTGGCCGCGACGTAATCGCGTATTGCAGCCAGCCAGACCGTCGCTGTTGCGAGTCGCTGCTGACCGTCAACCACCTCAAAGCTACTCTTCGCCTCGCTCATCACCACAGTTCCAAGAAAGTACTCTGGCTCTCCTCTCTCGTACGCACCAGTAATGTCTTGAAAGAAGTCCAGAACATGGCTGCTATTCCAGGCGTATGAGCGCTGATTGCGCGGAACGATCAGGAAATTTTGGGAGAGAAGGTCTCCAATTCCAATCAAGTCAATCGAAAGGTGAGAAATGCTCGGGGCGCGGCTCGCCATGGTCCAACTCCAGAATCGGTTCGTTAATCCATTTGCCGTGAATCTGTCGGATCATACCCCAATCCAGATGACCTATTTGGCTAGCCACATATAAAGGTTTAGCGCCGCCGGTTAACAGCTGTGAAGCATAGGTGTGTCGTGTCTGATAGGGATTCCGCCTTTTGATCGATGCGGCTCCAAGCCATTAATGAAGCGGGCGACCGCAAAGCTACGCTGCGACTGTTTGTTGAAGAGCTTGTGAAAGCGGTCGAAGACGAAGCAGGCAAGATAAGTGTTCAATTGCCTGCCACAACTTTGGCGGGCCTATTGGGAAGTCCATGTCTAGTTCAAATGGTTTGATGGGATTTAGCGACTACTTATCGATTGCCGGTTCTGGCCTATCATTCTTCGTTGTATTTCCCGATAGGGCGCGCCTCAAGGTTGAATGAAATCACCCTGCGATCGACGCTGATTGTCCACTTTGACGATAACGAACTGCCCGATGCAGGCTGGACCTCGCATCCGATCGCCTTGTCGTGTCACCGCCGTTTCCGGCGCATGGGGCTGGTCTTGGTCCGATCTCGGCGAGGTTATGAGCGACAGTCTGATTCTGGCAGGTTTATGGTTCAAGTCTGCAGGGTTCTGAACGCCGATCGGTGGCAAATTGGCGGTCACAACCAGGGATTCGATACTACTTCATCGGTCAATCAATGGGGTAAACCACAAGCTTGCCGTTTGGCAAGCTATTGGTTGAACCGGCAAGACAGTTCAGGCAAAAAGATAGATTTGGTGGCCAGGGGCGGAATCGAACCACCGACACGCGGATTTTCAAAGCCAATAAAATCAATAAGTTATGGATTTTATTGGATTAGGCTATTTTCGGTACAGTTAGGGAAAATTATTCGGAATCAATAGGTTGTATTAGTTTGGCGAAAGGGTCGGGTTTTCCGAAGTGTTCCGTATTTGTACCGCTGTTTCATGCTGAGAATTCTCGTCAGCAGACTCCGAGGATCCAGCCTTCGAGACGCGATTTGCCCGCTTCGGGCACGCTGAGCGGCAGGCTGCCCTGATCAACGGCCCACGGGGACGCCGTCCCGGAGGGCGGGAACCCACTCTGCCACTCATCGATCAAGAGCGGCGCAGTCGCGGCGGTAGTTCATCGAGGTCGCGGTCGACGATGCGGGAGTATGGCGATTCCGGATCGGGCACAGGGCCGAACGTGCCTACCCTACAGTTTCGCAAGCCTCTACACTCCAGTTTCGCAGGTATCTACGCTACGAGTCCTCAGCCCTGGGCTTGATAAAGGCCGGCCGGGAAGCCGCGGAGACCGTCTATTTGTCGTGAAAGATGCAATGCAGTCGATCGTATTCCTGATCAACTGTCTGTTATCACCCGCCGCCGGAGCAACGCCCTCGGGACCTCGTCATTGGCCAACCGCAGTCGCTGAACAAAGCAGTCTCAGGGACCGACGCGTTCCAGGATTTCGGCATATTGAAACTCGGCTTTAAGCAGCCAAGTGACTCCCTCGACTTTTTCGTACCGTCGATATCTAAGGACATCCCACTCCTGGCCCGCGGTGTTGCCCAATCACATCGCATCAAATCATCCTGACCAGGGAAATTGGCGCTTCCACAGGACTTCTGGAGCAATCCGAAATCTGCGGCGACATAGCTGTATGCCGACTCTATCGTTGCACGGCCACCGCAGCACGGTCCGTAGAAGCTGATCTCGAGAACTGCTGAGTCATCCGAGAATTTCCGATCCAGCGCTGCTCGCATGGACGCTGCTTCACTGTCGTCTTTCGAATCGGCAAGCGACACTACCGTCTCAAGTACGGGACCGTAGTCCGCCAGCAATCTCGATGTCGTAATTTCACGATGTACACCAACCCCGAATTCAGGCCCGAGTTCCCTGACGGCATCCTCGCAACCCGTCACAAGGAGAAGCAACGAAACTGTCAGCGGCAACCTTCTCACGCAAAGACTAAAAACGGACAGCAGCGATCCTAAGATCAGCCCACTAGCTGCAAAACAACTGCCTTAACCGTCAGCATCACCAATCACATTATCCGCTCGGTCATCAAATTCTCGCAGGAACGTTGCGTAACGCGTATGACCTCGTAAGTGGCGCTCGTCTTCTCGCCGAATTTTCCACCCGTAACTATGTAGACAGAGACACGCGAACAGAATCTCTAATGTGTCCGTAAGGAAGACTTGATATTCCTCAAGTAGAGTACGGGTCCTCTCATCGGTACCGCCATGCACCAATGCATTTCGACATCTAACCGCCAGCGCGACGACCCGTTCCGCCTTTCCCCGGTCAAAAGAATCATAGGCACTTAAATCATCGAGAACGCCGTCTAGCAGCCTCTCCATCTTCAGCTTAAGCGTCTCGGCACGTGCGCGCCCCAACGCGCCTAGCAATCTATCGCGCACGTCGGTATTAGGAAGTGATGACAATGCCCGTTTTGTCCGATCGATGACAAAAGCAATGTCTGCCGGTAACTCGACCTTTCTTGAAGAATCAAACCACTCAAATAGGCTCGCGGCGCTTACCAACCGATTGGCATCATAATAGCTATCATTCCTCAGATTGGAGGAGAAGCGGGACAACGACACGTGCCGATGGCTACTGCATTCCGCAAACCAATTCATTACGAGAGATTCAAAGTCCTCGCGGTTCAGGCAAGGCGCCGCCAACATGTCATAGCCCGTCGCGTACCGATCCCGCTTAACACCATCTTCGCTGTGCGAGATTAGTAAATCCGACGTGACAGTATGGCCCGTCGGAAGTTCGTCGATGCTCACGAATGAAACATCGGCGACGCTTTGGGACTGTCCAGAGCATACCTCCGCGAAGCACCGGATTCGGTAGGTGATATCTATGACCTCGCGGATACATATTGGACTACTCGGCTCGACCGATACGCGGACTTGGTTTTCTGCAGAGAACCCAGACATACTCGGCCCCTTGAATGACGGTGCATGATAGGCAGACACCCGTCCTATCGCAGTATCCGCCTCGAAGATGACGCCCGGGCCGTAGAAGCCGAAAGTACGCGAATAATCCGACGCGTCATCGTGGCGGATTTCACGATCGGGCGGAATCCACGGCTCAATGTCAAAGAACAGTCCCTCGGCGCCGCTCAAATGGAAGGAAAAATTGGCTACCGAGAGCTCCTCCGCACGGTAATGCCGTGGTCCAAGTGCCACAAAATGAGGGAACGCCTGCGCACTGTAGACGACTTCCTGATCGTGTTTACTAGAGCCCCAACCGAGTCTCACGCAGTCAAGCAGGCTCGCCTTTCTGCCATCTTGGCATACGCACGTGACGTACTCGGGCAGCTCCATGATCGGCCGCCTTGCATGCACAGCCAGTACGGTATCTCTTCCCGATAGGACAAGCTTTCCGGTTAAGTCCTGCTCGCCCAGAGTCAGGAAGACTTGGAGTTCTTTATCTGCCATAGACCGATCTTTCTTAGAAAAGGACCAGTGCGATCGCACCTACCCGGATTCAGGAACGCGGCCGAGCTACTCCTCAGACGTCACGGCGAGATTCTCGTGTGCTGGCAATAAGCGGCGCCAAAGGTCGGCAGCCCATTTTTCGTGAATCTCCGAAAATTGCTCGTACGCGTACGAATGGCCTCTTGCAACCAATTCTAATCCGAAGACTACAGGCGCAAGCTTTTTGAGGCACGCGTCCGTGTCTCCCCATTTCAGGCCAAATTCGCTGACGTCAACGGTATCGAATCTATCCTCTCCTTCGACGATTTCGTGGTGTGCTATGACTCGGTTTCTTATAGTCTGAAACGGCTTACGATAACCCTGACTTTGAAATTCTCTCCAATTTTGGAAAAGCTCTTCATACTGCTTACTGAAGGATTCGCCTAAGCGAGCCGCCTCTTTCCGGTAAAGCCGCTCCCGAATGTCCGGAGGAATTGGCGTGATCTCAGACATGCGAACAGGTTGAGACTGCTCGGCCCTTATCGTTCCAAGTACATCCCCGCGCTCCAAGAGTCTGATAGCGTTTCTGACAGAGTAAGTCCGTGGATCTCTATCCCACACAACAGCACAGATACCCCTTATCTGATCGAAGAAAAGAGACTGGATCAGAAAATTCCATGCGTTAGCTGCATACGACTTTCCGATCGCGCGGCTAAGCTCTGGGTCATAGAGCATGGGGTTTAGAATTTTTTGTCGCGCTTGTAACTCGAAGAAGCGGTCCGCAATAAGTGAAGTCATCCCCTGCAGACGCTTGACGTGCGCATCAGTTTCTTCCTCCGGGGGAGCGGCCGGCACCCACAGAAAATCACGAACACCTTGAGATAGCAGTCTCAGTGGCTTCAATGTTCTAGGTCTACTAGGAGCATCTGACATACCCCGCGGATACGCAGCTCAGCCTTTTACAAGTCCATGGTGAAACACATTTCCCGATCATGCGCGTCGCCCTCGCAACCAATTCCGCAAAGTCAGCATATCGTCCTCTAACGGAGGCCGACCCCAGCATATCGCCGCGGGCGATCTTCGTTGCTGATCGACATCCCGAGGCAGGCCGGACTAGGCTGCCACCCATTCTTGCGACAGCAACTCCGCCTGCTCCAGCACCGTCTGCGTCGCCTTTTCCTGCTTGTCCGGCGGGTAGCCGTACTTTCTCAGTATCCGTTTCACAAGCACCCGCAGATGCGCTCGTACATTCTCCCGCAACGTCCAATCGATCGTGACGTTGTTCCGCACCGTCTCGACCAGCTCCCGGGCGATACCGCGCAGGGTCTCATCGCCCAGCACCTGCACAGCGCTGTCATTGGCTTCGAGAGCATCATAGAAAGCGAGTTCGTCATCCGAGAGTCCCAGCTTCTCGCCTCGGGCGTTCGCCTCTCGCATCTCCCGGGCCATCGCAATCAGCTCCTCGATAACCTGCGCCGCCTCGATTGCACGGTTCTGATACCGACGCAGGGTCTGTTCGAGCATGTCAGCGAATGACCGCGCCTGGACGACGTTCTTCCGACCTCGCGTGCGAAGCTCCCCCTTCAGGAGCTTTTGCAGTAGCTCGACGGCGAGGTTTCGCTGTGGCATCCCGCGAACCTCGGCGAGGAAGTCATCAGACAGAATCGAGATATCCGGCTTATCGAGCCCCGCAGCGGCAAAGATATCCACAACACCTTCGGGAGTAACGGCACGTGAGATAATCTGACGCACCGCGTGCTCCAGCTCTTCCTCCGGTCTTGAGTCCCCTGGCACCCGCTTGGCCAACTGTGCCTGGACGGCTTGGAAGAAGCCGACGTCATCCCGTATCCGCATCGCCTCTTCGTGGGGAACAGCCAGCGCAAATGCCTTGGAGAGCTCACGTACCGAGCGAATACACCGCTCCTTGCCGTCTTCCTGCGCAAGAACGTGCTCCAGCGCGGCCGGTAGCAGGCTGAGCCGCTCCTGTGGTGTGCCAGTCGTCCAGAGAGTCCAGTCGAAGCCATGGAAGAGCGCGCGGCAGACCTCATACTTCTCCAGCATTGCGGCAACCGCTTCGGTCTGATCTACTGCAGTGCGGCCGGTGCCTCCGCTCTCCGTATAGGTGGCGAGCGCGTTCTTCAGTTCCTGGGCCAATCCCAGGTAGTCGACGACGAGGCCGCCCGGCTTGTCCCGGAACACCCGGTTCACCCGGGCAATGGCCTGCATGAGACCGTGCCCACGCATCGGCTTGTCGATGTACATCGTGGCCAGACTTGGTGCGTCGAAGCCGGTCAGCCACATATCGCGGACGATGACGAGCTTGAACGCGTCGTCCGGATTCCGGAATCGGTTCGCCAGGGCTTCCCGGCGGGGCTTGTTGCGGATATGGGCTTGCCAGTCGAGCGGATCGGAGGCGGAGCCGGTCATGATCACCTTCATGGCCCCGGTATCGTCGTCCTCGGTCACCCAGTCAGGACGTAAAGCGGCAATCTC
Organism: Lentisalinibacter sediminis; assembly: GCF_040706615.1. Taxonomy (NCBI): domain Bacteria; kingdom Pseudomonadati; phylum Pseudomonadota; class Gammaproteobacteria; order Woeseiales; family Woeseiaceae; genus Lentisalinibacter; species Lentisalinibacter sediminis. The sequence continues at coordinate 532,653 of NZ_JAPDRF010000005.1, read as the reverse complement.
GTGATAGAGCTCCACGCAGATGCGCCGGCTCATACAGACCACCATGGCCTTGCTGTCCATAGCTTCGAGGCGCTTCTCGAAGTGCTCCACGATATCTCGAGCGACGAGCTCCAGCCGCCTGTCCGAGCCGACCAGGGCTTCTAGCTGCGCCCACTTGGTCTTGAGCTTCTCCTTGCGCTCGATCTCCTCGCCTTCCGTCGCCTCTTCGAACTCGGGATCGATCCTGGGGCGCTCGGCCTCGTCCAGGCCGAGTTTAGCGAGACGGCTTTCGTAGTAGATCGGAACCGTCGCTCCGTCCTCAACCGCCCGTTGGATGTCGTAGATGCTGATGTAGTCGCCGAAGACCGCCCGAGTGTTCGCGTCTTGGAGTTCGATTGGCGTGCCGGTGAAACCGATGAAGGAGGCGTTCGGGAGCGCATCTCGCATGTGCCGGGCGAAGCCGTCGATGAAGTCGTACTGGCTGCGGTGGGCCTCATCGGCAATGACCACGATGTTATGGCGCTCCGAGAGCGTGGGGTGGCGGTCACCCCGCTCTTCCGGGAAGAACTTGTGAATGGTGGTGAATACGACACCGCCTGATTCCACTGCCAGGAGATCCCTCAGGTGAGTGCGTGAGTCCGCCTGCACCGGCGGCTGCCCGAGGAGCTCGCTGCACCGGGAGAAAGTGCTGAAGAGCTGGTCGTCCAGATCGTTCCGATCCGTGAGGACCACCAGGGTCGGGTTTTCCATGGCGGGCTCACGGACGATGCGCCCCGCGTAGAACGCCATGGTGAGGCTCTTGCCGGAGCCCTGCGTATGCCAAACAACGCCGACGCGCCGATCACCGGGGCTGCCACCGGGACGAGTCGCGGCTTCATAGGTGCCGGCGTCCTCGGCAGCTTCCCGCGAGCGGATCAGCTCCGTCGCGCGAAGTGTTTCCTGCACCGCCGCCTGGACCGCGTGGTACTGGTGGTAGCCCGCGACCTTCTTGACTAGCTTGCCGCTCCCGTCGTCGTCAAAGACGATGAAGTCCCGCACTACGTCCAGGAGCCGCTGTGGCACGAGAAGACCCTCGGTGACGACCTGCAGCTCCGAGAGGCTGGAATCTGCTACCGCCTCCCCGGTGACCGTCCGCCAAGGCTTGAACCACTCGCGGCCGGCGGTCAGCGTGCCGACGCGGGCTTCCACGCCATCCGAGATAACGAGGAGGGCATTCGAGGTGAAAAGCGTCGGGATCTCGGTCCGGTAGGTCTGCAGCTGCTGCCAGGCGCTCCAGATGGTGGCGTTCTCGCTGGCGGCGTTCTTGAGCTCGAGGACCACCAGGGGGAGACCGTTCACGAACAGCACGATGTCCGGCCGCCGGGCGCGCTTGTTCTCCACCACGCTAAACTGATTCACGGCGAGCAAGTCGTTTGCGGCAGGATCCGCGAAATCGATGACTTGCGCCTGCGCGCCACGGATCGCACCCTCGGCGTCGCGATACTCCACGGTGACGCCATCGACCAGGTAGCGGTGTAGCGCCCTGTTACGCTGCGCGAGATCCGCCGCCTCAACGCGGGTCAGCTTGCGAAAGGCATCGTCCAGTGCTTCCGCAGGGAGGGATGGATTCAGGCGTGACAGTGCATTTCGGAGGCGCTGAGCCAGGGTAGCCTCCCCGAAGTCTGTGCGCTCCGCTGCCGGTGCATCAGGCGCGAGGTCCGGGCCGTGGGCGACCTGCCAGCCCGCTCCCGCCAACCAGCTGAGGGCAGCCTCCTCGACAACGTTTTCCGAGAACCCACTCATGGCGCCAACCAATCTGCCACGGGTCGAGCCAGAAAATCACCGACCTGGATCCCGTCTCCGCCAATGAGGAGCGTCCGGTCAGGCTTGAAGGCGTCGGCGAAAGCCTTTGCGCCGGACTTCGTCCTGCCGGCCGCGGTGCTCTTGACCTCGATGGCGAAGACGCGGCGGCCCGTGCGGACAACGAAGTCGACCTCGGCGCTGCGCTCGCGCCAGTAGAAGAGTTCACACTCCCCGCAGGCAGCCGCATTGGCCAGGTGCGCACCCACCGCCGACTCGACCAGACGGCCCCAGTATTGGTGATCGGTACGCGCCTCATCCGGCGAGAGGCCGGCCGTGGCACTCATCAGCGCGGTATTCAGAACCTGCAGCTTGGGGCTCGAGCCGCGGCTCCGGGCGGCATCGCCGGCAAATTTCTGGAGCCCGCGCACCATCCCGGCGCCGGCCAGCAAATCGAGGTAGTGCGCCAGGGTCGTAGTATTGCCGGCATCCTGAAGCTGGCCGAGCATCTTGGTGTAAGAAAGGATCTGGCCGGAGTAGCGGCAGGCAAGTTCGAACAGGCGCCGCAGCAGCGCGGGCTTGTCGACCCGGGTCAGGAGCAGCACGTCCCGCGAGATCGACGTCTCGATCAGGCTATCGACCACATAGCGCATCCAGCGCGTCGGCTCATCCACGAGGGGCGCCGCGCCCGGGTAGCCGCCGAAGTAGAGATACTGATCAAGGTCGAAGCCGAACGCTTCGCGCATTTCCGCGTAGGACCAATGAGGCAGGTGCAGCAGTTCGAAGCGACCCGCGAGGCTTTCGGTCATGCCACGGGCTACAAGTAGCGGCGCCGAGCCCAGCAGGACGACTTTCAAAGGGACCTTACGCCGGGTGTCTTCGTCCCAGAGCCGCTTCACGGTCTCCGACCAGTCAGGGATTTTCTGGATTTCATCGAAGGCGAGCACCGCACCGTTCTCACCGGCCTCGGGTGTCTGGAGACGTGCGGCCTCCCATTGCTGCGCGATCCAGTCTGGTCCGCGTAGGGTGGGCTCATCCGCGCTCGCGTAGCGCAGCGTCCCGCCCAGCTCCTCGGCCACCTGCTGCACCAGTGTCGTTTTGCCCACCTGGCGGGGTCCGGCCAGCACTTGGATGAAGCGGCGGGGCTCCGACAGGCGGCGGATCAGCTCTGCTGCCTGTACACGGGAATAGGGCACTGACGATTTACTCAACATATTGAGTAGTTTTACTCAATGGACTGAGTGACGCAAATCCCGGGTCTTTGACCCATTTGGAAGAGCCCAGCTCTACCCGAGGTCAGGCACTCTCGAAGGGCCGGCAATTCTTGGTGGCCACGCGTTTGGCATTTACTATTCAGCAGGAACCAGGGAGCGCCATTCCAATGAAGACCGACCAGCAAATCTTTCGCAACGACCTGCGAGACCGGCCCGCCTACGGCGTGGCCGAGGCCTCCCGCTATCTCAAGCTGCCTGCGGCAACGCTTCGGACCTGGCTGATCGGGCGTGAGTATCCCAAGGGCGACGGGACCGAGCACTGGCAGCCGCTGATCCAGCCGTCTCAGAAGGACCCGCTGCTCCTCTCCTTCTGGAATCTTGTGGAAGCACATGTGCTCCGGGCGCTGCGCACCGAACACGGCACTTCGATCAAGGCGGTTCGAGACGCGCTGGCATTCGCGGAGAGACAGCTCGGGATCGAGCGCCTGCTGCTGCACCGCGAACTCAAGACAACCGCGGGGCGTCTTTTCCTGGACCGTTACGGCCAGCTGATCGAGCTTTCCGCATCAGGGCAGCTCGCCATGCGGAAAATCTTCGAGGAGCACCTCGAGCGTGTCGAGTGGGATGAGTGGAGTTTTCCGATCCGGCTCTATCCGTTCGTTGCCGGCGAAGGACGCCGGAAGCCGATTGCCATCGACCCCAATATCGCATTCGGCCGCCCTATCGTTCTGCGCACGGGTATCTCGACTTCTGCAATCGTCCAGCGACTCGATGCCGGCGAGTCAACCGCTGATCTGGCCGACGATTACGACCTCAGTGAGGAGGAGATCGAGGAGGCGGTAGTCTACGAGCGCGCGGCTTGACCCATGTCTACTTCACCGATCGCGACCTCGGGAAGAAGTTTCCCGAAAGGCTGAGAGCAGCCGGCATCACCGTTGAACGGCATCGGGATCTCTTCCGTCACGATGCGCCGGATGAGGAGTGGCTGGAGCATTGCGGGCGCAATGGACGCATCGCACTGACCCACAATCTGCGAATACGGTACACGCCGAACGAACTCGCGGCCGTGAAGGATCACGGCGTCTCGTTGATCATTCTGATCGGCAAAGTGCCTCTGCCACAACTGGCCGATAATTTCGTCTACTCATTATCGCGGATCGAGGCCTTCATTGCCCGCCATGAGCCGCCTTTTATCGCCAAGCTATACCGTCCGTCGCCCGCCGAACTCCTTCGGAATCCGCAGCAATCAGGAACAATTTCGCTGTGGTTTCCTGCAGCATAATCCATCGGCTTGGCGCGCCCGGCCTGAGTCCCTACCACGCGGTCTCGGTAGCGGGGAACACGCCGTTGCCCTGTTCCTATCTCCGTTCAATCAACGCTTCCGCGCCTGCGTCGATGTCTGACAGCGGCGCGGGTCAGGCAAGCAAGGCCTCTACGCCGCTTACAAACATGTGAAAGCTGCGCGAACGATTTGCCTGAAGATCGAGATTGGGCGCAATTCGACGAGCAGCATCAATCTTGGGGTAGCTGCTCCTGTATATCCCATGCTTTTTCAGAAAGCGGTGCAACGCTTCCCAAGAACCCCCATTGTCGGGATTTCGGAAGATGCCTTTTGTAGCATCAATCTTCGGGAGACTCGTAAACGCGCGGCGAAGGGCCGCTGGATCGCCGATAAACCAAGACTCCAGCTCCTCAACGACGATGCGATTAACCACCAGAAACCGGCCATCGACATCGGGTGCGGACTTTGTTGTAAGTTTAGCGTGCTGCGCTGCAACCTCGAGTTGGCGTTTTAATTCCTCGCAATCGTCATCGTCGCGGTCGACTAGCACGACCACACGTAAGTCCTCGCCTTGGGCGATACGCTGACCGTAAGCGGCTAGTCGCTGCGGCACCGCCTTCAACAGCTTGTACTTGCTCCCCGAGTTGATGAGCTTCCACTCCGCACGTCGTCCTATCAGCCGCGGAAGCAGATGCTTAAGCGCCTCCTCAGCAGAAGGCTCCTCGACCAGGAATTCTATGCGCATCAATCCACATCTCCCATTGAGAGCGGATCACCAGCATCAAAATGCCCCTCCATCCAAAGATCGCCGAGGGTCGCGCCTTGGTCGAGGAAGGCTTGGATTCCGGGCATGTCGGCGACGCGGCGTACACGCGTATAGCCATCCTCAGCTCTGTAGAGCACGCGCACCTCCTCCGATCTCAGCGGATTGATGAAGAATGGTGAGTGGGTGGTGACGATCAACTGCGTCCGTTCCGCCGCTTGCTGGCATTCCTCGGCCAGTTCCGGCAGTAGGCGGGGATGAAGATAGTTCTCCGGCTCCTCGATGCCGACCAGCTGCGGCGGATCCGGGTCATAGAGGACAGTCAAATAGGCCAAAAGCTTCAGGGTGCCATCGGAGGCAAAACGCGACAGCACCGGCGTGGAAAACGGAGCGTCTTTGACCAGCAACAGCAGGCGGCTGTCCTGGAGAACCTCCGCTTCGATCTTCTCGATGCGCGGTATGCGTCGCCGGAGCGTCTCGAAAATCTGCTCCAACCGTTGCGGGTGCTGCTCCCGAAGGTACTGGATGACATTGGGTAAGTTGTCCCCTTTGGGTGAAAGCCGCTCCTCCGCGCCTGCTTCCGGATTCCCTCGGGCAGCGTCGGCCGAGAGATAGGAAAGATGCCAGCCGGTGATAAAGTTGCGCAGGGCGATGACGCGCGGATTCTCGGCCAGGGTCCCCAATGTACTCACCGCGAGCACATCCGGACTGGAGAGCGGCTTCTCCATACGTGTATCGCTCGTCTCCGGGGCGTCTCCCGTGATGACTTTGCCCTTTCCATACTGGTAGTCGAGAAAGTGGAACGGTGCGGCTGGATGGCCGCGCTTCCAGCGCAAGAATTCTCGCCCAATGACAGGACCCTTGGCCTGTTCCTCAATCTCGAGGTGATAAGTGATCAGCGGGGTACCGCGCTTTTCACGATACTGGAGTTCAATCACGATGGGACCGTCCTGATCCCGACTGCGCAGCTCTCGAAAACGACCACGCCGATCCCATGCCTTGCGTAGGCCGTCAGAGAAACACTCGGCCAGAAAGGCAAAGACGTCAAAAACGGTCGATTTTCCGCTGCCGTTCGGCCCCAATAGCACCGTCAACGGAGTGATCTTTTCAATCGTGATGTCTTTCAATGCGCGGTAGTTTCTGACACGCAGGCTTTCGATGCGTGGGGGCTGTGTGTGCTGACTCATGGGACACTCTCCATAAATTTCTCCGCGTCCTTCACACGCAATTCTCCCGAAATGAGCTTGGGCAGGAGCGTGTCACGTAGCTCAGCGTGCTGGCGATTTTGAACGTCAATTAAAATACCGCGATCGACTAACACAGAAAATAGAGGACAAGCGGCAGTCAGCAGGTCGTTTCCGGGGACAACGCATCTGGCGTCGGCAAGATGACGTCGCTGGATGTGCCCCATTGTGGTGGCCTTGCCGGCTGCGATTTGTCGAAACTCTGCTAGATGAGACAGGATCGCTTCCAAGAAAAACCAGCGTGGATAGTCTTCAGAGGTAACTTTGAATAAGTGCTGATTTAGGGCAGCCCGCCCCCCGCACCAAACTCGAACGATCAAGCTACCAGACCATGAAAAAACGACATCTCCATCATCAATGATGCACTTGGGCGTCAGATTAGCCGTCGCCCATTCGTCGCTGTCCGCTTTGCCGCTTCTCAGCTGGGCGATCTTAACAACGGGCAAGCGTTCTCCGCCGGGCTGCGGACGGTATTTCTGTAATGCCAGTCCGTTCTGGAAGTGAGCAATTTGGTCCAGAGACTTTACCTCCCATCCCTCCGGAATCTCCCCAAGCTCAGAGTCGACGAGGCGGTCGGGGAAAAGGTCGGCGATGTGTTTGGGGAGACCGGGGTCGCGGCCTTCGATCTTGGCGCGCACAGGATCGAAGTCCACGAACCAAGACTTGAAGAGCGCCCGCGCCATCGCCTCCAGCGTCTCGCTCAGCCGTCGGTTCAGCTCGATCTTGTGGTCTAGCGTGCCGAGGATGTTTGCGATAGCGTGTTGCTCGGAGAGTGGTGGGAGGTCAAACGAAAAGTCCTCAATGCGCGACGGCGCCGTATGCAAGATCTTCGTACCACTTGCCGATGCCACAAGCTCGCGATTGAACTCATCCCATAGAAAGAGCCAATAGATATAGTCTGGGTCGACGCGGGCCTCGTCGAGTACCACGACTTTCCCGAGACGTTGATTGTGCAAATAGGTGCGCCCGTCGTTCGGCACTCTAGCAGGGATGCCCAAAATTTCGCCTCCGGCTGTCTGGCAGGTCATCACAAGCAGAATGTCGCCCGGAGATAGCTCGAACTCCTTAGGGTAGGCGCCGCGATAGCCTCTCGTAGTCGTCTCCGAAAAACGAAAGCCGCCGGTGTAGCGAAAGTTGCCGACGCTTATGACGATGGGTTTACGCTCCCACTCAGCATCAAACTCAGGGCTCTTGAACGCCCATCCATGCTTGACGCGGATGATATCCCCGAGGCGGGTTGAGACCCATTCACTCGCCATACCCGAGCGCCTTCAGGTTTGCGGTAATGGCGGAATCTAGTTTCGCGGCCTCGGCCTGCTGCTCACGCAGTGTCGCGACCAAGCGCCGCATTTTCTCCTCGAACGGCTCGCCATCATCCTCCTGCGCCTCGGCGCCGACGTATCGGCCGGGCGTCAGCACGTGGCCGTGCTTGCGCACGTCTTCAAGCGTCGCACTCTTACAGAATCCGGGGATGTCCTGGTAGTCGCCTGCCTCCTTCTCGCCACGCCAGGCGTGATAGGTCTTCGCGATGCGGGCGACGTCCTCGTCGTTCAGTTCGCGATGGGTACGATCCACGAGAGATCCCAGCCTGCGCGCGTCGATGAAGAGAATCTCACCTCGCCGGTCCCGGAACTTACCATTCCTCCGATTGCGGGCGAGGAACCAAAGGCACGCGGGGATCTGCGTCGAGTAGAAGAGCTGGCCCGGCAACGCGACCATGCAGTCGACAAGGTCTGCCTCAACCAGGTTTTTGCGAATCTCGCCTTCGCCGGACTGGTTCGAAGACATCGAGCCATTGGATAGGACGAAGCCGGCCACCCCCGCAGGCGCCAGATGGTGGACGATGTGCTGCACCCAGGCGAAGTTGGCATTGCGGGCGGGGGGCGTGCCGTACTGCCAGCGCTTGTCGTCCCTGAGTCGCTCTCCGCCCCAGTCGGAGATATTGAAGGGCGGATTGGCAAGGATGTAGTCCGCCTTCAGATCCGGGTGGCGGTCATTGTGGAAGGTATCGCCGTGGGCGATGTTTCCATCGATGCCCCGGATGGCGAGGTTCATCTTGGCCAGCCGCCAGGTGGTGTAGTTGAACTCCTGGCCGAAGATGCTGATGTCGGTGAGGTTACCGCCGTGGGCCTCGATGAACTGCTCCGACTGCACGAACATGCCGGAGGAGCCACAGCAGGGGTCGTAGACACGGCCCTTGTAGGGCTCGAGCATCTCGACCAGGAGCTTCACCACGCAGCGTGGCGTGTAGAACTCGCCGCCCTTCTTCCCCTCGGCGCTCGCGAACTGGGAGAGAAAATACTCGTACACGCGCCCGAGCACGTCCCTGGCCCTCGCCTCGGCATCGCCCACGCGGATGTTGCTGATCATGTCGATGAGCTGACCGAGCCGGGTCTTGTCCAGCGCCGGACGGGCGTAGTCCTTGGGCAGCACCCCTTTCAGGGTTGCGTTGTCGCGCTCGATGGCGGCCATCGCGTCGTCGACGAGCTGGCCGATCGTGGGCTGGCGGGCCTTGGCCTTCAGGTGCTGCCATCGGGCCTCCGGGGGCACCCAGAAGATATTGAGTGCCCGGTACTCGTCCGGATCCTCCGGGTCGGCACCCTGGTCCTGCTCGGCCTGGAGCCTGGCGTGCTGCTCCTCGAAGGCGTCGGAGATGTACTTGAGGAAGATAAGGCCGAGGACGACGTGCTTGTATTCGGCGGCATCCATGGAGCCCCGGAGCGCATCGGCCATCTGCCACAGTTGGGCCTCGTAGCCAACGTTGGCGGCGGAGCTGCCCTTATGCTTTGTCTTACGTTTGGTCTTCCGCTTCTTTGCTGCGGCCATTCCCTGCCCCCTGTGGCTAGCCGTCGGCCAGTCTTGATACCTGTTTTTCCCGGTCTCCTGCAACCCGCGGTAGCACCCGGTGCCGAGCTGCGATCCCTCGAAGCCCTGATTCAGATTCCACTGATGGGCCCGGAGCGGATGACCACCACACGGTCGCCCGTTAGCACCTCGTGCGCGAACCCGCTTTCCAGGAAGCGCTCGCGCCGGAATTTCTCCGCAGTATAAAGCGTTGGGTGGATCTGGCGGCCGAAGCGCTCCTCTACAGGAGCCAGGGCCGTATGGATCTGCTCGAGAGTCAGACGGTCGCCGACCAGCAGGAGCCTGAAAGCTTTCGGGGCGGCACCCGTGGCCACGTCGCCAGACCCGGCCACCATCGCCAAACGCACGCGAGGGGCCAGAGGCGCGAGTGCCGAGCGCAGTGGCTCAGCGATACCGATGGTTTTGCGGGCCAGTGAGCGGAGTTCTCCGAATATCGGGGAGCGGGAATTCGCCCGGTAGTGCTTCTGGCGCCCGATGGTCGTCACGGAGACAAGGCCGCTCGCGACCAGACGCTCCACTTCCCGCTGGACGGTCCCGGAGCCCATCCGTGCCAGCCTGATCAACTCGCTCTTGAAGAAGCTGCGATCGGACTGACCAAACAGCAATCCGAGCACGCGCTGCTGCGTGGTGGTGAACAGAGCGTCGGCCGGGCCGGGGCTTGACTTCGGCATGCTGGCGCGATCGACGGATGTAGGGTCAGCCCCGGTCATCACGGAGCACCGAACCGAGTTGGGTGCGATTACCCATAATGGGTAAATATTACTGTGAGCGGGTTCGGTTGGCGAGAAGAGATTCGGGGCCATCGGATCGTTGGATGTCGCCGCTTCGCGGTGGCTGTAGACCCGCCGGTTCGCGGGTGAGGACGTCCGGTAATCGCATTTCGAAAGCCTCCGGAGGGACCGTCACTCGCCCGTCACTCGGCAATTCGGGCGTGGAAGCCGCGCTGTTACTGGGATCGCGTTCCCCGTCACTACAGCGCTGCGCTCGGTAGTGACGGGGAACGCCGGCAGTGGCGGGACCCGAACCGGTGCGAACGCGCCTGAGCGCGGCTGCGATCGAGACGCGGTTCGGTGCCTCCGGAGAGTTCCGATTGGCCGCTGGAACATCTTCCTCAGCACGCCGATTCCAACGAGGAAGGCGACGTCCGGAGTGGCGCAGAGAAGGGCCGCTCCGGATGCGTGATCGCCCTGCTCGAAGCCCGTCGCCGGGACGAGCACGAGACTGAATCGGTCATCACCTTCATACCCAACTCGGGTCATTGATTACCCACTATGGGTAGTATTTGGTGAGGCGCGAGCGGCGGTCGCGAAGGGGAGAATTCCGCGGCCGGCGGCTCCTCGAATCGCGCCTGATCACGGCGGCTACACACCCTCCGCGTCGTCCGGATATCCGCCCGCAAAATGCCATTCCGACCCCCGCCAGGGGGTCCGTCCCTCACCCGTCCCTCAGAATTTCGGGCTGAAACCCGCGCCGTTATTGGGTTTGCGTACCGCGTCCCTACCCGGCGGGGCCGGGGTAGGGACGCGGGACGTCGGCAGCGGCGGCAGGCTGATCCGGGGCGAAGCCGGCCGGGGCGGTCTCCGATCGGGCCGCTCACGGTGCCGCCTGACAGCCTCGATTGGCGGGCAAAATACGGCCGGACAGGTGGCCGACTCGGGTCGCCGGGATTTTGATGACACTGTCATCAAAAATCCCTGCAGGCCCTGTCGGAATTATTTCTCTCGGCCAGTTTGCGCTTCACGATCGCGTCCAGATAGCCGAGCGGGCTGGAACGGATGGCGCCCCTGGCGATGGCGTCGCCCCACTCGTCGAGGGCGGGCTGGCGGGCCTCGGCATCGAGCGAGGCCACAATGCAGCTCGCGGATGCCCGCTCCTGCGGGGAGACGGTCGGCGGGAAGACGTAGGAGGCCGTCGCGGAATCCGTCTTCTTGTCTCTATTTAAGAATGTAGGAGTGGGTAGTTTGGTGAAAATGGGTTCTTTATTGAGGTAGCTAATAACTAAAGCTTCGGGCCTGGCCGGATCCGGTGGGACCGGATCCGGCTGAACCGTCTCCGGTGATTCCGGAAGCGGTAGAGGCTCGCTTCCGGGCGGGCGTTCAAAGACCCGGTAGTGTCCGCCGCGAAGGCGCCCGTCCGGATCCCGGTGTTTCTCATAACGCACGTAGCCCGCGGTCTTGAGCTCCTGCAGCAGCCCGTAGACGCCGTCCCGGCCGAGATCGCCACGCTTCACCAGGTCGTTGACGATGACCTGCCAGGTGTCCGGTTTGGCGAGCAGGTAGACAAGAAGGCCCCGGGCCGCCCAGGACAGGCGCTCGTCCTCGACCGCGGCCCGTTCGACAATCAGATATCCCTTTCGATCGCGGACCCGGAAGATGCGGCGTGTCACCGCGCCTCGTCACCGGTGATGATGCGGGCGACCTCGGAGGCCGGGTAGTAGACCCTGCGGCCGATCTTCCGGCCGCAGGCCTTCAGCGCGCGCGTCGGGGCGTCGCTGGGGCAGCAGAGACTGTAGCGGAGACCGCCCGGGGTGCGGCCGAGCAGCTCGGCCAGCTGGGTCTGGGTCAGGAGCGGGCCGAAGCGCTCGGTAAGCTGGATGGCAAGGGTCGCATCCTGGCGGGGAATAATGTCGTCGTGCATGGGCTGTCCTCGCAGATTCCGGGAAACGGGAACCTATGAGTAGCCGGCTTCGTCCTGCCTGACCACGAACTATCCCGACACGAGCCGCGTGGGTTTTGCATCGACAGCGCCACCCAAACGGATCGAACGGCCGGTTCTGTCCTCAGCAGCATCCCCTGTCTTCCTGCTCCGGCGGGCAGGGCACATCGCCCCAGGAACAGAACACGCAGCAATCGCCCGGCTTCGGCCTCAGCACCTCGCCGCAGCCAGGACACTCGTAGAAGAACTGGCAGGCATCCGTCGGCATGGTCTCGGGCGTCCTGGCACCGCAGGCCGGACAGGTGATGGTCGAGCGCGTAGTCGTCTCTGCTTCAGTGTCCACTACTGTATCCCCAGCTGATCGAGCCGCTTCACCAGATCCTCGGCCCGCAGGTGAGTGTAGCGCCGGAGCATCTGCATGGACTTGTGGCCCGAGATGGCGGCCACCTCCTGGTCGCCCAGACCGGCCTCGACGAGCCGCGAAACGGCCTCGTGGCGGAGGTCATGGAAGCGGAGGCCGTGGATGCCCAGTCGCTTCAGCAACCGGTGCCAGCCGGGCCGGAACTCGTAGGGGCGGCGGATACCGTCCCGACCGGGCTCGCCGAAGAAGACGAGGTCGGTCTCTTTCGGGCGGAGGGGATTCTCGAGGGCGGCGCGGACGACGGCTGTCGCGGCGGTCGACAGGGGCACGGTGCGGGACGAGCCGTTCTTGGTCTCGGTCAGGGTGATCACCCGGCGTTCGAGGTTCACCTGGCTGACACGAAGCGTCTGGATCTCGCCGGCGCGCATGCCGGTGTGGAGAGCCAGGCGGACGATCCAGCCGAACATGGGGTTAGAGTGGGCGCTGGCCGCACGGAGGATCTTCGCTTCCTCCGCCGCGGTCAGGCGCCGATTGCGGCCGGGATGCGGCGGCGGCTTCCGGATGTTGGTGACGGGGTTGTACAGGAGCCCGATGCCCCATTCCTTGATGGCCTCGTTGTAGAGGTGGGAGAGCAGCGAGAGCTCGAGCCGGATGGTGCTGGCCGAGAGTCCGGCCTCCTGCCGCTGGTCGCGATAGCGGGCGATGATGTCGGGCGTCAGGGCGGCCAGGCTGTAGTTGCCGAGCGCCTCCTTGAGGTTGGCGATGATCGGCTTCTCCCTCCGTGCCGTGGACGCCCGCTTGGTGGGGACGACCTCCGCCGCGTAGCGGTCGAGGGCATCTTTCAGGAGCGTCTTCTCGGAGAGGGCCCGGTCGATGTAGACGCCTCGCACCATCTCGTCCTCGGTACGCCGCGACCAGTCGAGGGCGTCACGCTTGGTGCGGAACGTCTTTATCACGGTCGGCCAACCGCGTTTACGGATGATGGCTTTCCAGGTGGCAGAAGGTGTCCTTGTGATCGTCGCCACTGCACACTCCATGGCACAGGTGTACCGAAAGTGTACCGAGCGACACGCGGACTAAAAGCAGTAAATCTGCAAGGTATTGATAGATATGGTGGCCAGGGGCGGAATCGAACCACCGACACGCGGATTTTCAATCCGCTGCTCTACCAACTGAGCTACCTGGCCGTACCGTGCAGGAGCATGCAGAGGGGATCGGGCCTGAAGGCCCTCCTACATGATGCCTCGCGTTGGCGAGCGGGGTATTACAACGGGCCGGGAGCGGGTAGTCAAGGGAAGCCTGCCCGGCTTGCGCTTGCCGGGCACGGGGCCGCGGCTTACGCTAGCGGGATGTCCGAGCTGAGCCGTATCGGGGTGGCCATCGAGGCCGATCTCCTGGAGGAATTCGACCGCCTGATCGAGGCGCGGGGCTATCCGAGCCGCTCCGAGGCCTTCCGGGACCTGATCCGCGCTGAGATCGCCCGGGAGGAGCTGGAGGCCGACGACGAGACCGAGGTGGTCGGCACGGTCACGCTGGTCTACTCACATAGCCAGCGCCGGCTCGGCGACCAGCTCACCGCCATGCAGCACGAGGCCCACCACGCGGTCATCGCTACCCTGCACGTGCACCTCACCCATGAATACTGCATGGAGGTGATTGTCCTCCGCGGCCAGGCGGCGAAGGTAAGCTCGCTGGCCGACGCGCTGATTGCCACCAAGGGCGTGCGCCACGGGCGCCTGACGCTGACCGCCGCCGATTTCTGACCGACCGCGATCCGTCGCGACGAAACGTCGCTACGGGTTTTCCGAGTAGCACGAATCTTATGACCGTGCTACCAATGCTGCCTCGAAAGGAACCGGTCTCCGCGGCCGGCGAACCAAACCATCGAGGGAGTACCCGATGAGAACACCCCTGCCCGCGGCAATCGCCGCCCTGGCCATCGCCGCCACCCCCACGGCCTGGCCGGATACCTCATCGGGTCACGGCGCCGTCGCGGAGACCGCACTCGAGGAGATCGTGGTCTACGGACGGGCCAGGGAACTCATCGGCACCGCCGACACCGCCTCCGAGGGGCTGGTGGGCTACGACGACATCCAACTGCCACCGTTGTTGCGCGTCGGAGAGCTGGTGGAGGCGGTACCGGGCATGGTGGCCACCCAGCACTCCGGCACGGGCAAGGCCAACCAGTATTTCCTGCGCGGCTTCAATCTGGATCACGGTACGGACTTCTCGGTGAGTGCCGAAGGCGTGCCGCTGAACATGCCCACCCACGGTCACGGCCAGGGCTATCTCGACCTGAACTTCCTGATCCCGGAGCTGGTTGCCACCACCCGTTACCGCAAAGGCCCCTACGCAGCCGAGACCGGCGACTTCTCCTCCGCCGGCAGCGTGGACTTCACCTTCTACGACGAGCTGCCGGAGACCCTGCTGGGCCTGACTACCGGCGAGCACGGCTACGGCCGGGCGCTGGCCGCCGGCAGCAGTGCGCTGGGTGCCGGCACACTCACGGCGGCCTTCGACGCTACCGTGTACGACGGCCCATGGGAGCTGGAAGAGAACCTGCAGCAGTACAAGGCGTTTCTCTCCTACGGCTTCGAACTCAGCGGCGCCAGCGCCGAACTCAACGTGCAAGCCTACGACAGCGAGTGGGACGCCACCGACCAGATCCCGCTGCGCGCGGTCGAATCCGGCCTGATCGATCGGCTCAGCTTCATCGACCCGGATCTCGGCGGCCAGACGGAGCGCTACGCACTGAGCGGCGCGCTGGACTTCGGCACCTGGCAGGCTCGCGCCTACGTCGTCGACTACGACTTCACGCTTTACTCGAACTTCACCTACTTCCTGGACGACCCGGTCGAGGGCGACGAGTTCGAGCAGCGCGACGACCGGACGATCTACGGCGCAAGCGTCGAGGGCGGAAGGGGCATCGAGTTCGGCCGCCGGCTGGTCGAGTTCCGCTACGGCGCGGATCTTCGCTACGACGACATCGACGAGGTGGGTCTCTATGGCACGGCCACGCGGGTGCGCACGGACGTCGTGCGCCAGGACGCGGTGGAAGAGCTCTCCGTCGGCCTGTGGGGAGAGGCAGACGTGGAACTGACGCGCTCGCTGCGGGGCATCCTCGGCCTGCGTGCCGACTACTACGACTGGGAGGTCGACGCCTTCCGCGCCGACAACGGCGGCTCCGGCGACGACTCCCTGGTGAGCCCGAAGCTCGGCCTCGCCTGGCGGGTTTCCGACGGCCTGGTGGCCTACGCGAGCTGGGGCCGCGGCTTTCACTCCAACGACGTGCGCGGCGCCACCATTGTCACTGACCCGGCCAGCGGTGAGCCGGTGAATCCGGTCGACGTACTGGTGGAATCCGAAGGTGGCGAACTCGGCCTGCGCTACGAGCGTGGAACCCGCTTCAACGCCACACTGGTCGGCTTCTGGCTGGAACTCGACTCGGAGCTGGTCTATGTGGGCGACGCCGGCACCACCGAGCCGAATGACGCCACGGAGCGCCTCGGCGTGGAAGCCTCCGCCTTCTGGCAGGCCACCGACTGGCTGGCCGTGAATGCGGCCTGGACGGCCACCGACGCCGAGTTCAAACAGGACCAGGGCGGCGGCCGGGAGATACCGGGCGCGGTGGAGTCCACTTTCACGCTCGGCCTCAACGCCGTCTGGGCCAACGGCTTCAGCGCCAGCACGAGGGTGCGCTACCTGGACGACGCCCCGCTGGTGGAGGACGGCTCCGTGCGCAGCGACGGCTCGCTGCTGTTGAATGCCGGCGTTGCCTGGCGCCAGGGTATGCTGGAACTGAGGCTCGACGCCTTCAACCTGCTCGACTCCGACGACGACGACATCGCCTACTTCTACGAATCCCTCCTGCCCGGCGAGGCCGCGCCGGTGGGCGACATCCACTTCCATCCGCTGGAGCCGCGCACCATCCGCGCCTCGGCGACGCTGCACTGGCGCTGAAGCGGCTGCATTTTTTGCACACGGCTGTAACAGGCCGCCGCGAGACTGTCTGAACACGCGTCTTTTTGACACCCTCCGGGGTGCCGCATACCCTAAAAGACGGTCTCACGAGGAGCGACAGATGGCCTCCGTACCGGACGACATCCGCCCGGACTACGGGCAGGAATCCCTGCCCCTGCACTACTCCCGCGTCCGCGCTCAGAGCCTGTCGCTGTGCGACACACTCGCGCCCGAGGACTTCGTGGTGCAGTCCATGCCCGACGTGAGCCCCACGAAGTGGCACCTGGCCCACACCAGCTGGTTTTTCGAGCGCTTCCTGCTGCAGGAGTTCGTGTCGGACTACGTGCCGTTCCACGACGCCTACGACTACCTGTTCAACTCCTATTACTACACGGTGGGGCAGATGCATCGCCGCCCCGAGCGCGGCCTGCTCTCGAGGCCGACGGTGCGCGAGATCATGAATTATCGCCGCCACGTGGATGAGGCCATGAACCGGCTGCTCGCCGAGCGGGGAGAGGATGCGGATATCGCATTCCTGACCACGCTGGGGCTGCACCATGAACAGCAGCACCAGGAGTTGATACTCACCGACATCAAGCACGTGCTCTCCCGCAACCCGATGAATCCTGCGCTGAGCGATGAGCTCAGGAAGCCGCCCGCGGTGGAAGCCGGCCCCATACGCTGGGTCCGGGGCGCCGAGGGGCCGCAGACGATCGGCGCGGCCGGCAAGAGCTTCTGCTTCGATAACGAGACGCCGTCCCACACGGAACTCCTGCATCCCCACGAACTGGGCTCGCGCCTGGTTACCAACCGGGAGTATCGGGAGTTCATCGAGGACAGCGGCTACCAGCACCCGGATCTCTGGCTCTCGGACGGCTGGGCCCTGGTTCAGGAGCAGGGCCGGCACCGGCCGCTGTACTGGAGCCGGAACCTCGAGACCGAGTTCACGCTCGGGGGCGAGCGGGAGATCGATCCGGACGCGCCGGTCACCCATGTGAGCTTCTACGAGGCCGACGCCTTCGCCAGCTGGGCCGGCGCGCGCCTGCCCACGGAAGCCGAGTGGGAGACCGCCGCCGCGGGCGCCGAGGTGCGCGGCAATCTGATGGACTCCGGCTACTGGCACCCGGTGGCGGACGGCGGCGGCGAGGGCGTCCGGCAACTGTTCGGCGACGTATGGGAATGGACTGCATCGCCCTACGCGGCCTACCCCGGCTTCAGGCCGCTGGCCGGCTCGCTCGGCGAGTACAATGGCAAGTTCATGTGCAACCAGATGGTGGTGCGCGGCGGCTCCTGCGCCACCGCCAGCGACCACATCCGCGCCAGTTATCGCAGCTTTTTCTATCCCCATTCGCGCTGGCAGTTTCTCGGTTTCCGGCTGGCCAGGGACGTCGGCCAGTCTCACTGAACACGACAAGGGATTGCTTATGGCCACGGACGCAGCGCGGGCAGAGGACCTGACCGAGCAGGATCTCTCCGAGAACCTGGAACTGGCGGAAGTGATCGAGGGGCTGACGCGTCCGCAGAAGCTGATCTCGCCGAAGTACTTCTACGACGAGCGTGGCTCGGAACTGTTCGACGCCATCTGCGAGCAGCCGGAGTACTACCCCACGCAGACCGAGATCGGGATCATGCGGGACAACATCGATGAGATCGCGGACGTGGTCGGCCAGCGCCCCTCGGTGATCGAATTCGGCTCCGGCGCCAGCATCAAGATCCGCATCCTGCTCTCTCACCTGCACGACGTGGCCGCCTACGTGCCGGTGGACGTGTCGAAGGAGTTCCTGGTGCGGTCGGCCGACATCCTTGCCGCAGACTACCCGGACCTGGAAATCCTGCCGGTAGCCGCCGACTTCACGAAGCCCTTCGATCTGCCGTCACCGGAAATCCTGCCGGAACGCAACCTGGTGTTCTTCCCGGGCTCCACCATCGGCAACTTCTGGCCGGACTCCGCAGTCTCGCTCATGAAGGTCATGCGCGAGGAAGCCCGGGACGGCGGTGCGCTGCTGATCGGCGTCGACCTGGTGAAGGACAAGGCGCTGCTGGAACGCGCCTATAACGACGCCGCCGGCTACACGGAGCGTTTCAACCTCAACATGCTGGCCCATCTCAACCAAGGCTTCGGCGCAGACTTCGACCTCACCGCCTTCCGCCACCGTGCCATCTACAACGAGGAACTCGACCGCATCGAGATGCACCTGGTCAGCGAGCGCGACCAGACCATCCACATCGGCGACGCGGCCATCTCCATCGCCGCCGGCGAATACATCCTGTCGGAGTGCTCGCACAAATACCGGCTCGAGACCTTCGCGCAGATGGCGGAGCTGGCCGGCTTTCGCGTGGACCGGGTCTGGACGGACGCGGACGATCTCTTTAGCGTCCAGTACTGCACCGCCGTCTGATCGGCTTTCTTTCCTGGCCGTCATGCGGTCGCCGAGAGGATCCGCCAGTCAGTGACGCCTGCTGACTGGTGCCAGACCTCTCGGCTACGGGCCCGTCGGCGGGTGGGGTCGACTGCTGGGGTCGTCCGCAACGCGCCGCAAGCCTCGATGGGCATGTAGGAGGGGCTTCAGCCCCGACCAGCGCTCGGCCACCTCAAGCGAAGATCGGGGCTGAAGCCCCTCCCACAGTGAGCGTCCCCGCGACCCTTGCCCACCCGCTGGCGGCCTCCGGCAAAAGAATGCGGATCGGGCCTGAAGGCCCTCCCACGTTATTCTTTCGGCACGAAACCTTCGGGTGCCTGCGACCCCTCCCCGAAGAAGAACTTCTCCATCTCCTTCTCGAGAAACTCCCGCGCCTTCGGCTCGATGGGGGTCAGGCGGTATTCGTTGATCAGCATGGTCTGGTGAGCGAGCCAGCGCTGCCAGGCCTGCTTGGAGACGTTCTCGTAGATACGTTTGCCGAGTTCGCCGGGGTAAGGGGCGTAATCCAGCCCCTCCGCCTCCTGACCCAGCACCACGCAGTTGACCGTACGGCTCATTGGATGCCTCGTTCGATAGGTTCCGGAAAGATGGACGCTTTATACCAGAGCGCCCGACGCCGACCCAAAAGCGATCCGACCGACGGCGGGGCGCAGCTCAGCCGGCAGCCGCGCCCTCGCCGAGCAGCCGCACCTCGCGCTGCGGGAACGGGATACTGACGCCCTCCCGTTTCAGGGCCTGATACACGGCCATGTTGGCCTCGTGCATAACCCCGAAATAGCGGTTGGTGGGCACCCAGAAGCGATAGTCGAGATCGATGGAGGAGTCGCCGAAGCCCGCGATGCCGATCTGCGGCGACACCTCGTCGGAGACGCCGTCCACACCGGCCAGCGCATCGCCGATGATGCCGATGGCCCGTTCCGGGTCCTCGCTGTAGGCAATACCCACCCGGCCCTCGACCACCCGGTTGGCGAAGGAGTTGGTGTGAATCTCGCCGGTGATCTGCCGGTTCGGGATGACGATGCGCTCGCCGTCCTCGGTGAGCAGCACGGTGGTGGCCAGCGAGATGTCCTCGACCAGGCCGGAGCAGTCCCGGATGGTGACCGTGTCGCCCACCCGGTACATGCGGGTGAGGATGATGACCAGCCCGGCGCCGTAATTGGCCACCGGCCCCTGCAGCGCGAAGCTGACGCCGACTGCCAGACCGCCGATGGCGGCGATCAGCGGCGTGATGCTCACGCCGAGCTGGTTCATGGCGATGATCGCGAACAGCGCGATGACCGTGATGCGCACCGTGCTGGCGATGAACTGGCGCAGCGTCACATCGACGTCGTGGCGCTCCTGTGCCCGCAGCACGATGCGGCCCACCCAGCGCGCCACCAGGATACCGACGATGATGACCAGCACCGCCCCGACAAGGCGGAACGAGTAGGTCACCATAAAATTGACCACCAGTTCGTAGACCTGCTGGACCAGGTCCAGCTGCTGGCTCAGCTGCTTTTCGAGTTCTTCGTCCATCCTTCCCTTCCACTCCTCTCCGGCGACCGTTCAGACGCCGATCTCGCCCAGCCGGTCCAGCAGCCGCCGGACCGGGGCCGGCAGCCCCATCTGCCTGTCGCCTGCTACATCCACCCAGCGCTCGTCGTCCGCGTCGCGCGCCGCGCCCGGCCGTTCGTGCAGCCGGATCAGGACCGGCTGCATGTGCAGATCATAATGGGTGAAGCTGTGTTCGACAGTCTCCCAGCGCTCCACGGCAGGCGGCTCCGCCCCCAGTCGCCGCCGGCACCAGTCCTCCGCCGTCTCCTCGTCGCCGATCTCCGGCAGGCTCCAGAGGCCGCCCCAGATGCCGGCATCGGGGCGGCGCTCCAGCAGCACCGCGCTGCCGTCCCAGGCGAGCGCGAACTCGGCCGTGCGGAGCCGGCGCGATTTCTGCGGCGGCTTGCGGCCCGGGAACTCCGTCTGCCGTCCCAGCGCCAGTGCGCGGCAATCCGCCGCCTGCGGGCAGCGCTCGCAGGCCGGGCGGCCGCGCGTACAGAGCGTCGCGCCCAGGTCCATGATGGCCTGGGTGTAGTCGGCCACTCGCCGCGGCGGCGTGTGCCGCTCCGCCAGCTGCCAGAGTTCTTTCGCCACCGCCGTGCGCCCCGGCCAGCCCTCCACCGCGTGGTAACGGGCGAGCACGCGCTTGACGTTGCCATCCAGGATGGCGTGGCGCTCACCGAAGGAGAGCGCGAGGATGGCGCCGGCCGTGGAGCGGCCGATGCCGGGCAGGGTCTCCAGCGCCTCCGGCTCGCGCGGGAACTCGCCGCCGTGACCGGATGCGACCTCCCGCGCGGCCCGGTGCAGGTTACGCGCCCGGGCGTAGTAGCCGAGGCCGGCCCATAGCGCCAGCACGTCGTCGACTGGCGCGGCCGCGAGCGCCTCCACCGTCGGGAAGCGCTCCATGAAGCGCTCGAAGTACGGAATGACCGTCTTCACCTGAGTCTGCTGCAGCATGATCTCCGAGACCCAGACGCGGTAGGGCACGGGATCGCGCTGCCACGGCAAGTCGTGTCGGCCGTGCCGGTCGTACCAGGCGAGCAGCCTTTCGGCGAAGGGCGTCACGATGGCGGCTCCCGACTCTCGTCCGGGGAGAGGGCCAAGGCCTCGATGCGATTCAGTGCCTCGACGGCGTCGCTGCGGAAGGAGCGCTTCATCATGTACGGGCCGATCAGCGGCGGTACCCAGAAGCCGGGCTCCATCTCCATGCGGTAGTGCACCTCGGTGCCGGAGCCGGACGGGATGAACTGCCACTCGGTGCGGCCGTAGGCGAAGTCGCTGTGCTCGGGTTCCACCTCGGCCACGATGCGGCTGTGAGGCGTGAAGTGCAGCTCCTCGATGCGCTCGATGGTCTTGCAGAAGAACAATACGCAGCCCTTCATCAGCGTGAACGCGCGGGGGGTGCCATCGCTGGCGGGAGCGATGAAGCGCACGTCCTCGAAGATGCTGGAGATGCGCTCGAAGCGGTCGTAGTCGGAAAGCACCCGGAAGACGGCCTCGGGCGGCGCCTCGAAGTAGGTGCGTGAGGCCATGGTGTAACGCTCGCCCTCCTTCTCCACGCTAACGTCCAGGAGGTCCGCGCCACGGGCGGGCAGGGCGGCCAGCGCGACCGACACTGCCAGCAGGAGGGTGGCGAAGGCCGCCGGCCTTCCGTCCTCAGCGCTCACCGAGCAGGTCTTTCAGTTTCTTCTTGAGCTGGTCCTCCACCGACTCTTCCTCTTCGGCGGGCTGCCCGTCTTCCGGCGCCAGGTTCTCGCCGTCGGCAGGCGCCGCCTCTTCTTCCGACTCGATGCCGAGGCGCTCCAGCAGCTTCTTCTGCAGGCGCTCTTTTTCTTCCTCGATGCGGCCCTTGACCTCCTCGCGCAGCATGTCCTCGACGTCCGGGCGCACCGAGGGGTCGGCGAGGCTGCCGGTGATGCGGATCGGGATGACCGCCTCGGTGTATTCCGCCAGTTCCTCATCGCTGGCTCCCTCGATGAAGTCCGGGCGCTCGAGTACCCGTGCGCGCACGCCGTAGTCCAGGGTGGCGGCGGTCAGGTCCACCGTGCCTGCGCCGGTGACGCGCAGGAACGGCAGCTCGGCGAACAGGTCGTCGTTCGTGAGCACGCCCTCCGCCACCTTGCCGGTGCCGCGGACGGTGGAGAAGGGCGTGCGGGGCTCCGCGGGCGGCTGCGGCGGGGCCTCGCGCCGCAATACGGCCCGTGCCCGGCGGATCTGGTACCAGAGGTCCGTGCCCTCGAACGCGCCGTCGCTGAGTTCGAAGCCGACGTCGCCGCCCAGGTCCTGGCGGATCTCGGCCAGATTGGCGCCGCTGCCGGCCAGCGTGAAGCGGCCCTCCAGGCTGCCGCTCAGTTTGTCCGTCTCGTAGAGTTCGCGGCCGAGGGCGGCGAGCTGCACGCCTTCCACCCGCTCATCCACCGAGAGGCGGGGCTTGTTGCCGCTCGCGTCGATGCGAACGTCACCGTTGTAGCCACCCTCCAGTACACGGGCGGCGATGGGATGCAGCCGCACCCGGCCGTCCCCGGCGGTGACGCCGAGCTCGATCGTGCGGAAGGTGAGGCCGCCCAGCACCACCTCCGCGAACTTCAGCGTGCCTTCCGCGTCCAGCGAGCGAATGATGTCGACCGGGATCTCGGTGGCGTCCAGGGCGGCCGTGTCGGCCTCGGCCGGCGCGTCAGCGGCGGGCGGCGCGAGGTAGCGGTCCAGGTCGATGCGGTCGCCCTCCAGGGCGAAGCGATACGCCGGCGCCTCGAAACCGCGCATCGAGAAGTTGCCCTTCAGTTCGGTGTCGTCGAGGCGGGCTGTCATGGCGGAGAGGGCCACGCTGTCGTCCGTGAGGGCGACGTCGGCCGCGAAGGAAACCAGCTGCAGCACGGCCGGGTCTGCGGTGGCCGGCAGCGGCGTGCCCAGGGTGTCGGCCAGGTCCTTCGGCGAGAAGCGGGGCGCCTCGATGCGGCCGGAGAGCTGCAGCGCGTCGCCGACGGTGCCGGTGAGCTCGGCCTCGACGCGCAGTGAGGCCACCTCCAGCGCGCCGCCGTCGAGTTCCAGCGCCTGCTGCTCCGTCGCGTAGGCCAGGCGCCGCGCGGATACGCCGAGATCGAAGGGCTCGAGCTCCGCGCCGGGGTCGAGGCGGCCGCTCAGCAGCAGGCCGTCCAGCACGATGCGCCCGCTCTCCAGGTCCGCGGTGACGACGGTGGCCAGTTCGAACTCGCCGCCCGGACTCTTGCCCGAATCCTCAGGCAGGGTGGCCAGGGTGAACCCGCCGTCGACGTCGAAGGGCAGGCCCGGCTCTATGGCGCCGATACTCAGGCCGAGATTGGTGACCCGGTAGTGGACTTCCGCCGCCTCGTCCTGCCAGTCGACGGTCGCATCGGTGAGGCTGATGCCGGCGACCCGCAGCTCGCCGAGTCCCGTGCCCTCGCCTTCGGCGACCGGCGCTTCGGCAGGCTCTTCGCCCGCGGCGGCCAGGTCGTCCCAGTTGCTGGTGCCGTCCCCGGCGATGCGCAGATTGAGCACGAGCCCGTCCACGGAGACCCGCCCGGCCTCGATGTTGCCGGTGATGAGCGGCCACAGGCGAATGGCGACGCTGGCTCCGTCCAGCTCGGCGAAGGGCTCGGGGCCGAAACCCTCGGCGTTGCCGAGCACGATGCGCCCGGTATCGACGCTCAGCCAGGGGAACAGGCCGAGCTCGAGGTCGCCCTCCAGGGTCAGCGAGCGCCCGGTGGCGGCCTCCACCTGCGCCGCGATCTCGTCCTTGTAATCGTTCGGGTCGAACAGCAGGGCCACCGCCAGCACGACCACGACGAGCAGGCCGACGACGGCGGCAATGCCGATGAGGAGGAATTTCAGGAAGCGCCCCATTGCAGATCCTTCGCAGCGCGGGTGAGTCGCCTAGATTAGCAAACCCCCGACCCGGCAGGCAGAGGCGGGTCGGGGGTTTGGTGAAGGGGGTCGGGAAAAGGGGATCGGGGAAAGGGATCGGGGCTAAAGCCCCTCCTACATCTTGCAGAGGTCTATGTCGCCGCTCAGGGTCTGGAGGCGGATCTCGCCGCGGCCCTCGCCGGCGGTGAAGCGCAGCTCGGAGCCCGGGGCGTAGCGGCTCTGGCGCTCGGGCTTGGGGCCGAAGCAGTTGTCGATGCTGCCGCTGAAGCTGCTCACGTCGATCTCGGCGTCAGGCGCACCTGCGATGTCCAGCTCGATGTCCCCGCTGACGCTCTCCGCCTCGAAGCTGGCGTCGCGCTCCAGGCTCACGGTGGCGATCACGTCGCCGGAGGTGGTCTCGAAGCGGGCACGGCTGACCCGGCTGTCGCTCACTATCACATCGCCGCTCACCGACTCGGCCTCGAGTTCGCCCGCCAGCGCCTCCACCACCAGGTCACCGCTGACCGCAGCGAGCGTCGCGCGAGACACCTCGCCGTGACCTTCCACGCGGACGTCACCGCTGACGGTCTCCGCGGTTACCGGCTCGCCCCAGACCTCGGTGCGCACGTCACCGCTGACGCTTTTCAGCCGCTGTTCGCCGCGTACGCCCTCGGCCTCGATATCAGCGCTGGTGCCGACCACGCTGAGGCCCATGGCCGCCGGCATCTCGATACGCAGCTCGGCCGAGGCCCGCCGATACGAACGGAGCCTGTCCTGCACCTTCACCTCGATGGCGATCGCGTTGCCCTGCCGTTCGATCAGCACTTCTTCCACTTCGTCCTCCAGGACGCCGGTGATGCGGATGTCCTGCCGGTCCGAGCCCTCCACCTCGATGGAGCCGGCGGTATTGCTGATGCGCACTTCCTTCGCGCCGTCCGGCGCCACGGTGCGCTCGTACTGCCGATCGGCCTGGGCCGCCAGCGGCAGCGCGGCCAGCAACAGTGTCTGTGTCAGTGTCAGTGTCAGTGTCAGTGTTTTGACGTTCATAGGTCGGTCCTCCTCCTGGCCGGGCCGGCAAGGCCGTTCACCCGTGCCATCACATCCAGTTCTCTCTGATAGGTCTGCAGCATCAGTTCCTGCAGCAGGGGGTCGTCCGGGTTGTCCTGCAGGGCGGTGTCGATTTCCTCCAGGGCGCTCCTGATGGTCTCGATGTTGCGCACCACGATCTCGCGGTCTTCCGGCGCGAGCTGGGCGAG
Organism: Lentisalinibacter sediminis; assembly: GCF_040706615.1. Lineage (NCBI taxonomy): Bacteria > Pseudomonadati > Pseudomonadota > Gammaproteobacteria > Woeseiales > Woeseiaceae > Lentisalinibacter > Lentisalinibacter sediminis. The sequence continues at coordinate 507,481 of NZ_JAPDRF010000005.1, read as the reverse complement.
ACGCGCTTCGAGCAGGCTCAGGAGTTCCGCACGGGCCGCGCGGTACTCGGGGCCCGGCTCCACCGACGTCACGGCGGCGTTGCGCAGCCTGAGCTGCTGGCCGGCGGTATCCAGACCGCGGTTGACCGTGGCCGGCGATTCGGCTGGCACGGTCGCCATGGGCACCGGGTCGTTCCCGACCGGCCCGTCACGGACCAGCAGCAGGGGCAGCAATGCCGCCGTGCCGAGCGCCGCGGCCACGGCACCCCACCACCAGCGGCGTGTGCCGGGACGCGCGTCCTCCTCCTCCAGCCGGGCCTCGATGCCGGGCCACAGGTCGCGCCCGGGTTGCACCGCCTTCGGCAACGCGGCGCTGCGGCGATCCAGTTCCGCCTCCGCCTGTTCCCGTCTCCGCTGTTCTTCAGTCACTCGTCTCGTCCTCCGCAGGTGCCGGGCCGTCGCTCAGCCGCTCGGCGAGCAGCCGGCGGGCCCGGTGCAGTTGTGCCTTGCAGGTGCCACTGGCGATGCCCAGCATCGCCCCCGCCTCTTCGTGGGTGTAGCCGTATACGGCCAGCAGCACGAAGACGTGGCGAGCGCCCTCCGGCAGCGCGGCCACTGCGGCTTCCAGGTCCCGCTGGTCGGCCGGGCTCTCCCCCGCGGTGCCGAGCTCCGCACCGTCGTCCAGCGAGTCCTCCGGCCGCATCCGTCGCCGCCTGGCCAGCACCGCGTTCACCGCGATGCGATGCAGCCACGTCCCGAACACCGCGTCGCCGCGGAACTGGGCGAGCTTGCGCCAGGCCTGGATAAAGGCCTCCTGCGCGCAGTCCTCGGCCTCGGCCGGCTGGCCCGTCATGCGCAGGCACAGGCCGTACACCTGACCGACGTGGGCGCGGTAGAGCTGCTCGAAGGCGCGGCGGTCGCCCTTTTTCGCGCGCCGGACGGCCAGATCGGCCGGTTCAGCGGTCACGGGCAGCTCTTCCGCGAGCAGTCGGGCGGCCTGGAATTCGCTGGCTGGCGCGGTCAATTGCCATGGCTCCTTTCATCCGTCGATTGATCCTTCGATGCAGGCCGGTGGCCCCGGGTTTGAAACCGGCGCGAAAAAGTTCACGGCCATCGGCACCCGGCGGCTCTTTTGCTATGATCCTGCGATGCCGGTGGTCATAAACGATAACCCGAAAGCACCCGCGCACAGGGAGGGAGCATGAGCGAAGCCCACAGGTCGGGCGACACCCCGGAGCCCCTCGCTCGTCAGCTGCGCGTACTCTATATCGGCGATTACTCCCTCCCCGGCGGCAACATCCTGCAGATGCTGCGCCAGCTCGATGCCATCGACGGCATCCATCAGGCCGGCGACCCGGCCGGCATCCGTGAAGAGGTCACCCGCATCAATCCGGACATCGTGGTGCTCGACGTCGGCCTCACCGAGGCCGGCCGCCAGCGGCTGCGGCCGGCGCAGGCGATGGCGGAGCTGCCGGGCCTGCCGGTGATCGCGGTGACGGCCCGCGTGAACGAGCACCGCGGCATGACGGCGGTGCAGCACGGCGCCCAGGACTATCTGTGCCTCGATGAGATCACACCGGGCACGCTCATCGAGGCCCTGCACTACGCGCTCGACCGGCACCAGTTCGTCCGCCGCATGCAGCGGCCGGAAGACGCGATGCGCACCATCCTGCACGGCATCAACGACGGCGTGATCGTGGTCGACGAGCACGGCGTGGTGATCTCCATCAATCCGGCCGGCCGCAGCATGCTCGGCCTGGGGCCGCGCGAACGGCCGACCCTCGCCTGGCACCGGCAGTTCTGCGCCGATGCGCCGGGTGTGGAGACGCCACTGCCGGTGGAGGCCCGGCCGCTGCCGCGGGCGCTCGCGGGCGAGAAATTCAGCGACATGGAAGCGCTGTACGAGACTGAAGGCCAGCCGCCAATGCTCCTGAGCCTCAGCGGGCGCGCACTCACCGACGCCGCCGGCCGGCGCGTGGGCGCGGTGGTCTCCTTCCGCGACGTGACCGATCGCAGGCAACGGGCCAGGCAGCAGGAACGCACATCCCTGTACGACCCGCTCACCGAACTCGCAGGCCGCGGGCTTTTCAGCGAGCAGCTGGGCCGCGCCATCAGCCGCGCCTCGCGGCACAAACGGGAGCTGGGCATCCTGTTCATCGACCTCGACCGCTTCCGGTCGGTCAACGACACGCTGGGTCACGACACCGGCGACCGCCTGCTGCAGGAGGTGGCCCTGAGGCTGGTGCGGGAACTGCGGGTGAGCGACCTCGTGGGACGCTGGAACGCCGATCAGTTCGTGATCTGCATCGAGGACGTGGAATCGCCCCAGGACGCCGCCACGGTAGGGCAGAAGCTCGTGCTGGCGCTGGAAGAGCAGTATTTCGTCGGCGGCAACGAGGTCTACCTGACTCCCAGCATCGGCATCGCCCTGTACCCGGAGGCGGGCAAAAACGCCGCCGAGCTGGTGAAGGCGGCCGCACTGGCCACAGCCCAGGCGAAGAGCCACGGCGGCGGACGCTTCCAGTTCCACTCTGCGGCGCTGAACCACAAGATCGCGGAGCGGGAAGAGCTCGAGGTCGGGCTTCGCCACGCCCTCGTGCGTCGGGAGCTGTTACTGCACTACCAGCCGCGTATCGACGTGCGCAACGGCCGCCTCATCGGCTTCGAGGCGCTGCTGCGCTGGCAGCATCCCCGCTTCGGCCTGCTGGCGCCCGAACGCTTCCTGCCCATCCTCGAGTCCAGCGGGCTCATCCACTCGGTGGGCGAATGGATCGTCGGCAACGCCGCCGCGCAGCTGAAGGCCTGGCAGACACAGTTCGACCTGCCGGACCTCACGGTGGCGGTGAATCTCTCGCCGGCACAGCTCGCGCGGGGACGCATCGTCGAATCGGTGGCGAAGGCGCTGGAAGACACCAATCTGGATCCGGGCTGTCTGGAGCTGGAAGTCATGGCCACGGGCACGAACCACGGCCGGCGCATGCCCTCGCACATCATGGCCGAGCTGAACGCGCTCGGCGTGCGCATATCCCTGGACCGCTTCGGCACCCAGGACATCTCGTTCCGCTCACTGGACAGTGGCGTGGTCGATACCTTCGTGATCGATCGCAGCCTGATTGCGGACCTGCAGGAGAACGAGGATCACCAGCGCCTGGTGCGCGCCGCCATCGCCATGGCGCGCGGGCTGGATATCGAGGTGGCGGCGGAAGGGGTGGAAACCGCCGAGCAGCTGGACTTCCTGCGCGAGTGCAACTGCGATCTGGTACAGGGCTTCCTGTTCAGCCGTCCGATGCACCCCGAGAAGGTGTCGATGTTCCTGCGCGACGAGACCGGCGCCAGCCGGCGCGTCTAGACCCTTCCCGCCGTCAGCACCCCGCCGTGTAGGCGTTGACCGTGGCCGGCACGCCCTCCGCCGTCGGGGGCAGATAGACCACACCGCAGTCCAGCGCCGAGCGTGCGCCTTCGTGCACCCAGACGCCGTTGTTCTGCCGGAAGCCGCCGGCTCCGATCACGGCATGGGCGATCGCCTGCTCGACCGGATAACCATGCACGAAGCGCAGTTCCTCTCCCTGGAAGGTCAGCGTCTCGGGACGGCCCGCGGCCGACCACACCCGGTGCGTGATTTCGGCCGAACTCCGCACGCCGTCGGCGAGCGAGACTACGGCCTGCTCCCGGGCCTCGCGGTCCAGGAGCGAGAAGCGCGGTACGGCCACCGCGGCGAGCATCGCGATGATCGCGACCACGATCAGCAATTCCAGTGCGGTCAGACCTTTCTGGGAACCCATATCCCCGTCTCCTCGATGCGGGCCGCGGCCCGGCTGAACATAACGACAGAGATTGGCCTGATGCCCGGGGCGTGTCTGTGACGCCGTTCAAGAATCAAGGTAGGAGGGCCTTCAGGCCCGATGCGGCCCTGCCAGACACCCCTTTCTATTGTGGCCGTCATGCGGGGGTATCCATCTTGCTCCCGACAAAAGGTCGCGGCGATGGATACCCCCGCATAACGGCCGTGCTCGCAGTGGCGTGAAGGAAGTGCCAATCAGGAGCGCTTTCTGACTGGTGCCAATCCTCTCGGCGGCGGGCCCGTCAGCGGCTGGACCGGGCTGCGGGGGTCGTCCGGACCGACTGGAGCCAGGACGGCGGGAAGGAGGTCTGGCCGAAGCGAAGGAGGACAGGACGTCCGACTGAGCGTCCCCCGTAGCCCGGTCCAGCCGATGGCTGGTCAACGCCAAGAGAAGGGAGGATCGGGCCTGAAGGCCCTCCTACATGTCCGTTCGGGTATTCGGGTAGAATCTCCCGCCCCGTGAACCGCGAGCTCGCCAACCCATGGTCCGCCCGAATTCCGCCCTGTTTGCCTTCCTGTTCGCCATGCTGGCAGCCGGCTGCGGCAATGACACGCATGAGACCGATGCCCGCCACGACAACGAGGAACCCCGGAGCGCCATGACTTCCACCCGACCCGTTTTCCGCATCAGCCCCGACAGCCCGCCGCCGGCCGCCGAGAAGCGTCCGGCAACCATCGAGCAGCACGGCGTCACCCGCACCGACGCCTACGCCTGGCTACGGGACGCGAACTGGCAGGAGGTGCTGCGCGATCCCTCGAAGCTGAGCGCCGATATCCGCAGCCACCTGGAGGCGGAGAACCGCCACTACGAGGACGCCACGGCGGATCTGGCCGGGTTGCGTGAGACCCTCGTGGCGGAGATGCGCGGCCGCATCAGGGAGGACGACAGCTCCGTGCCGCTAGCCGACGGCCCCTGGGCGTATTCCGTGCGTTTCCGCGACGGCGGCCAGTACCCGGTGTTCGTGCGCACGCCACGGGACGGCGGCGAGGAGACCCTGCTCTACGACGGCGACCGGGAAGGCGAGGGTGAGGACTTCTTCGACATCGGCAGCGTCGAGCACAGCCCGGATCACCGGTGGATCGCCTACAGCACGGACCGCACCGGTTCAGAGTACTACGACATCCGCGTGCGCAACATCGACACCGGCGAGGAATTCGACGAGACCATCACCTCGACCGATGGCGGCGCGGTGTGGGCGGCGGATTCGGACTCGTTCTACTACATCGAGCGGGACGACCACCAGCGCCCGAAGCGGGTGAAGCACCACATTCTCGGCACCGACCCGGCCGAAGACAGGCTGGTCTACGAGGAGCCGGACGACAGTTTCTTCCTCGACGTCTCGAAGAGCCTGAGCGGCGAGTACATCTTCATCACCTCGTCGAAGGTGACCTCCAGCGAGGCGAGATTTCTGCCTGCCGATGCGCCGCCGGGCGCAGAGCCCGTGCTGATCGCGCCCCGCCGCGACGACGAGATCTACGACCCGGAACATCACGGCGACCATTTCTATCTGCACACCAACGCCGGCGGCGCGGTGGACTTCAAGATCGTCCGCACGCCCGTGGCCGACCCGGGCCGCGACAACTGGGAGGACTGGCTGCCCCATCGACCCGGCACCTACCTGGTGGACTTCGTCGCCTTCGCCGATCGGCTGGTGCGCCTGGAACGGGAGAACGCGCTGCCTCGCATCGTTGTCACCGACTACGAAGGCGACGTGAGCTATCCCGTCGACTTCGACGAGGCGGCCTATTCCCTCGGCCTCGAAGAAGGCTACGAGTTCGACGCGAGGACGGTGCGCTTCAGTTACGAATCCCCCGCCACCCCGGAACAGGTCTGGGACTTCGACATGTTCACCCGGGAGCGTACGCTCAGGAAAACCCAGGAGGTGCCGAGCGGCCATCGCCCGGAACTCTATGCAGTGGAGCGCATCTTCATCGAGGCGAGGGACGGCGCGGAGGTCCCCGTCACCATCCTCCGCCTGGCGAACACGCCCACCGACGGCAGTGCGCCGCTGGTGCTGTACGGCTACGGCAGCTACGGCCTGACCATGCCGGCAAACTTCTCTACCAGCACGCTCTCGCTGGTGGACCGCGGGATCGTCTATGCCATCGCCCACATCCGGGGCGGCGCGGCCAAGGGCCGCCAGTGGTACCTGGACGGCAAGCTCGGCAAGAAGATGAATACGTTCACGGATTTTGTCGACGTCGCCGAAGCGCTGCAGGAGCGCGGCTACGGCCGCAGGAACGAGACGGTGATCTACGGCGGCTCCGCCGGTGGCCTGCTGGTGGGCGCCGCGCTGAATCTGCGGCCGGACCTGTTCGGCGGCGTACTGGCCGCGGTGCCCTTCGTGGACGTGCTGAACACCATCTCGGACGGAACGCTGCCCCTGACACCGCCGGAGTGGTCGGAGTGGGGCAACCCGATCGCCGACCGGGAGGCGTACGAGACCATCGCCGCCTACTCGCCCTACGACAACATCCGCGACGACGTCGCGTATCCGCCCGTGCTGGCCACGGGCGGCATCGCCGATTATCGTGTCACCTACTGGGAGCCGGCCAAGTGGGTGGCGCAGCTGCGGGACGAGGCGAAGGGCGGGCCGTTCTTCCTGCGCACGAACATGGAAGCCGGCCACCGGGGCTCCGCCGCCCGCTTCGAGAAGCTGGAGGAACGGGCCCACGAGTATGCCTTTGCGCTGAAACTGCTGGGGCTGACCGAGCGCGCGCCGGTGAGCCACGCCGGGGGCTGATCAGCCGCCCCGGCCGCCCACCCGGTTCGCCAGCGTCCCGATGCCCTCGATGGCGAGTTCGATCTCGTCGCCGGCGGCAAGCCAGCGGCCGTTCTCCATAGCGCAGCCGCCAGGCATGGTGCCGAGGCCGAATACCTCGCCCGGGTGCAGCCGCTCCGCACGGGAGACGTGCATCAGGATATCGACGACGCCGTGCTGCAGATCGGAGTTGCGGCTCTCGACGATGCGCTCGCCGTTGATCCGGACCTCGCCTTTCACGGTGTCGATGCGAGGCAGGATGTCGTCCGCCGTGGCGACACTCGCCGACAGTGCATTCACGAAGTGCTTGCACTTCTGCGGGCCGAAGCCGCTCTTCATCTCGTCGAGCTGCAGGTCCCTGGCGCTGAAGTCATTCAGGATCAGGAAGCCGCCGATGGCCGCCTCCGCCTCTTCCCGCGTCGCGTTCAGCAGCGGTTTCGTGATGACGAAGGCCAGTTCCAGCTCGTAGTCCAGCGCGTCGGTGTAGTCCGGCCAGTCGATGGTGGCGCCGTCGGTGACCACGTTCAGGTGATTGGTCAGGTAGTAGACCGGCTGGCGGTACCAGAGCGGCTTCGGCTTCAGCGCCGGGAAGGTCCTGCCGGTGAGCTTCTCGTAGCCGTTCACCACCTTCAGCAGTCCCGGCCTGAAGCGCCGCAGATAGCCACGCGCCGCCTCCACCGCGTGGGTCTCGGACAGCATGAAGTCCCGCAGCGAGGCCGGACGGAACGGCAGCAGCGGCTCGGCGCTCGCCGGCAGCGCCTGCCATTCGCCGCTGGCCAGCGCCTCCTCCGCGCGCACCTTCAGCTGCGGCCAGCGGTCGAGCAGGGCGAGCATGTCGCCCGGCGCGTCGGGCGCGAGGTCGCCGACCGGCACCCAGGCGCCGTCTTCGGCAGCCGCGGCCATGACAGTGGTGCCCTCGATACGGAAGCGCGCGAATCGCATACCCACGGATTATCCCGGCTGCAACGGCAAACACAAAACCCGGCGGCGGCCGGGTAGTTTCCCTGATTCCCGGGTTGTGCAGCCCGTGCCAGAGTCGGGGTGCAGAGAACAGGCTCGCCGGACACCATGGCACACCGGAACAGGCTGAGGACGCTCCAGCACGCGGTCCGGCCGCGGGTGCTGGTGCGTTATGGCGGCCTGCTCGGGGTCACCATCGCCCTGCTCACCACGATCCCGGCCGCAGCGGCCCTCGCCGGAGCGGAGCACCGCACCGCCGCCACCCTCGGCATCACGGCCCTTGCCCTCGGCGCCGCCGGATTCCTCTGCCACCGCATCCGGGCGCCCGCCGAGATCCAGCCGAACGAGGCGCTGGTGCTGGTGGCCGGTGCGTTCATCCTGACCCCGGCCGTGATGGTCTGGCCGTTCACCACCTTCGGCCTGACGCCCGCGGATGCCTGGTTCGAGGCTGTATCGGCAGTGACGACCACGGGCCTCTCCGTCGTCCCCGAGCCGGCCGGACAATCCCCGGTCCTGCTGCTGACCCGGTCCTGGATGCAGTGGTACGGCGGGCTCGGCTTCGCCGCGCTGTGCGTGGTGATGCTGGTACCGCGGGGCATCGCCGCGCGCCGGCTGCTGGAGCCGACCGGCGCACGTGAATCCGACATACCGTCCATGATCTGGCATGCCCGCCGCCTGCTGGTGCTCTATGCCCTCATGACCGTGGCGGCCTGGCTCGTCCTCTGGGCCGCGGAGGGCCGCCCGTACACCGCACTGGTGCACGTGCTGTCCGGCGTATCGACCGGCGGATTCTCTTCCCTGGACGGGAGCCTGGCCGGCCTCGACGGCCGCTGGTCGGCCTGGGTGCTGAGCCTGATCACCCTGCTCGCCGCCGTCAGCCTGCCGCTGTACCTGCGCGCCGCCCGTGGCGAATGGCGCGGCGTGCTCGCGGATGCCGAACTCCGCGCGCTGGTGCTGGCGGCGCTCGCGGTCGGTGTGGCGCTGAGCCTGATCCTCGCTGCGAGCGGGCTGGATGCCGGCACTGCGGCGAGGCAGGGCTTCCTGCTGGGCGTCTCGGCGCAGACCACCTCCGGTTTCACGCCGATGGACCCGGCCACGCTGCCGGATGCGGCCAAGTGGACCTCGATAATCAGCATGGCTCTGGGCGGCAGCGTGGGTTCCACCGCCGGCGGCATCAAGCTGCTGCGAATACTGGTGGTGCTGCGGGTGATCCAGCTGCTGATCCAGCGCATGGCGCTGCCGCCCCACGCCGTTGTGGAACCTCGCCTGGGCGGCCGGCGGCTGGCGCCCAGCGAGGTGCTGCACATCCTGGCGGTGCCGACGATGTTCCTGATCGTGGTGGTCGCCTCGGTCGTACCGTTCCTGCTGTACGGCCACGCGCCGCTGGACGCCCTGTTCGAGGTGGTCTCCGCCACGGGCACGGTGGGTCTCAGCACCGGCATCACTTCCAGCGGCCTGCCCGGCCTGCTGAAGGCGGTGCTCGCCTTCGACATGCTGGCCGGGCGCCTGGAGTTCATAGCCATCCTGGTGGTGCTCGCCCCGCACACCTGGATAGGCAGGAGGTACGCGACACAATGAGAGCCGTATTCGTAGGAGCGAGCCCGGCGACGCTGGCCGCAGTCCGGGTATTGCTCGACCGCGACCACGAGGTGGTGATCGTCGAAAAGGACAGGGAGGTGATCGAGTCGCTCGATGAGCTCGACTGCGGCGTGCTGCACGGCGACGGCAGCCGCCCGGCCATCCTGAAGGAAGCCGACCCGGAGAACACCGACTTCCTGTTCTGCCTGACCACCAACGACCAGACCAACATCATCGCGAGCCTCGTCGGCCGCTCCCTGGGGTTCAGTCGGGTCGTCACGCGTATCGAGAACGAGGAATTCGAGCACGTTTGCCTCGAACTCGGGCTGGTGGACACCATCGTGCCGGAAGTCACCGTGGCCCGGCACCTCGCGGACATGATGGAGGGGCGGAACCCGCTGGAGCTGTCGGCGGCGCTGGGTTCGGACGCCCGGCTCGTCTCCTTCGTCCTGGGGGAGGATCACGAGGGACGCATCCAGGACATCGACATGCCGGGCGACAGCCGCATCGTCTGCCTGTACCGGGATGAAGCGCTCATCTTCGCGGAGCCCGACTTCGCACTGGAGAAGGGCGACAAGATTGTGGCGCTCGCACGGACGGAGGACGCCGATACGCTCAGCGAGAAGTGGTCGAAGGGCTGACGCATGCACTTCGCCGACAGCGGGATGGTGCATAATCGGTCAACCGCAACACATGCCGATCGACGAGGGGGCGGACCGTGACCGGAAAGCACTGGCTGACGATGACCATCGCGGTGTGCCTGCTCGCCGCGGGATGCGGGGAAGGCCCGAGCGGAGGAGACACCATGAGCACCCTACGCGGAGAGGTCTTCTACCTCGAGCGCATCGCCCTGCCGCCCGGGGCGAAGGTCACCGTGGAGTTGCAGGACGTCTCCCGGGCCGATGCACCGGCCATGGTGCTGGCGTCGACCCGCTTCGCGGCCGAGGGCGTACCGCCGTATCCCTTCGAGCTGACCTACGACCCGGCCGATATCGACGGACGGATGAACTACGCCCTCCGCGCGACCATTACCCGGGGCGACGAGCTCCTGTTCGCGACGAATAGCCGCCATCCCGCGTTCGCCACCGAGGAGCACGCACTGCGGGTGCGCAAGGTGGAGGCGTCCGCGGACACCGGCGAGGCCTCTCCCGCCCTGACGGGCAGGGACTGGATGCTGATGCGCCTCGAAGGCGAGGAGGTAGCGCCACTCTCGGATGGCAGGCGGCCCAGTCTCCAGTTCGAGGCCGACCGGGTCCACGGCTTCGCGGGCTGCAATCGACTGACCGGTGGGTACCGCACCGACGGCGCGGCGCTCGACTTTGCGCAGCTGGCGATGACACGCATGGCCTGTGCGGAAGGCATGGACCTCGAACAGCGCTTCAGCGCCGCGCTGGAGAGGGTGACGGGCTACGCGATCGAGGGAGGACGGCTCCTGCTGCTGGATACCGAGGGAGACACGCTCGCCGAACTCGAGGGCTAGAGGTCCGGGCAGGCTGTACGCGCGTGGTCGTCCGGTCGTCAGAGCACCGGCGCGGCGAGACGCGAGAGCGCGACGCCGAGGCGCCAGTACAGCGGTTTCTCGTCGATGCTCGCCGGATCGATCATCACCGAGTTCGCGAAATCCCGTTCGAACATCTGCGCCATCTCTGCCGCGAACTCCGGCTCGGCGACGGCCGCCGTGACCTCGAAATTGAGCCGGAACGAGCGATTGTCGAAATTGGCAGTGCCGACGGTGGCGAAGTCATCGTCGACCAGCATGACTTTCTGGTGGAGGAACCCCGGCGAATAGGCGTAGAACCGGATGCCCGTGTCCCGCAGCTGTCTGATGTAGTGGAACGCGGCGAGATGGACGGGCAGACTGTCGGGCTTCTCCGTGGTGATGATGCGCACGTCGACGCCTCGCAGCGCCGCGAGATACAGCGCCTTCATGACGGCCTCGTCAGGGACGAAATACGGCGCGGAGATCCAGATGCGCTCGTGTGCCGAATGCAGCGCGGTGGTGAACATGAGTCCGGCCGCCTCGAGTCGCCGGCTCGGCGATGAAGGCAGGATCATTACGGGCGTATCGGCGTCTTCCGCCGGTGTCGGGCGCCAGTTGAGTGCCGGGATCTCGCGCGTGGCCCAGTACCAGTCTCCCAGTACGACCGCCTGCAGTTGAATAGCCGCCGGCCCGTCGATCCGGAGATGCGTGTCGCGCCACGGGCTGAAGTCGGGATCTTGGCCCAGGTACTCGTCGCCTACGTTGTGCCCGCCGACCCAGCTCGACTTGCCGTCCACGACGACGATCTTGCGGTGATTACGGAAATTGAGCTGGAATCGATTCCGCCATCCCCGGTTCGGACGGAAAGAAGAGACCTGCACGCCTGCCTCCTGCAGATCGGCGACGTACTCCGGCGGCAGGCCGTGGCTGCCGATCTCGTCGTACAGCACAAAGACACGAACCCCTGCCTGCGCCCGCTCGATCAGCGCGTCCCCGACCCGCCGGCCGAGTTCATCGTCGTGGATCATGTAGAACTGGAACAGCACGTAGTCCCGTGCGCCGGCGACCCCGGCCAGGATGCTGTCGAAGGTGGCCTGCCCGTCGATCAGCAGCTCCGTACGGTTGCCGCCGACGAGGTCGAATCCGGACAGCGCCTTCAGTGCATTGTAGACGCCGGGTCTGTCCGCTGACGGCCGAGCCCAGGGCTCGAGTTCCGCGCGGATCTCGCCTATCAAGTCATCGATCTCGTCCCGCCTCGCCTCGTAGGCATCGACGGCGCCCTGGAACTCGCTGCGCCCGAAAACCAGATAAGCGGGGACGGCCACGAACGGCATGGCGGCAAGGGAAACCGACCACGCAATGGCGCCCTCGGCCGTGCGTACCGTCAACGCGGCATGGCCGGCGCAGACGAAGCCGGCCACATAGAAAAACGTCGCTATCAGGGCCAGCATACGTCTCCCGAAACGGCCTTTCTGCGCAGGGCTCACAGCGGAACGATTGGGGCGGTCGCCTCGGCGTCGGCGATGGAAACTGGAGCGGGTGAAGGGAATTGAACCCTCATTCTCAGTCGGGTAAGGGGATGGCCTCGCGGCCATCCCCTCCCCTAAGAACCGTACGTGAGAGTTTCCCCTCATACGGCTCAAGCAGCCTGAAAGACACGCACTCTCGCAACGTGTCCGGCAGCTTAGACCTTGACATCAGCAGCATGGAGCTGCCGATGACAGATCGGGTGCAACAGTTCCAGATTTGACGTCTTGTTCGAACCACCGCGGCATCGGAAAACCGTGTGATGGATATGCCATCCGGTCTTCCGGGTAATGCCGTGATTACATCGAGTGCAACGCCCTTTCTGTTTCTGCCAGAGCCAGAACAACCGCCTTTTTCCGTGTTTGGTCTGCATGATGGAGCGTTTTTCGCGCTCCTCGAAGTAGACCTCCCAAGCGGGATCGAACGGATTTGCATCTGACTTGATCTTCGTGTGCCGGACGATCTTGAACATCGTAAGACGCACGAGCACCTTGTCGCTGGTCGCGAAGATCCAATCGCGGCCGTTGATGGACCTGAAGTAACGCTTCTTGATCCATTTCCGACCTTTATTGGGGTGTCTTCGCTTGGCCCAGCGCCACAACGCGAGGGTGATCCGGTGATCCATCTTAGTGAACGTTCTCGTCGCCATCTGGGAGCGGTGATAGCAGGCCCATCCCCGGATTACCGGGTTCAGCGCAGCAATCACCACGTCCTGTCGTGCGGTTCGAAGCTCCCAGAGTATGGAGCGAATCTTCGCGTAGAACGCTTTTTGATTTTTCTTCGACGGGGAAATGACAAGCATCTTCGAAAAGCGCCTGACATTCCAGCCGAGAAAATCAAACCCGTCTTCGATATGAGTGATCTTGGTCTTTTCCTTTGACAGCGTGAGTCCACGCTGCTCCAGAAAGGCCTCGACCATTGGTTTCACTTCGCCTTCCAGAAGTTCCTTTGAACTACCAGTGACGATGAAGTCATCTGCATACCGAACGAGGTGTACCTTGGCTTGTCGACTCTTGAATTGCTCGGAGAGCAATCGGCCGAGCCCATCCAGCGCAAGATTGGCCAGCACAGGAGATATGATGCCCCCTTGTGGAGTGCCTGCCTCTGTCGGGTAGAGCCGGTGGTTTTCCACGAAGCCGGATTTCAACCATTTCCGCAATACCGTCCTATCCATCGGGATATTCCGGCAAAGCCAGTCATGATCGATGTTATCGAAGCAACCTTTGATATCCGCCTCCAAGACCCACTTGGCGGAGTGCCCGCGACCCAGCACATTCGCGCACTGGACGATGGCATCCGCGGTGGATCGGTACGGTCTGAAACCATAGGAGTGGATATCGCCAAGGGTTTCCGCAACGGGTTCCAGCGCCAGCAGGTGTAAAGCCTGCATGGCTCTGTCGCTCATTGTTGGAATTCCCAATGGCCGATTGCCACCGTTCGACTTCGGGATGTGGATGCGACGCAGGGGCTTGGGTCGGTACGTCTTGGCGCCAAGCGCCTCAACGGCCTTCCACTTTTCTACCGGAGTAGACCAGCTTGCCCCATCGATCCCCGGAGTCTTCCGACCCCGGTTTTCGGTCACTCGTCGTACAGCCATACAGCGGCCGCTAGTCGAGCGGACAAGTAACCGTTGCAGGCGTTTGAGCTTGCGCCAGTTACCGTCGTTCGCTGCCTTTGCTATGCGAGTCTGCAACCTGCCAACCGTCCGTTGGGTCTGGGACCACGAAATGTGGTTCCAATCCTGCCAGTCGGCGGAGGCGACATCGCACAAAGGCTTCTTTGCAGCGTCCATATCTACCTCCGAGGTGATATGGAGCGGGTGAAGGGAATCGAACCCTCGTCGTCAGGTTGGGAACCTGAAGCTCTACCATTGAGCTACACCCGCCCATTACCCCAAAGAGAATGGACGCACGTGACCCCGCAGGGACGTGAAAATCCATCCCTTTGGGAAGGTGGGTACAGACCTATCTAGCAATAGGCCACCTGGCGGACGTCAGCGCCCTTTCAGGCCGGGGCGATCGTTCCATCCCCTATCCGAGCCATTACAGCCACGGCATTCGCTTCTTCCGCCTTCCTTTCCCCACTGCGACATCGGGAATCCTTACGGTTTCCTTAGTCCGTGTCAACGGACATCGCATTGGGGTTGCCACGTTCCATGCAAGTAACAGAGTTGGGAGGATCCCGCCTTTCCGCCGGTGGAAACTACTGCCAGCGTGCGTTGACCAAGCAACAACACAACCGTCCACATCCCTTTTGGGTAGGGCCAATAGGTTCAATTAAGCCCATTCAGCTTTACGACGTTTAACAGCGATTCGCTTACGCTGATCCTTCAACCCAGCCTAGCGCCACGACATGCTGAACCTGCACGCCGCACGCCGCCCCCTCGCGAGGACGAACGCCCCCGTAGGGAAGCTACATTGTCAGAGCGCTTGGCACACGACCGTTGCCAGTCATGCACCGCTCCTAGGCTACCGGTAGCTGGATACCGGGTCGGGCAGGCGAATTGCGACGCCATCCGACAATTACTTGCATAGCCTTCGTCGTGTCATGCGGGAAAAAAAGAGCCCGCATTTGGGGGTTCTTGCGCGCTGTGTTGCCACTTTGCGCAACCCCCGGGGGTAACGATCTCCGCAAAATATGACGGAGCCCGCCTGTCGGTCACAAGTTAAAACGCCTGTACCGACAATCTAATTTTCTCCAAGTTTATTAAGCGCTTGGAGGTGGCTAGCATTACCACTGACACAACTCGTGTCGCACGCTTGGGAAGCTGATGTTCTACCATTGAACTACACCCGCCGCGGGCAATGCGGCTAGTCTACTGCCCCCGCCCGACAATCCCAATAGCTTCGATCGCCCCGCCGGCTCACTCGACGACGGTCAGCTCCTCCAGCAGGTGCCCGGCGCCATACACCTTTTCCAGCGCCTCCAGCATGATGGCCGTATCGACGGCGACGGACCGGTTGAGGTCCGGATCGAACCAGAACTCACCCGCGATCGAGTGGATGTTGCCGTCGAACGCGACACCGACCAGAGCGCCGTCCGCCGCAATGACCGGGCTGCCCGAGTTGCCGCCGGTGGTATCCGCGGTGCTGACGAAATTGAACGGCGTCCCGGGATCCAGCGCCTCGCGCGCTTTCTGCCAGCTGTCCGGCACCAGGAACGGCCGCTCGCCGGTGGCCCGCTCGAACAGCCGGCGCGTCTTCGTGAGCGGGGCCACGTACTCGCCATTCTCCTCCCAGCCCTCGACCGCGCCGTAGCTCACCCGCAGCGTGAACGTGGCATCCGGGTAGATCCCGGTGCCGTAGATCCTGAATCGCGCATCCGCGATCATCTCCTGACCGCGTGTCAGCGGCGCTTCGACGCGCTGCTCGTAGGCTTCGCGAAGCTCCCGGGCGGCCGGCTCGATGGCGAGAGCGAGCCGGATCATCGGGTCGTCGCTGGCCCTGACGGCCTCGATGCCGCCCTCCCAGAGTTCGCGCCGGAACGCGGCCTCGTCAAGGCGCGTGTTTTCCACGAGGTATTCGGCCAGCGCATCCGGTGACTCGTTGGCGAGGATGGTCTTCACGTAGGAGCTGTCCGGCCCCAGCCATTCGCGCATCTTCTCCAGCGAGAACGTGAGGCGGAGCTCGTCGTAGGGCTTGCTGACGGGCCGCTCGGCCAGCAGCCGCTGCTCCACCTGGGGCAGCGCGGCATCAGTGTAGGCCCGGATCCGCTGCTCGTTCGGCTTCTCGCGCTCGACCGTGCCGCGGACGATGGTCTTCGCATAACCGAACAGGTCGCCCATCAGCCCGGCGGCGTTCTCGATGAACAGGTGTTGCTCGTAGATGTTGCGACGCGCCGCGACGGCGTCGGCGATGAGCTCCCACGCCTCGCCGTATTCCGCCTCGTACTCCGGATTCGCCGCCACCGCTTCCCGCAGCTTGCGCTCGCCGGCGGCCTTCTCGGCCATCATCTCGTCGTTCAGCAGGGCGAACAGCCGATTGCGCAGCACCTTGATGCCGTTCTCCACCAGCAGGATGTTCTGCTGCACGGCACGCTCGGCCTCCGGACTCGTGTGCTGCCAGGCGAGCATGCGGCCTCGGAGCTCCGAGTAACGCAGCAGCCAGATCGGGTAGACGACGTCGCGCAGCATCCTGAGCTCGGTGATGGTCAGCTGACGGGACGTGCTGCCCGGATGGCCGGTGACGAAGACCGGGTCACCGGCCTCGGGACCGCCGCGGCGCCACGTCAGGTAGTCCGGCGTCGATGCCGCCTCGCCATCTTCGTAAGCGCGCAGGAAGGACATGTCGAACGACCAGCGTGGGAAATTGAAGTTGTCGGGGTCGCCACCGAAGGCGGCGATATCGAGTTCGGGGGCGAAGACGAGCCGCACATCGTCATAGCGCCGATAGGCGTAGATGAAATACTGGCCGCCGTTGTAGAGGGTGACGGCCTCGCAGCGCAGCGCGCCCTCGGAAGCCGACTCGCAGGCGGATTCGAGCCGGGTGAGCATGGCCTTGCGCGTCTCGTTGGCCTCGGTCTCGGACAGACCCTCGATCGCCTCCGATACCTGTTCGGTGACTTCCTCGTAGTCGACGAGTACCGAGACCTGCTGGCCGGGGCATTGCAGTTCCTCGCCGCGTTCGGTGGCCAGGAAACCCTCGTCGGACAGGTTGCGCTCGTCGGTGCTGAGGTTGCGCACGCACCCCCAGATGCAGTGGTTGTTGGTCAGGATCAGCCCGTCCGGAGAGACGAACGAGCCGGTGCAGCCGTTCTCCAGCCGCGTCGTCGCGAGCTGCGCCCGCTCCAGCCAGGGGTCGTCGACGACGACACCGTACGTCTCCTCGACCTCGGCCGACGGAAAGTTGTCGAGCGTCCACATGCCCTCGTCGGCGAGGGCGGCGAAGGGCAACAGGAGAACACAGAATCCGAACTTGAACTGGCGCATGGTGGGATTTCCGCTGAAGAACCCGGTCATTCTAGATTCGGACACGGCGGAACGGAACCGGATCCGGCGGCGGGCCGGGACTGTTGTGCCGAGCCGGTGCACCATCGTGCTGCCGTATAATCGACCGGCAGTGCGGCCGGAATCCGTTCCGGGCAGACGCTCGAACAACGTGTAGCCACCCGATCGGGCGGGCACCCGTCGCCACCCCCGAATGCCGGTCACTCATGGACGAAGAACCACATCGCAAGGACTCCGCCGACGCCGGCACCGCGGTCTCCCTGCGGCCGGCCAACCCGGACGGCAAGAGCGCGAACGGCTTCCTGTTGGACTGGTACGCAAGCGCGCCCAGGGGCGTCGTCGCCAAGCCGCGGAATCAGGTGCTGGCGGAGTTGTTCACCTCGCTGCTGGTGCTGTCGGCGAAGTTCCGCTACAAGCCGGCGGTCGGCGTCACCAACTATCTGTACCTGGTGAAAGGCGAATGGGTGCTGAGCCTGATCGCCCCCGTCGAGTGGCCGGAGGATCGAGCCGAGGCCTTTGCCGGCACCTGCGTGCTGCAGGCCGACCGCACGTGGATCATCGCGCCGTCGCAGCAGCTGGCCGGGGACACGCCGGTGGCGCAGGCGGTGGCCCGCTTCTACGAGGCCTTCGCGGCAGCCCTCGATACCGACAGCGTGCTGGAGGACGTCCTGCCCTTCTATGCGGCTAACCTCGCCTACTACCAGAGGCTGAACGCCAACGCGCTCAGCCGCTCGATACGCGCCACCGTGACCCTCGGCGACCAGCGGGAAATCCCGGCGCGTGAGTGGCGGCTGGCCCTGCCGGAGAGCGGGCCGATTCGCCTGCTACGCCAGGACTAATACGCCAAGACTGATGTAGGAGGGCCTTCAGGCCCGACAAGCCGGCTACCGTCAGCCCGCGGACGGCTCCCGGATCCGGAACAGCACCGCATAGAGCAGCGGCACTACCACCAGCGTGAGCAGCGTCGCGAACGCCAGGCCGAACATGATGGTGACGGCCATACTCTTGAAGAAGGGATCCGCCAGCAGCGGCGCCACGCCGAGTATGGTCGTGAGCGCACCGAGGAACACCGGCCGGGCACGGGCGACGGCGGCATCGAGCACCGCCTGCTGCCCGGGTTTGCCGCCCGCGATCTCGGCGTCCGCCTGGTCCACCAGCACGATGGAGTTCTTGACCAGCATGCCGATGAGGCTCAGGAAGCCGAGGATGGCCATGAACTCGAACGGCGTCTGGAAGAGCAGCAGGCCGACGGTGACACCGATCAGCGCGAGCGGCGCCGTCAGCCAGATCACCAGCGGCTGGCGGAAGGCGTTGAACATGACCACCACGGCCAGGATCATGGCCGCGAAACCGAACGGCGCGGACGCGGCCAGGCCCGCATTGGCCTCCTGGGAGGCCTGGTATTCGCCGTGCCACTCCAGGGCGTAACCGGGCGGCAGCTCGATGGCCTCGACCTGCGGTCGCAGCCGTTCCAGCACCGGCGCCCAGAGCTTGCCGGGCAGCGGGTCGGCCTGGGCCTTGATGGTGGGGAACCGGTCCACCCGCCGGATTATCGCGTCCACCCACTGGATCTCGACGTCCCGCACCAGCTGACCCACCGGCAGATAACGCCCGGCGGCCGGGCTGTAGACCTGCACATTGTCCAGCTCGTCGGGGCCGGCACGCTCGGCGAGCGGCGCCCGTGAGACGATGGGAATGAGGTCGTCGCCCTCGCGGTAGACGCCCACGGTCTCGCCCGTATAGACCCGCTGCAGAGCGGCGCTGACCTCGCTGGTGCTCACGCCCGCACGGCGGGCCGCCACCTCGTCCACCAGCGGACGCAGGACGGGCACGCGCTGGCGCCAGTCGTCCTGCACCGCCATCGTCTCCGGATCCCCCGCCATGACGGCCTTCGCCTGGTCGGCGAGCCGTCTGAGGACGTCCGGGTCGGGGCCGCGGAACGCGGCCTCGATCTTCTTGCCGCCGCCGCGGCCGAGCATGAACTTCCAGACCTTGACGTCGGCATCCGGGTGGCGCGCCGTGAGTTCGGCCTGGAGTTCGCCGACCAGGCCCGGGATCACCGAATTGTCCTCGACGTCCACCAGCAGCTGGCCGTAGCTCGAGCTCGGGTCTTCGGGGCTGTAACTCAGCATGAAGCGCAGCCCGCCCTGGCCGATGAAGCTGGTGACGTTGCTGACGCCGGGCTTCGTGCGCACGTATTCGCCGGCCGCTTTCATCTCCGCGGCCGTGGCCTCGATGTCCGTCCCCTGGGGCAGGTACATGTCCACCACGAACTGGGGCCGCGCCGAATCGGGCATGAAGCCGGGGGGCACGTAGCCGAAGCCGATGATGGCGCCGGCCAGCAGCACGATCAGCGTGACACCGGAGGCAGCGCGGTGACGCAGCACCGTCGTGAGCACGCCGCGGTAGCGGCCGAGTATGCCGCCCTCGCCGCCATCGGCTTCCGGGTCCCTGGGCTTCACCCGCAGGAAACGCACGCACAGCAACGGCGTGATGGTCACCGCCAGCAGCCAGGAGAGCAGCATGGAATAGAGGATCACCCAGAACAGCGAGCCGGCGTATTCGCCCATGTCGCTGGGCGACAGGCCGATGGCGCTGAAGGCCAGGATGCCCACGGCGGTGCCACCGAGCAGCGGCCACTGGGTGGAGCGCACCACCGCGGAGGCCGCCTCGCGGGGGTCCTCGCGCCGCTGCAGCCGCACCAGTATCCCGTCGGTGACCACGATGGCGTTGTCCACCAGCATGCCCAGCGCGATGATCAGCGCGCCCAGCGAGATGCGCTGCATGGCGATGCCGTCCAGGTTCATCGCGATCAGCGTGCCCGCCACCGTGAGCAGCAGGACGGCGCCGACGATCAGCCCGCTGCGCAGCCCCATGAACACCACCAGCACGCCGATGACGATCACGAGTGCGGCGATCAGGTTGTTCACGAAACCGGCGACCGCCGCGCGCACCGAGTCGGACTGGTAGGAGATGACGTTGAGCTCCATGCCCACCGGCCTGAGCGACTCCAGCTCGGCCAGGCGCGCCTTCACGGCATCGCCCATCTGCACCACATTGCCGCCGGCGACGTTGGAGATACCGAGCCCGACGGCCGGCTGGCCGTCGAAGCGGACATAGGCGCTCGCCGGTTCGACGACGCCGCGCGTGACGCTGGCCACGTCGCCGAGCGTGATGATCTGCTCGCCGCTGGAAGAGCCCAGCGTGATGCTGCTGATCGCTTCCACCGAGTCCACCGGCGCCACCGGCGTGATGGCGATGCGCTGCTCGCCCGCCAGGGTATCGCCGGCAGGCATGACGACGTTCTGCGCCTGCAGCACGCGGTAGATATCCTGCAGCGGTATGCCCAGCTGCGTGGCCCTGGTGGAGGCGATCTCGACGAAGATGGCTTCCTTCGGCGCCCCCAGTGTCGCCACCCGTGCGACGCCCGGCACAAGTAGCAGCTCACGCTCGAGATCGTCCACGTAGTCGCGGATCTGCGTCAGCGAGTAGCCCTCGCCCGTGACGGCGAAGAACAGCGAGAACACGTCGCCGAAGTCGTCGTTGACGAAAGAGGGGCCTGCACGCGGCGGCAGGCGCGACTGGGCGTCGTTCACCTTGCGCCGCAGCTTGTCCCAGATCTGTTCGAGCTCGGCCCGGGTCTTGGAGAAAGCGAGCTTCATCTCGACCTTGACCAGGGAGTTGCCCATGCGCGAGACGGAGGTGACCTCCTCGACTTCCTGCAGCTGCTGCACCGCGCCCTCGATGACATCCGTCACCTCGTCGGCGACCTCGAGGGGAAGCGCGCCGGGATAGGCCGTCGAGATGACGGCCGTGCGGATGATGAACTCCGGGTCCTCATAGCGGGCGAGGCCGAGATAGGAGAGATAGCCGCCAATCAGCAGCAGCGCGCAGCCGACCCAGGCGATGGTGCTCTTGCGTAGCGTGTAGTCGGCGAGATCCACGGCGGAGTCCCGGCCCTCAGAGGGGCCGCACCAGCATGGCGTCGCGCAGGTGACTCGCGCCGGCCGTGACGATGCGCTCGCCGGATGCGAGGCCGGCCGTCACCACGGCCCCCTCGCCCGTGACCTCGCCGATCTCGATCACGCGCTGGCTCACGCGGGAGGTGTCGGGATCCACCACCCACACCCGGGAGTCGCCCTCGGGGCCGGCGAATATCGCTTTCATCGGCACCAGCAGCGCCTCCTCGCCCTCGCCGGCGGCCACCGACGGGAAGACCTCGGCCGCCATGCCCGGCAGGATGGTCACGCCCTGTGGCCGGGTCAGCGACAGCACCACCTCGTAGGTCTGGGTCTGGGGATCCGCCTCGGAAGAGAACGACTTCAGCGTCACCGGGAAGCGCTGTCCGGGTATGCCCTCGAATACGACCTCGCCGGCTACGCGCCGCGGCGCGCCCTGCACGATGCGCTCGGGCACGTGTATCACCACCTCGAGCTCGGCCAGGTCCTGCAGGCTGGCCACCGGCTCCTTGGCCTGCACCGCCTGGAAATTCTCCACGTAGCGGCGGGCGACGATGCCGTCGAAAGGCGCCGTGAGGCGGGTATCCTCGAACTCCTTGCGGGCGGCCGCATAACGGGAGCGCGCCACCTCCATGGCGGTGCGTTTCTGGTCGACTTCGGCCCGGGCGACGGCCTGGGTTTCCTGCCAGACCTTCTCCACGCGTTCGTAATCCGCGCGGGCCTTGTCGTACTCCGCCCGGGCCGCCGAGAGCTGGAGCTGGAACTGCTCGGCATCCAGCGCGGCGATCAGGGCGCCGGCCTTCAGCGTCTGACCCTCGGTAACCGGGAACTCCACGAGCTTGCCGGCCACGTCGAAGGCCAACTCGGCGCGCTTGACCGCGCGGACGCGGCCGGGGAAGCGCAGGCCGGAGCCGAGGTCCGTGGCGCCGACGGTGACGATCTGCGCGGGTCGGGCCACTTCCTCCGGTGTTGCCGGGGGCGGTTCGCCACAGCCGGCGAGGAGTGCAACCAGAACGGGCACGACTGCCGTCTTCCACAGGTCCGTCGTCCGCAGGGTGCCCCGCCCAATCTGAGCCATGCGCGTCACTCCACTGTTGTCCCGAGGCGGGGAATTGGTGCGTTTCTTCATTATTATTCGCCGGGAGGCGCGGCATCGCCGCATCGGTTCTTGTGCGCGCCAAGACTACCCAAAAAGGTGGTCCGTCTGCCATAGCGACGCCGCACGGGCATGACGGCGCCCACCCTCCGCTTCGGCCAATCCGATGCCGCCGAGACGCGACGAGACGTCGAGATTCAGGCCGAGCTCGCGGAAGGCCTGCCCATCGGGCTCATCTACGTGCACCTGGAGGAATCCACGGGCGATGCGCAGAGAGACGAAGCGCTGAGAAGAGAGGTGGCCGATGCATTCGGCGTCCGCAA
Source organism: Lentisalinibacter sediminis (assembly GCF_040706615.1). Taxonomy (NCBI): domain Bacteria; kingdom Pseudomonadati; phylum Pseudomonadota; class Gammaproteobacteria; order Woeseiales; family Woeseiaceae; genus Lentisalinibacter; species Lentisalinibacter sediminis. Next base: position 485,031 of record NZ_JAPDRF010000005.1, on the reverse strand, counting down.
GGGCGGCATTTATCGCAGGCTGCCCGCGGAGTTCGGGCTGAAGCAGGTGCGCCGGCAGCACTCAGGAAGAGGAGGATCGCTTCTCGAGCGCGCGCCATCCCAGCGTCGCCACCAGTGCACCGGTGAAGCCGAACAGCAGGTGGGTGGTCAGCGGATAGGGCAGGCCATTCACCATGGAACCCATGTGCACGTCGGTGCCGCCGAGCGCGAACCACTTCACCACCGGCTTGGTGGCGTGGCCCAGCGCGGCAAAGAGGGGAATCCAGAGCAGTCGCCGGCGCCAGCCGGGCACCAGCATGGCGCCCGTATCGATGACCAGGCCGGGCAACAGATACAGAGCGGGGAACAGACCGCCGTGACCGGCGCCGATCGCGCCCGCCGTGAGCGCCGCGCCCATGGCGGCGATGGTGGCACCCCAGCGGTGATCCGTGCAGAACCGTGCAGTGGCAAGGAGGGCCATGGCCTCGACGCCGTGGTGTCCGGGCAGTCCCAGCGGGATGCGGAACACTTCCCGCAGGAGCACGATGGCGGCGCCCAGTCCCAGCAACAGCATGAGATGCGTGCGGGTCAGCTCCGCCGAGGGCTCAATAACGCCGGATTTCTTCTCTGGGGAGGAGTTGCCAGTCGAAGCCGACATCGTTCTTCTCCGCTTTTTCCACCAATAACACGGCCCGTTCGTCGATCAGTAGAGCACGTGGCCAGGGATCGACGCAAATGACGTCGTCGGCCGGCACCGGCGTACCCTGCCGGTCCTCGATGGCGTCGATACCGGTATCCCGTAACAGGTCTGCGGCCCGAGCCACGCCGGACAATTCACGCACGCCCTCCAGCCAGACGAAACGGCCATCCCGGCCCGAGCGCCTCAGTCCGACGCCGGCCAGCGCGCCGATAATGCCGCCATGGTCGCCGGTGAGCCCTTGCAGAAAAACTTCCGCCCGGCGAGCGACGGCCACGGCTTCGTCCTGGTCCAGCACCCGTTCTTTGGCCAGCCTGCCGAACGTCTGCACGTCTTCGTCGAGTGAGTCGAATGCGGCGATGCACAGGCCTGCGTCGGAACCTTCGGCACTCTCTCTCAGCAGGAAATCCCGGCAGAATTCCACGACGTCGTCCAGGCGCCCCCGCAACACATCGGCATCCAGGCACAGCGAGCTGTTGTGGGACGTGTAGGGGATGTCCGGGTGCACGAGCAGCTGATGGCGGCTGACGCCGTCAGTCCTGGCGAGGCCCGCCTCTGCGAGGGAGGCGCCGAGAAGGCGAGCCCGGAAGCCGGTGCCCCGGCTCTCCAGGTTGTCCGTATCGTCGATACCGATCAGAAAACGCATGCAGGATATCGCCTCGCCGGCTCCGCCGGGCTCACAGCCTCACTTCGGCGCCGAGATAGATCTGGCGGCCTGGCCGCGGATAACCGAAGGACTCCTGATACTCCTCGTCGAACAGGTTCTCGATGCGTCCGATCACGCGCAGACGCTGACTCCGGAGCAAGTGCGAGACACCGATGTCCACCACCTGATAGTCGCCCACCTCCGTCGTCTCGACGGGAGTGCCGCGCGACAGGGCCAGTGCATCGGCTACGTACAGGTAGGCGGCATACAGCCGGGTGTCGGGGCGCCAGTCGTAGTCCAGCCGCACGCTCAGCTTGTGCTCGGGCCGATTCTGCAGCTCGCTCGTCTCCGCGGCCTCGCCCTGGTTCTCCGAGTCGAGAAATGTGTAGCCCAGACGGAACTCGAGGTTGCCGCCGACGCTGTGCCGGCCGTTGAGCTCGAAGCCCTGGAATCTCAGCTCGTCGTAGTTCTCGGCCAGCCCGCTGGGGCCCCGCGCGATGAAATCCTTCGCCTCCACGCGGTAGAGCACCAGTTCGGCGCCCGAGCGCCCGTTGCGCAAGTCCCTCTCCAGCGCCAGCTCGAAGTTATCGGTGTTCTCCGGCTCCAGGGCGGGGTTGCCACGGTCGATCTCGTAGAGATCGCGCAGGGTCGGGAAGCGGATCTGGCGGGCATAGGAGCCGCGTATCCGGGTGTCTTCGGTGAACGCGTAGCGCGCGCCGAGAAGGTAGCTCCAGCCTTCTTCGTTGCCGGCATCGTCCCGGGCCTGCCGGTTCCAGCTGAATCCGGCAACGCCGGAGAAGTCGGTGGAGAAATGCCGCTCCCATTCGGCGGCCACGGAATAGATGTCGACGTCGTGTTCCTCGTCCAGCGGTGTCCGGGTGACGGTGTCGCCGCCGCCACCGCCGCCACCACCGCCGCCACCCTCGAGGGTGAAGCCGGAGGCGTCCCAGTTCTCGCGGCGTCCGGAGACGGAAATGGTGGCGAGTCCCAGTGTGGCGGTATCGAAGACCGCCTGAATGCTGCCGCCACCGATGGTGGTGGTGGCGTCCTCGTGGAAAGCGCCGGCGGCATCCTGGCTGGCATAGCTGGTGTCGTCGAAGCCGTCGGTGACTTCGTTGCGGCGATTGTGGAATAGCGCCGGGCGGACGCTGAGAGTGTCATTGAGCGCATGGCGGGCGACCAGCTGGGTGGTCAGGGCGTCGTAGTCCACCTGCTCGTAACGGATGCGCCTGACGAAGGGCGACTCGTTGCGGGGCGTGACGGCCGGGGGTCTGCCGTACTCGCCGGCGTTATAGCCGATACTCAGGCCGGCGCTCGTCCGGTCCGCGAACTGATAGGTCAGGCTGGAGTAGAGCGCCTCGTCCCGCCGATCGCTGTTCACCCGCTCTTCGCCCGGCTGCAGGCTGGTCGGTTCGAAGTCGTCGGGCAGTACCCAGTGCTCGCGATCGCGGGCTGAGCCGGACACGAACCAGGACAGCTTGTCGGACCTGAGCGAGAAACGGCCCCGTGCCTGCCACTCGTCCTCGAACTGGTGTTCGGCCAGCAGGTAGCCGGCGGGCTCGTCCGAGGCGTTCCGGGTCACGATGTTGATCACCCCGCCGTTACCTCCGGGTCCGTAGAGCACGGAACTCACGCCGCGGGTGAACTTGATCCGTGCGATGTTCTCCACGGGTATCCCGGCCGGGTCGAACTGGCCGTCGAAAGTCGAGTTCAGCGGCACGCCGTCGAGGAGCAGCAGCACGTTCCGCGTGCGCAGCCCGCGCACATCGATGCGGGGCGTACCGTTGGTCTCGTTACGGATGTAGAGCCCGGGCAGCAGTTCGAGGGCCTGATCCAGCGTCCGCGCGCCCGCCCGCTGGATGTCCTCCGCGGTGATCTCGTCCAGCGTGCTGACTTCCTCGACGACCCGCGGCTGCTCGGCGGTCACGATCAATTCCCCCAGCTCGTAGACGGTGGCGTCGAATTCGTCGGCCGTCGCCGACGCCGAGCAGACGAGCACGCCCAGAGCCAGCCAACCGGGGGCGATCCGGACGCGGCCGGCACCGGCGCGAGGCGGCTGATCGCAGGCCGGTGCAGCGGCTGCGTTCCGCCAGGCACTCTCTCCCGCTGGAAAAATGCTCGTAGCAACCATGGTTCGCTCCTCGGTATCCCCCGACCGTTGTCGCACCGGTCTGCTCAGGTGTCGCTCTGAAACTGGCGCCGCCATGCGGCCAGGCCGCCCGTCAGATTGTGCACGTGGCGGTAGCCCATCCTCGTCAGCGCCTCGGCAGCGAGCAGGCTGCGTGAGCCTGACGCGCAGAACAGGATCAGCCGCGCGGAAGGCGGAAACGGCACACCGTTCTCGATGACTTCGGCCAGCGGGATATGTGCCGAGTGCAGCGGATCGTCCGCGCGTCGCTCGTGCGCTTCGCGGACGTCGACGAGAACCGTCTCTTCCCCCGTGCCCAGCAAATCGGCTGCCTCCGTAGGCGAGAGTTCCGCGATGCCGGCTGTCTCGGCCGTGCCCCCGCTGCAGAATGCCTGGTAATCCACCAGCTCGACAATGCTGGGAGAATCGCCACACAAGGCGCAATCGGTATCTCTCCCTACCCGGAATGTAGAGAAGGTCAGGGTGAGCGCGTCGTAATGGACCAGCCTGCCGCTCGCAACCTCGCCCAGACCCGCGATCAGCTTGATGACCTCTGTGGCCTGCAGCGTGCCCATCACCCCCGGTAGCACCCCCAGCACGCCTCCCTCGGCACAGGAGGGTACCAGTCCCGCCGGCGGCGGCTCGGGGAATACACAGCGGAAGCACGGGCCGCCGTCATGGTGGTAAACCGATAGCTGACCCTCGAAGCCGAGTATCGATGCCGACACCAGCGGCCGGCCCTCCAGCACACAGGAGTCGTTGACCAGATAGCGCGTCGCGAAGTTGTCGGCACCGTCGGCCACCACGTCGTAGGAGGCGACGAGGGCTCTCGCGTTGTCGCGAGTCAGGGCGCCGGGATGCTCCTCGACCGAGATGTGGGGATTGAGGTCCCGCAGGCGGGCAGCGCCGCAGGCGAGCTTGGGGCTGCCCACCTGGCTCGCGCCGAAGAGTACCTGCCGGTGCAGGTTCGATGCCTCCACGGTATCGAACTCGGCGATGCCGATACGGCCCACCCCGGCGGCTGCGAGATACAGGGCCAGCGGCGAGCCGAGGCCGCCGAGGCCCACGAGCAGCACCGAGGCGTCCCGGAGTCTCGCCTGCCCGTCCGCTCCCAGCTCGCGCAGATTCAGTTGCCGGCTGTAATGCGCGAGTTCAAGGTCGGTGAACGATTCCCTGCTGTCTCGCATCGGTGTACTCGACATTCCCCTGGTCGTGCCTGCGGTACTGCTACCGCGTCAGACGCCCCGCACGTGGATCATAACAACTGCTCTGCCCGGCGGCGCCCTCCCGATGCGTCTGTCTGTGCCGGGATTCTGATAGTATTTTTGCACCGGGAACCCGGGCGACTGTCCCGGGACCCGCAGGGGACCGTGACGGGCCCCATGGCGTCCCAACCGGCTCGCGGGGTGGCGACATGACAGATTCCAAGGCGCTCGACCGAAGGCAGTTCCTCAAAGTCTGCGCCGGTGCGGGGCTGGCGGTGGCGGCCAATCCGGGACTGATGGCCCGTCCCGCCGGGGAACTGCTGCCGGGCGCAACCGCGCGGCTGGTGGACTCCGACGGGCAGACACTGCGCCCGGCCGATCTGAGCGTCGGAGAGAGCTATGTCTTCCACTATCCGTACGTGACGACGCCGTGCTTCCTGATCGACCTGGGAGCGCGCGCCGAGCCCGGCGCCGAACTGACGACCGCGGACGGCCGCGCCTACCGCTGGTCCGGCGGAGCAGGGCCCGGCCGCTCCATCGTCGCATTCTCGGCGATCTGTGCGCACCGCATGAGTTACCCCACCCGGGCGGTCACCTTCATCGATTATCGGCACGAACCGCTGGCCGGTGCCGGGAGCTCACCGAGGGCGCGCGGGCAGGTCATCTACTGCTGTTCCGAGGGCAGCGTATACGACCCGCAGGACGGTGCGCGCGTACTCGCCGGGCCCGCGCCGCAGCCACTCGCCGCCGTGCATCTGGAGTACGACGCCGAGGAACAGGCCCTGTTTGCGACCGGCATGTACGGTGGCGACATGCTGGATCGATTCTTCGCCAAATTCGGCTTCCAGATCGCACTCGCGCACGGCAAGGACGATATCCGGCGGCCGGTGGAGGATGTCGCGACTGTGTGGCCGCTGAGCGACTATTCGCGCACGGGGGCCTGTTAGCGCAGCCTGGCCGGCGTTCGTCAGTTGCTCTCGGCTCGCGCCGTCCTTGCCCGGTCTTCGAGATAGTCGGCCAGCTCCGGGTGACCGCTGGCTCTCGCGGTAGCCGCAGGGGTGTTACCGCGGCTGTCGCGGGCCCGGCGGTCGGCCCCGTTCTCCAGCAGCATCCGGACCATTTCCAGGTCTCCCGTCGCGGCGGCAATATGCAGCGCTGTCGCGCCGGATTCCTGCCGGACCGAGAGATCGGCACCGGGTGCCTTCAGAAGCATCCTCACGACATCCGGCCGGCGGCTGTGGACGGCGCGCATCAGTGGAGTCCAGCCGTAGGCATCGCGCACCCCCTGATCGGCACCGGTCTCGAGCAGGATCCCGGCGACTGCGGCATGGCCCTTGACGGCGGCGACCCCCAGGGCCGTCCAGCCGAGCTTGGCCTGCAGCCCGGGCTGCGCACCGGCCTCGAGGAGCAGCCGCGTTACCGCCGGATCACCACCGAGGGCGGCGTACATCAGGGGAGTGCCGCCATTGGCATTCCGGGCATTGGCATCGGCGCCGACCGCCAGCAACCGGGCCACGGTGTCGAGTGCACCTTCGCGCGCGGCGAACATCAGGGCGGTCTTGTCACCGGTCGTCCGTCGGTCGGGATCGACGCCGTCCTGATCGAGCAGGCTCTCGATGGCTGCGAGGTCTTTGGCGGCGAGTGCGTCGGACCAGGGATCGCCGGCGCCGGCGGTAGCGGTGCCGCAGGGCTGTATAACGAACAGGCAGAATAAGACCAGCGCCGGCGCATGCGAGCCCCTCGCGGGCCCGCGGGGGGCCACTTGCTGCGCCGCGCTGGTCGTCAAACGTCGATGCGCGGTCAGGCCTGGGTCGCGGTCGAAGCGCCCGGCGCGAGTCCCTGCTCGCGGGACGAGGTGCCGTGTTTGACCTCGTCATACCAGACGCTGTGGTGCTCTTTGGCAAAAGTCTCGTCCACCTCGCCGGTCACCATGCCTTCGAACGACCCTTCGACGCCCAGGCTGCCGAGATACATATGCCCGAGCGCAATCGCGATCAGGATCAGTCCGCTGCCGGCGTGCACGATGTGCGCGAGCTGCATGGTGCTCCGCTCCCAGCCGAGATTGGGGAACAGCAGGTAGAAACCCGAGATCGTGAGTGCGATACCGCCGAAGAAGAGCAGCCAGAAGAAGATCTTCTCGCCCGCATTCGCGAAACCGGCCGGCGGATGACCGTCGCCGAAAAACCCGCCTGCCGATTTCAGCCAGGTGAGATCGTAACTCTTGAATAGGTTCTTCGGCAGCCACATGAGCAGTATTACGGCCAGTCCGATGGCGAAGGGCACCGCCAGATAATCATGGACGGGTTTCGCGATCTGGGCCCACGCGGCGAAGCCTTCCTTGCCCAGGAGCGGGATGAGTACCGCACGGCCGAAGATCAGGCTGAGGCCGGTGATCGACAGGATGATGAAACTGATGGCCACGAACCAGTGCATGGTGCGCTCGAAGGCCGACCAGCGCGTTATCGTACGTCCGGTCCTCTCGCTCAGCTTCTGTCCACCGAGGACGATGTGCTTGGCAGCCAGGGCGATGATGGCTGCGATGATCAGCGAGGCGCCGAGGAACGTGACGGGCCCGTTGCGGACCTCCTGCCAGTTCTCGCCGCCGTTCTGTATCAGCACGCCGGATTCGCGTCCGGACACGGCCGAGTAGCCCTCGGTGCCCTCACGCACCGCGCGCCAGTACTCTGCCCGCGGGTTGACCTCGCCGTCGTCGGAGTCGGCCGCCGACTGGGCGAATGCGAAACCGGCATCGTGAACGACGTAGCCGATCAGTGGTAACGCCATGGCGAAAAGTGACGACAGTACGACGGTCAGCATGATCCTGCGTCGCCGTGATTTGTTGCTGAGTTGTCTTGCGGCCATTGGCTAGGCTCCTCTCTGTGCCGCGAGCCGGATCAGACCGCGGCCATCGATCCGCTCGGCGGGCTGGGGCTGGCTACCGATCCCGTTGTCCCTGCTTGAATCGTTCCCGCAGTGCTTCCTGTTGCGCCGGATCTTTCTGCTTCGCCAGCAGAGGATCCGGACTGCCCTTGTAGACACCGGGTTCATGCAGGGTCACATCGACCTCGTCGGCACAACCGGCGGCGAGACCGAGCGACAGCACCGTCATCGCAATCATCGGTCCCAGTCGGCGATTTCTGTTCGCCATTCCCGTTTTCATTGTCCTTCCACACTCATGTCGATGAGAAAGCTCAGACCTCGCGCTTGTACGCGGTATCCCAGCCCCAGGTCTCGGGGCGGCCGCCGCGCTTCGTGATCCGCTTGCGGTAGATGTCCGCCACCATATCCCCGTCGCCGGCCAGGAGTGCTTTGGTACTGCACATCTCGGCGCACAGAGGCAGCTTGCCCTCGGCGAGTCGGTTGCGGCCGTATTTCTCCAGCTCTGCGGCCGAGTTGTCTTCCTCGGGGCCGCCGGCGCAGAACGTGCACTTGTCCATCTTGCCGCGCACGCCGAAGGCCTCTTCCTGCGGGAACTGCGGCGCGCCGAACGGGCAGGCGTAGAAACAGTAGCCGCAGCCTATGCACAGGTCCTTGTCGTGGAGGACGACGCCGTCGTCCGTCGTGTAAAAGCAGTCGACCGGACAGACGGCCGCGCAGGGCGCGTCCGTGCAGTGCATGCAGGCAACGGAGATCGACTTCTCGCCGGGCACACCGTCATCGAGAGTCACCACGCGCCGCCGGTTGACGCCCCAGGGTACCTCATGCTCGTTCTTGCAAGCCGTAACGCAGCCGTTGCACTCGATGCAGCGTTCGGCGTCACAAAGGAATTTCATTCGTGCCATGATCGAGTCTCCTAGGCTGCGGTGATCCTGCAGAGGGAAGCTTTGGTTTCCTGCATCTGCGTGACGGAGTCATAACCGTAGGTGAAGGCGTTGTTGCATGCCTCACCACGGACGTAGGGCGCCGAGCCTTCCGGATACTTGTCGATCAGGTCCTTGCCCTCGAACCAGCCGCCGAAGTGGAAGGGCGTGAACACCACGCCGCGTCCCACGCGCGGGGTCACCATGGCCCTGATCCGGATTCGGCCGCCCTCCGGGCCCTCCAGCCAGATCCACTGGCCGTCGCGAACACCGGCGTCGTTGGCGTCGGCCGGATTGATCTCGGCGAACATCTCCTGCTGCAGCTCGGCGAGCCACGGGTTGGAGCGGGTCTCCTCGCCGCCACCCTCGTACTCCACCAGCCGTCCACTGGTGTGGATCAGCGGGAATTCCGTCGAATAATCCTTGGCCTGGACCGAAGCGTAACGGGTGGGCAGCCGGTAATGGCTCTTGCGGTCCTCGTAGGTGGGATATTTCTCCACGAGGTCGCGCCGCGACGTGTAGAGCGGTTCGCGGTGGACCGGAATCGGATCCGGGAACGTCCAGACGACACAGCGGGCCTTGGCGTTGCCGAACGGCGCACAGCCGTGTTTGATGGCGACGCGCTGGATACCGCCGGAGAGGTCCGTCTTCCAGTTCTTGCCCTCGGCCGCCTTCTTCTCCTCGGCGGTGAGGTCATCCCACCAGCCGAGCTGCTTCAGCATGTCCGCGGTGAACTCGGGATAACCGTCCTTGATCTCGGCACCCTTGCTGTAGGAGTTCTCCGCCAGCAGGTTGACGCCGTTGCGCTCGACGCCGAAACGGGCCCGGAAATTGAGACCGCCTTCGGCCACGTGCTTGCTGGTGTCGTAGAGCAACGGCGTGCCGGGATGCTTCATCTCGGGCGTGCCCCAGGCGGGCCAGGGCAGGCCGTAGTAGTCACCGTCGCACGGTCCGCCCTCGGCCTTCAGCGTGGTCGTGTTGAAGGTGTGTTTGTTGGCGAGGTGCAGTTTCAGCCGTTCGGGGCTCTGGCCGGTGTAGCCGATGGTCCACATGCCGCTGTTGATCTCGCGCAGGATGTCTTCCACCAGGGGCTCGTCGTTCTCCACCTTCATGTTCTTGGTCAGCTCGTTCGCGAATCCGAGCTTGCTGGCCAGCTTGTACATGATGGTGTGGTCGGGGAGCGCCTCGAACAGCGGCTCTATGATCTGCTCACGCCACTGCAGCGAGCGGTTCGACGCAGTGACCGAGCCGTAGGTCTCGAACTGGGTCGTGGCCGGCAGCAGGTATATGCCGTCCTCGCGGTCGGGCAGGACGGCCGTATGGGTCGGATAGGGGTCGACGACGACGAGCAGCTCCAGCTTCTCCATCGCCTTCTTCATCTCCGGGCCGCGGGTCTGGCTGTTCGGCGCGTGGCCCCAGAAAAACATTGCCTTGAGCTGGTCGCGCTGATCGATCAGGTCCGCATCCTCGAGCACGCCGTCGATCCAGCGCGAGACCGGGATGCCTGCCGAGTTCATCGGGTTGTCGAACGGCACCGAACCCTGGGTGTCACCGGCTTTCGCATAGGCGGTGTCGAAGCGGTCCTTCAGCCAGTCGAAGTCGACGTCCCAGACTCGTGCCCAGTGCTTCCAGGAACCCTCGGCCAGGCCGTAGTAGCCGGGCAGGGTGTGCGAGAGGATGCCGAGATCCGTGGCACCCTGCACGTTGTCGTGGCCGCGGAAGATGTTGGCGCCGCCGCCCGACACGCCGATGTTGCCGAGGGCCAGCTGCAGCGCGCAGTAGGCCCGGGTGTTGTTGTTGCCGATGGTATGCTGGGTTCCGCCCATGCACCAGACGATGGTGCCGGGCCGGTTCTCGGCCATGGTCTTGGCCGCAAGCTTGACCTCTTCCTCCGGTATGCCGGAGACGTTCTCCACGACGTCCGGTGTCCACTTGGCCACTTCGGCGCGAACCTCGTCCATGCCGTAGACGCGCTGCTTGATGTACTCCTTGTCTTCCCAGCCGTTCTGGAAGATGTGCCAGAGCATGCCCCAGATCAGCGCCACGTCGCTGCCGGGACGGATGCGCATGAACTGGTCCGCATGCGCCGCCGTGCGCGTGAAGCGCGGGTCGACGACGATCATCTTCGCGCCGTTCTCCTTGCCGCGCAGGACATGCTGCATGGCGACCGGATGCGCCTCGGCGGCGTTACTGCCGATGAAGAACATCGCCTTGCAGTTGTGCATGTCGTTGTACGAGTTCGTCATCGCGCCGTAGCCCCAGGTATTGGCTACGCCGGCGACCGTCGTCGAGTGGCAGATGCGGGCCTGGTGGTCGACGTTGTTAGTGCCCCACAGTCCCGCGAACTTGCGGAACAGGTAGGCCTGCTCGTTGCTGAACTTGGCGGAGCCCAGCCAGTACACGGAATCCGGACCGGAGCGCTTGCGGATATTCAGAACCTTGTCGCCGATCTCGTCGATGGCCTGATCCCAGGAGACGCGTTTCCACTTGCCGCCCTGGAGCTTCATCGGGTACTTCAGGCGGCGTTCGCCGTGGCCGTGCTCGCGCACGGATGCGCCCTTCGCGCAGTGCGCCCCAAGATTGAACGGGGAGTCGAAGTCCGGCTCCTGGCCGGTCCAGACGCCGTTCTGCACCTCGGCGATCACGCCGCAGCCCACCGAGCAGTGGGTGCAGACGGATCGACGGATGCTGACCTCGCCCTCGACTTTCTCGACGGCCGCCTCGGCTCGCCGGATCATCGCCGTGGGCAGTACGGCGGCCGCTGCCGTGCCGCCGATGCCGAGACCGGCGCGGCGCAGAAAGGCGCGGCGATCGACGGCAGTCCCGAGGGCGCCGTTCAGTGCGCCGTTGCTTTCAGTGCTCGTGAGCTCTCGCTTCTTGATCAGCTTCATCGCTAATCTCCCCGTTCAGTTGCGGATGCGCTGCGAACCGGCCTCGCGGCGGTTCACAGGCCGGCCTTTTCGTAGTAGGTGCGGATATGTGGCGTCTCGTGATAGCCGCGCCGCTCGGCCTTTGCCGGCACGCACTCGCCCGGCGGCCCGGCCACGGCTGCACGGCCGCCGACGGCGACCGCCGCGGTAGCGCCACCCGCCACGGCCAGCTTCTTCAGAAAGTTACGGCGTTCGCCGGCGTCTACTCGCGATTTACGACTCATATCCAACCTCCGATCCTGCGCCGCCGGTCGGCGCTCAGGAAACTCCGGGCCGGCCGGGCCCGGCTGTCTGATCCACCATCTCCAGGTGATGCTGGTCCGTTTCGATGAATTGCTCGCCAAGCTGGCCCACCGCCCGGTAGAAACGCGCCGAACGGGCGCTCTGCATGTCCCGGAACAGACGCGGCATCCACGGACCGATGTGGCGCTCGAAAAACCGGGCCTGGGTCTGCAGGGACTCCGGATGCTGCTCGGTCACCAGGAACGCCATGATCTCGCAGAGAGCTCCCGCATGATCCTCGGGCTCGCGCACGTCAGCGTGGCGTTCGAAACCGAGCCGCTGCATGTCATCGCGCAGTGTGGCAAGCGGCTGCTCCATGAGTAATCCGGTGAGATACCAGGACGCGTAGGGGATGAGCTCGCCACGACCGAGTCCGATGAACAGGGTCTGGTACTCGTCCGCGACCTCGTGGGCGGTGGCTCGATCGGCTGCCTGGGCCAGCAGGCGCCAGGCGACGCCGAGCAGGCTGTCTTCCTGACCAACCTCGCTTGCGGCGAGCAGCTCCAGTGCCTCTTCGTCGGGTGGGGTGGCGAGCAGACGGCCGAGGACCCGGTAGGTGTCGGCGCGCAGCCTGTCCTCCGGTACGACCGATTCACCGCCGCCCACGGTGGCGGTTTCGGTCGTCTGCTCCCTAGCCGGTGTTTCGTTCATGCCCCTCGCTCGGTCCCCGCACAATGTATATCAAAATTGACACCCCATTGCACTGTATTGCTCTGACAGTAGATGCCGTCAGAATAGGGAATACGGAGAGCTGAAGGACTTTTCTCCCGGCAGCTGCGACAATTTGTCGCATAGCTCGGGTTCTCGCTTGCCGGGCAGAGCCGGAATCCGGCTCGCGGTCGCTCAGAGGTCGCCCTGATCGCTGCCCTGCCGGGCGCGCATGAGATCCTTGACCCGGCAGGTGTCACACATCTCCAGACGCCTGCGGTCCTCCTCGCTCTGGAACATCCAGTGGCTCTCCAGCTTCCGCCGCATGACCTCGATCATCGATCGCGTCGCGAACGGCTTGCCGCAGGAGATGCAGCACATCGGCTGTTCCTCGTGCAGGAGACGCGGCGTGCTGCGCCGGGCGTCGTCGTAGAGGAAGCGGGGCTCGAGCGTCACCGCGTCCTCGGGGCAGGCGGTCTCGCACATGCCGCACTGGATGCAGGAGCGTTCCAGGAAATTCAGTTGTGGCAGCCCCTGTCCTTCCCGCAGCGCGGACGTGGGGCAGACGGCGACGCAGCTCATACACAAGGTGCATGCGGCGGTGTCGACCCGGACCTGCCCGAATGCGGCGCCCTTCGGCAGCGGTACGACCTTCTTCGGGGCCGGTGCCTGCTCGAGCAGGAGATTGAGCGCCGTTCGCAGCAGCAGCCGCTTCTCCGGCGGCGGCGCGAAGCGGGCCGGCCGGCCGAGTTCGAGCACCGCGTCGGAGCGCACTGCCTCATCGAGGGCCTCGGGGTCGGCCGTGTCGACCGGCTGTACGGCCGCCGGATAGCCCATGCCCGCCAGGATCGAGCCGGTGACCTCGGTCTCCCGGTCGAGGACGTCGCGAAGGCTGCGCGGCGTCTCCGGCCCGGTCAGGATCAGGACGCGGCCGGCGCCGTAGGCCAGGCAGGCGAGCCAGGCCTCGAGACCCAGCGAGCCGACCTCCTCGAGTTCGATGGGCAGCACGTTTTCCGGCAGGTGTCCGGCCAGCCCGGTCGACAGCGCGCCGGCCGATGCGGCGTCGAAGAAGACCAGCCTCGGATCGCTGCCGCCGGACTCGCGATAGATGCCCAGTACCTTGCTCACGTAGGCGAGCAGGTCCTCCGTGCTCGGGAACGCATAGGTGATCGCCCCGGTCGGGCACACAGCGGCACAGCTGCCGAAACCCTGGCAGAGATTCGGGTCGACGGAGATGCGCTCGCCCACCGAGGTGATAGCCCAGGCCGGGCACACGTCCAGACAACGCGTGCAGCCCCGGATGCCCCGGTTGCCGTGGGCGCAGATTTCCGGGTCGTAATTGAAGAATTTCGGCTTCTCGAACTCGCCGCGCATCTGCGGCAGCTCCTCCAGGGCCGCCTCCAGCGCCGCGGCGTCGCCGCGTGGCGCGTGGTAGCCGGGCGGGAGGGCCTCCTGACGCAGCAGCGGCGGGTCGCCGAGGTCGAGCACCAGGTCGAAGCGGGCTTCGTCGATCATCTTCGTGGCCGGCGAATCCGCGTCCTCGGCGCCGGATTCCGGCAGCCTGATGGCGTAGTTCCCGAGGCTGCCGGACAGGCGTGGCCGTCCGCCCCGTATCAGGGTGAAGCCTTCCCGGTCACCGGTCGCCGGCCGCGATTCGCCGGGGGCGAACAGCGTAACCACGAGGCCGTCGCCGAGACGCTGCGCAGCCGCCAGGCCTTCCTCTTCCTCACCGACAATCAGGACGCGGCCGCGGGAGAGGAAGCTGACCAGCGAGGTCGGCTCCGCGCCGGTCCGATGGCGGCCGTCGAGCGCCTCGGCGCGTGCACGGCCGTCGGTGGTCTGCTCAGGCAGGGTCAGATCGGTCATCATCCGCGTCCGGTTCCGTGTCTGCAGTGACGTCCGTCTGTTCCGCCTCCGGGTCGTCGACCGGGGCGGCCGCCAGCGCCGCTTCATCCGGGACGGTTCGCTCTTCGCTCGCGCGGGCGGCCAGCCTCTCGATCTCGCGTGCGATGCGATGGCGCATCTCGGCCGTGACCACATTGCCGAGCGGCGCCGGATTGGAATAGTCCAGGTCGTAGTCGTCCAGGCCGTCGCGGAGGTTGAACTTCGGCGAGCGGAACAGCTTGCGCAGGGCCTGGCGCTGCATGTCCGGCGCCACGTCCGCGGCCAGGAAAGCGCTGTAGTCGGAATCCTCGTTCAGCGACTCGAGCGGCGGCAATTCGGCTGCCTCCCCCGGCGGGGCGGTTTCCTCACCGGATTCTCCGGCGTCGCCCGTCTTGCTGCCCTCCGGCGGCGCCGATGATGCGTCGTCGACACCGGCTGCCGGCACCGACCCCGGCTCGGGCTCCTGCGGCTCGATGCCCTCGCGCGCCAGCGCCTTGCGCCGGGACCAGCGGCTCAGGAAGGGCTCGCTCTCCGGCGCCGTCTCGGTGTCAGTAAGCGTATCGGCTTCCTTCCGGTTGTCTTCACTCATCTTTCGGATGCCTCGGACCAGCTTTTCCGCTTGCGCTTGTTGCGCTCGCGCGGCACGAAATGGGCGACCACGAACTGCTCGATGAACTGATAGATCTCGGGCGGGATCGGGACGGAGAACACCTGGTCGTCGCTTTCCAGGCATACCGCGGCGGAGTCCTGATCCGCAGTCACACGGAACGGTGTCAGCTCGCCCTCCGGTGTCTCGTGGCAGATGACGAAGAGCGAGGGCTTCTCGCCGGTGAGGTTGTACCAGTAGTCCTCAGCCAGATCTCGATGGAGCAGCAACGAGAAACCCGGCCAGAGGAACTGCGCCTCGCCGTCTTTCTCGTGGATGATCTCGGGTCCACTCGCGCCGACCGGCAGATTCTCACCGGCGACGACCGAGACTGCACTCCAGCTCGGCACCGACCATCGGCCCCGGCTCACCTGGGTGCGCTGCATGATGACGGCGACCGTGTGGCTTTCCGGCTGGCTCATGACCCGCGATGGTAGCGCAATCCGTCCGCCGGCGCCGGACACATCGGTCGCGACATTCCGTCGCGTCGGCAGAGCGCATGGTTTTTGCATATCCTTCAACGAGGGCACGCTGTCGTTCACAGCGTGACCCCTGACCCGGAGTGCACAGATGAGCGCAACTTCAGAAGCGAGCGGCCCGACACCCGCGGGCCCGGACGACGGCCGGCAGGATTCGCAGCCACGATTCATGAGCGTGAAGCAGGTGGCCGCCTACCTGCAGGTCAACGAGAAGAAGATCTACTCGCTGGTGGCTGAGGGCAAGATCCCCGCCAGCAAGCTCACCGGCAAGTGGCTGTTCCCGCGCGATCTCGTTGATCAGTGGCTGCTCGAATCGAGCCACGGCGGTCTCCTGACCGACCGCATTATCATCGCGGGCAGCGACGACCCGTTACTGACCCGTGCGATTACACGGGTCGCCAATTCGCTGCAGTCCCAGGCGCTCATCAGCTACACGGCGACGGGCAGCCAGCTCGGCCTTGCGCTGCTCGCCCACGGCCGCGCCGACGTCTGTGGCATCCACTGGGGGCCGGCCGAGGAGAGCGCCTACCGTCACCCGGCGTTGCTCCGGCAGTTCGGCCATGCCAGCGACTGGGCGCTGGTGCGCCTGTTCCGTCGCGAACAGGGCCTGCTCCTGTCTCCCGACCTGTGGTCGGCAGACGCCGAGGTCGAGGCACTGTTCCGCTCGGACGTGCGCTGGGTCGAGCGCCAGGAGGGCGCCGGCTCCCAGCGCTTCCTGCGCGAGCTGATGTCCCGGCACGAAATCGACCCCGCCGCGCGCCGGATCACCGGCCGGGCCGGTACCGAGCGCGAGACGGCCTCGATGATCGCCATGGGGCAGGCGGAGGTGGGGCCGGGCGTGCGTGCGGCCGCCACGGAGTTCGGCCTCGATTTCCTGCCGATCGGATGGGAAGCCTACGACCTGGCGCTGCACCGGGGCATATTCTTCCGCAATCTGTTCCAGCGACTGCTGGAGCACCTGCGGGACAAAGAGTGCCGACGGGAGGCCGGCATGCTCGGCGGATACGATCTCGACGAGCTCGGCACGCTCGTGTGGACCGGTACCGACTGACGCGGCTAGTCCTCTGCTTCGTAGACGTGGATCTCGTGCTCCAGGACATGGTCGAGGCCCAGTGCCGGTACCGTCAGCGTCAACTTCGCCTGCAGCTTGCCCGTCTCCGGCAGTTCACCGGCGGCGAGTGCCTCGCGTACGGCCTTCTCGATCTCGCGCTGCGATGTGATGCCGACGAGTTTCAGGAACTTGCGTATCTCCACGTTCAGCCTTTCTTCGTCGATTTTCCTGTCATTCACTATCAGGTCTCCTGGGGATGACGAGAGGTGCCGAGCTTGCGTTCCAGCGTCTTGCGCGAGATGTCCAGTCGCCTGGCAGCAGCCGACTTGTTGCCACCGCTCGCTTCGAGGACGCGGGTCATGTGATGGTGTTTCACCTGCTCAAGCGTCCAGTCTAGCGGATAATCCGGCGGCTCGGCGGGCCGCGCGCCCGGTTCCAGCGAGTCCGGCGGCAACCCGCCCAGGTGCAGCGTGCGCTCCACCACGTTGCGCAGTTCGCGCACGTTGCCGGGCCAGTCGTGTGCCTCGAACGCGGCGAGATGCGCCGGCTCGATCGCCCCGACCGGCAGGCCCATGTCCGCCGCCAGCCGGTCGGCGAAATAGGCTGCCAGCAGCGCGATATCCTGCCGCCGTTCCCTGAGCGGCGGCACCTCGATACGGATCACGTTGAGGTGGTAATAGAGGTCTTCGCGGAACCGGCCGGTGGCGACCAGGTCCGCCAGGTTCGACCGGGTGGAGGCCACGATGCGGCAGTCAACGGGGATCTCCCGGTGCGATCCCACCGGGCGTATCGTCTGTTCCTCGAGCGCGCGCAGCAACTTGACCTCCGTGTCGAGAGGCAGCTCGTCGATCTCGTCGAGGAATAACGTGCCCCGGCCGGCGGCGACGAACAGGCCTTCGCGCTTGCGGTCGGCGCTGGTGAACGCTCCCGGCTCGTGGCCGAACAGCTCGCTCTCCAGCAGGTCCGATGCGATCGCGCCACAGTTGACCGGTACGAACGGGCCGCCGCGCCCGCTCCCCTCGTGCAGCAGGCGGGCGACGAGTTCCTTGCCCGCGCCGGCTTCTCCTTCGATCAATACGGTCGCGCGGGTCGGCGCGACGCGGGCGATCAGCGACCTCACGGCCTGCATGGAAGGACTGTCCCCCACCAGTCTCCGCGGCGCCGTGCCGGTACCCCTTCGCTGATTCCGGGACGCCTGCCTGCGGGCCGGCTTCGCCAGGACCTTTACCAGTTCGTCCGTCGGGAAGGGGCGAAGGAGCACATCCGAGGCGCCGCCGCGCAGGGCGTCTATCGCCATTGCTGCACGGTCTTCTCCGGCGATCACGAAGATCTCGGCCGGCACTCCGTCGCACTGGTCCAGGGCCCGGCGCAGGGTGCTCCAGGACTCCTTCGGGTCCACCACGACCAGCCGGTGAAACCGGCAGCGCCGCATCAGTTTTCGCGCTTCGTCCAGATCCGGCGCTTCCTCCACGAGAAGGAAATGCCGGTCCAGCGCGCGCCGCAGGCGCGACGCCTCCGCTCTGGCGCCTCCGAGGAGCAGAATCGAGGTCGGTCGGGACACGGGCTCTCCGGTAGTCGTCCCTTGCGTGCGCGCCGCCTGTCGGCGAAAGAACGGCTGTCAGGTTAGGTCCTGCGTCAAAATGACGCAAGGAGATGAGGTCATTCGGACAATTTGTCGTCGCAGCGCTGGTACGATGCATGGTGATTGGGATTGCGACGGTGACGGGAGTTGCGGCGAACCGCCGTGACGTTCTCGTCGCAGCAAGGCGGAGGGCATTCGGCGGTGCCATGAAGAGGTTGGGGGGATGAACGAGTTCACGGCCGCCGTCGGCGCAGCGTTGTCGATGATCGTCACGCTGGATGCGGACCTCATGGAGATCGTCCTGCTCTCGCTGCGCATCAGCCTTTCGGCCGTCGCTGTCGCCTCGATCGTGGCACTGCCGCTGGGCGCCGCCATCGCGCTGCAGCCGTTTCCGGGTCGGCGCGGCGTGATCGTGTTGCTGAACGCCATGATGGGCCTGCCGCCGGTCGTCGTGGGGCTGGTGGTCTACCTGTTGTTGTCCCGGGCCGGACCGCTGGGCGAGATGGGCCTGCTGTTCACGCCTACCGCGATGGTGATCGCCCAGAGCATCATCGTCGCCCCTATTATCGCCGCGCTGGCACGCCAGACCATCGCCGACCTGCACGAGGAGTACGACGAGCACCTGCGATCGCTTGGCTGCACGCGCATCCAGAGCGTGGCGACGCTGCTCCTGGACGGTCGCTACCGGCTTCTTACCGGCATCATGGCGGGGTTCGGCCGCGCCATAGCCGAGGTCGGTGCGGTGCTGATCGTCGGTGGCAATATCCAGCATTCCACGCGCGTGATGACGACGACGATCGCGCTGGAGACGAGCAAGGGGAATCTCGCGCTGGCGCTGGGGCTCGGTCTGATCCTCGTGATCCTGGCGCTGGGCGTCAACGCGGCGGCACTGGTCATCTCGGATGCCGCACAGCGTCGCTATGGATGACACCGTGTACCCCCGTCCCGACACCGGGCGTCGCTCGCCCGGCACCGGCGAGGCGCATCCGTTGCTCCCCCTCGTCGCCCGTGGCCTGCAGTTCACCATCGACGGCCGGGCGATCATCCGGGGCGTGTCTTTCCGCATCGACACACCCGGGCGCACGGTCATACTCGGGCCAAACGGCGCCGGCAAGAGCGTATTGCTGCGGTTGTGCCACGGGCTGATCCGGCCGACGGGTGGAGAACTGCGCTGGGGTGAGCTCGCCGTCGGACAGGCACGCGGGCATCAGGCGATGGTGCTGCAGCAACCGGTCATCCTGCGACGGAGCGTGAGCGGCAACCTGCTCCATGTGCTGGCGGTCAAGGGTGTGCCTCGCCGGGAGCGCCACGCCATAGTGACGGCAGCGCTGGAGCGCGCAGGTCTCGCCGGCCTGGAATCGCGCCCGGCGCGTACGCTGTCCGGCGGCCAGCAGAAGCGGCTGGCGATCGCGGGCGCATGCATGTTGCGGCCGGCGGTACTGCTGCTGGACGAACCCACCGCGAATCTCGACCCGGCGGCGGTGCGCGGCGTCGAGGAGCTGATCCGGGCGGCGGGCGCGGCCGGCACGAAGATACTCATGTGCACCCATGACATTGCCCAGGCCGGACGGCTGGCTCACGATGTGCTATTCGTACACGATGGCCGGCTGCTGGAACACGCCGGCGCGGAAAGGTTTTTCACGGCGCCGGAGCATCCGGCGGCGGCGGGATTCCTCGAGGGGGAGCTGCTCGCCTAGCCGGTCCGGCCCGCAGGCGTCCCGGCCGGGGTGTTCTCACGGCTGTCACGATAGAGGGGGTTGACTGGCGTAATGAGGAATCTCAGGAAGCCGATGATCGGCCTGCTGGCGACGCTCGTCGCCGGAGCCGGTGTGTCGGCCGAGTCATTGCCGATCACTGTCGCATCGACCACGTCCACCGAGGCTTCCGGTCTGTTCGAGCATCTGCTGCCCCTGTTCACGGCGGATACCGGCATCCCGGTCCGGGTCGTCGCCGTCGGTACCGGGCAGGCCATCCGGATCGCCGCCAACGGCGATGCGGATGTGCTGTTCGTGCACCATGAACCGTCGGAGCGCCGATTCGTCCGGCAGGGCCTGGGCATCGAGCGCCATCCTGTCATGCACAACGACTTCGTCCTGGTGGGGCCGGCCGGGGATCCGGCCGGCATCCGCGGCATGGACGACGCCGCGGCGGCGCTGCGGCGAATCGCCGCCGGGGAGCACGCCTTCGTCTCCCGCGGCGACGACAGCGGCACGCACAAGCGGGAGATGACCCTCTGGAACGAGGCGTCGGCGGATCCCCGCCCGGCCAGCGGCACCTGGTACCGGGAAGCCGGTATGGGCATGGGAGCCACGTTGAATGTCGCCAGCGCGATGGGTGGCTACACCCTGAGCGATCGGGGCACCTGGATCGCTTTCGGTAACAAGCGCGATCTCGAGATCCTCGTCGAGGGCGATCCCGGACTGCACAATCCCTACGGCGTGATCGTCGTCAACCCGGAGCGCTTTCCCCACGTGCATGCCGCCGAGGCGCAGGCATTCGCGGACTGGCTGACCTCGGAGCGCGGTCAACGCGCCATCGCCGCTTATCGGGTGGACGGGCAGCAACTGTTCTTCCCGGAAGCGGCAGGGCGGTAGCGTGCCGGTGGCAGGGGAGGACGTCCGCAAGCGGGTCACCGGCGTCATACTCGCCGGCGGGCGGGCGACGCGCATGGGCGGCGTGGACAAGGGCCTGGTTGCGGTGCATGGCAGACCGATGGTCGCCTGGGTGCTCGATGCCCTGTCGCCGCAGGTGGCCGAGGTAGTGATAAACGCCAACCGCAGCCATGAGCGCTACCGGGATTTCGGCTGCCCCGTCGTCGCGGACGGCGATGGCGGCCAGGAGTTCCGTGGCCCGCTCGCCGGCATCGAGAGCGGCCTGCGCGCCGCACAGACGCCTATGGTGGTCTTCGCGCCCTGCGATTCTCCGCTGATCTGCGACGATCTCGTGCTGCGGCTGCACGCCGCCCTGGTGGCGGCGCACACGCGGATCGCGGTTGCCCACGACGGCAAGCGGCTTCAGCCCGTCTTCGCGTTGCTCGAGCGCACATTGCTCGACGATCTGGTCCGTTATCTCGGCGACGGCGGGCGCAAGATCGACCGCTGGTACGATACACACGGGTACGCCACTGCCGATTTCAGCGACGTGCCCGGATCGTTCGAGAATATCAATGCGCCAGACGACAAGCGGGCGCTGGAAGACGGTCTCGCCCGGTGCAATCGGGCGAGACCGGAGAACGGCGGCTGACAGGAACGGGAAGATGAACAAAGACCACAAGTCCGACGATTGCTGCGCCGACGGCCACGGCGGGTCTGCGCTGAGACTGGCAGAGGCGCTGGAGCGCATCCTCGCCGAGGCCCGCCCCGTCGGCGGCGAAGAGATGCTGGCGGTGCGCAGTGCCCTCGGCCGGGTGCTTGCCGCCGACGTCGTATCGCGGATGGACGTCCCTTCGCACACGAACTCGGCCATGGACGGCTATGCCCTGCGCGGCGCGGATCTCGAGGCGGAAGGAGAGACCCGGCTGGCCGTGATCGGCACCGCGGCAGCCGGCTGGCCGTTCGACCGGGAAGTGTCCGCCGGCGAATGCGTACGCATCATGACCGGGGCGTCGCTGCCGCCGGATACGGATACGGTCGTCATGCAGGAGAACGTCGATCGGGACGGCGATACGGCGATCATCCGCCCCGGACAGACGCCGGGCGAGCACGTCCGCCGGGCCGGCGAGGACATCGCTGCGGGCGACGTGGCGCTCGCCGCCGGCACCTGCCTCATGCCCGCGGAACTGGGCATGCTCGCCTCGCTGGGCGTCGGCGAGGTCTGCGTCCGCCGCCGGCCCCGTGTGGCCTTCTTCTCCACGGGTGACGAGCTGAGACCCGTTGGCGAGTCGCTCGCGCCCGGCCAGATCTACGACAGCAACCGCTACACGATCCACGGGATGCTGACCCGGCTCGGCGTCGAGACCATCGACATGGGCATCGTGCCCGACGAGCGCGAGACGGTGGAGCGGGCATTCGCGGATGCCGCGGCTCTCGCGGATGCCGTCGTGACCAGCGGGGGCGTCTCCGTGGGCGACGCCGATTACGTCACGCAGACGCTGGAGCGCACCGGCTCGGTCGGCTTCTGGAAGGTGGCCATGAAGCCCGGCCGGCCGCTGGCTTTCGGACGCATCGGCGACGCGCTGTTCTTCGGCCTGCCGGGCAATCCCGTCTCGGCGATGGCCACCTTCTATCAACTGGTCCGCCCGGCGCTGGAATCGCTCGCCGGCATGCCCGACCCCGGGCCGCCGCTCACCGTGACGGCCGTCGCCGCCGCACCGCTGCGAAAGAAGCCCGGGCGGCGGGAATTCCAGCGGGGCCGTCTGGAGCGCAGCGACGACGGCCGGCTCGCCGTGCGGCCCGCGGGCCGTCAGGGGTCGGGTGTCCTGAGTTCGATGGGTGCGGCGGATTGCTTTATCGTGCTGGCCGAGGACGCCGGCCCGATTGCGGTCGGCGACGAGGTAGAGGTCCAACCCTTCGCCGCTCTCGTGTGAGCGGCGCACAAACAGAGAGGACGGCATGGGTCATTCCACCGGCGAGCATGAATTCATCCCGTTGCGCATCGCGGTGCTGACGGTCTCCGACAGTCGCACCGAGGCTACCGACAAGTCGGGCCGGCTGCTGGTCGAGCGGCTGGAGAAGGCCGGGCACGGGCTCGCGGACAAGCAGATCGTCCCCGATGACGTCTATCGCATACGGGCAGTGGTGGCCGGCTGGATCGCGGATGACGACGTCGATGCGGTCATTACGACGGGCGGCACCGGCGTCACCGGCCGGGACGGCACCCCCGAAGCGGTCGCGCCGCTGCTCGACAAGGTGATCGACGGCTTCGGCGAGACGTTTCGCGCGATATCCTGGCAGCAGATTCGCACATCGACCATGCAGTCGCGTGCGCTGGCCGGCGTGGCGAACGGCACGTATGTCTTCTGCGTGCCCGGCTCTTCCGGGGCCTGCGCGACCGCCTGGGACGAGCTGATCGGCGCCCAGCTCGACATCCGCACACGCCCGTGCAACCTGGCCGAGCTGATACCCCGGCTGCTCGAGAAGTGAGTCTGCGAATCCGGCGGCCTTTCGCTACACCGGCACCGGCTCGACGGGTGGCATCGCCGACATGATGCTGCTTATCGGCACGGAGAAGGGCCTGTTCCGCGTCTTCGCGGAGCAGGCAGGCGGGCGCTGGCGCATCGACGGCCCGCACCTGGCCGGCTACCCGGTGCTGCACACCCTCGCCGCCCCCGACGGCACCGTGTACGCCGCCACGGCGCACAAGATCTGGGGTGCTCACATCTATGCCAGCACGGACGGTGGCAGCACCTGGTCCCCGCTGGAGACCGTGCCGCAGTATCCGGCGGAAAGCGGACGCGGGGCGACGAACTCGATCTGGGGCCTGGCGGCCGCCGGGGAACGACTGTTCGCGGGCATCGATCCGGCGGGGCTCTTCGTCAGCGACGACCGCGGCGCCAGCTGGCAGCCGGTGGCGGGGCTGAACGAGCATCCGACACGGAGTACGTGGGAGCCCTCCAGGGGCTGTTTCGCCGTGCACTCCGTCTGCGTCGATCCGGAGCGGACCGGGGTCATCGTCGCCGCGGTCTCCGCCGGCGGTGTCTACCGCAGCGACGACGGCGGCGAGACCTGGCAGCCGGCCAATGCGGGCGTGCGCGCCGAGAATCTGCCGCAGCGCTATCCCGCAACCGGCCACAACGTCCACCGCGTGGTCATGCATCCGCGCCGGCCGGATCGCCTGTACCGTCAGTGCTACAACGGCACGTACCGCAGCGACGACGGCGGACGCAGCTGGACGGAGATCACTGCGGGTCTGCCGAGCGACTTCGGCTACGGCATCGAGGTCGATCCGAACGACCCGGACACGGTCTTCCAGATCCCCGAATCGAGCTCGCACCTGCGGGCACCGGTGGACGGCATGCTGCGTGTCTACCGCAGCCGGGACGCGGGCCGCGGCTGGGAGTCCGTCAGCCGGGGACTGCCGGCCGGGCACGTCTATGTGACGGTGCTGCGCGAGGCGCTGGACACGGACGCGCGGGATCCCTGCGGTGTATATTTCGGCACCTCGGGCGGGCACCTGTTCGCGAGCGCGGATGCGGGCGGTCGCTGGCAGGAGATCGCGAGCTACCTGCCACGCGTGCTGAGCGTGAAGGCGCTACAGGATTAGCGCGCCCATGAATCCGGCACTCTCCGAACTGGTCGACCTGCTCGCCGTGCGAGAGGGCATCGTGTGCGTCGTTGGAGCCGGCGGCAAGAAGTCACTCATCTATGCTCTGGTCCGCGGTCACGGCGGGCGCGTTGCCATGACGGGCACCGTGCACACCACGGAGTTCCCGTCAGACCTGCCGGTACAGCGTATCGTCGCAGAGGAGTCGGCCCTGCAGGAGCGTATCGCGGCTATCCCGCACGACCGTTCGATTGCTTATGCATGCCCGTCCGCCAAACCGGGCCGATGCGCCGGCGTACGGACGGGGACGATACGAACGATCCATGAGCAGGGAGGCTTCGCCGCGACCTTCGTCAAGGCCGACGGTGCCCGCATGCGTCGGGTGAAAGCACCGGCAGCGGACGAGCCGGTGCTCGTGCCCGGCTCTGCCGCGGTCGTGCCCGTGGTTTCGATACTTGCGGTGGGCGAGCCGCTCACCGAGCAAGTGGCGCATCGCGTCGAACGTGTGGAAGCCGCCACCGGGCTGGCGCGTGGCGAGACCCTGACACCGGAGGCGCTCGGTTGCCTGCTCGCCAGTGGGCAGGGTGCCCTGCAGGGCACGGAAGGCATCCGCGTTGCTCCGGTTATCAACATGGTGGACAATGCGCGCCAAGAGGAACTGGCCCGAGCCACCGCGACCGCGGCGCTCGCGATGACCTCGCGCTTCGATCGCGTGCTCCTTTGCAGCCTGCGACAAGGCTCGGAATCTGTCGTAGCCGTAGTTTCGAGATGAGCACGATAACCGTCCGCATACCGACGCCTCTCCGCCCCTTCGTCGGGCACGCAGCAACGTTGAATGCCGACGCCGATACGGTGGGGGCCGCACTGGAGCAGATCGGGGCAGATCATCCCGCTTTCCTGCAGCGCGTCCTGGTCCGACCAGGCGAGCTCCGTCCGTACGTGAACGTCTTCGTCGGTGCCGACAACGTTCGTTCGTCGTCCGGCCTCGCGACGCCGGTCGCCGAGGGCGACGTGGTCAGCATCATCCCGGCTGTGGCCGGAGGCTGAACGAGGGAGCGAAGGCCTATGGACCGCAAAGTACGACGGCTGGCCGATTTCGTATCTGCGAATGCAGGCAGCAGCCGGGGTGAAGATCCCCTGGTCGACCGGTTCGGGCGCGGTCTCCGCGATCTGCGCATCTCGGTGACGGACCGGTGCAATTTCCGCTGCACCTATTGCATGCCGGAAGAGAAGTACCACAGCGGCTTCAAGTTCCTGACCACGGAGCAGCGACTCGATTTCGGCGAGATCGTCCGCCTGGTCCGGCTGTTCACGGGTGCCGGTGTCCGCAAGCTCCGTATCACGGGGGGAGAACCCCTGCTGCGCCCGGCGCTCGGCGACCTGATCGGCGACCTGCGCGGCCTGCCCGGCATCGAGGAAATCGCACTCACGACCAACGGCATTCTGCTGCCCCAGCACGCGGCGGAACTGAAGGCGGCGGGTCTGGATCGCGTGACCGTGAGTCTCGACGCGGTGGACGATGAGACCTTTCGGCGCATGAACGGGGGGCGCGGTGGCCTGGACCGCGTTCTGGATGGCATCGACGCGGCCATCGACGCCGATCTTGCGCCGGTCAAGATCAATGCGGTCGTCCAGCGTGGCGTGAACGATGCCGGGGTCCCGGATCTGCTCGCGCGCTTCCGCGGGACGGGCGCTATCGTGCGTCTCATCGAATATATGGACGTCGGCAACATCAACCACTGGAGCGAATCGGATACCGTGCCCTCGGCTGAACTGAGGGCGCGCATCCACGAGCGGTGGCCGCTCAGGGCGGAACGCAGCAACCACGCCGGTGAGACCGCCACCCGCTATCTCTACGAGGACGGACAGGGCGAGATCGGGTTCATCTCCTCCGTGACCGAGCCGTTTTGCGGCTCCTGCCACCGTGCCCGGTTATCGTCCGACGGCCGGCTGTTTACCTGCCTGTTCGCCACCGCCGGCACCGACCTGCGGACGCCGCTGCGCGACGGCGCCGGCGACGAAGAGCTGCGGG
Source organism: Lentisalinibacter sediminis (assembly GCF_040706615.1). NCBI lineage: Bacteria > Pseudomonadati > Pseudomonadota > Gammaproteobacteria > Woeseiales > Woeseiaceae > Lentisalinibacter > Lentisalinibacter sediminis. Next base: position 458,841 of record NZ_JAPDRF010000005.1, on the reverse strand, counting down.
AGATCATCCATCGTGTCTGGTCGCGGCGGACGGATCGCTACAGCGAACGGCGGGACGAGCTGCGCCGCGAAGGCCGTGGTTTGCAGAAGGTCGAGATGCATTACATCGGCGGATGAAACCCGGCCGCCCCGGGACTTCGCGGCCCTTCCCGCAGGCTCAGCTGCCCGGACGGAATCGAAGGAACAGCTCGATACGAAGCTCACCCTCGACGTCGGCATCCAGACTCACCTCTTCACCGCAGGGTGAATTACATTCGGACAGAGGGACATGCTAAATTGGCCCGACTCAGGCGGTTCACACCTTTATGTGACGCTGGCGGGGGGATACCGTGTGCCGATAAACCGGAAATTTCTCATCCAGAATTTCGGCGATCTTTGGCCCGTGCACAACCGTGGCTTCACGGCCCTGCTGATCGAGTGCCGCAGGTGCTTCGACGGCGACATGGATCAGCTGCTCATCCTGAGTGTCATCGGTGATCGCACGTTGGGCATGAACCGGGCAAAGGGCCTCAACTACGCCGATTTCCTGGAGGGGAAGCGTGCGGTCGGCATACCGCAGCGCATCAATACACAGTCCGTCGCCGACAGTACGGGAATCCCGCGCGAGACCGTGCGAAGGAAGATCCGTCGCCTCATCGAGCGCGGCTGGGTCAAGAAGAACGAAGACGGCACCCTGGAGGTCACCGAATCTGCCGCGGTGGATCTGGCACCCGCAACCCAGGCGACTTTCGACTACTTCCTCGCGCTGGGCAACATTCTCTTGTCGAAAGCGACCGAGGCATCGGCCAGCCGCATCAAGGCACGGGGCGGAGAAACCGATTGATTCGGCGGCGGCCTGCCGGCGCCTTTTCCATCGGTCGTTTCGTGCGCCCATTTTGGGCGATGTGATCGCCCGAAGCAGGAAGCCGGCATGTCGATGCGCTAGAGTCGCGTATTACACCCGCTTCCCTCCGTGAGTGTGGCGAACAGGGTGAAGCATGTAACAGCCCGGGAGATCGCGCTTGAGAATACTCCGACAGCCCCAGATCCTGCTGCTTGCCGCCACGCTGGTCATGGCGGGCTGTGCCGGCCCGCGCGTGCAGCCGCTCATGCCCACGCCGGTGCTGTTCACCGAAATGGACGTCAGCCCGCTGGATCACATACCCGAGGCCCAGCGCTGGAACCCTCGCCGTGTCTATTACACGACCACCCGGCAGCGGGAAGACGACCTGATGCGTATCGACTACAGCAACGCGGAGAGCGACGTGGTTTCGGTGGGCATGAGCCTGATCGGCTTCGGCGGGCCCGATGTCTCCTGGTCCGATCTCATCGAATACTCGCGCCGGGCCGAGCGGCCCGAGGCCGTAGACCTCACCATCGCCGGCCTGATAGAGGCGGGCAATTTCATGGTGGACGAGGAAGGCAAGGTGCGCGACATCGGCGGCGCCGCCGCCTGGCTGATGGCCGACCTGAATGCCTCCATCGAATCGGCGCGGGACCAGGATCTCCTGATCTACGTCCACGGCGCCAAGGTCAATTTCTACAACGCCAATGCCTTCGCCGCCCAGCTGGATCACTTCATGGGCCGGGACATGACCTCCATGGCCTTCTCCTGGCCGACGCGGCAGAACATCCTCGCCTACGGCAGCGGCAGCGACGTGCGGCGAGCGTATACGGCGGCGCCCGCTCTCACGGCGCTGCTGGAACTGCTGGCGCGTGACTCCGTAGCGCGGCGCATCCACATCATCTGCTGGAGCGCCGGGGGGCGCGTCGTGAACTCGGCGCTCTCGCAGCTGCATGCCCGTCACGCCGGTGACGGAGAGGATCTGCGCAAGCGCTTCCGGCTCGGGACGGTATATTTCGCGGCGGCCGACGTGCCGGGCGAGGAATTTCTCGAAGCGCTGCCCGCGCTGAACGACCTGGCCACGCGGATCGTCGTCACGGTTTCCTCCAGGGACAGTGCGCTGCAGATGGCGCGGACGTTCATGCGCGGTGGCTCCCGCATCGGCCAGCGCAACGTGGAGCTGAGCGAGGAGCAAATGGACGTCGTGTTGGCGGCCGACCGCCTCGAGGTGGTCGACGTCTCCCTCGGCTGGGAGGGACGCGGCTTCGACATCACGGGCCACCGCTACTGGTACGACCACCCCTGGGCGAGCACCGACATGATCCTGGCCGTGCGCAGCGATCTCGGGCCCGGCGAGCGGGCACTCGCGCCGACGGACCTGGAACTGCTCTGGGGCATCCCGCCCGACTACCCGGAACGACTGCGCATGAGCCTGACCCGGGAAGACCTGGAGATCCGGCGTAACGACTGAGGCATCCACACCCTCCTGCGACCGAAGCGGGACGACGACGGCGCCGGCGTACAGGGGTTGCGGTTGATGCGCTGGCTGGCTATCGCCCTGGCGGCCGTCGTACTGATATTCGCCGGCGGCCTCCTTTACCTCGCCAGCGCCGACCTCGGCGGCTTCAAAGACCGGCTCACACCACTGGTGAGCGACGCACTGGGCCGGGAGCTGCGCGTGGACGGCGACCTCTCTCTCCGCCTCGGCCGTACCGTTCGGCTGCGAGCGGCCGACGTCTCGGTGGCGAATGCGTCGTGGGCCGACGGGCCGTACCTGCTGGAGGCGGAGGAAGTGGCGGCCGAAATCGGCCTCCGATCGCTGCTGGAGGGACCCGTCCGCGTCGAGTCCGTCGTCTTGCGGGGCGCCGTCATCCGCCTGCAGGAGGCCGATGACGGCCGTCGCAACTGGTCACAGCAAACGACCGGGGAATCGGAGGAGATCAGGACGGACCTGGGAGGAACCCTCGAGACGCTGCGGAGCATCGCGCGCTTCTCGGCGAGCGATGTCCGGTTTCTGTACGCCGCACCGTACCTCTCGAGCCCGAGCCAGATCGTTGTCGGCACGGCGGAATATGGCGTCAAGGGCGAATTGATGAGCGCCGACGTCAGCGCAGAGGTCAACGGTATCCCGCTCGTGCTCGCAGCCGAGATCGCACCCGCGGACGCCGGGGCCGCGGCCGGCGGGCTCAGGATCGGCGCCGACGCCCGCATGGGGGACGTGGCACTGACGGCCGGCGTGCTGCTGGCGGACCCGGAAGTCCTTGCCATATCGGCTGCCGAGCTCGAACTGGACGGGCCGGATATCGACTACGTCTTCGATGTGCTGAAGCTGCCGAAAGTCACTTCCGGGCCGCTGTCAGTCAAAGCGAAGCTGACACCGGACCCGGAGCGTTCCGGCTTCGACGCGGAAGGTCGGGTGGGCGAGTACCGCTTCGCAGCGGACGGCTGGGTGGAGGACCTTAGGGGGGTCGGCGGTTTCGATGTCTCCGTATTCCTGGCCGGCGAGAATCTGTCCGCTCTCGGCAGACGGTTCGCCGTCGAGGATCTGCCCGCCGAGCCGTTCGAGGTGGACGGCAGGCTCCGCTCGCGCACGGACGGGGTCGAGTTCGAGGACACGCGGATCGTCGTCGGAGAGGAACAGGCGCAGGTGGCGGGGAGCATCCTGTGGCCCGCGGGCGGCGGCGAGGAGCTGGATGTCAGCGCACGGTACCGCGGCATGTCCGGCCGGGTCACCGCGGCCATCCGCCGCGATTCTCCGCAGCACGACATCGACTTCGGCTTCAGCATCGAGGGCGAGGACGCGGGAGTGCCGGCCGGCCGCGTGGGTCTGGACCATCTCGACGACCTGCCCTTTGCAGCGAGTGGTGAGGGCAACTATCGCGGCCGGACGCTCTCGCTCCGGGGAACGCGCATCCGCGTGGGCGACCAACAGGCGGAGCTGACCGGGCGCGCAGAGTCCGTCCCTGACGCGCCCGACGTGGAACTTCGCTTCGACGCCGAACGGATCGACCTCTCGCCCTGGCTGCCCGATGACGGTCCGCTTGATCCCGCACTGCGGACGATAACGGGGACGGGCCTGATCACGTTATCCGAGGGCCGCCTGGCCGCCGACGAGCTGGACCTCCGCGCAGCCGACGTGGCACTGGCGGGGCGCGTGGCTCTGCCCCTGACGGAGGGCGGCAGGTCCGGCGAGTTCGCGCTGCATCTGCAGGCTCCCTCCGCCGAGGCGATCGTGCCCGGGCTGGCCCGGTCTCCGCTGGCCGCGCAGCCCGTGGATCTGCAAGGGGAAGGCAGCTGGGAGGCGGGAGGATGGCGGCTCGACGACTTCTTCGTGCGGAACGCCGCCAGCGGCGACCTCCGCGGGAGCGTCACCTTTGCCGGGGGAGCGCGGCCGGCCATCACGGCGAGGCTGACCTCCGAACGGCTGGACCTGCGCCGGGACAGACCGGCTGCTCCGGCGCCCGAGCCCGCTGCTGCAGACGACCGGGTCATTCCTGCGTGGGAGATCCCGCTGGCGAGGCTGCCGGATCTCGATGCCGAGCTGGACGTCGATATCGCCTCGCTGTACGGCGCCGGTATGGGCGGGGAAACGGTGGTCCTGGACGCCGCGTTGCGGGACGGCCGGCTGATCGTGGACAGGCTGGAGACACGGGGCCCGCGGGGGCGGATACGGGTCAGCCTGGCCGTCGAACCCGACGCAGCGCCAGCCTACGTCGCCATCCTGGAGCTGGACGGACGGGAGCTTTACGTGGCGCCGCCCGACGAGCCCGCCGCCTCCCTGCCCGAACGTCCGCCCTTCGAAGTGACGGCGGCGCTGACCGCGCGAGGGGCGACTCTGCGCGAGCTGGCCGGCGGCCTCGAGGGCCGCCTGAAACTGCAGATGGGTGCCGGCACCATACCGCGGCGCGGCGGGCTGCTGACCACCCTCGTGTTCGAGGATTTCCTCTCACGCACTCTCGAGACCATCAATCCGCTGATCAAGTCGCGTGACGAGGTGCAGCTCAACTGTCTCGTCCTGGTAGCGGAGATCGAGGCGGGCGCGGTCCGCGGTGATCCGATGCTGGCTCTGCAGACATCGGAGGTGAACGTGCTGGCCCGTGGACAGATCGACCTCGGCAGCGAATCGCTCAACCTGGACATCGCGACCCACCCGCGGCGTGGTCTCGGCGTCAGTCTCGGCGATCTGATCAACCCGTTCACCCGGGTCGGCGGCACCCTGGCGTCCCCCCGGCTGGTGGCAGACCCGAAATCGGCCGCATTCGAGACCGGCGCCGGCATCGCCACCGGCGGAGTCTGGATACTCGCCAAGAAGTTACGGAGCCGTTTCCTGTCCGGGAATCCCTGCGCCAACGCGCTGGAGAAACACGACCCGGAAACGGATGGCTGAGCAAAGCCCTGGCCACGAGCCGACGGGCAGCTATCCTGACTTGATGATCAGGCGGCCTCTGTCGGCGGATCTTATGGCCGGCGTTTGTAGGCTGGGCACCAGCGGCACAGCCTCACCCGCACGCACGCAAGCGTGGTTCAGAAGCGAAAGTTCAGAAACGCTTCGAGGCCGTTATAGCGGTAGTCGAATTTGAACTGGTAGGCCCCGTCGTCTGCATCGAGATCGGTGTCGTACCAGGTATAGCCGACGCCTGCGCCGAAGCGCTCGCCGAACCAGTAGGTGGTCTTGATGCGCAGGTCGACAAGGTCGCCGGAAATGTCCTCGTAATCCAGCCCGAAGTACTGGAAGTGGGTCCCGACGGACTCGTCGCCAGCCGGTCCGTGAGGATGAACGAATAGACATAGGTGACGGGCACGAGATCCCAGTCGAAGCGACTCTGCACGACGGCCGCTCCCACGAACTCCAGCGTCTGGTCTTCGGTATCGACGACGAAACTCTCCTCGATCACACCCGTGTCGGAGCGGTTGAAGCTGTAGTAACCCCCGTGGGTATGTCGATTGCCGAAGCGCGAGACGAGGTTGGCTCGGAAGGAAGTCTGATCGTCTTTCAGGTTGAGATCGTCCTCCAGCGCGATCTCGGTACCTCCCTCGGGTCCGCTCAACGTGAGACGGGTATCGAAATCGCTCAGGAAGGCGCCGGCCTCGACGGACACCGCTCATTTCGGGCAGTCCGGTGAAGCCTCTGCCGCCGCGGGCGGCGGTGAGCGAACGTTCTGCGCAGCTAATCGAGTTCTATGCCGATGCCGATCGCGTAGGTGATGTCTTCCTGCTCGTTGCCGGCAGCCGGTTCGGATTCCCAGTCCCAGTCCACCTGCACGTTCATGTAGATATCAGCCCAGACGTCCCAGCGGATGCCAGTCGTTGTGTCGACGACCTTGTTCGTTCGACCCGTGACGTAAACCCACAGGCGGTGGTTATGGTAGAACTCGAGATCGCCGCCCAATACGTCACGGTGATAGCGGAGATCCCATCGCGCAGCGGACGAGTCCTCTGTGAAACCGCCGATCCTCTCGCGGACGCCGACGGCCGAGAGTGCAACCTCGAACTGGCGATAGGCATCGTCGAAGAACTGGTGACCCAGACCGACACCGGGGGTGTAGCGGTACGTCAGCTCGCGTATGGGGTCTCGTTCGTAGCCGATTCCGGAGGCCAGGAACCACCTGTCGGAGAAGAACCAGCTGTACACGTAGTTGGCCGTGTACTGTTCCTTCGTCGTGAGCCCGTCCTGATCGATGCGATCGAAGCGCAGATCCGTGCGGTGGCGGTGATCGCCGATCTTCACGCCGCCCGCTCCCTGCCAGAGGAAGTTGGTGGTTTCGGTGTTGCCTTGCGTCGCTCGGTAGGAGAAATCGGAGCGGACATCCCAGTCGAAACGGTCTTCCGGTTCGGTGAGTTCCTCGATATCCATCGGCGCGAACGGCTGCGTGCCCGCATCGGTGACCAGGATCATGTTGCCCGCGGCATCGGTGGCGAAGCGGCCGGTCACCTCGCTGTGATCGCGTAACTCGATTTCGAGGTCCTCGTCGGATTCGATGCGGGCGACGGCGTCCAGAGAAATGGGGAACTCATCGGCGTAGGGCGTCTCCACGAAGAGCTCGTTGTCCCAGACGCGCTTGATGTCGCCGGTGATGCGGTCGCCGTTCTGCATGTAGACGACGTCCGCAGTCACCGGACTGCCGAGCAGAAGGGATGCGCCTAGCACGGAGGCGGCAAAAAGAGACTTCGCAGGCATGACGGAAAGACTCACGGGTTGCTTTGAACGGCGGTCAGCCTAGCGACGGCCGGGCATGCCGGCAACCGCCGACGCCCGTCAGCGGGGCTCGGCGGTGAACAGGAACCGGTTCACGCAGAACAGGAACTCGTCCGCCTCGGCACGGCGTTCGAGATCGGCTCGCCAGGCGCGTGCCTCGCTGTCGCTGACGCCGCCGGCGGCCACGGCGCTGGCCGCGCACTGGGCGATCATGGTGCCGGCGTAGCCCTCGTTGTCGAGTCGCGTCGAGAGCACCGGGACGGCGTGAACCCGGACGTCGCCGAACCCCGCGTCACGCAGCAACGGCCGCAGGCGCTGCGGGAGACGGGGGCTCGGCACGGCGGCGTCCCAGGCGCCGAACAGGCGCCGGGTGAGGTCTGCGTCCTGCGCCGTGACGACGGCGGTCTGCCAATCGGTTTCCACGATGGCGACGCGGCCGGCCGGCCGCAGGACGCGGCGGATCTCGGCGAGCGCGGTTTCCGGCTGCTCGACGTAGAGCAGTAACTGGGTGGCGGCGACCGCGTCGGCAACGCCGGAGCGCACGGGCAGGCTCGTGGCATCCGCCTGCGTCAGGGCGATGTGCGGTATGCCTGCGCATCGCGCAGCGGCGAGAGCCAGCATGGAGGCGCTGAGATCGAGTCCGAGCACGAAGCCGTCCGGGCCGACGGCGTCGGCGAGGCCCCCTGTCAGCAGGCCCGGCCCGCAGCCCACGTCCAGCAGGAACTCACCCGGGGCCGGGGCGAGTGCCTGCACGGTCTGTTCGCGCTGACGCTCGATCTCGGGCGACAGATAGGCGCGCTCGGTCCGCCTCGCCCGGACATCGTCGTAACGGCTGCGGCCTGGCATGGGGGCTCCCGGTGGCGGCGACGGTTCGAATTATGGTGCAGTCAGGCGGCGCCGCACAGAGACCCGGTATACTGAACGGTTCATGTGCCTCCGTCATCGTTTCTACGCTCCCCACTGCGCCCGACTCGCGGTCCTCGCGAGTGCGTTCCTGCTTGCCGCCTGCGCAGGCCAGGTACCCCTGGGGCCGGCGCCCGCCGCGGCAGGGCCGGCGGAGGCCGGGGCAAGCGTCGAGGTCGCCTTCGTAACGAATCGGCAACTGGAAACGGACGGGAACGGCCTGGAGTACTACGGGGGCGCTCGCGGCTCTCTGACGGCGGGACGGTGTCGGGTAGCGATCCGGGACGGCGAGGACCATGACGGGCGATTGATCGGCGTGACGCCGGCGCCGGCGCAGGCGGTGACTTCCGACTTCGGCGACGGGGAGCATGAGGGCGTGGTTGTCTACATCCACGGTTTCAACGAGAGCTTCGGGCGCAGCTGCCGCCATGCGGCATTGCTGCAGAAGCGCCTGGGGCTGGACGGCCGGCTGCTGCTGTTCAGCTGGCCGGCGGACCGGAAGTACGTCACCTACGCGAGTGATGCCGGTGATCTGGCGTGGAGCCTGCCGGATCTGCGGGGTGTACTCGAGGAGTTGGCCGGACGTTACGGGCCCGGAAACGTGAGCATCCTGGGGCACAGCCTCGGCGCCCGCGCGACGGTGGAGGTGCTGTCCCGGATGGACGAAGACGTCGGCGCGTTCGGCCAGGTCGTGCTGGTCGCTCCCGATATCGCGCGGTCGCGATTCTCGGAGTTACGGCCCGTGCTGGAGAGGCGGGCGGATCGGGTGACGATCTACGCCTCGGAGAACGACCTGGCGCTGCGCCTGTCCACCGTCGTGAATACGTCGGCGCGGCTGGGGATTACCGACGAAGAGGCCCATGCGGAGAGTGCGCTGTCCCCGAGGGTTCAGCTCGTGGACGTGTCGAAGACCGGTCTGTACAGCCTGAGCGGGCATGTCTATCACCTGCGCAATCCGGCAGTGATCGAGGATATCAGCCGTCTGTTCGCCCCGCTGGCCGCGGATGCGGGTGGCAGCTACGAGCGCGTGCCGGGGTCCGCTCCCGGTCTGTGGCGTCTGCTGCCGGTCAAGCGCGAGACGACGGCTTCAGCCGGACAGACGCGGCCGAGGAACTTCTGAAACTTTCAAAAGTTTAAAAAGTTGCAAAAGTTCGGTCCGGCACCTACTAGGCGATCCAGACCTGCTGCGCGTTCACGAACTCGTGGATGCCGTGGGGGCCGAGTTCGCGGCCGTAGCCTGAGCGTCCGACGCCGCCGCTCGGTAGCCGGGGATCGGTCTTGACGATGCCGTTGACGGCTACCTGGCCGGTGTAGAGCTGGCGGGCCATGGCCTCGCCTCTCGATGCGTCCGTCCATACCGCGGCCGCGAGGCCGTAGGGGGTGTCGTTGGCGATAGCGAGCGCCTCGTGGGCGTCCGCCGCCTTCATCACCACCGCCACCGGGCCGAAGGTCTCCTCGCAGGCGCCGGTCATGTCCTGGGTCACATCCGTCAGCAGCGTCACCGGATAGAAGAAGCCGTCGCCCTGCGGCAGCTCGCCGCCGAGGCGGCAACTGGCGCCGGCGTCGATGGTCGCCCGCACCTGACGGTGCAGGTTCGCACGCAGGTCGTCCCGTGCGATCGGGCCCACGTCGGTGGATTCGTCCCGCGGGTCGCCTACCTTCAGTTTCGCCAGGCGGTCCTGAAGAAGTTCCACCATGGGCTCGTACACCGGCGCCTCGACGATGGTGCGCTTCGCCGCGATGCAGCTCTGCCCGGCGTTGATGATGCGTGACAGCGTGATGGTGTCCGCCGCCTTCTCGAGGTCCGCATCCGCCAGCACGATGGCCGGGTCCGAGCCGCCCAGCTCCAGCACCGAACGCTTGATCTCCGAAGCCGCCACGGCAGCAACCGCCGCGCCGCCGCGCTCCGAACCGGTGAAGGACACGCCCTTGATGCGCCGGTCGCGGATCACTCCTTCCGCCGCCGGCGTCTCGATCGGCAGGTTCTGGAACACGCCCTCCGGCGCGCCCACGCGGGCGAAGACGTCCTCGATGGCCTGCGCGCAGCCCGGCACGTGGGGGTCGTGCTTCATCACGCACGTGTTGCCCGCCATCAGCGCCGGCGCGGCGAAACGGAAGGCGAGCCAGAACGGCGCGTTCCAGGGCAGCACGCCCAGGATGGTGCCCAGGGGCAGGTACTGCACGTAACTCGAGCTGGCATCGGACTCGATGACGTCGGCCGACAGGTAGGTCTCGGCGTGTTCGGCGTAGTGCTCGGCGCACCAGGCCGCCTTCTCCACCTCCCCGCGGGCCTCGCGCACGGGCTTGCCCATCTCCTCGGTCATGAGCGCGCCCAGCGCGTCCACGTCCCGGCGCATCTCGGCAGCGACCGCGCGCAGCAACTCGGCGCGCTCGCCGAAGCCGGTGTCGCGCCAGGCCGGGAAGGCGGCGGCAGCTCCGGCGAGGATGGCCTCGACCTGATCGGGTGAGGCCGGCTTTACCTCTCGGATCACGGTACCGGTCGTGGGATCGATGGCGGTCAACATGGCGGGGCGCTCCTGCTCTGACGGATAGGGAGGGACGCGTATGGGAGGGCGCTCAGGACGCCCTGTCTGACTTTTCGGCCTTGCGGGCCTTATCGGACTTGTCGGGGTCGTCGCGCGCGGGAATGGCGATCAGCTTGTCGCTCGAGCCGACGCGTTTGCCCATGAGCGTCTGCTCGCCCTTGACGATGAAGTCCTCGTCGAGGGTGAAGAACGACTGGCAGCTCTTGTCGGTCACGTAGATGGTGTCCGAGATGCCGACGGTCTTGTCGCCGTCCACGCCCCACATCCAGGGGATGATGTGGAAGCACATGCCCTCTTCGAGGATGGTGCTGCTGCCCTGGCGCAGGCTGCAGATATAGCCCTCGTCCCAGCTCGGCGGGAACGCAATTCCGATGGAGTAGCCGGAGCGCGTGATGAGGTTCGCGCCCACCTGGTTGTCCTGGATGATGGCGCGGATGAGGTTGTCCGCATCGGATACGGTCAGACCCGGCCGGATGATGTTCTTCACCTCGCGCAGCGCGAGTTTCATACGCTCCTGTGCCTGCAGCAGCGACGCCGTCATGTCGCCGAGCAGCACCGTGCGCATCATCGCCGTGTGGTACCGGCGGTAGCAGCCGCCGATCTCCAGGAAGACGTGCTCGCCCGGCTGCACCGTGCGGCCTTCCCAGGTGGCGTGGCCGATCATGGTTCGGGGACCGGAGGTGACGTAGGGCATCACCGCCGGCGGTTCGCCGCCGGCCCGGAACATGGCGGCGCAGACAGCCGCGCCGATCTCGTTCTCGGTGACACCTGCCTCGGCCGCCTCGTAGCCGGCCTGCATGCCGGCCTCCGTGGCGGCAGCGGCCTTCTTCATCACCTCGATCTCGTATCCGGACTTGGTGATGCGGCCCTGCTCCACGATGCCGAAGCAGTCCAGCAGCCGGCCGTCCGTGAACGTGGTGTGGATGCTGTCCTGGTGATAGGCAGGGAAGAAATAGCTGTTCCGCTCGTAGCCGATGTCCTTGCCGTTCAGCCCGAACTCGCGCAGCGATTCCACCAGCATCTGGATGGCGTCGCCGGTGTCCGGATAGGGCCGCGTGCGCTCCACCCAGGTGCGGGCATGGATGTTCGACTCCTCCATGCCCCGGGTGATCATGAACGGTTCGTCTTCGAGCGGCACCACGAGCGCCTGGAAGAACGAGTACCCGGTGGTCTGATAGTCCGTGAGGTACATCAGGTTTTCCGGGTCGGTGATGACCACCGCATCCAGGAGGCGCGCCTGCATGCGTTCGCGCAGTTCCCGGAGCCGGCGCTCGTACTCCTCGAACGGGAACGTCATGTCGTCACGCTGTCTCATGCGGCTTTCACCTCCACCGTCTGCGCCACGGCCTCGGAGAGGATGTCCAGGCCCTCCTGCAGGTCTTCCTGCGGGATCGTGAGCGGGGGGATGATCTTCAGCACCCGGCCGCCGACGCCGCACTGGGTGATGATCAGCCCGGCCTCGAAGCACTTCGCCGTGATGGCTTTGGCGAGCTCCGGGTCGCCGGTATCGAGCGCCTGCATCATGCCCTCACCCCGCGCCTGCATCGTGGCGCCCTTCAGGGAGGCGCAGAGCTTCTCCACGTGGTCACGGATGTGCTTGCCCTTCTCCCGTACCTCTTTGAGGAACTTGTCGTCGTCGAAGTACTTCAGGCCTTCGACGCCGGCGACGAAGGACAGGCCCTGGCCGCGGAACGTGCCGGTGTGCTCGCCGGGCTTCCAGTGCTTGTCGTGCTCCGGCTTGGCCAGGTTCATCGCCAGCGGCGTGCCGAAGCCGCCGATGCCCTTCGCCAGCGTGATGATGTCCGGGTCCAGGCCCATGCCGTCGAAGCTGAAGTAGTTGCCGGTGCGCCCGCAGCCTGCCTGGATGTCGTCGATGATGAACAGGGCCCCGAGATCCTTCGCCAGCTTCTGCGTGGCCTGCAACCATTCCCGGCTGGCCACCTTCACGCCGCCCTCGGCCTGGATGGCCTCCACCAGGAAGGCGGCCGGCGGCTCCCAGCCGCTGGAGGGATTCTCGAACAGGGCCCGCAGCCGGTCCACGGACTCCAGCCCGCAGCCGAGTTCGCAGCCGAGGCAGGTCTTCCTGCAGCCGAAGGGCTGGTGGACGACGTGCTCCAGCGGCACGCCGGCGGCGTTGCGGAAATAGGAGTTCGACGTGCAGGCCAGCGAGCCCAGCGTCATGCCGTGGAAACCGTGGGTGTAGGCCACCACGGTGCGCCGGCCCGTCACCTTGCGGGCAAGCTTCAGGGCGAGCTCCACCGCGTTGGTGCCGGTGGGGCCCATGAACTGCAGCTTGTAGTCCCAGCCGCGCGGCTCGAGGATGGTACCAACGAACTTCTCGATGAAGTTCCGCTTGGCGGTGGTGTAGAGGTCGAGGCTGTGGGCGACGCCGTCGGACTGGATGTAGTCGATCAGCGCCTGCTTCATGTTCGGGTTGTTATGACCGAAGTTCAGCACCCCGGCGCCGGCGAAGAAGTCGATATAGGATTTTCCGTTCTCGTCCACCTGCCGCGCATTGGAGGCGGACTTGAATACCGTCGGGTAGGTGCGGCAATAGCCGCGGATATCCGACTCCCATCTCTCGAAGACTTCCATCTGCTTCTCCCTGGTGATTATCGCGCCACCATAGCATTCGCAGGGCGGGCTTTGAAATCGTTCGCGTCGCGTCGGCGCCATCCGCCGCTGAAAAAGAAAACGGCCCCCGGAGCAGAGCTCCGGGGGCCGCGGGGTCGTCCCTGACCTGTCAGCGTCCCTTGCCGTGGTGCCTCAGGTGGCGCAGGCCGGCACCGCCGCGTAGTCGATGACCAGCGGCAGCGGCAGCGCGCCTTCGCTGCCGTCGGTGGCGGGGTCACGGGCGATCACGTCGATCACCTCGCCACCGTTGAACGTGGCGTCGGCGATCTCGATGGCCACCACGCTCTTGTCACCGGCCGGCGTCACGTAGACGTCGTAGATGCCGGGCGCGATGGACAGGATGCCGGTGTCCGCGCCGAAGGGTACGGCGGCGAAGCTCGGTGTGACGGAGGCGTCGTTCAGGTTGGTGCCGTCGGCCAGCAGATACAGGTCCACGTCGCCGGTGCTCGGCGAGCCGTGGATGACCCGCAGCTTCGCCTCCGTGAACACGCTGCGCGTGTCGGTGGCGAGCGCCAGCGGCTGGATGGCCGGCGTGCCGGAAGACAGGAAGCCGGTCACGATGGCGGTGGCCTCGGCGCCCTGCTCGGCGGTGAACGGGAAGTCCGTGGCCACCACGGAGTTGTCCGCGTTCGCAACCACGCTCACAGTGTAGTCGCCCGGGGCCGGGACCGCGCCGATCTCGCAGAACTCGGTGAACGAATAGTCCACCGCGAGCGGCAGCGCCTCGTCGTTGGCCGTGGAGGTGTCATCCGCCAGGATGTCCACCGGCGGCGCATCCGGGGATGCGTGCACGGCGGTCACCGCCGCCGGCGTGTTCGCATCCAGCAGGTCGGCGGCACCGGTGCCGTCGAGCACGACAAGCTGAATGGGCGTGGCGCCCGGACCCGTGTTCTCCACCGCGGCGATCAGGAGCTCCGCATCAGCGGCGAGATCCAGTTCACCGGAGTCGAACACCACTGACGAAGTATCGCCGGCGAGCGTGACGCGGATCTGATAGGTGCCGGCCGGCACCTCCAGGCGGTCGCTCACGTCCTGATAGGCCAGCGGCGCCATGGAGATCGGCGCGCTGGCGGCGAGGTCGGCGCCCGGCGTCGTCACGTAGACGTCGACCGGCGGTGCATCCGGCGCGGCATGCACGACCTGGGCGAAAAAGCTGCCCGGGGTCAGGGCCTGGTCGGTCGGATTCGCGATCACCAGCGGCCCGATCGGTGCGGCCACGTCGCCGACGGCGATCACCGTGTAGTCGGTGCTGAAGTCGAGATCCAGCGTCTCGTCGATGACGATCGCGTTACCGCCGGGGATGATCGCCTCCACCTGGACGGTGGTGGTCTCTGCCACCGGCAGGAAGCCCGAGCCCCCGGTGTAGTCCACCTCGCTGAGCGCGGCCTGACCGTTCACGAGGATGTTCACTGCCGGCGCATCCGGCGAGGCGTGCAGCGCCCGCAGTTGAGGCGCGGTGGCGCACTCGAGCAGCTCGGTGGCCGTAACCTCGGAGGGGTCCAGCTCATCGTTGCGGTTCGTATCGAGGCCGCTGTCCAGCGCGAGACCGCCGCCGGGGCAATCGGCGTCGCCCTTTGCGATTTCCCGGGTGGCCACGAGGGAATTGAACCCGTCCTGGCCGTCGGCGCCGTCGGTACCGTCTACGCCGTCATCTCCCTCGCAGCCGGCCAGCAGGAACGCTGCCGCCAGCAAGGAGGCCGTTGCAGTAGTCTTTCTCATTGTTTCTCTCCCTGAGATGAGTGAGATAAGTTGCGCAGGGAGATTCGACACGACCGGGACAAGCCGATGTCGTTGCGTGCTTGACAAAATATGGACATTCACAGGCATGATGTAGCAAGCGATGAGCGACAGAGCAGAGAAGCAGCCGGAACGGAAGGTACGCAGTTTCGTGCGGCGGGCCGGGCGCATGACCCGGGCGCAGGAGCGGGCCTGGCGGGAGCTCTGGCCCCGCTACGGCATCGACGCGGACGGCCCGGCCGCCGTTGCCGCGGCCTTCGGCAGCGGCGGGCGCCGCGTGCTGGAGGTGGGCTTCGGCAATGGCGAGAGCCTGCTCGACCAGGCGGAGGACGACCCGGACGCCGGCTACTACGGCATCGAGGTGCACGAGCCGGGCATCGGCCATTGCCTGCTCGGCATCGAGCGCCGCGGCATCGACAACCTGAGGCTCCTGTGCGGCGATGCGCTGGAGATCATGGCAGCGATACCGCACGGAAGCATCGCGCGGCTGAATCTCTACTTTCCCGACCCCTGGCCGAAGAAACGCCACCACAAACGCCGCATCATCGCGCCCCGCTTCCTCGATCTCGCCGCCCGCGTACTCGCGCCCGGCGGCACGCTGCACATCGCCACGGACTGGGCGAGCTACACCGAGCACATCGACGAGGTGATGGCCGCGGACGAGCGTTTCGAGCGGGTGGAGCGGCGCGAGCACGACGGCGACCGACCGCTCGCCCGTCCGCACACGAAGTTCGAGCAGCGCGGCCTGCGGCTCGGCCACGGAATCTGCGACTGGATCTACCGACTGCGGTAGTCGACGAGGGTCTGCGCCAGCGGGGCGCTAGACGAAGGCCAGTATCCCGTCCACGACGTACTGCACGGCGAGCGCCACCAGCACCACGCCGAGCAGGCGGCTGACCACGTTGGCGCCGGTCACGCCCAGGACACGCATGATGGGATTGGTGAGCAGCATCATCACCAGGGTGATGGCCAGCACCACGAATACCACCGCCAGCAGCAGGGCGACGCTCACCAGGTCGTCTTCTGCGTCACCCAGGAGCAGCAGCAGGGTGGCCAGCGCGCCGGGGCCGGCGATCAGAGGGAATGCCAGCGGAAACACGGAAATGTCGTCCCGGTAGCGGGCCTCCTCCTGCTCCCGGATGGTGGCCGAACGCAGGCCGGATTCCCGCGCGAACACCATATCCACCGAGACCATGAACAGCAGCAGGCCGCCGCCGATGCGGAACGCATCGACGCTGATGCCGAGTATCTTCAACAGTTGTTCGCCGGCCAGTGCGAAACCGAGGAAGATGAGCGCGGAGATGCTCACCGCCTTCACCGCCATACGCCGCCGGAATCCGGGCGCGCCGCCGCGGGTCAGCGCGCCGAACACGGGTATCAGCGTCACCGGCTCGATGACGACGAACATCACCACGAAATTCTTGAGCAGCTGCTCGATCACGCCTGCGCGCCTTGTGGACCATCCTGATTGCAGCGCCGCCGGAATGGTCTGAGTATGATTCAGGTAGTGGGTGAAAGGGCGCCTTCCCCGGAGAGGCGCGATCATACAAGGCAGCGGTGGAGGTTGCACGATATGGCTACCGAGTTCCCTGCCATCGGCCACTGGTACCGCCGGCCGAACGGCAGACTGTTCGAGATCGTCGCCATCGACGATGCCGACGGCACGCTGGAGATCCAGTATTTCGACGGCACGCTGGGGGAGATCGACCTGGAGACCTGGCCGGATCTCATCCTGGAACCCGTCGACCCGCCGGAAGACACCTCCGGCTCCCTGGATATGGACTTCGACGACGACGAGCCCGAAGGCGAGAGCGGCGGGCGGCGGGACTGGCTGGAGAGCCTGGATTACGTGGAGTGAGCGCCCGGGTCCGGCACGGTGACCACGACCCGCCCCTGTTCCACCTCCACCGGCAGGCGGTACAGCGACTTGCCCGGGCACGGACCCGCCACGCATACCCCGCTGTCCAGCTCGAACATCGCACCGTGTGACGCACAGATGATGTAACCGCCGTCCCGGGTCAGAAACCGGTGCGGCTGCCAGTCCAGCGGATGGCCCGCGTGCACGCAGTAATTCCGGTAGGCCCAGACCTCGTCGCCGCGGCGCACCACGAACCCCCTGAACGGCCAGTCGCCCTCTCCCACCGAGAAGCCGCGGCTGTCCGGATCCGCGAGTTCGTCGAGCCGGCACACCTCCTTCCTGACTTCTCTTGGGCTCATCGGGCCGTTATGCTGCGTCGTTGAACCATCCATCGGACTGTCTGCATGGGATTCCCTACCGCCGACGATGCCGAAGCCGCATTCTATCGCGCGTTCTCATTCTGCGACCTAGAGGCCATGCGCGAGATCTGGTGCAGAGACTCCGACGTCACCTGCATCCACCCGCTGAGCGCTCCGCTGACCGGCTACGACGCCATCATCCGCAGCTGGGAGCAGATATTCCGCAACATGGGACCGACCCGCATCCTGAGCGAGCAGCTGCATCGCAGCAACTGGCAGGAGGCCGCACTGCACGTCGTGAAGGAGCACTTCGAGGTGCAGGGCGGCGGCACGACGCCGGTGATCGCCACCAACGCCTACCGCCTCACGGCCGACGGCTGGCGGATGGTGCTGCACCACGGCTCGCCGACCCAGCGCCCGTCGAACGGCACTCCGCCCACCGCCAGCCGCCGCACCCACTGACTGTGGGAGGGCCTTCAGGCCCGGCTCTTCCTGCCCGGTCCCCTTCTATTATGGCCGTCATGCGGTGGCGTTAAGGCGCTGCCAGTCGGCAGCGGTTACTGAGTGGTGCCATCTCTCACGGCGACGGGCACGCCATCGGGCGGATACGGGTTGCGGGGTCGTCCGGGCCGACTGGAGCCATGACGGCGGGAAGGAGGCCCAGCCGAAGCGAAGGAGGACAGGACGTCCGACTGAGCGTCCCCGCAACCCGTATCCGCCCGATGGTGTGCCAACGTCCAGAGAAGGTGATACCGGCCAGAAAGAGCCAAATCGGGGCTGAAGCCCCTCCCACAAAGAACGGGGATGCGGTCAGGAAGGGGTTGTTCGGTCGCGGCGGGCTATCACGATCGCCAGTACGATGGCCGGTACGCCCATCACCGCCGCATAGAGGAAGAACACCGGGTAGTTCCAGGTATCGACGACGACGCCCGAGAAACCGCTCAGGAACTTGCCGAGCAGGGTCATCAGCGAGGAGAACAGGGCGTACTGCGTGGCGGTGTAGCCCGGGCTGGTGAGGTTCGACAGGTAGGCGATGAACACCGAGCCCGCGAAACCCGCCGAGAGGTTATCTGCAGAGATCGTGACGACGAGCATGCCGAGCTCCGGGCCGAGCGTGGCGAGCCAGGCGAACAGCAGGTTGGTCACGGAGACCAGCACGGCGCCGGGCAGCAGCATCTTCACCGCCCCGTAGCGCACGACCAGTACTCCGCCGATGGCGGCACCCAGTATGGTCATGCCGATGCCGAAGACCTTGGCGATGGCGGCAATCTGCTCCAGCGTGAAGCCCAGGTCCAGGTAGAACGGGTTGGCCATGCTGCCCATGACGAGGTCGCTGATGCGGTAGACGGAGATGAATGCGAGGATCACCAGGCTGAACAGACCAGCCTTCCTGAAGAAGTCGAGGAACGGGCAGACCACGGCGCCGAAGAACCAGCGCCCGGCCGCGCCCATGCTGCGTGTCTCCGGCACCATCCGGGCGATGGTCTCCAGGTAATCCCGCTCGCGCGCACGCACCACCTCCGGGTCCACCTCCGGCTCGCCGATGGCGAGCACCGTGACGATACCCACTCCCACCAGCGCGGCCATGGTCAGGTAGGCGGCCGGCCAGGAGGCGTCACTCGCGATGAACAGCGCGCCGGCGCCGGAGGCCAGCAGGGCGAGCCGGTAGCCGGTCTGATAGGCGCCGGCCATCGGCCCCTGCATGCGCTCGTCCACGGCCTCGATGCGCCAGGCGTCGATGGAGACGTCCTGGGTGGCCGAGGAGAAGGCGACCAGCAGGGCGAGCCAGGCCATCTGCGTGAGGTTCACCGCGGGGTCGGTGAAGGCCATGCCGACGAGGCCCGCAGCAATCCCGATCTGGCCGGCCAGCATCCAGCTGCGCCGCTTGCCGAGGAGCCGGGTGGCGACGGGGATGGACAGCCGGTCGATCAGCGGCGACCACAGGAATTTCACCGAATAGGTGATGCCGATCCAGGCGAAATAGCCGATGGCGGTGCGGCTGGTGCCCGCCTGGGTCAGCCAGGCCCCCAGGGTGGAGAACACCAGCAGGAACGGCAGCCCGGCCGAGAAGCCGAGGAACAGCATGGCCACGACCCGCGGCCTGAGGTAGGCGGCCGCGGAGTCACGCCAGCCGGTGCCCGGCGCATGGCGGCCCGGCACGTCGGCGGCTGACTCGCGGTCAGCCGGCAAGATCCAGCTCGTAGTCGATGGTCAGCGGGGCGTGGTCGGAGAAGCGCTCCTCCCGGTAGACGTCGGCCTGGCGGATCAGCGGTGCGAGCCCGGGGGTGATCACCTGATAGTCGATGCGCCACCCCACGTTCTTCTCCCACGCCCGCCCCCGGTTCGACCACCAGGTGTACTCGCCCTCGTTCGGGTTCACCACCCGGAACGCGTCGACCAGCTTCACCCGGTCGAATACCTGGTCGAGCCACGCCCGCTCCTCGGGCAGGAAGCCGGAGTTCTTACGGTTGGAGCGCCAGTTCCTGAGGTCGATCTCCCGGTGGGCGATGTTCCAGTCGCCGCACAGGATGTACTCGCTGCGCCGCCGCCTGAGGCGCTGCAGATGGGGCAGGAAATGTTCCAGGAAGCGGTACTTCGCCGCCTGGCGTTCGTCGCCTGAGGAACCGGACGGCAGGTACACCGAGGCCACGGCCACACCCTCGAGCTGCACCTCGAGGTAGCGGCCCTCGCGGTCGAACTCCTCGATGCCGAGGCCGCGGACGATGCGCTTCGGCTCGTGGCGCGAGTAGATCGCAACACCGCTGTAACCTTTCTTCTCGGCGTCCTCGTAATAGCAGTGGTAGCCGGCGGGATGGAACACCTCGTCTTCCAGCTGGTGCAGCTGGGCCTTTGTTTCCTGGATGCAGACGACGTCCGGATTGCGCCCCGGCAGCCAGTCGAAGAAACCCTTCCTCGCGGCGGCGCGGATACCGTTGGCATTCAGACTCATGACCCGGAACAATGCATCACTCCCGTCGGCACGCCGGCGCGGCGGCGGCCGCCCCGGCTGTGTCATACTTGGAGGCAGGGTCGCGGAGACCCCGCCGGCACGGCGCGAATGATATCAAGAGCCCCTCCGGGGAAGGCAGTATGCGGTCCTGGCAGAGAGAATTCCTTGAGCTGGCGCTGGAGCTGGAAGTGCTGAAATTCGGCTCTTTCAAGCTGAAGTCCGGCCGAATGAGCCCGTATTTCTTCAATGCCGGCCTGTTCAACACCGGCTATGCCGCGGCCAAGCTCGGCCGTTGCTACGCCTCGGCCATCGCGAACTCCAGCGTGGAGTTCGACCTGCTGTTCGGGCCTGCCTACAAGGGCATCCCGCTGGCCACGCTGGCGGCCGCAGCGCTGGCCGAGCACCACGACATCGACGTGCCCTACTGCTTCAACCGCAAGGAAGCGAAGACCCACGGCGAGGGCGGCAACACCATCGGCGCGCCGCTGGAGGGCCGGGTGCTCATCGTGGACGACGTCATCACGGCGGGCACCGCCATCCGCGAGGCAGTCGAGATCATCCGTGACAGCGGGGCGACGCTCGCGGGCGTCGTGATCTCGCTGGACCGCCAGGAGCGCGGCACCGGCGAGCGCTCCGCCGTGCAGGAGGTGGAGCGGGTGCTGAAGGTGCCGGTGCTGAGCCTCATCACGCTGTCGGACCTGATTACCCATCTCGAGGAGACGCCGGGACAGCGCAAGCACCTGCGCGCGGTCATGGACTACCAGCGCCAGTATGGTGTAGAAACGGAGCAGAGCTGACAGGGAACCGGCCGCAGCGGCGGGCGGGGGAGGTGCCAAAACCGCGAACCAGTTCCGGTCCGGTATCGGCACGATAATATGTAATACGGATATGACCAAGGCAGCTCCCATCACACTCGCAGTCCTTGCGGTCGTCCTGCTGACCGGCGCCGGCGAGGAGCGGCGCACGTACAGCTGGACCGACGACGAGGGCGTCACCCATTACGGGGACAAGGTGCCGCCGGAGTATCGTGACCAGAAGAAGCGCATCCTCAACGAGCAGGGTGTGACGGTCGGCGTGATCGAAGGCAAGAAGACGCCCGAGGAACTGGCGCTCGAAGCCAAGCGGCGCGAGATGGAGGCCGAGAAGGAGAAGCGCCGGCGGGCGGACAAGGTGCTGCTCTCCACCTATCTGTCGGTGGAAGAGCTGGAGATGCACCGGGACCGAAGGCTGGAGTTGCTGCGCGCCCAGCAGAAGGTGGCGGAACTCTACCTGCGCAACCTGCGCCGGCGCATGGTCTCGCTGCAGGAGGAGGCCAGCAACTACAAGCCCTACACGATCGAACCCGACGCCGAAATGATCCCGCCGGACCTGGCCGAGGATCTCTCGGACACCAAGGACCGCATCAACCGCCAGGAAGAGCAACTCGCCGAGCACCGCCGGGAAGCGGACCAGCTCGAGCAGAAGTTCGCCCAGGACATCTCGCGCTTCCGCGCCCTGAAGGATTACTGACGCCGGTTCAGTTCCGGCCCGAGTGGCCGAATCCCCCCTCGCCTCTCTCGCTCTCGTGGAACTCGTCCACGACGTCGAACGCCACCTGCTCCACGGGCACGAATACCATCTGGGCGATGCGGTCGCCGGGCTCGATGACGTAGGGCTCGCTGCCCCGGTTCCAGCAGGAGACGTAGACCTGGCCCTGGTAGTCGGAATCGATCAGCCCGGTGAGGTTGCCGAGCACGATGCCGTACTTGTGGCCGAGGCCGGAGCGCGGCAGCAGAACCGCGGCCAGGCCGGGGTCGCCGATGTGGATGGCCAGCCCGGTCGGCAGCAGCTCCGTCTCGCCCGGACCCAGCGTCAGCGGCTGGTCGAGGCAGGCCCGCATGTCCAGCCCGGCCGAGCCGCCGGTGGCGTAGTGGGGCAGCGGGAACTCGCCGCCGAGGCGATCGTCCAGGATCTTCAGCTCGACTCGTTTCACAGGAGCGGGTTCACAGAACCGATCTCACGAACCGGCCTTGCGCACGGGCGTGATGCGGCCCGGCTGGGTCTCGCCGAACATGGTCTGGTAGCGATTCATGATCAGCGCCATCAGTCCCCGCGCCAGCCGTTTCTTGTCGGTGCGCGCGAACTCCCGCTCACCGCCGTTCCAGAACACCGTCACCGCGTTCTCGTCCGTGTCGAAACCCAGGTCGCCGCCCACCCGGTTGGCCACGATCATGTCCAGCCCCTTGCCGGTGAGCTTGCCGCGGGCGTTCTCCTCCAGGTTCTCGGTCTCGGCGGCGAAGCCGACGGTGAAGGGCCGGCCCTCCGCCCGCGCCACGGCAGCCAGCGTGTCCGGCGCGCGCACGAGATCCAGCTGCATGCGTTCACCGGTCTTCTTGATCTTGTGTTCGCTGCGTTCGGGCGCCTGGTAGTCCGCGATGGCCGCCGCGCCCACGTAGATGTCGGTCTGCGGCAACAGCTCCTGGACCTTGCCGAGCATCTCCTCGGCCGTCTCGACGTCGTGGCGCTCCACCCAGGGCGGCGTGTCCAGCGCCACCGGCCCCGCCACCAGCCGCACCCGGGCGCCGGCCGCGGCCGCCGCCTCCGCCAGCGCGAAGCCCATCTTCCCGGAACTGCGGTTGGACAGGAACCGCACCGGGTCCAGCGGCTCCCTGGTGGGTCCGGCACTGATCAGGATGCTGACGTCGCTCAGCGGTCCGCCGGGCTGTTCGAACGGGAGCGCCGCCACGATATCGGCCGGCTCGAGCATGCGCCCGGGCCCTGTCTCGCCACAGGCCTGGTCGCCCTCTGCCGGACCGAGCAGGCGGATGCCGCGGCCGAGCAACGTCTGGCGGTTCTCCTGAGTGGCATCGTTCGCCCACATCAGCCGGTTCATCGCCGGCGCGAGCACGATGGGAGCCTCGGTGGCCAGGCACAGGGTGGAGAGCAGGTCGGGCGCCTGGCCGTGGGCGAGCCGCGCCATGAAGTCCGCCGTGGCCGGCGCCACCAGCACCAGATCGGCCCAGCGCGCGAGCTCGATGTGCCCCATGGCCGCCTCGGCCTCCAGGTCCCACAGGTCCGTGCGCACCGGCCTGCCGGAAACCGCCTGGAAAGTGAGCGGTGTGACGAACTGTTGCGCGCCGGCCGTCATCACCACCTGGACCTCGAGTCCGCGGGCGGTGAGCCGGCGCACGATCTCCGGCGACTTGTAGGCGGCGATACCGCCGGTGACGCCCAAAAGGATGTGCTTCATGGCCGAGAACCTCCGGTCGACGGACCGAGCTTAGCCTGCCGTCCGGGTTTGTGGCTACCGGCGCCGTCCGCCTAACTGCCGCCCGCGCCCACAAACGGGCCGCGCAGCGCCGGCCGTCGCCACCGAAGATGACGCTCGGCGACGGGGAAGTGAGGAGAGCTGCCTTGGGGATCCGGGACTGGCCGCAGGAAGAGCGGCCCAGGGAGAAACTGCTGGCCGACGGAGCTGAGACGCTGACCAACGCGGAACTGCTGGCCGTCGTACTCGGCGGCGGCGGGCCCGGCGTCGACGCCGTGGCGCTGGCCCGGCGGCTGCTCGGCGCCCACGGCGGACTGCGGGCACTGCTCCACACGGAATGCGGCGCGCTGACGACGATGCCCGGGCTCGGCGCGGCCCGCACGGCCCGGCTCAAGGCGGCCGCGGAACTCGCCCGGCGCTACTTCGGTGAGAAGTTGAAGCCCGGGCGCACGATCAGCGGGCCGGCGGATACCTGCGAATACCTCATCGCCCGCCTGCGCGACCAGCCCCAGGAAGTGTTCTGCTGCCTGTTCCTAGACAACCGCCACCGGGTCATCCGCTTCGAGGAAATGTTCCGCGGCACGGTGGACGGCACCAGTGTGTATCCGCGGGAGGTGGTGCGGCGGGCGCTGACCCTGAACGCCGCCGCAGTGATCCTGGCCCACAACCACCCCTCCGGCGTCGCCGAGCCGAGTCGGGCGGACGAGTCCATCACCCGTCGGCTGAAAGCCGCTCTGGACCTGGTGGACATCCGCATGCTCGACCACCTGGTGGTGGGCGACGGCCTGGCCACCTCTCTCGCGAGCCGCGGCCTGCTGTAAGGCCCGGTTTCTCTTGCCTAAAGCGACGGCTGCTGGTATAAATACCGCCCTTCCGCCGGCCCCGCGCCGGCGTATTTTTCGTGATTTCAGGAACTTGAGGCCATGTCCAAGGTTTGCCAGGTGACTGGGAAGCGGCCCATGAGCGGCAACAACGTCTCCCATGCCCATAACAAGACCCGCCGGCGCTTTCTGCCGAACCTGCACACCCACCGCTTCTGGCTGGAAAGCGAGAAGCGGTTCGTGAAGCTGCGCGTCTCCAACAAGGGCATGCGCATCATCGACAAGCGGGGCATCGACGACGTGGTCGCCGAGCTCCGCGCCCAGGGCCAGAAGGTCTAGGGCCAGACCGGAGGGTTATAGCCATGCGTGAGAAGATCCGCCTCGTCTCTTCGGCCGGCACGGGCCATTTCTACACCACGACGAAGAACAAGCGCCTGCATCCGGAGAAGATGGAGACGAAGAAATTCGACCCGGTCGTGCGCAAGCACGTGACGTACAAGGAAGCCAAGATCAAGTGAATACGATCAAATAGGCGGCTTCCCGGACCGGATACGAAAAACCCGCCGATCGGCGGGTTTTTTGTGCCTGTCTGCAGCGCCTGCGGTCAGGCGGGCTGCGGCGCGATGGCATAGCCGCGGAGCATACGGGCGAAGTCCTGCAGGGCCTTGATGCCGCTAGCCTCGGCCTCGTTGCACCACTGGCGCAGCTGCGCCACCAGCTTGTCGTTGCTGACGTTGGTCGCACCGCTCCAGAGCTCGCGCAGACGCTCACGGAACTGGTACACCGTGGCGAGCCGCGGATTGCGCTCGAGCAGCGACTGCAGACGGTCCTGCGCGGCCTCGTCCAGCAGCGCCGGCTGACGCACCAGCAGCCGCTTCGCGCGGCGCCAGAGCGGGTCGTCGCTCTTCTGGCGGCGGAACTCGGGCAAGGTCACGTGCCGGGTGTAGTCCCGCAGCACGTGCATGCGGTTGACGATCACGGCCCTCAGCGTCTCGATGTCCACGTTCTCCGCCGGCTCCGCCACGACCGGCTTCGGTGCCACCTTCTTCACTTTCGCCAGCCCGAGGGAGCGGAACATCGTGATGTACATCCAGCCGATGTCGAACTCCCACGGCTGCACGGAGAACTTGGCCGAGGTGGGGAAGGCATGATGGTTGTTGTGCAGCTCCTCGCCGCCGAGCAACAGTCCCCATGGCACGATGTTCGTGGCCGCGTCGTCGCACTCGAAATTGCGGTAGCCGGAATGATGGCCCACGCCGTTGATGACGCCGGCAGCGAACAGCGGCATCGAGACCAGCGAGGTGGCGATCAGGATGATGCCCGGCACGCCGAACAGCAGCAGGTCGAACACGATCAGCAGGATGATCCCGCCATAGGGGAAGCGCGTGTAGACGTTGCGCTCCATCCAGTCGTCGGGGCAGCCGCGCCCGTATTTCCGGATGGTCTCCTCGTTGCCGGTCTCTTCCCGGTAGAGCTCCGCCCCTTCCAGCAGCACCTTCTTCAGGCCGAAGACCTTCGGGCTGTGGGGGTCTCCCTCCGTCTCGCAGAAGGCGTGGTGCTTGCGGTGCACCGCCACCCATTCCCGGGTGAGCATTCCCGAGGTCATCCAGATCCAGAAGCGGAAGAAATGCCGCAGGGCCGGATGCAGGTCCAGCGACCGGTGGGCCTGGTCGCGATGCAGATACAGCGTCACCGCCATCATGGTGATCTGTACCATGACGAAACCGGCGAGCACGTAGCCCCAGAAAGAGAGGCCCAGCAGGCCGTAGGCGTAATTCAGTAGTAATTCCATTCGTCGGTATACCTGTCGGAATGCCGTGACGGGGCGCCCACTATAACGGACCCCCTGCCGGCGAAAAAGGAGCGGTTCACACTCGGGGCAAACACGCGGAGACGGTTTCGACCGCGATGGGTAGATTTGGTGCCCTCCCGGGCGAAATTCAATACCATGGCGGCCCCAGTCCAGCATCGGTCGAGCACCACTCGAGCGCAGGCCGCGCTCCGTACGCCATGCCCGAATTGCCCGAAGTCGAGACCACCCGACGCGGCGTGGAGCCCTACCTGGCCGGCCGGCGTATCGCCGCGCTCGACGTGCGCGACCCCCGGCTGCGCTGGCCCGTGGCACCGGACATCGCGGCCAGCGCGCAGGGGCAGCGCATAACGGCCGTGGACCGGCGCGCCAAGTACCTGCTGATCCGGCTGGAGACCGGCAGTCTGATGCTGCACCTGGGCATGTCAGGGAGCCTGCGCATCGTGCCCGCCGGGGCGCCGCTGCGTACCCACGATCACCTGGAACTGATCCTGGACGATGGCCACCGGCTGCGCTTCCACGACCCGCGGCGGTTCGGCTCCCTGCACTGGGTACCATGCGGGGCGGAGCACCCGTTGCTGGCACGGCTGGGGCCGGAACCACTGGAGGAGGCATTCGACGGTGCCTGGCTGCGGCGGGCTTTCGCCGGCAGGCGGACCGCCGTGAAGACGGCGCTGATGGACGCCCATGTGGTCGTAGGCGTCGGCAACATCTACGCGAGCGAGGCGCTGTTCCGGGCCGGCATCCACCCGACCCGCCCGGCGGGCCGCATCTCCCGGCAGCGGCTGGACCGCCTGGCCGATGCCGTGAAGTCCGTGTTGTTCGAGGCCATCGCCGCGGGGGGCACCACGCTCAGGGATTTCTACGGTGGCGACGGCCAGCCGGGCTATTTCCGCCAGAGTCTGTCGGTCTACGGGCGGGCCGGCGAGCCCTGCCCGGGCTGCGGCGAACCGGTCAGGCAGCGGGTGATCGGCCAGCGTTCCAGCTACTACTGCCCCCGCTGCCAGCGATAGCGTCGACGGCGACCGCCCGGAAGGCGCTAGCTAGCTGGCCGGCCGGCGCTCGAGCAGGGCTTTTTCCACCAGCGGCGAGACGAACTCGCCTACGTCGCCGCCCAGCATGGCGATCTCGCGGACCAGGCTGGAGGAGATGTAGGTGTAGCGCTCGGTGGGCGTCAGGAACACGGTCTCCACCTCGTCGGTGAGATGGCGGTTCATATTCGCGAGCTGGAACTCGTACTCGAAGTCGGAGACCGCGCGCAGCCCGCGGATGATGGCCCCCAGGTCGTGCTGGCGCGCGAAATCGATGGTGAGTCCCTGGTAGCCCATTACCTCGATCCCCGGGATGTCAGCCAGGACGGCCTCCGCCAGCGCCACGCGCTCGTTCAGGTCGAACATGGGCTGCTTGCCCGGATTGGCGGCGATGGCCACCACGATGCGGTCGAATATCCGCGACGCCCGGCGCACCAGGTCTTCGTGGCCGCGGGTGACGGGATCGAAGGTCCCCGGGTACATGGCGGCGATGCTCATAGCGCTCCCCCAGTCGGCTCGGTTCTTTCGAGCAGCACGAATCTCACATTGCCGGCGGTCTTCTCCCGCCGGGGCTCGAGGCCCGGCGGCAGCCGGGGCGGCGAGCGGCGATCGTGCTCCAGGTACAGCAGAGCGTCGTCCGCCAGCCAGCCGCGGTCTGCGAGGAGTTTACACAATTCGTCGAGCCGGCCGTGACCGTAGGGCGGGTCGAGGAATACGACATCGAATGGCTCGGGCTCGCCGCCGGCCAGCAGACGGTAGGCATCCGCGGCCAGCACCCGGCAGCCGCCGGCGCCCAGCGTCTCGAGGCGCCGTTCTATGCCGCGGGCAAGCCGACGGTCCTGCTCGACGAACAGCGCGGAGGCGGCGCCCCGGGACAGTGCCTCGATGCCGAGGATGCCGGTGCCGGCGAACAGATCCGCCACCCGGCTGCCGGCGAGGTACGGCCGCAGCCAGTTGAACAGCGTTTCGCGGATGCGGTCGGTGGTCGGCCGCAGCCCTTCGGCCTCGGCCACGGGCAGGCGACGGCCACGCCAGCGCCCGCCGATGATGCGGACGCTGCCCGGCGGGCGCCGGTCGCCGCGCTCAGGCCGCCGCGCCATCATCGCGATCATCCCGCCCGCTGCGGGGCATCCGGAGATGGGGGTGTGCTGCTAAGATGTCGCGCTCCGGGCCGGGGTCCGCGGACAGGATACCGCGGCGGCGCGCACTGACAACGAGGCACATGAAAGACGCTGCAGACAAGGCCGGTCGCAAGGGCTTCTTCAAACGGCTGCGGGCACGGCTGAACCGGGGCGACTCCTGGCTCACCTACGATCTGGCGAACCTGTTCCCCGGCGGCAAGATCGACGAGGACGCGCTGGACGAACTCGAGACCCGGCTGGTGATGGCCGACGTCGGCGTCGAGACCAGCATGCAGATCATCGAGTCCCTGCGGAAGAAGCTCGCCCGCAAGGAATTGAAAGACCTTGAGGCGCTGCTGCGCGGCCTGCGCGATGCCATGCTGGACATACTGCGTCCGGTGGAGGTGCCGCTCGAGGTGCCGGACGCGCCGCGTCCGTGGGTGCTGCTGATGGTCGGCGTGAACGGCGCCGGCAAGACGACCAGCATCGGCAAGATCGCGAAGCGCCTCGGCGACCAGGGTCTGGCCGTGATGCTGGCGGCGGGCGATACCTTCCGGGCCGCCGCCGTCGAGCAGCTGCAGGCCTGGGGCGAGCGCAACGGCGTGCCGGTGGTGGCGCAGCAGACCGGCGCCGACCCGGCGGCCGTGGCCTACGACGCCTGGGCGGCGGCGAAAGCCCGCGGCACCGACGTGCTGATCGCCGATACCGCCGGCCGGCTGCAGAGTCAGGGCGGCCTCATGGACGAGCTCGGCAAGATCGCCCGGGTGCTGGGCCGCCAGGACGAGACCGCGCCTCACGAGGTGATGCTGGTGCTGGACGCCGGGCTGGGTCAGAACGCGCTGTCCCAGGCGGAGAAATTCAGCGCGGCCGTGAAGGTCACGGGGATCACGGTCACCAAGCTCGACGGCAGCGCCAAGGGGGGTGTGGTACTCGGCATCGCCAACCGTCTGGGCATCCCCATCCGCTACATCGGCGTCGGCGAGGGCGTGGACGACCTGCAGCCGTTCGATGCCGAGGAATTCGTGGACGCCCTGCTGGATCTGGGAGGGGGCGCGGCGCAGTGATCCACCTGGAGAACATCACCAAGCGCTATGCCGGCCACGATGCGCTGCAGCGCCTCACCCTGGACGTGGACGCCGGGGAGATGGTCTTCGTCACCGGGCATTCCGGGGCGGGCAAGAGCACGCTGCTGAAGCTGATCGCACTGATCGAGCGGCCTACGCGCGGGCGCATCGTCGTCAACAATCAGGACCTCGCCAAGGTCGGCCGCCGCCGCATCCCGCGGTACCGGCGCGACATCGGCATGGTGTTCCAGGATCACAAGCTGCTGTTCGACCGCAACGTGTTCGAGAACGTGGCGCTGCCGCTGATCATCACCGGCACCGGCAAGCGCGAGATAGGCCGCCGGGTGCGTGCCGCGCTGGATCAGGTAGGGCTGCTGCGCCGTGAGAAGCAGATGCCCGAGACGCTGTCGAGCGGCGAGCAGCAGCGGGTGGGCATCGCCCGGGCCATCGTCGGCCGCCCCACGCTGCTGATCGCCGACGAACCCACCGGCAACCTGGATCCGGAACTCTCGCTGGAGATCATGCGCCTGTTCGAACGCTTCAACGACGTCGGCGTCACCCTGATGGTGGCCTCCCACGACCTGCACCTGATCGGCGGCATGGGTCACCGCCGCATCGTGCTGGACAACGGCATGCTGGCGGGCGAGACCGGCGACGAGGAACCGGACGGCCCGGTCTGGATCAAGGAGACGCGCGGCAATGGCGGCAATGGCTGAGCGGCGCACCGGCGGCCCGGGCGCGTGGCTGACCCGGCACGGGGAGACGGCCGTGGCCGCCCTCGGCCGCCTGGCCGCGCAGCCCCTGTCGACGCTGCTGACCGTGCTGGTCATCGCCATCACGCTGGCGCTGCCGGCCGGTCTGCACCTGGGCGTGAAGAACGCCGCCCGGCTGTCCGGCGGCTGGGAGAGCGCGGTGGACTTCTCGGTCTATCTGGACATGGGTACCGCCGAGGAGGATGCCCGCCGGCTCGCGGGCATCATCGAAAGCCGGGCCGACGTGGAGCGCGTGGAGTTCATCAGCGCCGCCGAGGCGCTGGCGGATTTCAAGGCGGGCTCCGGTTTCGGCGACGCGCTCGACGCGCTGGACGACAACCCGCTACCCCACACGCTGGTGGTGCGTCCCGCCGTCGCCGGCAACGATGCCCTCATCGAGTTGCTGCGCGAGGAGCTCGCGAACCTGCCCGAGACCGACGTGGTGCAGCTCGACACCGCGTGGGTGCAGCGCTTCAACGCAACCCTGGACCTGATCCGCCGGGTGATTCTGATCACCGCCCTGCTGCTGGGCGCGGCGGTGATCATCGTCATCGGCAATACCATCCGGCTGGACATCCAGAACCGCCGGGACGAGATCGTGGTGACCAAGCTGATCGGCGCGAGCGCCGGATTCATCCGCCGGCCATTCCTGTACTCGGGTCTCTGGTACGGCGTCGGCGGGGGGCTGCTGGCGCTGGCCCTGATCGCGCTCTCGCTGTGGCTCACCTCGGACGGGGTCGCCCGGCTGGCCGGCCTGTACGACAGCGGCTTCCGTTTGAGCGGGCTGGACTGGCGGGAGAGCCTGACCGTACTCGGGACGGGGGCGTTCCTGGGCTGGTTCGGCTCCTGGTTCGCCGCCGCCCGTCACATGCGGCGCATCGAACCCCGCTGATCGGCGGAGGCGGCCAGCGCCGCGAGCACCGTGCGCACGATGCCCTCCACCGCCTCGCGGGAGGGACGGCCCCGGCAGATCACGCGGATGCCCCACAGATTGTTGACCAGGAATGCGGCGGTGGCATCGGCATCGAGCCTGGGGTCCAGCTCGCCATTCTCGCTCGCGCGCCGCAGCGCCCGGCCGAACAGCGACTCGATGCGGCTCAGACCACCCACGAGCTCCCCCTGCACGTCCGGGTCGTGATGGGAATACTCCAGCATCGCGTTCACCATCAGGCAGCCGCGATGCCTCGGGTCGTCCAGGGTTTCGTCGACCAGCGCCAGGAAGAAGCGCCGGATCGCCTCCAGTGGAGAATCGGCCTCGCGCAGCGACTCGCGGAGGCGCTCGGCGGAGTCGGCCTGGTAGGCCCTCAGCACTTCCAGGAAGACGCCCTTCTTGCTGCCGAATGCGGCGTAGAGGCTGCCCGGCTTCAGCCCGGTAGCCTGGACCAGGTCGCTGACTGAAGTGCCCCGGTAGCCGCGTTGCCAGAAAACCTCCGTGGCACGCTCGATGACCTCCGCCCGGTCGAAAGATGGTGGTCGTGGCATGGCCTCCCGCCCTTGAAACCCCGTAGGGTCATGATGTTACCCATTCTTGAATAAGTATTCAATAATGTGCTATTATTCGGGTCGTGAGATGGCGTCGGCGGACAGAGGAATACGCGCCGCCGCATCCGGCGACCGGAAGGAGGCGAATACCCTGACCGGGAGCCACTGCAGGGTGGGACGCCAGTCTTTTAGCACTCTGAAGATGTGAGTGCTAATATTTTGAATGCAAGTCCTGAACGGGAGAGGTAGGGAATAAGGAAATGACCACAGCTATGGCTCGCAGAGAACAGGAAATGATGCTCGCCGGACCGGTGGGCAGCCTCGACGCCTACATCCAGGCGGTGGGGTCCGTGCCTGTGCTCAGCAAGGACGAGGAGCAGGCCCTCGCGCGCCGTTTCCGGGACGATGAAGACCTGGACGCCGCTCGCTCGCTGGTGCTCGCACATCTGCGCTTCGTGGTGCACATCGCAAAGGGCTACATGGGCTACGGTTTGGCGCTCAACGACCTGATCCAGGAAGGCAACGTCGGCCTGATGAAGGCCGTGAAACGCTTCGACCCCGATGTGGGGGTGCGCTTGGTGTCGTTCGCCGTGCACTGGATCCGCGCTGAAATCCATGAATTCGTGCTGCGCAACTGGCGCGTGGTCAAGGTGGCCACGACCAAGGCACAGCGCAAGCTGTTCTTCAATCTGCGCCGCTCCAAGAAGAGCCTCGCCTGGCTGTCGCCGGAGGAGACCGAAGCGGTAGCGCAGGACCTGGGCGTCAGCACCGCCGAAGTCACCGAGATGGAGAAACGGCTGGCGGCCCGTGACAGCACGTTCGACCTGCCGGTGGACGACGAGGAGGCCTACACGCCCGCCCACTATCTGCCGAGCCCGGATGCCGATCCGGCGGTGCTGGCAGAAGGCGAGGACTGGGAGCAGGAGACCTCAGGCCGACTTGTGGAGGCGCTGAACACGCTCGACGAACGCAGTCGGCACATTCTCGAGAGCCGCTGGCTCAGCGAGGAGAAGATGACCCTGCAGGATCTGGCGGACCACTACGGCGTCTCCGCTGAGCGCATCCGTCAGATCGAGAGCGCGGCCATCAAGAAGCTGCAGACCCGAATGGGCGTCTGAGGCGCTGCTCTCAACGATACCGCCGTTGTCGGTACTCCACCCAGCCGCCGTCTTCGCGGCCGCGGGGATCGTGATGGGTCCAGTGCACGGTGCCGCCCAAGTCGTTCCATTCGTAGAGGCCACGGAAACGTATCCGGTCCGCCATGCCCAGCGGCACCCTCGGGGCCACCTCGAGATTGTGCGCGATCAACAGCGACTGACCCGCGGGCGTCCTCACGACGAAGCGCTGGTGGGGGCCGTACTCGTCGTCGTCGCCGAGGAGGCGCACCACCCGGCCGGTGCCCTCCACCCATTCGTCCTGCGTCCGCTTGTCGAAGGGCCGGTCGGGCTCCGCGCCCGACCGGCCCTTCTTCCTTCGCCTCGCCGGCACTCCGTCAGGCGGTGACGGGCACCAGCGTCAGTTCCACCCGCCGGTTGGCCTGGCGGCCTTCCGGCGTCGAGTTGTCGGCGATTGGCCGACTCTCGCCCATGCCCACCGTGATGATGCGCTGATTCATCACGCCCTGGGACTGGAGGAAGCGCGCCACCGACGCGGCCCGCCGCTCGGACAACCGCTGGTTGTATTCGTCCGTACCCGTGCTGTCCGTGTGGCCGGCAACTTCCACCACCGTCTGCTCGTACTTGTCGAGGACCTTGGCGACCGAGTTCAGAACGTCGAAGAACGCGGGGTTCAGATCGGCACTGTCGGTGGCGAAGGTCACATTCCCCGGCATGTTGAGCGTGATGTTCTCGCCCATGCGGGTGACGCTCACGCCGGTGCCTTCGAGTTCGGCGCGCAGTTCCGCCTCCTGGCGGTCCATGTAATAGCCGACGGAGCCGCCAGCGAGCGCGCCGATACCGGCGCCGATCAGTGCGCGCTGACGGCGCTCCACCGCGTCGTCCCCGGAGATAAGGCCGATGACCGCGCCGGCCGCCGCACCGATGGCTGCGCCCTTGGTGGCGCTGGCCGTCTTCTCTTCGCGGGTGTAGGGATCGAGCGTCGTGCAGGCGCCCAGTGTGAAGGTCGTCATCGTGACGGCGGCGAGCACCAGCATTTTCCTGGATTCCATGGTTGTCCTCTCTTTGCTTGTCTTCTTTAGACTGTCCTCTTTGACCGCACCAGGGACGCGATCCCCGGCCCGGGACCACCTCCGGCGGACAGAGATTTCCGACAGTTCCACAGTATACGCGTTCAACCTGAACGCGGGATTAACGCCGCGCCCTGCGCGCCGGACGCGATGTAGAATGCTGCGCAGGAGGAGACGCCCATGCGTACGGCCGATTTCTGGCTGGACCGTTATTCCCGTCATCACCGTCATCGACTAAACCGCGTGCTGCACGGCGTCGCCGTGCCGCTGGCAGTCATCGGTGTCACCGGCCTGCTGTGGGCGCTGCCCGTCCCGGCGGCTTTCAACGATATCTCCCCGGCGCTGAACTGGGGAACCGCGTTCCTGCTGTCGGCGGTGGTCTACTACTTCATCCTCTCCATCCCGCTGGCGATCGGGCTGCTGCCCTTCGTGCTGGCCGCCACCGCCATTCTGGGGCGGCTCGAAGGCCTCGCGCCCGCGCTCTGGCAGACTTCGCTCACGCTGTTTCTGGCCGCACTGGTACTGCAGGCACTCGGACACCTGCTGGAGGGCGGCCGGCTGCGGGTGCTCGAGGACCTGCACTACCTGATGATCGGCCCGGTGTGGCTGATGGCGGGCGCCTTCCGGCGTCTGGGTATACCCTACTGAGACGGACGGCGCGGGCGCCCGTGGCCGTTGTTATACTTGCAGGCTGCCCCGAAGCGCCGCCGCTTCGCCCGTTCGAACGCCACACCCAGGAGGCCCGGCAGTGGCCAGCACACAACCCGCGAGCTCAGGCGCCGGCCGCAACAGGCTGGACCCCCTCGATCTCTACGGCGTCGACGCCGAGCTCGGCGACGAGGAGCGCATGGTGCGGGACTCCGTGGCCCGTTTCGTCGACGACCGGGTGCTGCCCGTCATCCGGGAGTGTTTCGAGAAGCACGTCTTCCCCCGGGACCTGATCCCGGAGGTAGCGGAACTGGGGCTGCTCGGCAGCTCCATCGAAGGTTACGGCTGCGCCGGCCTGAACGGCGTCTCCTACGGCCTGATCTGCCAGCAGCTGGAACGGGGCGACAGCGGCTTGAGGAGCTTCGTCTCCGTGCAGTCCAGCCTGGTGATGTACCCCATCCACGCCTTCGGCAGCGAGGAGCAGAAGGAACGCTGGCTGCCGGCGCTGGCCTCCGCCGAGGCCATCGGCTGCTTCGGCCTTACCGAGCCCCAGGGCGGCTCGGATCCCGGCAATATGAAGACCCACGCGAAGCGCGACGGCGACGACTGGGTGCTGAACGGTGCCAAGATGTGGATCACCAACGCGCCCATCGCCGACGTGGCCGTAGTCTGGGCCATGACGCCGGAGGGTGTGCGCGGTTTCATCGTCGCGACCGATACGCCGGGCTTCGAAGCCCGGGAGATCCACGACAAGTTCTCCCTGCGCGCCTCCTCCACCGGCGCGCTCTACCTGGACGACGTTCGCGTGCCGGCCTCCGCCATGCTGCCCGGCGTCAAGGGCCTGAAGGGGCCGCTGTCCTGCCTCACCCAGGCGCGCTACGGCATCACCTGGGGAGCCATCGGCGCCGCGCAGGCCTGTCTCGCCGAGGTGCTCGCCTACACGGCCGAGCGCGAGATGTTCGGCCGGCCGCTGAACCATACCCAGACCATCCAGATCCGCATGGCCGACATGGCCCGGCGCATCACCACTGCCCAGCTGCTCTCGCTGCGCCTCGGCCGGCTGAAGGACGACGGCCGGCTGCAGCCGAGTCAGGTGTCGCTCGCCAAGTGGAACAACGTGCGCATGGCGCTGGACATCGCCCGGGATGCCCGCGACATCCTGGGCGGCAGCGGTATCAGTGCCGAGTACGTGCCCATCCGCCACATGCTGAACCTCGAGAGCGTGATCACCTACGAGGGCACCGAGACCGTCCACCAGCTCATCATCGGCAAGGAACTCACCGGCATCAATGCCTTCTGAGGGGCGTCCGCCGGGCAGCCCCCCGGCAAGCCCTGCCACCCCTGGTCCCACACATGGGGACGTCTGGCGCATCGCCGCGCCGCTGATCCTGTCGAACATCTCCGTGCCGCTGCTCGGCATGGTGGATACCGCCGTGATGGGGCACCTGGACGAGCCCTGGTATCTCGGCGCCGTGGCGGTGGGCGCCACCATCTTCAGCTTCCTCTACACCGGCGTGAACTTCCTGCGCATGGGCACGACGGGACTTGCGGCCCAGGCCTGCGGTGCCCGTGACGGTGCCGCCGTGCGCACCAGCATCGGCCAGGCGGTCATCGTCGCACTGGCCATCGCGTTCGTCCTGATCGCCCTGCGACAGCCGGCCGGCAGTATCGCGCTCGCTCTGCTCGGACCCGGGCCCGAGGTGGCGGAGTTCGCCCGCGTGTATTTCGACGTGCGCATCTGGAGCGCGCCGGCGACGCTGGCCAACTACGCCATCGTCGGCTGGTTCATCGGCCTGCAGAATGCCCGTGTGCCTCTGGTCATCGTACTGGTGATCAATCTCACCAACATCGTGCTCGACCTGGTGTTCGTGGTCGGTCTCGGCATGAAGACCGAGGGCGTGGCACTGGCCTCCGTGATGGCGGAGTTCACGGGCCTCGCCGTAGGGCTCGCGTTCGTCGCCCGGGAGCTCAAACGCTGGCCCGGACAGTTCGACCGGGCCGCGCTCACCCGCATCGAGAGGTACGGGCCGTTCTTCTCGGTGAACGGCAACCTGTTCCTGCGCACGATGGCGCTGATGTTCGCGCTGGGCTTCCTGACCGCCCGCAGCGCGCGGCTCGGGGACGTGTTGCTGGCTGCCAACGCCATCCTGCTGAACCTGCAGTACCTGGTCTCCTATGCGCTGGACGGCCTGGCCCACGCCGCGGAGGCCCTGGTCGGCAAGGCCATGGGCGAGCGCAGCCGCGAGAACCTGCGCCGGGCGGTGCGTCTCAGCCTGCTCTGGTCGCTGGCCGTGGCGGTGGTGTTCTCCCTGTTCTATGCGCTTGCCGGACCCGCGATCATCCGGCTGCTCACCGAGTTGCCCGAGGTGGTGCGGGCGGCCCTGACCTACCTGCCCTGGATGGTGGCATCCCCGGTGGTCTCGGTGTGGAGCTTCCTCTACGACGGCGTCTTTGTCGGCGCCACCCGGGCACGGGAGATGCGCAACATCATGGTGCTCTCCGCCTTCGGCGTTTTCGTCCCGGTGTGGTTTCTCAGCCAGCCCTGGGGCAATCACGGCCTGTGGTTCGCCTTCCTGGCATTCATGGGCGCGCGGGGGATCGGCATGCACTGGTACTACCGCCGCGTGGTGGCCGAGCCGTGGCCGACGCGCAAGCGCTACGACGAGCGGTCGGCGGCCCCTTGACCGCCCGCTGCCCTCAGGCCGGGGTTCGCAGCATGTCCGCCTTCTGCCGCTCGACTTCCCGCACCGCCCAGCGCCAGGCGCCGATGCCGCAGATGACGTTGGCGGCGGCATAGGCGGCGAAGATACCGGCGTAACCGGCCAGGGCCGAGCCCGCCCACGCCAGCGGCAGATAGATGACCACCATGCGCATGACGGAGACCACCACCGCTGGCAGCGGCCGCCCCATGCCGTTGAACGAGGCGTTCATCACCATGACCATGCCGGCCGTGCCGTAGCTGATCGGCACAATCAGGAAGTAGGTGGCCGCCACCGTCACCACCCGCGTCTCCTCGCTGAACAGCGCCGCCAGCGGCCGGCCGAACACGGCGAGCACGAGCGCCAGAACCAGGCCGAGCCCCAGGCAGAACCGGGCGCACAGCGACAGCGCCTCGACGATGCGCTCCGGCCTCTGTGCGGAGAGGTTCTGGCCGACGACGGGACCGATGATGGCCGACATGGCGAAGAAGGTGATCAGCGTCATGCCCTCGACCCGGCTGGCCACGCCGAAGCCCGCCACCACCTCCGGCCCGTAGTCGGCGAGCATGGCGGTCACCACGCCGATGCTGACGGGGATGATGGCGTTGGTGCCGGCGGCCGGCAGCCCGACATGGAGGATACGGCCCCAGGAGGCACGGACGGCGGCGAGCCCGGGCCAGTCCAGCGTCAGCAGCCCGAGGCGGAAGTGCAGCACCCAGATGGCGCCGACGAAGGCGGCGGCGCGGCCGATCAGCCCCGCGACCGCGGCACCGGTCAGCTCCAGCCGCGGAAAGGGACCGATACCGAAGATCAGCAGCGGATCGAACGCCGCCGTGAGCAGCGCCGAGGCGATCATCAGCATGCCCGGTATGCGCGCATCGCCCGTTGCCCGCAGCGAGGCCATGCCCACCATCGGCACCACCACGAACACCATCCCGGCGTACCACACCAGCATGTAGTCTCGGATCATCGGGATCATGTCCGGCGGTGCGCCCAGCAGGCGGAACAGCGGTTCGATGGTGAACGCCCCGATCAGCGCCAGCACCAGCGTGATCAGGAAAGCGAGTACCAGGGCGTCGGTGGCGATGCGCCGGGCCTGTTCCGGGTCGTGGGCGCCGATGGCCCGGGCCAGCACGGAGGAGGTGCCGGCGCCGAGGCCGATGGCCACCGAGGACAGCGTGAAGACCACCGGGAACGTGAACGCGATAGCGGCCAGCGGGTCCGGCCCGAGCTGGCCGACGAACCACGTATCCACCAGGTAGACGCCCATGGTGGCAGAGATGCCGATCATCATCGGCAGCGTCATCGCCACGAGGTGGCGGCCGACCGGGCCTTCGGTGAGCTTCGCTGTCTGCTGCCGCATGAGAGGATCGCCAATGCGCGGGGGCGGCTACTGTAACCGATGGCAGCAAGCAATGGCGCTAGCCAATGGCCCTGGTAATGGCCCCGGGCAATGGCTCTGGTAATGCCCCCGGGCAATGGCCGTACCGCGGGCAGCGGCAGGCAGCCCCGGCCTGGCCGCGCGACGCCGGCGTGCCGGTGTCCGCCGTCATCGGCGGCTGTTATCCTCGCGCCTCCCGGTGCCCCGAGAACCCCGTGAACATCGAACTGAGCCGCCGTATCCGCCGTGACATGCCCGCCGTCCGGGCCGCGGTCGCCGATCCCGACCGCCTGCCCGCGTGGCAGCCTACGCTGAAGGACGTGCGCTCGCTGAGCGGGCGCCGCGGCGAAGCGGGCAGCGTCTGCGAACTGGTCTACGACGAGAACGGACGGGAGGTGCGGCTGGAGGAGACTGTCACGGACGCGCGGGGCAGCGAATTGCTGGAGTTCACCTACCGGGGCGGACAGGCCGTGAGCCGCATCCGTCACTGGTTCGCGAGTCCCGCACCGGGCGAGACTATCTGGACGGTGGACTGCCGGTTCCGTTTCCAGGGACTCTGGGCGAGACTGCTGGCTCCCTTCGTGAAGGGACCGCTGCGCCGGCGCATCGACGGCGACATGGCGCGGCTCCAGTCACTCCTCGAGAAGGAGGATTCGTCTTGACCTGGAAACGACTGACCTCGCGGACGGTGTACGAGAACGACTGGATCACGGTGTTCGAGGACGATGTCGTCAACCCGAACGGCGGGCACAACCGCTACGGCCACGTGCATTTCAAGAACCGGGCCATCGGCATCGTGCCCCTCTCCGTCGAGGGCGATACATGGCTGGTCGGCCAGCAGCGCTACACCCTGGGCGAGTGGTCCTGGGAGATTCCCATGGGCGGCTGCAGCGGCGAGGACCCGCTGCAGGCGGCGCAGCGCGAGCTGCAGGAGGAGACCGGCCTGACCGCGGAGCGCTGGCAGGAGGTGATGCGACTGCACACCAGCAACTCCATCACCGACGAGTCCGGCTTCGTGTTCCTCGCCGAAGAACTCTCGGCAGGGGAGCCCGCCTTCGACGAGACCGAGAAGCTCGCAATCCGTCGGCTGCCGCTCGCCGACGCCGTGCGCATGGTGATGGCCGGCGAGATCACGGATGCCATCAGCGCTGCAGGGCTGCTGCGGGTGTGGCTGGGTCGCCAGCCGTCCGCTCTGCCGTGACGAGATAGCGTAGCGGGCCGCCCGGGCGCACGGCGTCGAACGGGTAGCAGGTCACCAGCGTCAGCCGGTCGTCCGGGTCATCGAGACCGATGCCGTCCGTGCGCGCATCCAGCACCTCGCTGCCGCTCACCCGGTAACGGAGCCGGCGGCCGTCGGCGATCTCCAGATCCAGCTCGTCACCGGGCTCGAGTTCGGCCAGGAAGCGGAAGTGGGTATCGCGGTGACCCACCAGCACGGTGTTGCCGGCCGAGCCGGGCGCCGCACTGGCCTCCAGGTGACCGGGGCCGAAGGCGAGCGTGCGCCCGCTGCCGCCGGAGAGCACGACCAGATCCACCATACCGCCGATCGCGGCCAGCCGGGCCACCGGAAAGGTATCGGCCCAGGGCCAGGGACGTACCGCCTGCGCCCCTTCCCGGGTCTCCTCCCAGGCCTCCCGCAGCAGGCTCTGGGCCGCCCAAGCCTTCAGCGGCAGCCAGGCACCCGCGCCCAGCTGCCAGAGTCCGATGGCGAGCACCGCGGCCACGGCGAGGCGCTCAGGCCGCACGGCAGCGCCTGACGTCCTGCACCCGCAGCCCGACGAGCAGGCCGAGGCCGAGGAGCAGGCAGACGAGGCCGATGGTACGGCGCAGCGGGGCCGGCGTGCCGGTGGCGGGCAGGTTGTACACGGCCGCCGTCTGGCCGCGGGGCAGCAGGGACGGGACCCGCCCCTCGGTGAGGCCGGCGCCGAGCGGCCGCGACGGGCTGCGGTCGACCGCCACCAGACTGGTGTAGCCGCTGACCAGGTGATGATCGAGCGCGGTCCTGACGATCTCGGCGCGGATGCGGTCCTCAGGCGCGCCGGCGCGGCGCGCATCCTCCAGCGACTCGATGCGCGCCCGCGCCCAGAGCTTGCCGACGCCCGGATAGGCCCGCGCCTCGTCGAATACCAGCTGGCGCATCCAGTAGCCATCGCCCTGCCGGCCGCTCACTGTCACGACCGCGCCCGGCGGCGGCGGCCGCTCGAATCGCGCGCTCACCATCAGCGGCTCGCCGTGATAGAGGTCGGGCACCGGCGCGGGGTAGACCTCGGCGGCCGCGCCGGCCGGCCAGTCCACGGTGATGTCCGTGAGGGCCGGACGTTCGAGCCGCCGGAACAGCCGCTCCATGCGCCCGCTCACCTCGCCGGCGTCACCGATCACCAGCGCAGAGCCCCGGCCCGCCTCGGCGGCCTTGCGCATGAACCACCGGTTCGGCGCGGAGCCAATGGCCACCGTGAACAGGCGCGACGCGCCCAGCCGCGCGCGGATGAGCTCCAGCAGTGCCGACTCGTTGCCGACGCTGCCGTCCGTGATGAAGACGATCTGGCGCAGCCGACCCGAGCTGCCCGGCCGCAGCGCAGCGGCGATCGCCGGCTCCATCTCGGTGCCACCCTCGGCCGCCAGGTCCGCAACGAGGTCCAGCGCTTCCTCCCGCCACAGCCGTTCGCCGGGCACCGGCGCCGGAAAGAAGGCCCGGGTGCGGCTGTTGAACTCGATGACGTTGAACCGGTCCTCCGGCCGCAGCCGCGACAGCGCCATCGACAGGGCCGCCTTTGCCTGCTCCAGCGAGGCGCCGTGCATGGAACCCGAGGTGTCGACGACGAAGACCAGTTCCCGTGGGGGAGCCAGAGCGCCGCGAGGCTCGTCGCCGTGGGGCGGCTGGAAGAACAGCAGCCAGGTCCGGGCGCCGGCTTCGCCGGTGCCGCGAAAGAGCGTCGCGGCAGGCATGGCGCCGGGCAGCGGACGCCAGGCGATCTCCAGATCCCGGTCCATGGGCACGTCGCGGTCGTCGAAGCCGATGCGCCATGCCCGGCCTTCCCGGGCCGTCCGCAGCGGATGGTAGCGGCCGGTGACCTCGGCCAGTTCCACCCCGGCGTCGATGACCCCCTCGAGCGTTAGGCGGTGACCGTCCGAGCGCGTAGTCGTCGGCGCGGCGATGGGCGGGGTAATCGCTCCGGCGTCGGGCACCTGATCCGTGCCGGCGCCACGGTCGCCCTCATTGCCCTCGAGGGCACGACCCGGGATGTAGCGCGGGGTGAGCGTCAGCGGCAGATGCAGGCCGTACTCGCCGTCGTCGTAGCCCACCGTCTGCTGCCAGGCGATCTCGATCTCCACGGTCTCGCCCGGGCCCACGTTGGCCAACCGGGTGGTGAACAGATTCGGACGCTGGCGGTCCACCAGCACGGTGCGGCGGCCGGCCTCCCTTGCCTCGCGATACATGCGCTCGGCCTCGGCCTTCGCGCGGATCTCGCCCTCTATCAAGGTGCTGCCGTAACGCATGGTGAGTTCGTCGACGGCGGCACCGGCGGGCAGCGGGAAGGTATAGACGCCCTCCACCCAGCGGTCCCGGTCATTGCGGAAGCGCTGGGTGAGCCGCACGCGTGCCACCATCCCGCTCACCTCCAGATGCACTGCCGAGGACAGATGGGGTGCGGCACTCGCCCGACCGTCGCCCTGCCACTCCAGGGACGAGGCGGCGGCCACACCGGCGATCAGGAACAGGCAGGCGAGCGCTGCCGCGGTCGCCACCGCCATCGCCACCGCCCTTGCCAGCATGCCCGCCAGCGCCATGGCAATGGCCGTCGCTGCCGCCGGCTCCGCCGCCTGCCTTCGCCGCACCGTCGCCGTGTCTCTGTCCGAGCGTCTCATCGGCCTGCCTCCTTCGGATACCTGTCCAGTTCCCATGGCATCGATTGCAGCAGGGCAACGGGGCAGGGCGCGGCCGGCTCCATGGCACATCGCGGACGGAATGTGGCAAATTGTGGCGTTCCCCCCGTCGCGATGGCCGTTACGAGGCCGGTCGCGACCCCGTCGCCAGCCTACGGAGCCGCCGGTGAAGAGACGCATCGCCATCGTCGAGGACGAGCCCGCCATCCGCGAGAACTACGCGGCCGCCTTCCGCCGGGAGGGCTATGAGGTGGAGGGCTGGGGCGACCGGCACTCGGCGCTCGAGTCCTTCCATGCGCGCCTGCCGGATCTGGTCATCATCGACGTGAACCTGGCCGACGACGTCGAGGGCGGCTTCGAGCTGTGCCGGGAGCTGCGTGGCATGTCCGCCGCCGTCCCCATCCTGTTCCTCACGGCCCGGGACAGCGAACTGGACGCGATATCGGGCCTGCGCCTCGGCGCCGACGATTACCTCACCAAGGACATCAGCCTGCCCCACCTGCTGGCCCGGGTGGCCGCGCTGTTCCGCCGCCTGGCGGCGGTGAGCGGCGGCGGCGACGAGACCGTCATCCGCCGCGGCGAGCTGGAGATCGACGTGGACCGGCTGGCCGTGCGCTGGCGGGGCCGGCCCGTGCCGCTCACGCTCACCGAGTTCTGGCTGGTGCACGCGCTGGCCCGTTATCCCGGCCACGTACGCAATCGCCAGCAGCTCATGGATGCGGCCAGCGTCGTGCTGGACGACAACACGATCACGTCCCACATCAAGCGTATCCGGCGGAAATTCCAGTCCCTGGATCCGGAGTTCGGCGCCATCGACACGGTCTACGGCGTTGGCTACCGCTGGCTCGCGGACTGACGGCCGGGCAGCGCCAGGACCAGCCAGGAAACCGCCGTGGGCCTCCGATCGCAGCTCGCTCTCATAGGGCTCATCACCCTGACCCTGCCCTGGGCCGGCTGCCAGTATCTGCGCGAGACCGAGGAGGCACTGCGACAGGGCCAGCAGACGCTGCTGCTGGACACGGGGCAGAGCCTGGCCACTCTGCTGGCCGATCGGCCCGCACTGTTCCCGGATTCGGCCGAGGTGCCCGGCGCGCTCACGCTCTACGCGCACCCGATCGACGGCACAGCGGTGCTGGACGGGTTCGCCGACGACTGGGTGACGCCGGGCGGAGCGGAACCGGTGGCCGTCGGCGATGCGGCACGGCTGCTGGTGGCGGGTAACGCCCGGCATTTGTATGTCTTCCTGGACGTGAGCGCCGCCGGCGACGCTGCCGGCAAGCGTATCGAACTGGCCCTCGCGCCCGATGCGCCAGCCTGGCGCTTCTCGCCGGTGGCGCCCGGCCCGCTGGCGGCAACGCGGCAGGTCCGCG
Source organism: Lentisalinibacter sediminis (assembly GCF_040706615.1). Classification (NCBI taxonomy): domain Bacteria; kingdom Pseudomonadati; phylum Pseudomonadota; class Gammaproteobacteria; order Woeseiales; family Woeseiaceae; genus Lentisalinibacter; species Lentisalinibacter sediminis. The sequence goes on along the minus strand of NZ_JAPDRF010000005.1, from coordinate 415,340 downwards.
GCGACGGAGTGCGGACCGAGCCGCGCATGCAGGGCTGGTGGACGCCGACCACCGACGGCTTCAACCTGGAAGTGCGCCTGCCGCGGGAGCTGGCGGGAGACCGGCTGGGCGTGCGCGTGCTCGACGCGGATGGCTCACGGCTGCTCGCAGCCACCCATGAGCCCGGGCGGCCGGGACGGCTCGCGGCGCCGTCCTCCGCCCTTGCCGTGATCCTGCGCAACTATGCCCGGCCGGGCCTGGAGCTGGCGGTGGCCGACGCAGCGGGCTGGCGTCTCGCGGAAGCCGGCGGCCTGGCCGCCGACCGGCGCGCGGAGGCACCCACGGCGGCCACCCGACTGTACCGTCGTCTGCTGGGGGAGACGGTACCGCCGCTGCCGCCCGAGCCGGCCACGGGCCGCATTGCCCTGCCCTGGGCCACGACCGCGCTGGACGGCACGCCGGAGAGCGTGTGGCGCCGGGCACGGGGCAGCGGCCAGGCGGTGGTGAGCGCGGCGACGCCGGTGCGCCACGAGGGCCGGGTGATCGGCGCGGTAATAATGAAAGAGTCCAGTGCTGCCATCCTCACCCTGACGAACCGGGCGCTGGCCCGGCTGACCTCGCTGACCCTGATCGCCACGCTGGCGGTGGCCGCAGCCCTGCTCGGCTATGCCACCTGGCTGTCGGTGCGCATCACCCGGCTCAGCCGGGCGGCCGACCGGGCCATGGGCGCGAGCGGGCAGATTCGTGCCGGGCTGCCCAGCGCCTCCGCCCGCGACGAACTGGGCGACCTCTCACGCAGCTTCTCCCGGCTGCTCGCCCGCGTGCAGGAGACCAACGAGTATCTGCGCACGCTCGGCGCCCGGCTTTCCCACGAGCTGCGCACTCCGCTGGCAGTGGTGACGTCGTCGCTGGACAATCTGGAAGACGTGGGCCTCGCACCGGAGCAGGAGGACTATGCCGTGCGCGCGCGGGAGGGATCACGCCGCCTGCAGGCCATCCTCAACGCCATGAGCGAGGCCAGCCGCACCGAGCAGGCGGTAACCGCCGCGGAGTCGGAGCACTTCGACCTCGCCGAGGTGGCCGCCTCCGCCACGCAAGGCTATGCGCTGGCCTACCCGGAGCGCGAGTTCCGCCTGAGCCGGGACGCCGACGCCGCGCCGGTGGCCGGCGTGCCGGAACTCCTGGTGCAGATGCTGGACAAGCTGGTCGCCAACGCCGTGGAATTCAGCGAGCCCGGCGCGGCGATCGGTATCCGCGTCGCCACCGGCGGCGGCAGCGTCACGCTGGCCGTGGCGAACCCGGGCCCGCCGCTGCCGCAACAGATGCGCGAGAGCATCTTCGACTCGCTGGTCTCGGTGCGGCCCGGCCGGGCGGCGAGCCACCTTGGCCTGGGCCTCTATATCGCCCGCCTGATCGCCGAATCCCACGGTGGTCGCATCACCGCCGCCAACCTGGCGGACGGCAGCGGCGTCGTGTTCTCCGTGGAGATACCGCTGGCGGCTCAGGCGGAAGACAGGTAGTCGACGATGCCCTTGGCCGCCTCGCGGCCCTCGAACACCGCGGTGACCACCAGGTCCGAGCCCCGCACCATGTCGCCGCCGGCGAAGACCTTCGGGTTGGAGGTCTGGAACGGATGGCGGCTGCCATTCAGCCAGACGCGGCCATTGGGGCGGGTGCGGATCTCGAAGTCGTCGAACCAGTCCGCCGGGGACGGCCGGAAGCCGAAGGCGATGATCACGGCGTCCGCCGGCAGGATGTGCTCCGTGCCGGGTACCGGCTCGGGGCGCCTGCGCCCGCCCGGGCCGGGCTCGCCCAGCCGGGTCTCGATCAGCTTCACGCCGGTGACCTGGTCGCCGCCCACGATCTCGATGGGCTGCTGGTTGAACAGGAAGGTCACGCCTTCCTCGCGGCTGTTTACCACCTCCCGGCGGGAGCCCGGCATGTTCTCCTCGTCGCGCCGGTAGGCGCAGGTGACGCTGGCTGCGCCCTGGCGGATGGCGGTGCGGTTGCAGTCCATACCGGTGTCGCCGCCGCCGAGCACCACCACGCGCTTGCCGGCCATGCTGATGCGCGGTTCCGAACGCCGTCCCATGCCGAGCTCCCGGTACACGTTGGACACCAGGTAGGGCAGCGCCTCGTAGACGCCGGGCAGATCCTCGCCCGGGAAGCCGCCGCGCACGTAGGTGTAGGCCCCCATGCCGAGGAATACGGCGTCGTAGTCCGCCAGCAGCTGCTCGAACGCAACGTCCTCGCCGATGCGGGTCTCCAGCACGAACTCGACGCCCATGCCTTCCAGGATCTCGCGGCGCTTGCGCACGACCTCCTTCTCCAGTTTGAACGGCGGGATGCCGAAGGTCAGCAGTCCGCCGATCTCCGAGTAGGCGTCGTAGACCACGGACGCGACGCCGTTGCGGGCGAGCACGTCGGCGGCGGCGAGACCCGCCGGCCCCGCGCCCACGATGGCAACGCGCTTGCCGGTGGGCTCGACGTGGGAGAGGTCCGGGCGCCAGCCGAGTTTCAGCGCCTCGTCGGTGATGTACTTCTCGATGTTGCCGATGGCGACCGCGCCGAGGCCGTCGTTCAGCGTACAGGCGCCCTCGCACAGTCGGTCCTGGGGACAGACCCGGCCGCAGACCTCGGGCAGGGAGTTGGTCTGGTGACTGAGCTCGGCGGCCGCCAGGATGTTGCCCTCGTCGATCAGCTTCAGCCAGTTCGGGATGTAGTTGTGCACCGGGCACTTCCACTCGCAGTAGGGATTGCCGCAGTTGATGCAGCGCCCGGCCTGGTCGGCGGCCTCCTCGGCGGTGTACTGGCCGTAGATCTCCCGGTAGTTGGTGATGCGCTCCTCGGCCGGCAGCTTGTCCGGATCGCGGCGCGGTATCTCCATGAATTGCAGCGGACGTTCTACCATGACCCTTCCCTCAGGCCGCCTCGCGCAGCGATTCGATCAGCGAGCCGAGCTCGGCGGCCTTCGGCTTCACCACCCAGAACTTCGGCAGCCAGGTGCGGAAGTCCTCCAGCAGCTCCTGGCCCCACTCGCTGCCCGTGTAGCGGACGTGCCGCTCGATGAGTTCGCGCAGATGATGCAGGTGCGCCTCCATGCTCTCCGGCGTGATGCGATGGATGTCGATCAGCTCGTGGTTGTAGCGGTCCACGAAGTCCCGTTCCTCGTCCAGCACGTAGGCGAAGCCGCCGGTCATGCCGGCACCGAAGTTCACGCCCGTGCGCCCGAGCACCACGACGACGCCGCCGGTCATGTACTCGCAGCAATGGTCGCCGGAGCCCTCCACGATGGCAGTGGCGCCGGAGTTGCGCACCGCGAAACGCTCGCCCGCGACGCCGGCGGCGTACAGGCCACCGCCGGTGGCGCCGTACAGGCAGGTGTTGCCGATGATCACGGTATCGCGCGCGACGAAGCCGGCGCCCGGAGCCGGCCGCAGCACGATGCGCCCGCCGGTCATACCCTTGCCCACGTAGTCGTTGGCGTCGCCCTGCAGCGTGAGATTCAGGCCCGCCACGTTCCAGCAGCCGAAGCTCTGGCCCGCGGTGCCCTCCAGCTCGATCTCGATGGGCGCATCCACCATGCCCAGGTTGCCGTGTCGCCGCGCGATCTCGCCGGCGAGCCGCGCGCCGATGGAGCGGTTGAAGTTGCGTATCTCGTAGCGGAACGTGCCGCCGGAGAGCGACTCAATGGCCGGCAGCACGTCGGCCACCATCTGCTCGGCCAGCTCGCCCTTGTCGAAGGGCTCGTTGCGCGGGTCGATGCAGAAGCGCGGCTTGTCCTCGGCCAGACCGGCGTCGGAGAGGATAGGGGAGAGGTCGAGGCGGCGCTGGCGGGGCGTCTCGCCCGGCAGCAGCTCCAGCAATTCCGTGCGCCCGATCACCTCGTCCAGGCTGCGGGCACCGATGGAGGCCAGCACCTCCCGGGTCTCCTGAGCGACGAAGCGGAAGAAGTTCTCGACCATCTCGGGCAGACCGATGAAGTATTTCGAGCGCAGCGTCTCGTTCTGGGTGGCCACGCCGGTGGCGCAGTTGTTCAGGTGACAGACCCGCAGGTACTTGCAGCCCAGCGCCACCATCGGCGCGGTGCCGAAGCCGAAGCTTTCGGCGCCGAGGATGGCGGCCTTCACCACGTCCAGACCGGTCTTCAGCCCGCCGTCGGTCTGCAGCCGCACCCGGTGACGCAGGTCGTTGGCGCGCAGCACCTGGTGGGTTTCGGACAGTCCGAGCTCCCAGGGGCTACCCGCATATTTAACGGAAGTCAGCGGGCTGGCGCCGGTGCCGCCGTCGTAGCCCGAGATGGTGATCAGGTCCGCATAGGCCTTGGCCACGCCCGCGGCGACCGTGCCGACGCCGGGCTCGGACACCAGCTTCACGGAGACCAGCGCCTGCGGGTTCACCTGCTTCAGGTCGAAGATGAGCTGGGCCAGGTCCTCGATGGAGTAGATGTCGTGATGCGGCGGCGGCGAGATGAGACCGACGCCGGGCTTGGCGTAGCGCAGCCGCGCGATCATCTCGTTCACCTTGTGGCCGGGCAGCTGGCCGCCCTCGCCGGGCTTGGCGCCCTGGGCGATCTTGATCTGCAGCACCTCGGCATTCACCAGGTACTCCGCGGTGACGCCGAAGCGACCCGAGGCCACCTGCTTGATCTTGGACATGCGCTCGGTGCCGTAGCGGTCCGGGTCCTCGCCGCCCTCGCCCGAGTTCGAGCGGGCGCCGAGCCGGTTCATCGCGATGGCAAGCGCCTCGTGCGCCTCCGGCGACAGCGCGCCGAGGGACATGCCGGCGCTGTCGAAGCGGGGCAGGATCTTCTCCTCCGGCTCCACCTCGTCCACGTTCAGCGGATTGTCCGTCGCCTTCAGTCGCATGAGATCGCGGAATGCCGCCGCCGGCCGCTCGTTCACCAGGCGGGCATACCTGCGGTAGCGCTCGTAGTCGCCGGTGCGTACGGCCGCCTGCAGCGTGGCCACCACATCCGGGTTGTAGGCGTGGTACTCGCCGCCATGCACGTAACGCAGCAGGCCGCCCTGATTCACCGGGGCGAGGTCGTTGAAAGCGAGTTCGGTGAGGCGGGTCTGATCCTCGTGCAGATCCGCGAAGTTCGCGCCCTGCACGCGGCTGACCGTGCCGCGGAAGCAGCGCTCCACGACGTCGTCGCCGAGACCCACGATCTCGAACAGCTGAGCGCCCCGGTAACTCGAGATGGCCGAGATGCCCATCTTCGACATGATCTTGAACAGGCCCTTGCGGATGCCGCGCCGGTAGCTGCGGCCGAGCTGCTGAGCACTCTCGCGGCGGGTGTCCACGTGGCCCCGGCGCACCATGTCGTGCAGGCACTGGTAGGCGAGATAGGGATAGACCGCCGTCGCACCGTAACCGATGAGGCAGGCGAAGTGATGCGGATCACGGGCGTAGCCGGTCTCGACGATGATGTTGCAGTCGCAGCGCAGCCCCAGGCGCACCAGGTGATGGTGAACCGCGCCGGTGGCCAGCAGCGAGTGCACCGGCATGTGGTCGCGCTGGATGTAGCGGTCCGACAGCATCACCAGCAGCTTGCCGCGGCGCACGGCGTCGGCCGCCCGGGCGCAGATGTCGTCCAGCGCCTCGGACAGCGGTGTCTCCTGGGGGTAGTTCAGGTCGATGAACTCGGTGGAGTCGGCGAACATGTCCTCGCTCACGAGCTGGCGCAGCTTGCGCTGGGACAGCACCGGCGAGTTCATGATGACCTGGCGGCCGTGGTCGGGGCCGAGCTCGAACAGGTTGCACTCCCGGCCGATGTTCGTCTGCAGCGACATCACGATGCGCTCGCGCAGGGAATCGATGGGCGGATTGGTCACCTGGGCGAACTGCTGGCGGAAGAAATCGAACAGCGGCCGCACCTGCCGGGACAGCACGGGCATGGGCGTGTCGTCGCCCATGGAGCCCACCGCCTCCGCCTGGGCCTCGGCCAGCACACGGATGACCTCGTTCCGCTCCTCGGCGGTGAGGTTGAACATCTTCTGGTAGCGGGCCAGCGTACGGGTGTCGAACGGCTCCGCCGCCATGTGCACGTCCACCAGCTCGGAGTCCAGGTAGCGCACGCCCTGCTTCAGCCAGCGCTTGTAGGGTGCGCGGCTCTTCAGCATGTCGTGGATGCGGTGGGTGTCGAGCAGCTCGCCGGTCTCGAGGTCCACCGCCAGCATCTCGCCGGGACCGAGTCGGCCCTTCCTGACCACGTTCGCCGCGTCGTATTCGTACACGCCCACCTCGGATGCAACGGTGAGGTGGCGGTCGCGGGTGAGCACGTAGCGGGCCGGCCTGAGTCCGTTGCGGTCCAGCGTGCAGGCCGCATAGCGCCCGTCGGTCAGCACGATACCGGCCGGCCCGTCCCAAGCTTCCATGTGGCAGCCGAAGAACTCGTAGAAGGCCTGCACGTCCGGGTCCATGTCGTCCATGCCCTGCCAGGCGGGCGGGATGAGGATGCGCATGGCCTGCAGCACGTCCATACCGCCGGCCAGCAGCACCTCCAGCATGTTGTCCAGGCTGGAAGAATCCGAGCCGGACAGCGAGACCAGCGGCATCAGGTCGGAGACGTCGGGAAGCTTCTCGGAGGTAAAGTTGGCCGCCCGCGCACGCGCCCAGTTGCGATTGCCGCGGATGGTGTTGATCTCGCCATTGTGGGCGAGCAGGCGGAACGGCTGCGCGAGGCGCCACTGGGGCCAGGTGTTGGTGGAGAAGCGCTGGTGGAATACCGCCACCGAGGTCTCCATGCGGGGGTCGCGCAGGTCCGGGAAGAACACCGGCAGCGCCGCCGGCATCACCATGCCCTTGTAGGAAATGGTGTTGGCGCAGAGGCTCGCCACGTAGAAACAGTCGTCGGTGTCGGCGAGCGCGTTCTCCGCCCGCCGCCGGGCGATGAACAGCTTGCGGTTGAACGCCGCCCGCGCCATGCCGGCGGGCGCGTTGACGAACAGCTGGGCGATGTGCGGCAGGGTGCGCAGCGCTTCGTCGCCACAGACGGAGGTGTCCACCGGCACGTCGCGCCAGCCGGCGGGCTCCAGGCCGGCCCGCGTCAGTTCCTCTTGCAGCCGGCGCCGGCCGCGCTCGCGCAGATCGGCATCGCGGTGCAGGAAGACCGTGCCTGCGGCATAACGCGGGGACAGCTCGATGCCGGCGTCGGCGGCGACGCCCCGCAGGAACCGGTCCGGCGTCTTCAGCAACAGGCCGCAGCCGTCGCCGGTCTTGCCGTCCGCCGCCACGGCGCCGCGGTGGGTGAGGCGCTTGAGCGCCCCGACGGCAGTCTCCACGACCCAGGCGCTCGGCTCGTCGTCGAGATTGGCGATGAGGCCGAATCCGCAGCTGTCCCGCTCGAAGGCGGGATCGTAGAGCGATCCTTCGGTCGGCTTGGTCATGGCTACACCTGGCGCAAGGGGCCGGAGCCGGCACCGTGGTAGATGCGCTCCGGACCGGGTTTCTGGTGGTAGGGGCTCGGTTCCGCGCCGGACGGTCCCGGCGCCGCGACCGGGTCACGCCCCTGAATCGACAATCTCGACAGTCGAAGTCGACTAATTTACATCAGGCGGAGAGGTGACGGTCAATCGGCAATGCGGACGCCGGTTCGACCACGGGACACCACCATGGGCAGGCACGGGGAATCAATACTTTACTGGCGAATAGCCGTGCCCGGACAACCCCGTATTATAGCGGTTCGCGGCCGACGTTGCTTTCCCTGCCGGTCAGAAAGCCAGGGGGCCATCGGTTACGCGCGCAACCAATGGCACGGCCGATAGCGCAAATTGTCCGCTTTGCGACTCACTGGCGCGCCAGGTCCACCCGGCCGCTCTCCCGGAACCGCAGCGGCCTGGCAAACGGGATGTCCAGGCCGAGTTCGCCCGCCAGCTCGTAGTCGATCTCCCGCCGTCCCTCGCGGAAGATCAGTGCCGAGAGCATGCTGGCGCTGCCGAGCAGGTCCGTGTGGACCTCGATGCTGAACTTGCCGGCGCCGCGGGCCGGCAGGGTGAAGCCTTCGGTGGCCGAGCCGGTGGCGAAGCGCTGGCCCGCCAGCTGCACGGCATAATCCACCGAGCGCACCGGCAACGGGAAGCCGTTCGGGTTCTCCGCAGCGAACACCAGCACGAAGCTCTGGCCGGACCAGTCCGCATCCAGCAGCCGTACATGGTCCAGGCGCACCGTCGGCGGCTCGGCGTCGAAACGACTCGTGGCGCAGCCACCCGTCGTCAGGCAGGTGGCCACCACGAGGATGCCTGCCGCCTGGCACAGCCCCGGTGTCAAGCGCAGCCCGTGTCTCAACATGAACGGGTTCTCTTCATCCCTGGGGACCGTCCGGGCGCAGCATCGCCGGCCGGCATGAGGCGGAGGCGTGCCCTCAATTCATGGATTCTTCGGCCTTCTCGAGTTCGTCGCCGGCCTTGTCCATCATCTCGCCGGTCTTCTCCTTGGTCGTCTCGACGGCTTCCTCGCCCGCGGCCTTGGCATCCTCGTAGGCCTCGCCCGCGGCTTCCTTCGCCTCCTCGCCGGCGGCCTTCGCGTCCTCGACCATCTGCTCGCCCTTCTCGCGGGCCGCATCCATGGTCTCGTCGACGGCCTGCCCGGTCTCCTCCGCGGCCTCCTCCATCGCCGCCGCGGCGTCGTCCCTGGCGTCTTCGGCGTCGTCGCCACCGCCGCAGGCAGCCAGCGCGAGTGGCGCGGCGGCCATCAGCATCAACAACGTTTTCCTCTTCATGATCTCTCCCCTTTGTGGCGGCGGGCAGCAGTGCCCGCCGGCGCCCACTGTAGCAACATGCCGGTCGCCGGGCGACACGGCCGGTTCAGCGCGGCGTCTCGTCCACCCGGGCCCAGCGGGCGGAGATGACCCGCCAGTCCGGGTCCCGCACCAGCTCCAGTTCGACCCGGCGCGCGCCACCGTCCAGCGACAGGCGCCGCAGATCGGCGCCGGCGAAGCGGACGGTCATGCGGACGCTGGCAGCATCCGTGCCGTGGACGTCGATCTGCTCGACGTCCGGCAGCACCACGACGCTGCCGCCGCGCAGCAACTGCAGGCGCAGCAGCCTGACAATGCCGGCGCGGTCGTTGCCGCGCATGTCCCGGTAATCGGCATGCACCGCGTCGGCGACGGCGCCCACATCGCCATCTCCGCCGGCAGCCGAGGCCGTCTCGATCAGGGCACGGATCTCGGCCTCCGGGGTGGACGGCTCTCCGCCACAGGCCGCGACCGCCAGCAGGCAGCACAGCACCACGGCGGCGGAGCACAGCCGCGACGGCCACGCTGCTGCCGGAATGCAGTATTCTCTGTTATGTAAAGCGTTCGGGGTGAGCACGATGATGGAACCGACCAGCGACGACAAGGAGCGCATCGACAGGATACTGGACCTGTGGTTCGAGGAGCGAGAACTCACGGCGCCCCAGATCGATGCCCGGCTCGACGTGTGGTTCGGCGAGGACCCGGAGCTGGATATCCGCCTGCGCCACGAATTCGCGGACGAGATACACGAGGCGTCGGAGATGGAGCTCATGCACTGGGCCGCCACACCCCGCGGCCGGCTGGCGCTCATCCTCGCCATCGACCAGTTCCGCCGCAACATCTATCGCAACACCGCCAGGGCGTTCTCCCACGACAAGCTCGCCCTGAAGCTCTGCGTGGAGGGCATCGTGCAGCAGGCCGACCGGCAGCTCACGGACATCGAGCGCGTGTTCCTGTACATGCCGATGCAGCATGCGGAGAGCCTGCGCGTGCAGAAGAAATCGGTCATGGTCTTCACGGCGCTGGCGAACAAGGTGTCTCCGACCCTGCGCGAGACCTTCCGCACGTTTGCCGACTTCGCGGAACTGCATCACGACATCATCGAGCGCTTCGGCCGCTTCCCCCACCGCAACGCCATCCTCGGCCGGGAGAACACGTCGGAGGAGCAGGAGTACCTGGAAGGCGACGCTCCCACCTTCGGCCAGAGCACCGGGTAGGAGGGCCTTCAGGCCCGACCCGCCCTGCCAGACCTCCGTTCTCTTGTGGCCGCCCTGCGGGGGTATCCATCTTGCTCCCGACAAAAGGTCGCGGCGATGGATATCCCCGCATGACGGCCGCCTCGCGGTCGCCGAGAGGATCCGCCAGTCAGTGACGCCTGCTGACTGGTGCCAGACCTCTCGGCTACGGGCCCGTCAGCGGGTGGGTAAGGGTTGGGGGGTCGTCCGGAACGCGCTGCAAGCCTCGATGGGCGTGTAGGAGGGGCTTCAGCCCCGATCCGCGCTCGGCCACCTCAGGCGTAGATCGGGGCTGAAGCCCCTCCCACACTGAGCGTCCGCGCGACCCTGGTCCACCCGATGGCGGGCCAACGCCGATAGAAAGCCGGGTCGGGCCTGAAGGCCCTCCTACATGGGAATCAGGCGCGGCGCCAGGTCTCGCGGCGCGAGATGACGTTGTAGCGCCAGACCAGCAGGATGGCCGCCAGCGTCAGCCCGACCACGAAACCGCCCCAGATCAGCTCCGGCTGCAGGGCGTAGCGCTTCGCCGCCAGCAGAGCCAGCGGGAAGGCGATGATCCAGTACGCCAGCGTGGTCAGGAACATCGGGATGCGGGTGTCCTGATAGCCGCGCAGCGCGCCGGCGGCGCCCACCTGGATCCCGTCGGAGACCTGGAAGACCGCGGCGACGAACAGCAGCGTGACCGCGATGGCGGAGACCTCCGGATCGGAGGTGTAGATATCCACGACGGATTCCCGGAACAGCAGCAGGCCGAGCGCCGAGACGCCCATGCACAGGCCGCAGAGCCAGATGCCCACCCAGCCGCGGAAGCGCGCCGTCGTGAGGTCGCGCCGGCCCAGCGCCTGCCCCACCCGCACGGTGGTCGCCGAGTTCAGCGCGAGCGGGATCATGAACATGGTGGAGGCGAAGTTGACGGCAATCTGGTGGGCGGCGGCGACGTTGGCCGACAGCGTCCCCATCAGCAGCGAGATGGCCGCGAACAGCCCCGCCTCGGCGACTATGGTCACGGCGATGGGCAGACCCAGCCGCAGCACCTGACGCTGCAGCCGCCAGCGCGGCCGGGGCAGTTTGGCGAAGATGGCGAACGGCCGATAGCGCTCGCTCACGAGCACGTGGGCGGCCATCGCCACGAGGAGAAACCACATGGCTATGGCACTCGCGAGGCCGCAACCCTTTGCGCCCATGGCCGGGAAGCCGAAGTTGCCCCACATCAGAGCGTAGTTGCCGATGACGTTCACCACCAGCGCCAGCAGCGAGACGTACATGATGGGGCGGGTCCAGCCGATCGCCTCGGAGGTGAAGCGCAGCACCAGGTACAGGCAGAGACCCGGCGCGCCCAGCGCGATGGCCTCCACGTAGTCGCCGGTGAGGCTGCGGAAACCGGGGTCGATGCCGATCAGCTCCAGCGCAGGCCGCGCGATCAGCCACAGCAGCGCGACGATGCCCAGGCCGAAGAACAGCGCCAGCGTCAGGCCCTGGCGGACGTAACGGCCGATCAGGCGATACTTGCCCGCGCCGTAGCGTTCGGCCACCAGCGGCGAGATGGCCATGAGTGTGCCCATGGCGAACAGGAACACCACCATCCAGACGCTGCCGCCCACCGCGACCGCCGCCAGGTCGCGGGAGCCGAGCCGGCCGGCCATGACGGCGTCGGCGAACTGCATGCCCGCGATGGCGAGGTTGTTGCCAATCAGCGGTCCGGCCAGGCGGATGAGCCTGCCTGCTTCGGGCACGGCGGCCCGCAGGCGGCCCGGGGCTGCTACTGGAGTCTCCATGGCCGAGTTTTCCTGGCTCATTTTCCAGGCCGAACTTCCCTGCCGAATTCTCTCCGGCGGGATTCCGTGGGCGAGGCGTGCGAGCGTAGCACAGCCGTCCTGTCGCCAGACCATCGGCTGGGGTATCGTCTGAGTCAGTCAGGACAAAGGCACGGGAGGAAACCATGCTGAACGACGGACTGTCGCGCCGGGCCGCCATCATCGGCGGCGTGCGCATCCCCTTCGCCCGGGCCCACGGTGCCTACGCCCGCTGCTCCAACCAGGACATGATGACGGCCACGCTGCGCTCGCTCGTGGAGCGCTACGAACTCGGCGGCCAGCGTCTCGGCGACGTCTCACTGGGCGCAGTCATCAAGCACTCCCGTGACTACAACCTGGCCCGGGAGTCGGTGCTCGGATCGGGACTCGCACCGGAGACCCCGGCCTTCGACCTGCAGCGCGCCTGCGGTACCAGCCTGTCCGGCTGCGTGCAGATCGCCAACAAGATCGCGCTCGGCCAGATCGAGGCGGGCATCGGCGCCGGCGTCGACACCGTGAGCGACGCACCCATCGTCTATCCGGACGAGTACCGGCAGATCCTGCTGGAGAGCTTCCGCGGCCGCTCCCTGGGCGCGCGCCTGAAGCCCTGGCTGCGGCTGCGCCCGCGGCACTTCAAGCCGCAGCTGCCCGGCGTGGAGGAGCCGCGCACCGGTCTCTCCATGGGCCAGAGCACCGAGCTGACCGCGAAGGAGTGGCATCTCACCCGCGAGGAACAGGACGAACTCGCGCTCGCGAGCCACCAGCGGGCCCACGCCGCCTACGAGCAGGGCTTCTACCAGGACCTCGTGGTGCCGTTCCAGGGTCTCGACCGGGACAACAACATCCGCCCGGATAGCAGCCTGGAGAAACTGGGCAAGCTGAAGCCGGCCTTCGACCGCTCCGGCAGCGGGACCATGACCGCGGGCAACAGCACGCCGCTGACCGACGGCTCGGCGTCCGTGCTGCTGGCCTCGGAGGAGTGGGCCCGGGAACGGAGCCTGCCGGTGCAGGCCTGGCTCACCCACTCCCGGGTGGCCGCCGTGGATTTCGTGGACAAGGAGGGGCTGCTGATGGCACCCGCCTACGCCGTCTCGGAGATGCTGGCGGCGGCGGATCTCGGCCTGCAGGACTTCGACTTCTACGAAATCCACGAGGCCTTCGCGGCGCAGACGCTCTCGACGCTGAAGGCCTGGGAGTCGACGGAGTTCTGCCGCGAACGGCTGGGTCGGGACGAACCGCTGGGCTCCATCGACCGCAGCAAGCTGAACGTGGTGGGCGGCAGTATCGCCATCGGCCATCCGTTTGCCGCCACCGGGGCCCGCATCGTCGGGACGCTGGCGAAGCTGCTCGCAAGCAAAGGCTCCGGTCGCGGTCTGATCTCGGTGTGCACCGCGGGCGGCATGGGCGTGACCGCCATTCTCGAAGCCGCCTGAACCCGGGCGATCGGGCCGGGCAGCGCCCGTCTGCTATAGTCGGCCGCTTGTTGCGCGCCGACCGCGGTTCTTTGCGCAGCGGTGCGGAGGATTGCGCGGCCGGGGGGCAGCGCGGCGCCCTGGGGGGAGCGGCCGGCCGGCTCTGGCCCGCCCGCGGCTGACTCGGACTGGGAGAGAGAAAACATGGGCGGCTTCACCGACCTGTTGAGTACGCTGAACGGCATCCTGTGGCACGACACGACGCTGTTCGCGCTGCTGGGTACCGGCATCCTGTTCACGATCTGGAGCGGCTTCTCCCAGTATCGTGCGCTGACCCACGGCACCGCCGTGGTGCGCGGCGCCTGGGACGACCCGGACGACCCCGGCGCCATCAACCACTTTCAGGCCCTGTCGGCCGCCCTGTCGGCTACCGTAGGCCTCGGCAACATCGGCGGCGTCGCGCTGGCCATCAGCCTGGGCGGGCCGGGCGCGGTGTTCTGGATGTGGGTGGTCGGCTTCTTCGGCATGGCCATCAAGCTCACCGAAGTCACGCTGTCCATGCTCTACCGCAACACGGAAGACGAGGACAATCCCCACGGCGGGCCGATGTGGGTGGCGAGCAAGGGCATCGCGCTCATGAACCCGAAGCTCGCCTGGCTCGGCGGCACCATCGGCACCATCTTCTGCGTGACGCTGCTGATCTCCACCGCCACCGGCGGCAACATGTTCCAGGCCTTCAACGTGGGCCTGATCACCTACGAGTACTTCGGCGTGCCCAGCTGGATCACCGGCGTGATCCTCGCGGTCATCGTCGCGCTGGTGATCATCGGCGGCATCAAGCGCATCGGCCGGGTGGCCGGCCTGCTGGTGCCGTTCATGGTGGTGCTCTATCTCCTCTGCGGCACCTACGTCCTCGTGGTCAATGCCGGCGAGATACCGGCCATGTTCAGCCTCATCGTGAAGTCGGCCTTCGCGCCCACGGAGGCCAGCGGCGCATTCATCGGCGGCACCGCGGGTGCGGCGTTCCTGTTCGGCATGAAGCGCGCGCTGTTCTCGAACGAAGCCGGCCAGGGCTCATCGCCCATCGCCCACTCGGCCGCCAAGACCGACGAGCCGGTGCGCGAGGGCATCGTCGCGGGGCTGGAACCGTTCATCGACACCATCGTCGTGTGCACGTTCACGGCGCTGATCATCCTCTCCACCGGCGTGTGGAACCGGGCCCCGGACGTCAGCTGGGACACCCCGCTGGAGGTGACCCGGGCGGGCAACGTGTGGGAGTTCGAGAGCCGGCAGCCGCCCGTCGACGACTTCACGCCCGGCGATGCGGTCACCATGGTGGTGATCGCCGACGAGAACCCGGTCACCGGCTTCGACCGGCACGAGATCACCGGCATCATCGTCGAGCGGGGCGGCGTCCTCGTGATCGACTGGAACCCCTACGAGGGCCCGACGAAACCCGAGATCCTCGACAACGGCTTCCACCAGGTCTTCATGGCCGCAGTACTCACCGGCAAGGCCTTCGACCAGGTGCAGCCCGGCCTCGGCAAGTGGCTGGTCAGCCTGGCAGCGTGGCTGTTCGCCATCTCCACCATGATCTCCTGGAGCTACTACGGTGAGCAGGCCATGGTCTATCTCGCCGGCGAGAAAAGCGTGCTGGCGTACAAGGTGGTGTTCTGCGCGCTGATCATCGTGGCGACGCTCGGCATCATCAAGACCGATGCCCAGCTCGACAACCTGACCGGCGTGGGCACCGGCGTCATGCTGGTGGCGAACCTGCCCATCATGTGGATATTCGGCCGCCAGGCCATGCGCGCCTACCACGACTACGTGGATCGTATGCAGGCGGGACTCATGGGGCCGGATCACCCGACGCCCACCATCGAGGACCTGATCAGCGGCCGCGACGTGGTGCGCAAGAACCGGGACGAGGGCTAGGCCCCAGTCGCGCTAGGATAGCTGGCGCAGATCGCGGAAGAAGGCGCGTATGTCGGCTACCAGGTCGTCCGGGCGCTCCAGGGCCGCGAAGTGACCGCCGGCCGGATACTCGGTCCAGCGCGTGATGTTGTAGTGCTGCTCCGCCCAGCTTCGCGGCGGTGAGAAGATCTCCTTCGGGAACACGGCGACGCCGGTGGGCGCAGCCACGTAGTCCGTCGGCGGGCCGAACAGGCCGGCGCGCATGGACTCGTAGTACAGGCGGATGGACGAGGTGATGGAGCCCGTCACCCAGTAGGCCGTGATGCCGGTGAGCAGTACGTCGCGGGGAAAGACGCTCTCCAGGTCGCCGCCGCAGTCGGACCATTCCCGGTATTTCTCCACAATCCAGGCGGCGAGCCCCGCCGGCGAGTCGTTCAGCGCCACGCCGAGTGTCTGCGGCCGTGTGCCCTGGATCTGCGCATAGCCCATGCCCGAGCGCTGGTGGGCGCGGCCCCGTTTCAGCGCGGCGAGATCCTCCTCGGTGGGCTCCCGGTCCCGGGGCGGGGCGGCGGGCACCATGTTCAGGTGCACGCCGCAGACCCCGTCCGGATCCGCGAGCGCCAGCCACGGCGAGATCAGCGAGCCCCAGTCGCCGCCCTGCACACCGTAGCGCTGGTAGCCGAGCTCGCGCATGAGCGCGGCCTCGGCCTCGGCGATGCGGCGGACGTGCCAGCCCGGCTCCGCGGGCGCCTCCGACCAGCCGTAGCCCGGCATGGACGGGCAGATCACGTGGAAGGCGTCGGCCGCCTCGCCGCCGTGTTCCTCCGGCCGGGTCAGGGGCCCGATGATGCGGTGGAACAGCCAGACCGTGTCCGGCCAGCCGTGGGTGAGCAGAAGCGGCATTGCGTCTGCATGGGGAGAGCGCTGGTGGATGCAGTGCATGGCGAGGCCGTCCACGTCCACCATCTGCTGATCGAAGCCGTTCAGTACGGCTTCGCCGGCGCGCCAGTCGTAGCCGTCGCGCCAGTACTCGCACAGGCCGCGCAGGTAGTCCGTATCGGTGCCGTAGTCCCAGCCGCTGCCCGGGATCATGGCCGGCCAGCGAGTGCGGCCGAGCCGCTCGCCGAGGTCGTCCAGGACCTCGTCCGCCACGCGGATACGGAATGCCTCCATCTCGCCTCGCTCGCCTGCCTACCAGTGTCCGGTGCCGGGCTCGCCCTTGAACGGCCCGACGATGTCCGGGGTGATCCAGCCGCCGTAGAAGCCGCCGGTCTGGGCCGTTACGCGATCATCGCCCACGTAGCAGGCGTCCATGGCGCTTGGCATGAACGCATACCAGCCGGCAACGGACTCGAAGCCGGGCCAGGCGTCCGCATAGGCCCACACCGCCGCCTCGGCCACCCGCTCGCCGACCGCCAGCGACCAGTAACGGGCCTGGCCCTTCCATTCACACAGGCTGCGCTTGCCGACCGGCACGAGCAGGTCCTCGCGCACGTCTGCCGGCGGCAGATAATAGGTGGGCGGGCTCGCCGTCTCGCAGACCTTCATCGCGCCGGTACTGTCGGCGACGACGACGCCCCCGAATTCCACCCGCACCCGGCGTGGGCAGGGCCGCAGCGCCGGCGGCCGCGGGTAATCCCAGACGGACTCCTGGCCCGGGCCGGGCTCCGGCGCCCCGGGCGGGCGCCCGCGGCCGGTGTGGCTCCACTGCTCACGGGCGCGGCGGATCGCCTCCGGTATTTTTTTCATCGGCTCCTCCGTCGCTGTCCTCGCGCAGGCGGGCGACGACCCGGTCGATGGTGCTCCGCGCCGGTCCCGGCAGCCTGCCCTCCTCGTATTCGCGCTTCAGGTAGTCCTCGATGCGTGCGACGACCACATCCATGCCGGCCTGCCCTTCGGCAGCGGCGTCGGCGGTCCGCGTGTGGCGCTCCCCGGCGCCGAACAGGTTGATCCAGCGGTCGGCCCGGGCACCGGCGGCCACCACCCGGTAGAAGGCGTCGCGCTCCCGGCGCGGCTCGAAGAAGCTGACCAGGGCCGCCAGGAAGGAGACGGGTATCAGCAGGAAATCGAGCAGGCCGTCCATCGCCAGCTTGGCCTGGAACACCAGCACGTCGCGGGTCAGCTCCAGCCTGTCCGGGGGCTCCGTCGCGGTGCCGGTGGTGTCGTCTTGCGGCGTCTCTTGCATCGGTCTGGTCTCCCCCGGCAAAGCGGCAGTAACCGCGCCGACTATAGCCTCCCGCACCCGGGCTTGATACTTTAGCCGGCCTTGCCGCCCGTTCGCCGGGCGTCCACACGCAGTTCGAGAGTAGTCAGCCAGCAGCCATGCCGAAGTTCCAGGGCGAGACCGGATTCCGCCACGCCACACCCGACGCGCTCGGTGTGCTGCTCGTCAACCTGGGCACGCCCGGCGAGCCGAGCACCTCCGCCGTGCGCCGTTACCTCGCCGAGTTCCTCGGCGATTCCCGCGTGGTCGAGGCGCCGCGGCTGTTCTGGTGGCTGGTGCTGAACCTGGTCATCCTGAGGATCCGGCCGGCACGTTCCGCCGAGGCCTACGAGAAGATCTGGACCGAGGCGGGCTCGCCGCTGCTGCTGAACAGCGAGCTCATCGCCAAGGGGCTGGCCGAGAAACTCTCCGGGCGCATCGACGGCGAGCTGGCCGTGGAACTCGCCATGTCCTACGGCACGCCCGGCATCCCGGACGCCCTGGAGCGCTTGCGGGAGAAGAACGTGCGCCGGCTGATCGTTCTGCCACTGTATCCCCAGTACTCGGGCACCACCACCGCCACCGTATTCGACCGCGTCACCCGGGTGCTGCAAAACCGCCGTTGGATACCCGAGTTCCGCTTCATCAACCAGTATCACGACGAGCCGGCCTACATACAGGCGGTGGCGCGCTCCATCCGCGAGCACCGGGAGGAGCACGGCGCCGGTAAACGGCTGCTGTTCTCCTTCCACGGCATCCCCCAGCGTTACTTTCTGAGTGGCGACCCCTATCACTGCCAGTCCCAGAAGACGGCGCGGCTGGTGGCCGAGGAGCTCGGCCTCGGGCCGGACGAGTGGCTGCTGAGTTTCCAGTCCCGGGTGGGCCGGGAGGAATGGCTCAGGCCCTATACCGACGAGACCCTGCAGGCCTGGGGCGAGGAGCGGCTCGAGAGCGTGGACGTCGTCTGCCCCGGCTTCTCGGCGGACTGTCTCGAGACCCTGGAGGAGATCGCCATGCAGAACCGGGAACTGTTCGAGGAGGCCGGCGGCGGCAGGCTCTCCTACATCCCCTGCCTGAATGCCCGGGACGACCACATCGAGTGCCTCACCGACCTCGTCTACCGCCACGCTTCCGGCTGGCCGGAGACCGAAGGCGAACTCGCCGGCCGCGACCTGCGCAAGAGCGCCGAGCTGGCCCGGGCGATGGGGGCCGAGGACTGACGGTGGCCGGACGCTTCCTGGAGCTCGGCCTCGCTGCGCCGGACATCCTGGAGTCGCTGCATTTCTATCGCACGCTGGGTTTCACGGAACTGGCCGTCGGCGAGGTCTGGCCGCACAAGTACGCGGTGGTGACCGACGGTACGGTGTTCATCGGGCTGCACGAGGGCCCGGTCGCAAGCCCGGTCGTCACCCTCGTGCAACCTTCGCTGCGCCGATACGTGCTCACGCTCCAGGATGCCGGCACCGAGTTCGAAGACACGCGGCTCGGCGAGGACGAGTTCAACCGTGCCGTACTGCGCGACCCGGACGGCACCGCCGCCATGCTGGTGGAGGCGCGTACCTATTCCCCGGCACCGGAGATGCCCCCTCCCTCGCTGCTGGGTGAGTGCCTGGAACTCGCCCTGCCCGTGCGCGATGCGCTCGCCGCCGCCCACTTCTGGGCGCCGCTCGCGCCCCGGCTGGCGGCGCACCGGGAGGAACCGGAACCCCGCTTCCGACTCGCCGTGGACGGCCTGGTGCTGGCGCTGGGCACGCGGCCCGCGCTCGCACGGCCCCTGCTCGTCTACCGCATTACCGATGCCGCGGCGCTGCAGGCGGCACTGGACCGGCTGGGCGTCTTCCCCGGCGCCGGGCCGGACCTGCCGGGCGAGAGTCGGGGCACGATCCGGGCGCCGGAAGGAACCGACATCGCGCTGCTCGATTCCGACTACTGGACCAGCTGAACGGCTCGGCCCGGGAAAGGCCGGCTCAGGCGGCGAGCAGGCGACCGAGCAACCCGCGGGCCTGGGAGAGATAACCGCCGCCGAAGAGATTCAGGTGGTTCAGCACGTGGTAGAGCTGATAGAGGTCCCGGCGCACCGCGTAGCCGGCGTCCAGCGGCCAGGCCGCGCCGTAGGCCGCGTGGAATTCGGCACCGAAACCGCCGAACAGCTCGGTCATGGCGATGTCCGTCTCCCGGTCGCCGTAGTAGACCGCCGGGTCGTAGATCACCGGCTCGCCATCCGCCGCGGCGAAGTTGCCTCCCCAGAGATCGCCGTGCAGCAGTGATGGCACCGGCGTGTAGTCGGCGAAGAAGTCGGCGAGCCGGGCCAGCAGCGCCTCGCCATCCGCGCCGAGGTCGCGTCCGTAGCCGTTGCGTTCGGCCAGCCCCAGCTGGAAGCCGATGCGCTTCTCCGCCAGGAACCGTACCCAGTCGTCATCCCGCCCGTTCGGCTGTGGCGTGGAGCCGATGGTGTTGTCCCGGTGCCAGCCGTGGCGCTCGGCGGTATGGCGATGCAATGCTGCCAGCGCCGTCCCCAGCCGCCGCCGGCAGCCGGTATCCGCCGGGCCGAGTTCGAGAAACTCGAGCAGCAGCCAGGCACGCCCTCCGTCGACGCCCAGCCCGTGGACCCGGGGCACGCGCACGGCGCCCGCCGCGTCCAGTTCGGCCAGGCCCTCGGCCTCGGCGGCGAACATCTCGTAGCCGTCGGCCCGGTTGCTCTTCAGGAACAGGGGACCGGCGTCGCTGTCCACCCGGGCCGCCGCGTTGATGCTGCCGCCGCCCAGCGGCCGCAGACTGGCAGCATCGATGCGGATGCCGCAGGCGGCGGCAATGGCGTCGGCGAGTGACTCCGTCACGGCTCAGAGGGCGGCGTTCAACGAGGCGATGCGCTCGCACTGGCGCCTGAGCGCCGTGCCGAAACCGGCCTCGTCGCAGACACCGTGCAGCGCAACCATGTCGGGTGTGCGCCGGCGCGCTTCGGCGGAGCGGAACTCGAGCGGCGCATCGCAGGCGATCGCGGTGAGCTGCCGAGCGAGCATCGCCGCCGCCCGGTGCTCCTGCAGCCGGGCAGCCAGCTTCGCGGCGCCGCGCACCGGTACGTCGCACACCCGGTCCAGGTTGGCATAGATCACGTCCAGGCTGCCGAAGTGGCCGAGCAGCGCCGCCGCCGTCTTTTTGCCCACGCCAGGCACGCCGGGGATGTTGTCCACCGCGTCACCCGCCAGCGCCAGGAAGTCGGCGATCTGCTCCGGCCACACGCCGAAGGCCTCCGGTATCTGCTCGTAGCCGAGGCGGCGGCGGCCCGCGTAGTCCCACAGCGTGTCCTTCGCCGACAGGAGCTGGGCCAGGTCCTTGTCCCGGCTGACGATGGTCGCCGGCAGGCCGCGGGCGCGGCCGTCGACGACCAGCGCGCCGATAAGGTCGTCGGCCTCGTACAGCGGGCTCGCGCACTCGGCGAGCCCGAGCGCCCGGGTGAAGGCCCGGCACTGGCGGAACTGACGTTCGAGTTCCGGCGGCGCGGGATCCCGGTTGGCCTTGTAGGCGGGATAGATCTCGTTGCGGAAGGAGCTGGCGAGACTCTCGTCGAAGGCCACGGCGATGTACTCGGGCCGCACCTCCTCCACGAAGTCCGCCAGGAAGCGGGCGAAACCGAACAGCGCGTTCACGGGATTGCCGTCGCCGTCGACCATGTCGTCGGGCAGCGAGAACCAGGCGCGGAAGACGTAGACGCTGGCGTCGATCAGATAGAGCACTTGCCCGCCGCTGCCCTCAGGCAGGCATCGCCATGCCGGCGGCGTTGGCCTGCAGGTGGTCGCGCAGGCGCGCGTGCAGCGGGCTGGAACGCGGGATGTGCGCCAGCAGGTACTCCATCTGGTCGGCCAGCACCCGCCGGCCCTTCAGGTAGATGTACTCCGCGTAGCTCGGCGTGAAGGGGATGGCGATGAGCTGCATGCCCGCCTGCTCCGGCGTGCGCCCGCCCTTGTGGTTGTTGCAGCGCCGGCACGCGGTGGCCACGTTGGTCCAGAGATCCCTGCCGCCCTGGGAGATGGGCGTGACGTGGTCGCGGGTCAGCTCGCGGGTCTGGAACACCAGGCCGCAGTACAGACACAGGTTCGCGTCGCGCCGGAACAGCGTGCGGTTGTTGAGCGGCGGCACGTAATGCTCCCGATTGGCGGCGAGGCTCTGGTGGGTGCCGTGGGTGGCGATGATCGAGTTCACGTCCACCGCACTGCGTTGCCCGGTCAGCGCGTTGTAGCCGCCGTGGAGCGTATAGAGGAGCGTGCCGCAGGCATAGGCGACCTGCCCCGTGTGATAGAGGCGGACCGCCTCGCGGTAGTCGATCCATTCCAGCGGCATGCCTGCCACGTCCGTGCGCAGGACCTGCTGGAAGATACTCTCTGTGCTGATAGCCTGCATGTGTCACGTCCCCCCGGGGGCGCCGGCTTAGTTTGCCCCAAGACCGGGGAAATGCAACCTGAGGGGTGTGACAGCAGGATGACGGTGCGGTCGTCGTCTGGTGAGCGGCCCTCCTCAGTGTCCCTCGTCATTGTTCCCTGTCATCGTCCTCTGGGCGGACGCCGGTCACGCATGCGCTCACGGACGTTCTGGCGCTGCTCGGGGCTGAGCGACCGCCACCGCTCCCGCAGCTCCTGGCGGCGTTCTTCCGGCAGGCCCCGGAAGCGCTCGAAGTTGCGGCGGATACGCTCACGCTCTTCCGGCGGCAGTTCGCGGAAGGTCTCGTAACGCTCGCGGATGCGTGCCCGCTGTTCTTCGCTGAGATCGCGCCAGCGCATGAATCGCTCCCGCGCCGCCTCCCGCTCGTCCGGGCTCATGTCCAGCCAGCGCTCCGTGCCGCTCGCCAGCCTGTGCCGCCGCTCCGCGGGCATCTCCTCCCAGCGGTCCTCGAAGCGGGCCAGCACCCGCTGCTGCTCGCCGGTGAGCGCATCCCAGGCCGGTCCCTCCGGCTGCTCCTGTGCCAGCGCCGTCGCCGCCCCGGCAAGCAGCAGTGCCGCCAGCAGCAGGACGCGCAGCACGGCTGCCGTGCCCGCCGCGCCTGCCGGTTGCGCCTTGGTCGCCCTATCAACACGTGTCTTCATCGGTCCCATTCTCCTCACCCTTATCGCGCTCCGCCGACGGCTGCCGGCCTTCCGATGCCTCCGGCGCCGTGCCGGCGAGCGCAATCCAGTCACTGTCATCCTCTTCCCAGCTGCCGAGGTATTCGATGAACGCCATGTCGTGCGGCTGCTCCGCGTCGCCCGGTGACTCACCGGCATGGGCCGGCGTCATTGCCGCAACCGGTACCATGGTCAGCGACGCCAGGATGGGTAGCACACCTGCCGCAATGCCGCCGCGTCGCCGCGCGCAGGCCGCGGCCGCCAGGCTCCGTTGCTTTGCCGCGTCAGCCAATGTTGCCGCTCCCGACCGGCTCGCCCCGGAAGCCCTCTTCCGAGTCCACCCAGTCATAGAATTCGAGCTCGGCCAGCATGTCGAGATTCTCGTCCTGGAGCACGATCTCGAGGTCCTCCGCCTCCTCCGGCGCCACCGCAACGACCGTCTCACGCTCCGCCAGCGGTTCCTGCGGTGTCTGTCCCAGCCACAACGCGACGGCCAATACCGCCACCGCCGCCGCGGTGGCAACGGGCCTCCAGCCCGACGCCACGCGGCCGCCGCCGGCGCCGGCCAGCGCGGCCTGGCGGGCGCGGTTCAGCCGCGAGAGCGTCGCTGCATCCAGCGCCTCCACGCTGTCGTCGAACGCGCGCCGGGTCCGCTCCTCGAGCGCACCGTCGCCGCCTTCGTATCCATCGCCATGACCATGGTCATGACCACCGTCGTCGTGTCGCCCGTGTTTCATTTCCAGATCTCGCCCAGGCGTGCCCGCAACGAATGCACGGCACGCGAATAATGTGTCTTCACGCTGCCCTCGGAGCAGCCCATCGCCGCCGCGGTAGCCGCCACGTCCAGACCCTCGAAGTTGCGCAGCATGAATGCCTCCTGCTGCCGCGCCGGCAGCGCCCGGATGGCCGTCTCCAGCACGGCCAACGTCTCGCGCATCTCCAGCTGTTCGTCGGGCGCTCCGGAGGTCCGGTCCGGGGCTTCGGCCACCGGGTCGGGGCGGCCGTCGTCGTCGTCCCCGCCGAACCAGGAGATGACCCGGTTGCGCACGGCCCGGCGGCGCTGGCTGTCGCGCACCCGGTTCGTCAGGATGCGGAAGAACAGCGGCGCCCATTCCGACTCGGGGCGTCGGGCGTACTTTCGCACCAGCCGGATCATAGCGTCCTGGACGAGGTCCATGGCCTCGTCCCGGTCGCCGATGCCGATCTCGGCGATGCGCAGGGCCCGCCGCTCCACGCCGGCGAGGAAGGCATTCAGTTGTTGCTCCTGCTCCAGTGCCCTCGCTCCTCGCTCCGCCCGGCAAACTGTCCGACGATCCGCCGTGCAATCCGATCGACTATCCCATTGGCGCTCCAGCGCCGCGACGCCGACGACCGCCCTGCTCGCGCCCCGGCTCATGCGAGCGCCCTCACGACGGTCACCGTCCGCTGTACGGCCTCCATGCTTGACTCCCGTAAGCATTACACTATGTTCGCGTACAGTCTCCTAACGCGCCGGCAGGGCTCCGGTTGACAAGCAGGACGCTGTTCCTTTGCACAGGGGATATTGCAGTTTCATGGCAACCCGACGGCGTCGGCCTGACCGCGGCCGGATCCGCTCAAGGGTCTGATTTCATTGACTGATCGGTCGGCCGATAGCACTCGCTCCAGATCCGCACCGGCGGGCGTCGGGGCCGCTTTCCGGCCGGCCGGCGGGCTTTCATCCACAGACTTATCCACAACTTGTCAAGCAACGAGCAGAAACCCGCCGAGACCGGCCCCGCGGTCCTGAGAGTCGCCATCAAGGCGCCATTGTCCCGCCTGTTCGACTACCTGCCGCCCGCCGGCGTCGACCCCGCAGCGCTGCACCGCGGCGTGCGGCTGAAGGTGCCGTTCGGCCGCCGCCATCGCATCGGGCTGCTCTGGGGTACGGCCGCGGAGAGTGAGGTGCCGCGTTCCCGGTTGCGCCGGGTCGCCGCCGTGCTGGACGAGGAGCCGGTGGTGGACGCCGGCCTGGCCTGGCTGATCGACTTCGCCGCCGGCTACTACCACCATCCGGTGGGCGAGGTCGTGGCCGCGTCGCTGCCGGCACTGCTGCGCGAGGGCCGGAGCCTGCATCGCACCGAGACCCGCTGGCATCTGACCGCGGCGGGAGCGGCGGCCGACGCCGCCGCAGCAGCGCGGCGGGCACCGCGGCAGGCGGAACTGCTGGCGGCGCTGGCCACGGCCCCGCCCGGCGGACTCGCTGCCGCAGAGCTGGACCGGCTCTGCCCGGCCTGGCGCCGCGTGCGCAAGGCCCTGGAGAACAAGGGCCTGATCGAGAGCAGCGAGCGGCGGGTGGATGCAGCGGCCGAGAGCGGACAGGCCCGCGCGGCGTCGGCAAACGCCGTCGACCTGAACGAAGATCAGCTGGCGGCGGTAGCGGCGGCAACGGCGGCGGACGGTTACTCGGCCACGCTGGTCGACGGCGTCACCGGCAGCGGCAAGACGGAGGTCTACCTGGCGCTGATCGAGCGCACGCTGGCCCGCGGCCGCCAGGCGCTGGTGCTGGTGCCGGAGATCGGCCTGACGCCCCAGCTGATGGACCGTTTCACCGAGCGGCTGGGCCGACGGCCGGTGATTCTGCACAGCGGCCTCGGCGATGCCGACAGGCTGGCCGCCTGGCGCGATGCCCGCACCGGCGCGGCCGGCGTCGTGGTGGGCACCCGCTCTGCGGTATTCACACCGCTGGCGCGGCCGGGACTGATCATCGTCGACGAGGAACACGACCCGTCCCTGAAGCAGCAGGAAGGGTTCCGCTATTCGGCCCGGGACCTGGCCGTGGCGCGGGCGCGGCACGAGGACGTGCCCGTGGTGCTCGGTTCGGCGACGCCCTCGCTGGACTCTCTCGCCAACGTGGAGCGGGGCCTGTACCGGCGGGTGGAGCTGCCGCGCCGTGCCGGCGGAGCGGCGCCGCCGGCGCTGCGCCTGGTGGACCTGGGGCGTCATCCACCCATCGACGGCCTGTCGGCACCGCTGATCGACGCCATCGAGCGCCACCTCGCCGAGGAGGGCCAGGTGCTGCTCTATCTGAACCGCCGCGGCTATGCGCCGACGCTGCTCTGCCGCGACTGCGGCCACGTCGCCGATTGCCGCCGCTGCGATGCGCGCATGACGCTGCATGCGGGCGACCAGCGCCTGCGCTGCCACCACTGCGGCAGCGAACGACCGGTGGACACGAGCTGCCCGGCGTGCGGCGGCACGGTAGCGGCGCTGGGGCGGGGCACCGAGCGGGTGGAAGAGGCGGTGCACAGCCGGTTTGCGGGCTACCGGGTAAGCCGCATCGACAGCGACAGCACCCAGCGCAAGGGCAGCATGGAGAGCGCGCTGGACGATGCCCGCAGCGGCCGCGCGCAGATCCTGGTAGGCACCCAGATGCTCTCGAAGGGCCACCATTTCCCGCGCCTGACGCTCGTGGGCGTGCTGAACGCCGACCAGGGGCTGTTCGGCAGCGACTTCCGCAGCGCCGAGCGGCTGGCGCAGACCCTGCTGCAGGTGGCCGGCCGGGCCGGCCGCGCCGACCGGCCGGGCGAGGTACTGATACAGACCGACTTCCCGCAGCACCCCCTGCTGCAGCGGCTCGTACGGCAGGGTTATGCCGACTTCGCGCGGGCCGCACTGGCGGAACGCAGGGACAGCGGTTGGCCGCCCTATTCTCGCATCGCGCTGCTGCGGGCCTCGGCCACCCGGCCGGAGGCAGCGATGGCATTCCTGCGCGAGATGAAGTCCGCGCTCGCGGCCGTCGCCGGCGCAGAGGTCCGCCTGCTGGGGCCGGTGACGGCGCCGCTGGCGCGCCGGGCCGGCCGCTATCGCTGCCAGCTGCTGCTGCAGAGCGCGGAACGGGCACCGTTGCACCGGCTGCTGGCCCGGCTGCGCGAGCAGGCCGAGCAGGCGCCCGGCGCGAGCCGCGTGCGGTGGTCGCTGGACGTCGATCCCATCGAGCTTTTCTGAGCGCCGCCGGATGCGGGACGGCACTGTGAACGGGTAGTATTGCGCATTGCTCTCTCGCCTGATTCCCGGGGACCGGACTTGAAAGAAACCATCGCCAGACTGGTCGAAGCGGCACTCGCCTCGCGGCCGGAAATCGCCGACGAGGTGGAGCTCGCGAGCGTGAGCGCAGACGTCGAGCGCGCCCGCGATCCGCGCCATGGCGACTTCGCCACCAACGTCGCGCTGCGGCTCGCCAAGAGTCTGGGCCGCAACCCCCGGGAACTCGCCGCCGACATCATCGCCGGCCTGCCCAAGTCCGAGCTGGTGGAGGAGGTCTCCGTGGCCGGCCCGGGCTTCATCAACTTCCGCCTGAGCCGGACGGCGCTCAGGCGCGAGATCGGCCGCGTGCTCGCCGAGGCCCGCTGCTACGGTCGCCGGGAGAAGCGCGACGCACCCCGGGTGATGGTGGAATTCGTCTCCGCCAACCCCACCGGCCCGCTGCACGTCGGCCACGGCCGCCACGCGAGCTACGGCGCCACGGTGGCAAACCTGCTGGAGGCTGCGGGCTACCCGGTGCACCGCGAGTACTACGTGAACGACGCCGGCCGGCAGATGGAGATCCTCGCCCTCAGCGTCTGGCTGCGCTATCTGGGCCTGCACGGCGAGACGCTGCCGTTCCCGGCCGCTGGCTATCGCGGCGACTACATCATCGACATCGCCCGGGAGCTGCCGGCCGACCGCTACATGGCGGGCGCCGCGGAGGTGCTGCGCGACCTCCCCGAAGACGCGCCGGACGGCGACAAGGAGGCGCGCATCGATGGGCTGATCGCCCGCGCCCAGACCCTGCTCGGCGACGAGGGCTTCGACACCGTCCGGCGGCATGCGCTCGCGAGCATCCTGGACGACATCCGTGACGACCTCGCCGGCTTCGGCGTGGAATTCGACACCTGGTTCTCCGAGGCCAGCCTCACCGAGCAAAGTGTCATCGACGAGGCACTCCAGCGGCTGCGCGATCGCGGCATGCTCTACGAGCGCGACGGCGCCGTCTGGTTCCGCGCCACCGACTACGGCGACGAAAAGGACCGGGTGGTGGTCCGCGACAACGGCAAGAAGACCTATTTCGCGAGCGACATCGCCTACCACTACGGCAAGCGCCAGCGCGGCAACGACCTGCTGCTGGACGTGCTCGGCGCCGACCACCACGGCTACATCGCGCGGGTGCGTGCCGGCCTGGAGGCGATGGGCGAGCCCGGCGACTCGCTGGAGGTGCGCCTGGTGCAGTTCGTCACGCTCTACCGGGGCGGCGAGAAGATGCAGATGTCCACCCGCTCCGGCGAGTTCGTAACGCTGCGCGAGCTGCGCGAGGAGGTGGGCAACGATGCCGCGCGCCTGTTCTACGTCATGCGCTCCAACGACCAGCACCTGGACTTCGACCTGGAGCTGGCGAAATCGCGCTCCAACGAGAATCCGGTCTACTACATCCAGTACGCGCACGCCCGCGTGGCGAGCGTCATGCGCCAGCTGGAAGACAAGGGACTCGCCTGGGACCGCGAGCAGGGGCTCGCCTCTCTGGATCAGCTTACCGAGGAGCAGGAGAGCGCGCTCATCGCCACACTCACCCGTTTTCCCGAGGTGATCGAGGCGGCCGCGGACAAGCGCGCGCCGCAGACGCTGGTGTTCTACCTGCGGGACCTGGCCAACGAGTTCCACACTTATTACAACGCCCATACCTTCATCGTCGACGACGAGGCGCTGCGGAACGCGCGGCTCACGCTGGTGCTCGCCGCGCGGCAGGTCATCGCCAACGGTCTCGCTCTGCTGGGCGTCTCCGCCCCCGAATCGATGTAGCCATGGCACAGCGACGCCGGAAGACGAAGCGCCGCAGCTCCCGCAGCAGCAGCCGCAGCCGGCAGGCGCCCGGCTGGCTGTGGATGCTGTTCGGCCTGGCCATCGGCCTCTCGGTGGCGGCCGCAGTCTGGATGAGCGACCGGGACGAGCCTGCGGGCGAACCACGGCCGCGGGAGGCCGCAAGCCTCAGGGAGGAAGAGCAGGCGCCGCGGCCGGAACCGAAGCGGGTGGAGACGCCGGCGGCCAGCGAGTCCCGTTTCGATTTCTACGAGATGCTGCCGCGCTTCGAGGTGGTGGTGCCCGAAGAGGAGCCCCACGCCCGTCCGGACAACCGGCCGGATCTCCCCACCGAGCCCGGCACCTACGTTCTCCAGGCCGGCTCGTTCAGTGCCTTCGAGGACGCCGACCGCATGAAGGCGCGGCTCGCGCTGCAGGGCATCCCCTCGCGCATCCAGCGCGTCGCCATCGACGATCGCACCTATCACCGGGTGCGCATCGGCCCGGTCTCCGACATGGACGAGCTCGACGACCTGCGCCGCCGGTTGCGCGAGGCGAAGATCGAGGTGCTCATGATCCGCGTACCGCAGCAATGAAGGCCCGCCCGGCTATCTTCAGTTCGCTGCTGGTTGCGGCGCTGTCGTGCGCCTCCCTGGCCGGCTGTGCGACGGCACCGCAATCCGGCGCCCCGGCCGAAGCGCCATCGCCTGCCGACGCGCCGGCCGCACCCGCCGTGCCGACGCCGCCCGAGCCACCAGCCGAACCCGATCTCTCGGCGCTGCGCATCACGGTGGCAACCGTCGGCGACATGATGATCGGCACCGACTATCCCGACAACCGGCTGCCCGACGACGACGCCCTCGGCTTTTTCGACGGCGTGGCGGCGGTGCTCCGGCAGGCCGACCTCGCCATCGGCAACCTGGAGGGCGTGCTGCTCGACGGCGGCGAGCCCGCCAAGCAGTGCAAGAACCCGTCGGCCTGCTGGCTGTTCCGCTCCCCCACCCGCTACGCCGGCGTGTACCGGGACGCGGGCTTCGATGCACTCAGCCTCGCCAACAACCACACCCGGGACTTCGGCGAGGAAGGCCGGGACGCGAGCATGGCCGCGCTGGATGCGGCGGGCATCCGCCACTCCGGCCGGGAGGGCAGCACCGCCAGCATGGACGTGGGCGGCATCCGGGTGGGCTTCGTCGCCTTCTCCGGCACCCGCGGCGCGAATCCCATGCTGAACGAGGAGACGGCAACGGCCATGGTGGCCGACCTCGCTGCCGGGCACGACGTCG
The DNA here is from genome assembly GCF_040706615.1 of Lentisalinibacter sediminis. Classification (NCBI taxonomy): domain Bacteria; kingdom Pseudomonadati; phylum Pseudomonadota; class Gammaproteobacteria; order Woeseiales; family Woeseiaceae; genus Lentisalinibacter; species Lentisalinibacter sediminis. Next base: position 385,895 of record NZ_JAPDRF010000005.1, on the reverse strand, counting down.
TCATCGTGTCCTTTCACGGCGGTGCCGAGGGTATCGACGCGCTGCGCCTGCCGTTCGCGGAAGAGGAATACTACGGCGAGCCCCGCGGCGACGTTGTGGCCTTCGGGCGGGCGATGGTGGATGCAGGCGCCGACCTCGTCTTCGGCCACGGCCCGCACGTCGTGCGCGCGCTGGAGCGCTACCGGGGACGCATCATCGCCTACAGCCTCGGCAACTTCGCCACCTACTACGGCATCAGCGTCGCCGGCCTGAAGGGCGTCGCACCGATACTCTTGACCACCCTGGACGGCAACGGCGAGTTCGTCGAGGGCAGCGTGGTGTCCACGCGCCAGATCCGGCCGTCGGGCCCCACCATCGATCCGGCGGGTGAGGCGCTGGCACTGATGGCGCGCCTGTCGCGGCAGGACTTCGGCAATCCGGGCGTGCGCTTCGAGACGGACGGACGCCTGCTGCCGGTCGCACGGCCGGCGCCGAAAGTCCATCCCGCCGAACCGCCGCCCGTCGTCGACGAGGACGGCCAGGAGGAGAGAGCATGGCAAGACTGACAGGATTCGCCGGCAGCCTGCGGCGCGATTCGTTCAACCGGACGCTGCTGGAAGCGGCCGCGGAACTCGGTCCCGCGGGCAGCAGCCTGGACGTGCAGTCCATCGCGGACATCCCGCTCTACGACGCCGACCGGGAGGCGGAGGAGGGCATACCGGAAGCGGTCACCCGGCTGCAGGAGCGCATCGCGGACTCGGACGGCCTCGTCATCGCGAGTCCCGAGTACAACAACTCCATACCCGGGGTGGCCAAGAACGCCCTGGACTGGCTGTCGCGTCCGCCGCAGGAGATCGGCCGCATCTTCGGCGGCCGTCCGGTGGCGCTCATCGGCGCCTCGCCAGGCGGTTTCGGCACGGTGCTGGGCCAGGCCGCCTGGCTGCCGGTGCTGCGAACACTCGGCATGCAGATCTGGCCGGGGCCGCGCATCATGGTGTCACGGATTCACGACCTGATCGAAGACGGCCGGCTCGAGGACGAGAAGACCCGCGAGCGCCTGCGGGAATTCATGCAGGGATTCGTGGAATTCGCGGAAGGACCCTGACGCTCAGTCGTCGCCGCCGCCGGCCTGGCGGAAGTCCACCCCCAGCGCGCGCAGCTTGCGATAGAGATGGGTGCGCTCCATGCCGACGCGCTGGGCGAGCTTGCCCACCTTGCCGTTGCACAGGATCAGCTGCTGGGTGAGATAGGCGCGCTCGAAGGCCTCCCGCGCCTCACGCAACGGCAGCGCCAGCAGGTCCTGCTTCACCAGCGGCTCGTCGTCTGGCGCCTCGGCCTTCAGCTCGCTCTCGATCTCGGACAGCGACACTTCCTCGTCGCCGCCGCTGATGAGCACCCGGTGCACGAGATTCTTGAGCTCACGCACGTTGTCCGGCCACGGATAGTTGCGCAGCCGATTCTGTGCCGCGACGCCGAAGCGCCGGAACGGCAGGCCCTCCGCGTCGACCAGCTTCTCCGCGTAGTAGCGCAACAGCTCCGGCACGTCCTCGGCGTACTCGCGCAGCGGCGGCACCCGCAGGGTGAGCACGTTCACGTGGGTCAGCAGGTCGCGGCGCAGCGTACCGCGGTCCAGCAGCCGCTCGTAGTCCTGCGGCAGCGACGCCATGATGCGGGCGGTCACCGGCACCGTCGTCTGACCGCCCCTGCGCAGGTAGCTGCCCTGCTCCAGCGCGCTCGCCAGCAGGGTCTGTGCAGCGGGGCTGGCATCACCGAGTTCGTTCACGAACAGGATGCCGCCCGCCGCACGGTCCAGCAGTCCCTCGCGGACCTCGCCATTCTCCTCGCTGCCGTAGAGCCGCACCTCGGCGTTGTCGTCGGTCAGCGAGCCGCCGGGCACGCTCACGTACTCGGCGGCGGCGCGGGGACCGACGGAGTGGACGTAGCGGGCAAACGCCTCCCGGCCGGAACCGGACTCGCCGATCAGCAGCATCGGCGCATCGTGCGCGGCGAGCTTGCGGGCCTGTTCGCGCAGACCTCGCATCGCTTCGCTCTTTCCCACCGGCGCCAGCGGCGAGAGCAGCCGGCGCATCTGCTGCGGCTCGCTCTTCCTGCCGGACTCCAGCGCGCGCTCCACGGTGTGCAGCAGCTTCGACAGCGACAGCGGCTTCTCGATGTAATCGAACGCGCCGAGCCGGGTAGCCTCCACGGCCGTGTCCACCGTACCGTGCCCGGACATGATCACCACCGGGCACTGCCGGGTGTCGGGCTGCTGGGTCCACTCCTTCAGCAGGGTGATGCCGTCGGTGTCCGGCATCCAGACATCCAGCAACACCAGGTCATGGTGGCCCGCCTTGCGCGCCTCTCGCGCCTCGGCGGCGTCTGCGGCCGCGGTGACCTCGTAACCTTCGTCCGAGAGGATCTCCCGGATCAGTGTCCGGATGTCCGACTCGTCGTCGACGACGAGTATGTGTTCGCCACTCATGCCCTCTCTCTCCGTTTGTCACCCCGCTCGCCCCGCCGCGGCATGGACGACAGCATCAGCTCCCGACTCGCCTCGTCGGCCGGCAGCGAGATGCGTATCCTCGCCCCGCCGCGGTGGCGGTTTTCCGCCCGGATGCTGCCTGCGTGTTCCTCCACCAGTTTCTTCACGATGGCGAGTCCGAGACCCGTGCCTTTCGGTTTGGACGTGACGTAGGGATCGAAGACCTGTTCCACCGGCCCCGCCTGGAATCCCGGACCGTTATCCTCGACCGTGATGGTGGCCAGCTTCGCCCCATTATCCTCCTCCGCGCGGGTAATGATATCGATTCTGCCGTTTTCCTGCCCTTCCAGTGCCTCGACGGCGTTGCGGGCGAGATTGTGCAGGATCTGGCGCACCCGACCCGCATCCGCATCGATGAGGGGCAGCCCGGTGTCGAGGTCCAGCGTGATGTCCACGGCCCTGTCCTGGGCGCGGTAGAGATCGATCACCTCGCGCACCAGCTGGTTGAGGTCGAACCGGGTCATGTCCATGTCCGGCGCGCGGGCATACTCGGAGAAGGCGTTCACCATCTCCTTCATCGCCTCCACCTGCTGCACGATCGTGTGGGTCGCGCGGTCGAGTATCTGCGCCTCGCCCGGCGGCATCTCCCTGAGGTACTTCTGCCGCAGCCGCTCGGCGGAAAGCTGGATGGGGGTCAGCGGATTCTTGATCTCGTGGGCGAGGCGACGCGCCACCTCGCCCCAGGCCGCGTCGCGCTGGGCCTGCAGCAACGCCGTGATGTCGTCGAACACGACGACGAAACCGGCAGTGTGGCCGTCCTCGGCCGGCAGCGCCGTGCAGGCACAGGTGAGGACGCGTCGGCCGACTTCGCCGCGCAGCACGATCTGCTCGCGCCACTCGGTCTCTGCGGCGGCGAGATGCACCCGGGCCACGTCCACGAACTGCTCCAGCAGCGGGCGCCCTTCGGCCACCTCCGACAGCAGTTCGCCGATGCGGCTCTCGAGATCCACGCCCAGGATCGCGCCGGCGGCCTGGTTGGCCGTGCGGATGCGCAGGTCCGGCTCCAGCGACACCACGCCGGTGGACAGCCGCGCCAGGATGACCTCGAGGTTGGCGCGCTCGGCCTCCACCTGGGCCTGACTGTCGCGGGCCGTCTCCCGGGCCGCGGCCAGCCTCCGGGTCATGTCGTTGAAGGAATTGACGAGAAAGCCGATCTCGTCCCGGGACGGGGTCGGCAGCTGGGTGTCGAAGTCTCCGGCCGCCACGGCCCGGGTGCCGGCCACCAGCTGCTGGATGGGCGCCACCAGGCGGCGGGAGAAGAAGAAGGCGCCGTAGATCGAGGCGAGCAGGGAGACCAGCAGCACCACCGTCAGGGTCAGGGTCAGTGTGCGCTTCAGGGGTTCGCGCAGGTAGAGCTGGCGCTTGTAGTCGGTGTACGAATCGCCGACGTTGTCGGCCATGGCGGACAGCCGCTGGGTCACCGGGTAGAGGGCCTGCAGCACGTAGCGCTCGCCGGTGCGGGCATCGCCGGTCACCGGCGCCGCGGTGCGGATCTGGTAGCCGCCTTCCTCCAGCGGATCGAGACTCACGTAAGGCCGGTCCTGACTGATCTGCAGCAGCATCTCGTCGGACGGCGGCGCGGGCACGGCGAGGCGGGAGCGGTCGAAGCTGGTGGCGACGATGCGGCTGTTGGGGCCGAACATCGTCACCTCCAGCGCGCCGGTGTCCCGGCGCATGCGGGCGAGCTCGCTGACCAGTGCGGCCTCGCTCACGAGCTCCGCCCGCTCCGCATAGCGCAGGGTGAGATCGAGATTCGTGCGCATCTGTATGCTGAGGGCGGCACGGGAGAGATCCAGCGCGTCCTCCAGCCCCTGCTCCACGTCCTCGGTGAACCAGCTGTCGATGCCTCGGTTCAGGAACTGGGCGGAGAAGTAGTAGACCAGCAGCAGTGGCAGGACGGCCAGGCCGATGAACATCGCCACCATGCGGCCCTTCAGTTTGGCGCCCGGCACGTGATGTCGCAGGTCCTGCACCAGGCGCGCCAGGTTGCCGATCAACAGCACGATCAGAATGACGACGCCCACTGCGTTCACCAGCAGGGTGATGCCGGAGAGCCGATCGAACTGCTCCGAGCTCTGGGAGGTCTGGGTAAGCAACAGCAGGGCAGTGAGCGCCAGCAGCAGACCGACGCCCGCCAGCAGGGTGAAGAGGAATCTCCTCAGCGTTCGAGCTGCCATTCGTACCAGTCGCTGGTGATCCGCCAGTCTTCCCGCCAGAACACGATCAGCCGCAGCGCGGCGGGATAGTCCTTGACGTCCACCACGGCCCGCATCCGGATGCGATAGTCCCTGTCGTCGCGGAGCAGGGCCGCGTCGATCACGGGCAGCGACGTGATGCGCCCCAGGTTGTTCAGCGCCGAATACAGCGTGGCATAGGAGTCCTGCTCGCCGGTGTTCAGATTACGGACAACGTAGCGGCGGCTGAGCGCGTTGTAGAGCAGCTGGTAATTCACCGCCAGCTCCGCAGTGACGTCGTCCAGCCAGAAACGCCGTTTCTGGATCACCTGGAACTGCAGCTCCACGTTGATCGGGACGCCGCTGTCCAGCGCGTCCAGCGCCTCGTCGGACAGGACGTACTGGAGGCGGGCGCCCACCCGGTAGACGCCGTCCACCAGGTTCGAATCCGCCGAACGCACGGCGACCGTGCCGCCTTCCTGCCCGGATGCCGGCTGCCAGGCCAGGCACGCGAGGAGGACGAGCAGCGCCCAGAGACGGCCCGCAGTCCCTTCCGCTGGTGCGCTCGGCAGGCTCATGTCGGCTTTTCGATACAACAGTAAAAGAATCCATCCAGACCGTTTCGTCCCGGAAACAGCTGAAATCCGGCCCCGTCAGCTTGCATTAGATCGCGTATGTTGTCATCGGGCAACGGTTTTCCGACGCCCGCGCCGGGTTCCGCGACGGCGAACGCGGCGACCGCCTCCGAGTTCTCGGCGCGCAGCACGGAGCAGGTCGCGTAGACCAGCCGGCCGCCGGGCGCCAGCAGCGGCCAGAGGGCGCGGAGCATGGCCAGCTGGCGCGCCGCCAGCCGCTCGACGTCGGCGGGGCGGCGCAACAATTTGATGTCCGGATGGCGTCGGATGACGCCGGTGGCGCTGCAGGGTGCGTCGACGAGTATCCGGTCGTAGGGCTCGCCGTCCCACCACGCGGCCGGTTCCGCGGCATCGCCGCAGAGGAGCCCGGCGCGGTAGCCGCCCCGTGCCAGCGCTTCGCGCACCCGCTCCAGCCGGCCGGCGTCCGCGTCGAGGGCCGTGACCGCTGCGTCCCCGCCCACGCTCTCCAGGATATGCAATGTCTTGCCGCCGGGGGCGGCACAGGCGTCCAGAACGCGCATGCCGGGAGCGGCGCCCAGCAACGGCGCGGCGAGCTGGGCTGCGCCGTCCTGCACGCCGACCTCGCCGTCGGCAAAGCCCGGCAGCTCCTCGACCGGGAGTGGCCGCGACAGCCGCAGCGCCGACGGCACGCCCGGCAGCGGCGCGGCCTCCACGCCGTCCGGCAGCCGGTGGCACCAGCCGGCAGCGTCGGTGCGATGCAGATTGACCCGCACCCACATCGGCGCCCTCTCGTTGTTCGCCCGCGCTATCGCTTCCCACTTGTCGGGCCAGTCGGCGGCCAGCGCGTCCAGCAGCCAGCGGGGGTGGGACCAGGCTGCCTCGGGGTCTGCCTCGGGGTCTGCCATGACGGCCTCGAGCAGGCTGTCCTGCTCGCGCTGGAAACGGCGCAGCACCGCGTTGACCAGTCCGCGCATTCGCGGCCGGCCCAGCTCGCGGCAGGCGGCCACCGTCTCGCCCACCGCCGCGTGGTCCGGCACCCGCATGCGCCAGAGCTGATAAAGGCCGACCTCAATCAGCGCGGCGACCGGACGCTCCCGCTGCGGCAACGCCCGCTCCAGCAGGCGCCCGGTGAGCGCGCGCAGCGTGAAGTGCCAGCGGACGGCACCGTAGGCCATCTCCGCCGCCAGCGCACGGTCGCCCTCGCGACAGGCGGCAATCTCCACGGACAGCGCATCATCCAGGGAGCAGCCTCGATCCGCGACGGCGGCGAGCGCCCTCGCCGCGGCCGCCCTGGGGCTGGCGCGGCTAGCCAAGTCTCAGGCCGGCGAGCCCGCGCCGGCTGGCAAGGCGCTGGTTCGCGAAATCCCGGGCGGCGATGCGGCGGCGGCCCGCAAGCTGGACTTCCAGCAAGCGCAGCACGCCCTCGCCTGTGGCCACGTCGATGCCGTCGGCGCCGGCAGCGAGGACGACACCGGGCGCGGCCGGCGCCGGGTCCCCGGCGGGTAACGGCTCGGCCCGCCAGCAGCGCAGCAATTCGCCCTCCAGCCGGGTATGGCACACCGGCCAGGGATCATAGGCCCGCACGGCGCGGTCGATGCGTGCCGCCGGCCAGGACCAGTCGATGAGCGCGTCCTCCCGGCGGATGCGCGGCGCGTACGTTGCCGCCGTGTCATCCTGGGGCTCGGCCTGCAGCCGGCCCGCGAGGATGTCCGGCAGCCGCTCGGCCAGCAGTCCGGCACCGAGCGCGGCCAGACGGTCGTGCAGCTCGCCCCCGGTCTCCCGGGGGCCCACGGGCGTCTCGGCCCGGGCGTACACCGGACCGGTGTCGAGGCCGGCCTCCATGCGCATCAGGCTGATGCCGGAGACCGGGTCGCCGGCCAGTACCGCCGCCTGGATCGGCGACGCGCCGCGCCAGCGGGGCAGCAGGGAGGCATGCACGTTGATGCAGCCGGACGGCGGAAGTTCGAGCACGTCGGGCGGCAGAAGGAGCCCGTAGGCGGCCACGATCAGCGCGTCCGGCTCCAGGGCCGCGAGCTCGGCGACGGTCGCGGCGTCCTTCAGCGTGACGGGCTGCAGCACGGTCAGCCCTTCCTCGACGGCCCAGGACTTGACGGGACTTGCGGTGAGGCGGCGGCCCCGGCCCGCCGGGCGGTCCGGCTGGGTCAGCACCGCCACGGGGCGGTGGCCGGCGCCGCAGAGCGCCTGCAGCGAGGCCAGGGCGAATTCGGGGGTGCCGGCGAAGATCAGGCGGGGCGCACTGGCCGCCTCTCCCGCAACGCCCTCACCGGTCACGGGAGAAGGCCCGGTGCTCAGACGGGGCTGGCAGCCCGCTCCCCGGCAGGCTGCGCGGCGTTGCGACGCCCTTTCAGCAACCGCTTGCGGATGCGCTGACGCTTCATCTCCGACAGGTAGTCCACGAACAGCTTGCCTTCCAGATGGTCCATCTCGTGCTGGATGCAGACGGCGAGCAATCCCTCCGCCTCCATCTCGAAGCTCTCCCCGTCACGGTTCAGCGCGCGCACGCGGATGCGCTCGGCCCGCTCCACCGGCTCGTAGAAACCGGGCACCGACAGGCAGCCCTCCTCGGTCATCTCGACGCCGTCCTTCTCCAGGATCTCGGGGTTGATGAAGACGTGGGGCTGATCCTTCTCTGCGGAGACGTCGGCCACCAGCAGGCGCTTGTGCACGTCCACCTGGGTCGCCGCCAGGCCGATGCCGGGCGCCGCATACATGGTCTCGAACATGTCGTCGATCAGCTGCCTGAGTTCGTCGTCCACGTATTCGACGGGCTGCGCCTTCGTGCGCAGGCGCGGATCGGGGAATTCGAGTATGTTCAGGATAGCCATCGGTGCCTTCTCAATATCTCGCGTGAACTGCCACAAAAACCATCTAGTGTTTTGACTTTATTGGGATACATAACGGACAATCAAGACGTTATGTCAGGCGGGCACGGCGGCCCGGGGCGATTCTGTGACGCACTTGGCAGTTGGTCGCGCGTCGGAACGCCATAGTATACCAGCGCCGTGACAGCCGGCAGCCCCGATTCCCACAGGATGGAGCAAGCCCAACCATGCCCCTTGCAGAGCGGAATACCCAGTCCATGGTGAGACTGTGCGGAGTGCTTTTTGTTGCATCGACTCTTGCGACAACAGCCGGTTGCAGCCTGAACCCCTTCGCCGACGACGCCGACGCGCCGCCCGACCCGGTGACCCCGGCGGCGAGTGCGGAGTCTTCCGGGCCCGTCTCGCTGGAGCCGCGCCGCAGCGCGGACGCAGAGGTGGCCGAACGGCGGGCCGAACCCGCGCCGCCGCCGCCGCAGGAAGTGCCGCTGGCGCCGAACGCGCCCGAACGCTACGTGGTGAAGAAGGGTGACACCCTGTGGGACATCTCCGAGATGTTCCTGCGCGACCCCTGGTTCTGGCCGGAGATCTGGCAGGTGAATCCGCAGGTCGAGAACCCGCACCTCATCTATCCCGGCGACGTGCTGTCGCTGGTCTACATCGACGGCCGTCCCCGCATCATGCTGGAACGGGGCATCCAGGCCGAGCGGCTGAGCCCGCAGATCCGCGCCACGCCGCTGGATCAGGCCATCACCACCATCCCCTACGAGCAGATCGCGGCCTTCCTCACCCGCGGCGCGGTACTCGAGAAAGAACAGGCCGATGCGCTGCCCTACATCCTGACCAGCCGCGGCCAGCACCTGATCGCCGGTGCCGGGAACGACGTCTACGTGCGGGGCGACATCGAGGGCGTGGGCTCGCGCTACAGCGTGCTGCACGTCGACGAGCCGCTGGTGGATCCCGACGACGACAAGGTGGTCGGCTACCAGGCCATCTACGTGGGCCAGGGGCAGGTGGACCGCACCGGCGATCCCTCTACCGTGCATCTCCTGAAAACCAGCCGGGAGGCGCTGGCCGGCGACCGGCTGATGCGCCAGGAGATCGAGATCCCGCTGAATTTCTTCCCGAAGCCGCCGGAAACGGACATAGACGGCCGCATCATTTCGGTAGTAGATGGTATCTCGCTGATCGGGCAGTACCAGGTCATCGTGATCAACCGCGGCGCCCGTAACGGCCTGGCCCCCGGCGACGTGCTCAGCGTCCTGACGGCCGGCGAGACGGTGCGTGACCGCTACGCGAAGACGGGCGGCTTCGGCCTGCTCGGCGGCGAGAAGGTGAAGCTGCCGGACGAGCCGGCGGGCACCGTGATGGTGTTCAAGGTGTACGACCGCATCGCTTACGCCCTCGTCATGACGGCGGAGAGCGAGATGCGCGTGCACGATATAGTACGTAACCCCTCCTGACGCCAGACAACGCAACGGCCGGCGTCCGCGAGGGCGCCGGCCGTTTCTTTTCGGCGTGCCGGCACAGCGGAGCCGGACATGGACGAAGAGACAGAAGCCTGGGTACGTCTCGCCGAGGCCCCGGGGCTGGGCGCGGCCGAGGCTGCCGCGCTGGTCGAGAGCTTCGGCTCGGCCGCCCGGGTGGCGGGGGCGGGACGCGGCGCGCTCGCCTCCCGCGGTCTCGACGCGGATACAGTCGAGGCGCTGCTCGCGCCTCCGGCGGAGCGGATGGCGCACATTGCCGGCTGGCTCGCCGAGCCGGGACATCATCTCGTCAGCCGGCATTCGGCGGACTATCCCGCACTGCTCGCGGAGGCCGCCGGCGCGCCGCTCGTTCTGTACGTCAACGGCGAGCCCGGACTCCTGTCCATGCCCCAGCTCGCCGTGGTCGGCAGCCGCAACCCTACCCGCGGCGGCGAGCGCACCGCCTTCGAGTTCGCCGCCCATCTCGCCGCCAGCGGTCTCACCATCACCAGTGGACTTGCAACCGGCATCGACGCCTCCGCCCACGAAGGCGCCCTGTCGGCGGGCGGCAGCACCATCGCCGTGCTGGGCACGGGCATCGACCGCGTTTATCCCGCCGCAAACCGCCACCTCGCCCACCGCATCGCGGAACGGGGCGCCCTGGTGAGCGAGTTCCCGCTGGGCTCGCCGCCTGAGGCGTGGCACTTCCCGCGACGCAACCGGATCATCAGCGGCATGAGCCTGGGCACGCTCGTGGTGGAGGCGGCGCAGCGCAGCGGCTCGCTCATCACCGCCCGCCTGGCCGCCGAGCAGGGGCGCGAGGTCTTCGCCATACCGGGCTCCATACACAACGCGCTCGCCCGCGGCTGTCACCGACTGATCCGCGACGGCGCCCGCCTGGTGGAGTCCGCGGACGACATCTTCGCCGAGCTCGCACCGCTCGCGGGCGCGCTCGGCACACGCCTCGGGGAGCCGCCGTCGGACACCGATTCCGCGGCCGCCGGCGCTGCCGGAGCGGGACGCGACGGGGATTACGACAAACTGCTGGAGGCCCTCGCGTGGGAACCCGCGGACATGGATACGTTGATCGAACGGTCCGGATTGACGATCGATCAGCTTTCCTCCATGCTCCTGATCCTGGAACTCGAGGGCGAAGTCGAATCGCTGCCTGGCGGGAAGTTCTCGAGGGTCAGACAGGAGCGCCTACCCGAATGAAAGAGAACGTCCTCGACGTATTGATGTACCTGTTCGAGACCTACATCGATACGGAGGAAGAACCCGAAGCGGATCAGAATGAACTCCGCGAGGAACTCGCCCGGGCCGGCTTCCACGACGCCGAAATCGAGCACGCCCTCGACTGGCTGGACGGTCTCGGAACGAACAACGACCTCCTGTCCCCGAACCCGCAGACGGAGAATGGCACCCGCATCTTCAACGGGGTCGAGCTCTCCCGCCTGGATGCGGCCTGCCGCGGTTACCTCGTGTATCTGGAGCAGGTGGGCATTCTCTCGCCGCCCCAGCGCGAACTGGTGATCGACCGCCTGCTCGCGCTGGAGTCCGCCGACATCGACGTGGAGCAGATCAAGTGGGTGGTGCTGATGGTGCTGTTCAGCCAGCCCGGCCAGGAACTCGCCTACGCGCGCATGGAAGATCTGGTCTTCGACGAGGAGTCGGGGACGATCCATTGATCGGGGGAATCTGAGGCGGCAGACTGGCCGCGTCAGACAGCACGCCGCGGCAGAGTCCGCGGTTTTTCATTTCTGGCCGGGCGACAGGAACGCGCCCGGCGACAAGGGACGCACGGGAACGGATGAGCAAGAACCTCGTCATCGTGGAATCGCCGGCCAAGGCGAAGACCATCGAAAAGTACCTGGGCAAGGACTACGACGTCCTGGCCTCCTACGGGCACGTCCGCGACCTCGTGCCAAAGGAAGGTGCCGTGGATCCGGAACACGGCTTCGAGATGAAGTACCGGGTGATCGAGCGCAACGAGAAGCACGTCAACGCCATCGTCCGTGCGCTGAAGAAGGCGGACTCCCTGATACTCGCGACGGACCCGGACCGTGAGGGCGAGGCGATCGCCTGGCACCTGTACGAGCTGCTGAAGGACAAGGGCGCCCTGGACAACAAGGAGGTCCATCGCGTCGTCTTCTACGAGATCACGAAGCAGGCCATCCAGGACGCCATCCAGCATCCCCGCGGCCTCTCCAGCGAGCTGGTGAACGCGCAGCAGGCACGGCGCGCACTGGACTACCTGGTGGGTTTCAACCTGTCTCCGCTGCTGTGGAAGAAGGTACAGCCGAACCTCTCCGCCGGCCGGGTGCAGAGCCCGGCGCTCAGACTCATCGTCGAGCGCGAGGAGGAACGCGAGCGCTTCGTGTCACGGGAATACTGGACCATCGAGGCCGACGTCAGCAAGGAAGGCCAGGCCTTCCCCGCGCGGCTGGTGGTCTACAAGGGCGAGAAGGTGGAGCAGTTCAGCTTCGGCGACGAGGACACGGCCATGGCCGTGGACGCCGCGCTGCGTCAGGCCGCCGACGGCGTGCTGCGCACGGTCAAGGTGGAGCGCAAGCAGCGGCGCCGTAACCCGGCCGCGCCGTTCACCACCTCGACGCTGCAGCAGGAGGCCTCGCGCAAGCTCGGCTTCAACACCCAGCGCACCATGCGCGTCGCCCAGCGGCTCTACGAGGGCGTGGACATCGGCAGCGCCGACGGCAACGTCGGCCTGATCACCTACATGCGCACCGACTCGGTCACGCTGGCCCAGGTGGCGGTTGACGAGACCCGCAGCGTGATCGCCGAGCGCTACGGCAAGGACAACGTGCCGGACAGCCCGCGCCAGTACAAGAACAAGTCCAAGAACGCCCAGGAGGCTCACGAGGCCATCCGCCCCACATCGGTGAGCCGCACGCCGGACGAGCTGGAGGGCAAGCTGGAGGCCGACCAGCTGAAGCTCTACCGGCTGATCTGGACGCGCACGGTGGCGAGCCAGATGGTGCCCGCGGTGTTCGATACGGTGAGCGCCGAGATGGTGCCCGCCAACGAGCCGGAGGGTGAGGCCACCGGGCGCTTCCGCGCAACGGGCTCGGTGCTGGTCAAGCCCGGCTTCATCGCCGTCTACCAGGAAGGCCGCGACGACGCCGGTCCCGACGACAGCGACCGGCGCCTGCCCGACCTGGCCGAGGGCGACCGTTTGAAATTGGAGGAGATCCGTCCCGAACAGCACTTCACCGAGCCGCCGCCACGCTACACGGAGGCGAGCCTCGTGAAATCGCTGGAGGAGCTCGGCATCGGCCGGCCCTCGACCTACGCCAACATCATCACGACGCTGAAGAACCGTGAGTACGTGGAGATGGAGGGCCGCCAGTTCGCGCCCACGGACATCGGCCGCATCGTCAATCACTTCCTCACCGAGCACTTCACTCAGTACGTGGACTACGACTTCACGGCGCGCATGGAGGACGACCTCGACGCCATCTCCCGCGGCGACCGGGAGTGGGTGCCGCTGCTGGAGGAATTCTGGACGCCCTTCCACGAGCTGGTGGAGGAGAAGGACCAGAACGTCACCCGTGAGCAGGTGGCCCAGGCGCGTGAGCTCGGCACGGATCCCAAGAGCGGCAAGCCGGTGACCGTGCGCATGGGCCGCTTCGGCCCGTTCGTCCAGATCGGCACCAAGGACGACGAGGAGAAGCCGAAGTTCGCCGGCCTCAGGCCGGGCCAGAAGATGAACGAGCTGGACCTGGACGCGGCGCTGGAGCTGTTCAAGCTGCCGCGCAAGCTGGGCGAAACACCGGAGGGCGAGCCGGTCTCGGCCAGCATCGGGCGCTTCGGCCCGTACGTGCGCTACGGCAACAAGTTCGTCTCCATCCGCGGTGACGACGACCCCTACACCATCAACGTGGAGCGCGCGCTGGAACTCGTCCGCGAGAAGAAGAAGGCGGATGCCGAGCGCATCATCCAGGACTACCCCGACGAGGGCATCCAGGTACTCAAGGGTCGCTACGGCCCGTACGTGACGGACAAGAACAAGAATGCCAAGGTGCCGAAGGACCGGGAACCGGCGTCGCTGACGCTGGAGGAATGCAAGGAACTGCTGGCGGCGGCGCCGGCCCGTGGCCGCGGCCGCAAGAAGGCGAAAAAGAAGACGGCGACGGCCGCCGCCGACACGAAGAAGGCGGCCAAGAAGAAGAGCACCGCCCGCAAGAAGACCTCGGGCCGGAAGAAGACGAAAAAGAAGGCGGCGAAGAAGAAATCGGCGAAGAAGAAGTCAGCCGACTGAGACGCCCGCCTCCCGTACCCATGGCGCGCGGCCATCCCGTACAATGCGTCGCTCCGCGACGATGAGGCAGCCCGCGCACATGGCGATGAACGACTTCGGCGACAAACTGGCGGCCGTCAAGGAGTACCTGCTCGGCCTGCAGCGGCACATCACCGATACCCTGGAGGAAGTGGACGGGACCGCCCGTTTCCACCGCGACTCCTGGGAGCGGGAAGGCGGCGGGGGCGGCGAGACCCGGGTAACCGCCGGCGGCAGCCTGCTGGAGCAGGCCGGCGTCAACTTCTCCCACGTCTACGGCGACAACCTTCCACCCAGCGCCTCGAAGAGCCGACCGGAGCTGGCCGGCCGGGGATTTCAGGCAATGGGCGTCTCGCTGGTGCTGCATCCCGAGAATCCCTACGTGCCCACCACCCACGCCAACGTGCGGGTGTTCGCGGCGGAGAAGCCGGACAGCGAACCGGTCTGGTGGTTCGGCGGCGGCTTCGACCTCACGCCCTATTATCCGTACCTGGAGGACGTGGAGCACTGGCATCGCACGGCCCGTGACGCCTGCGAGGGCTTCCCCGAGGGCACCTATCCGCGCTTCAAGGACTGGTGCGACGAGTATTTCTATCTCCGCCACCGGGGCGAGACCCGCGGCGTGGGCGGCCTGTTCTTCGACGACCTGAACGACTGGGGCTTCGAGCGCTGCTTCGACTTCATGAGAAGCGTCGGCGACCACTTCCTGCCGGCCTACCTGCCCATCGTCGAGCGGCGCCGGGACAGCGCCTGGGGCGAACGCGAGCGCCAGTTCCAGCTCTATCGGCGCGGCCGCTACGTGGAATTCAACCTGGTCTACGACCGGGGCACGCTGTTCGGGCTGCAGTCCGGCGGCCGCACCGAGTCCATCCTGATGTCCCTGCCGCCGCTGGTGCGCTGGCAGTACGACTACCGGCCCGAGCCCGGCAGCCCGGAAGCGGAGCTGACCGAGCGCTTTCTGAAACCCACCGACTGGCTGGGCGCGGCGTGACCTCGGCAGCCGGCCCCGCGCCCTTCCACCTTGCCGTGCCGGTCGACGACCTGGAGCGCGCCCGCGGCTTCTACCTGGAACTGCTCGGCTGCACCACCGGCCGGGAGGACGAACGCTGGCTCGACCTCGACTTCTTCGGCCACCAGGTCACCCTGCATCTCGCGGCAACCGTCGGGGAGGAGTCAGCCAATGCCGTGGATGGCGACGAAGTCCCCGTACGCCATTTCGGCGTCATCCTGGCACCGCCGGACTGGCAGAACCTGGCCGACCGGCTCACCGCCGCCGGCGTCGACTTCCTGATCGAGCCGCGGGTGCGATTCCGCGGCCAGCCGGGCGAGCAGCGCACGATGTTCCTGCGCGACCCTGCCGGCAACGCGCTGGAGTTCAAGAGCTTCGCCGACCCGTCCCGGATCTTCGCCCGGGACTAGTCACCGTCGGCGGCGGCCGCGGGCGTGCTGGCCCGCCGAATCGGCGCTATGCTAACGTCGTCCGAGCCTCCTCACTGTGGCGACAGACTATCGATCCCACAGACCATCGATCCCTTGGGACGAGCGAGCGGTGAACAGAAACCTGCATCCGGCCTGGCTGCCATTGACCTGGCTGCTTTTGACCCTGCTCTGCCTCGGGACGACGGCGGAGGCCGCCTCGCTGCGCCACGCCGAAGGCGCCGCGGGCAGCCTGGTACTGGCCGACGAGATCGGCACCCGCGCCGACGGCCGCAAGGTGTACATCGTGCAGCTGCGCCGGCCCGGCGCCGCGGAGCATTACGCGAAGACGGCCGCGCCCGGCCGCCCCGCCTCCATGAAGGTGATGCAATCCACCGGCTTCAGCCGGGAGTCGGCCACGGTGAAGTCCTGGGTGGCCGGCAGCGACGCCGCGCAGACGAGCCTGCTGGCGAAGTCGGCCCCCGGCGCACAGACCGTCTACGATTATCGCTACGGCTTCAGCGGTTTCGCCGCCGCCCTGACGCCGGCGCAGGCCGATCGGCTGCGCCACATGCCGGAGGTGGCCGGCGTCTGGGAGGACGAGATCCGGCCGCTGGCCACCAACGAGACGCCGAGTTTCCTCGGCCTGTTCGACAGCACGGACGGACTCACCGGCGCGCTGGGACTGGAGGGCGAGGGCGTGGTCATCGGCGTCATCGACAGCGGTATCACGCCCGACCACCCGAGCCTGAAGGACACCCGGGAAGCGGACAGGCCGCGGCTGTGCCGCACCTCCTTCGCGGATACCTTCCTCGGCCTCTGGCTGTGCCGCCGCTTCGAGGTCCGCGACGACGTGCAGCTGTTCGACCCGCCGGAGGGCTGGAACGGCATCTGCCAGTCCGGGGAGCAGTTCGCGGAGACGGTGTGCAACAACAAGCTGATCGGCGCCCGCTTCTTCGTCGACGGCGCCCTGGAGACCGGTGATCTGGACCCGGGCGAGTTCCTCTCGCCCCGGGACGCCGACGGCCACGGCACCCATATCGCGACCATCGCCGCCGGCAACCCGGTGACCGCTTCGGTGGCCGGCACCGAGCTGGCGCGCATCCGCGGCATGGCGCCAAAGGCCCGCGTGGCCGTGTACAAGGCCTGCTGGCTCAGGCCCGGCGACACCCGGGCGAGCTGCAACACCTCGGACCTCGCCCGGGCGGTCGACGCGGCCGTGGCGGACGGCGTGGATATCATCAATTACTCGGTGGGCAACTCGCTGGCGACGGTGAGCGGCCCGGACGACATCGCCCTGCTCGCCGCCGCAAAGGCCGGCATCTTCACGGCAGTGGCCGCCGGCAACGAGGGGCCGGGCCTGCGCACCATCGGCTCGCCGGGCAGCTCGCCCTGGGTCACCACCGTGGCGGCCTCGACCCGCCCCGGCGCGAACTTCCGCGAGGCCATGGAGGTGATTTCGCCGCCATCGCTCGCCGGCAAGTACGGCTCCCGGGAGGCGAGCTTCACCCCGCAGCTGGAAGAGACGGGCAGCGTGGAAGAGGAGCTCGTGATCGTGGACGACGACAGCCTCGCCACCGACACGGGCGACGGTAACGGCACCACCTATGATGCCTGCCAGGCACCCGTTAACGGGGATGAGCTCGCCGACAAGATCGCACTGCTCGCACGCGGCGGCTGCAGCTTCGAGACCAAGATACGCAACATCGAGGACGCCGGCGGCATCGGCGCCCTCGTCTTCAACAACGCCGGCGAACCCTTCGTCATGACCGGCACGGCCGATTCGGTGGACATCCCGGCCGTCATGATCGGCCAGGCCGACGGGCGGCTCCTGTTCGACGCCATCAACGTGGACGAGGAGATCGTCGACGTGCGGCTGGCGGCGGGGCTGTTCCTCACCGAGACCGAGGCCGGCAACATCATGGCCGGCTTCTCGTCCCGGGGACCGTCCAGCGGCGCGCCGGACATACTGAAGCCGGACCTGACCGCACCGGGGGTGAGCATACTCGGGGGCTTTACCCCGGATGCCGCCAACGCAGAGCAGGGCGAGTTTTTCGGCTACCTCTCCGGTACCTCCATGTCGACGCCGCACGTGGCCGGCGTCGCCGCGCTGCTGCTGGAGGCCAACCCGGACTGGTCCCCGGCGGCGCTGCGCTCGGCCATGATGACCAGCGCCTACCAGGACGTGGTGCAGCAGGACGGCGAGACCCCGGCCAATCCGTTCGACTTCGGTGCGGGTCATCTGCAGCCGAACGCCGCGGGCCGGCCGGGGCTGCTGTTCGACGCGGGTGCCGACGACTACGACGCCTTCGGCTGCGGCCTGGAGGAGCCCGTACCGGATCGGTCGCGCTGCGACGAGCTGGCCGCCGCCGGCAGGAGCTTCGACGCGACCCAGTTCAACCAGGCCTCCATCGCCATCGAGCAGCTGACCGGCCGGCGCAGCATCACCCGCACCGTGACGGCCACCGGCGACGCGGCGGGCACCTGGCAGGTGGAGATCGAACCGCCGCCGGGCACCGTGGTGACCGTGTCTCCCGCGACGCTGTCGCTGAATCCCGGCGAGACCGCCACCTACACGGTGCAGATGGAGTTCATCGGCACCGGGCTGGACCTCTGGTACTTCGGCGCCATCACCTGGCGGGCCGGCGAGACCGCCGTGCGGACCCCGGTGGCAATACGACCGGTATCGCTGTCGGCGCCGGAGGAAGTGCGGGATGCCGGCGGCAGCGGCACGCTCAGCTTCGACGTGGATTTCGGCTACACCGGCAGCTACCGGGCCGGCGTGCACGGGCTGAACGAGGCGCTGGTGATCGACGGCTTCGTGGACAACGACCCCACCAAGACCTTCACCTTCCGCGATGGCAACGGCGTCACCACCCACGTGATCGACGTGCCGTCGAATCAGGCGTATCTCCGCTTCGCGCTGTTCGACGAGGCCACGGACGGCAACGACGACCTGGACCTCTACGTCTACTATTGCCCGAACGACATCTGCACCAGCATCGGCGAGAGCGGCTCGGAGACCTCGGCGGAGGAATTCAGTCTGGTGACGCCACCGGCCGGCCGCTACGCGGTGCTGATCCACGGCTTCGAGACCGATCAGGTGGCGGGCGGGCCCGGCGCGAACTACCAGCTCTTCGCCTGGGCGTTCGGTCTGGTGGACGACGCCGGCAACATGAGCGTCTCGGCGCCCTCCAGCGTTACCGCCGGCAGCACCGAGACGCTGCAGGTGAACTGGTCCGGGCTGGCCGCCGACCGGCGCTATCTCGGCGCCATCTCACATGTGACGCCGAGCGGGCTGACCGCGCTGACTATTGTCAATATCCGGAACTGACCGGAGTGAATATCCGGAACTGACGGGGTTCGATACCCGGGGGCGGATCACCCGGCGAGCCGCGCGCACTCGGCGTGGCGGAAGCAGCCGGTCACATGGTCGTTCACCATACCGGTCGCCTGCATATGGGCGTACATGATGGTGGAGCCGACGAAGCGAAAACCCCGCCGCTTCAGGTCTTTCGACAGCGCCTCGGACTCGGGAGAGGTGGCCGGCACGTCGGCGTCGCTCTGCCAGCGGTTCTGCTTCGGCGCTCCGTCCACGAAACGCCAGATGTAATTGCAGAAGCCGTCGAACTCCTCCTGCACGGCCAGGAAGGCGCGCGCATTGGTCACGGCCGAGCGCACCTTCAGGCGGTTGCGGATCACCGAGGGGTCGGCCAGGATCTTCGCGATCCTGGCATCGCTGAAACGGGCGACTTTCTCCGCATCGAAATCCGCGAAGGCGCGTCGGTAACCCTGCCGCTTGTTCAGCACCGTGGACCAGGAGAGCCCCGCCTGAGCGCCCTCCAGCACCAGGAACTCGAACTGGCGCCGGTCGTCCCACACCGGCACGCCCCACTCGGTGTCGTGATAATCGATGTAGGCCTGATTCACGCCCAGTGACCAGGCGCAGCGCACCGGATCCTCGCTCATCGCGTCATCTCCCTCCTGTCGGCCGTGCCGGCATTGTCGCTACCGAAGGGGAGGGTGGCCAGCGGCGAATCGATCCGTGCAAACGAAAAAAGGCCCGCGGCCGGAGCCGCGAGCCTCGTCCCGTCGATTGGCGGATGCGATCAGACGGAGCCGCCGCACTTGCCCTCGCCGCAGGAGCCTTCGCCGCCCTTGTCGCCGCCGCAGGACCCTTCGCCGCCTTTGTCGCCACCGCAAGAGCCTTCACCGCCCTTGTCGCCGCCGCACTTGCCTTCGCCGCAGGCGCCTTCGCCGCCCTTGTCGCCTTCCTTGTCTCCTTCCTTGTCGCCGCCGCACTTGCCTTCGCCGCAGCCGCCTTCGCCGTGACCGCCAGTGGCCTCGTAGCCGCTGGACAGGGAGGTCATCTCGAACGGGCTGCCGGCGCCCTGCTCACTCTGCGCCTGGGCCACGCCCACGGCGCCGAAAGTCGCGGCGAGTGCCGCACCGACCGCAATAGCAATAGGCCTTTTCACGTGCTTGTCATTCATGGTCTCTCTCCTCGCTGTTGTAACGGCCCGAAGCGGGCCCTTGATTCCCTGGAGGCGTTACAGCCGCCCCGGCAGGATGAAAACGTGTTGTCTGCTCAGATCTGCCAATCCACGGCGTTGCGGATGTTCTCCGTCACGTCGTCCACCGACTGGCCCTTCTGGCCGACGACGGCGATGCTGCCTTCGCCGACCGGCAGGATCACGCCGTGGAAACCGTCCCCTTCGAGCGGGACCGGGGCGTCGAGCTTCTCGCCGGCCATCAGCAGCAGCGTGACCGGCCCGTCCGCACCCTGGACCACCAAGTGCGGGACGTCGCGCCCGTTGATGGGGCAGGTCTTCGCGTAGGTCACCAGTCCGACCCGGCCGGCGTCAAGGCGTGACACGGCGGGCGTCAGCACCCGCCTGAGCTCGTTGCCCGCCACCGCCTCGTCCGTGACGACGCGGGAATACGGTTCGTGGTCCATGTGAGCGATCACCTCGGCGGCGAGCGCGGAGGAGTCGAGCTCCTGCGGACCGCTGCCGAACTGCAGCGTCAGAGTCACGGCCAGCGCCAGCGCGGCGGCCACGCCGACCCAGGCGGGCAGCCCGCGCCAGCGGGCGCCACGTCCATGGCGCCGCCCGTCCAGGGAGACCACCTTGTCGCCCCGGCCTCCGACGTCGCCCTCATGATCGTCTTCGGGCAGGTCGACGGGAAAATCCGGTACGTCGACGGCGAGGGCCGCCGCGAGACGCCGCTCGAACACGGCGGCCTCGGCGGCGTAGCGGGCGCAGTCCGCGCAGCCGGCGGCATGCGCGGAACGGCCGGGGAAATCCGCCCCGGGGTCGCCGTCTAGCCGCTCTCTGAATTCCTCACACCGCATGGTTATTACCCGGTTATTACCCGTCAAAATCCGGCCCATCGGCCGCCAATCTTTCCTTCAACTGGTTGCGCGCCCGGTGCAGCCGGGTGAGCACGGTGGCCTGCTTCAGCTCCATCACCTCGGCGATCTCGCCCGTGGTGTAGCCCATCAGCACCTGCAGCACGAGCGGCTCACGGTACTCGTCGGGCAGCTCGAGCAGCCCGGCCCGCAGATCGTCCAGGTCAGTGTCGTGCGAGTCCGCGAGCATGCCTTCGTCCCTGCCGCTGAGATCATCCACATCCACCGTCTCCAGCCGTTTCCTCTCGAAATGCCGCGCGTTCTCGCGCCTCACTATCGTCAGCAGCCATTGCTTGGCCGAGCCGTCTTCGCGCAGGCTGTCCAGGTTTCGCCAGGCTCTCACCATTGCCTCCTGGACCACGTCCTCCGCGAGCGCGCCGTCCCGGCTGAGCCAGAATGCGTAGCGGTACATGTCCCGGCGGAGTTCGCCCACCAGCCGCTCGAAGCGGTGGCGGCGCCGGCTGTCCTCTGATGTTCCCGTCATGGATACAGACCTGCGGTCCTCGGCATTTATTTCACCACTCCCCGCCGCCTCCTTGGACACGAAAACCGAATCGGGGGAGAATCCGTTTTTTCCCGAGTGACCCGAGAGTACATATGAGCAGCCGCCCGGACACAAGGTTCCCCGCCACCCGACTCCGCCGCACCCGCCGTACCGGCTGGGTGCGCTCGCTGGTGGCCGAGAACCGGCTGGCGCCGAGCGACTTCATCTATCCGGTGTTCGTGCTCGAGGGCGAAGGCCGCCGCGAGACCGTTCCGTCCATGCCTGGCATCGAGCGCCGCTCCGTCGATCTGCTGCTGGAGCACCTCTCCGTGGTGCACGCGCTGGGCATCCCGATGGTAGCGCTGTTCCCCATCATCGACCCGGCGACCAAGACGCCGGACGGCGCGGTCTGCGCCGATCCTGACGGCCTCGCCCAGCAGGCGGTACGGGCCATCAGAGAGCGCTATCCGGACCTCGGCGTCATGACCGACGTCGCGCTGGACCCCTACACCACCCACGGCCAGGACGGCATCATCGACGATGCCGGCTACGTGCTGAACGACGAGACCGTCGACATGCTGGTGCGGCAGGCCATCTCCCACGCGGAGGCGGGCGCGGACGTGGTGGCCCCGTCGGACATGATGGACGGGCGCATCGGCGCCATCCGCACGGCGCTGGAGGACGGCGGCCACGTGCACACCATGATCCTGGCCTATGCGGCCAAGTACGCCTCCAGCTATTACGGTCCCTTCCGCGACGCGGTTCGCTCCGCGGCCAACCTGGGCGGCGGCGGCAAGCACAGCTACCAGATGGATCCGGCCAACAGCGACGAGGCCCTGCGCGAGGTGGGCATGGACATCGCCGAGGGCGCCGACATGGTTATGGTGAAACCGGCGCTGCCGTATCTCGACATCATCCGCCGCGTGCACGACGAGTACGGCGTGCCGACCATGGCCTATCAGGTGAGCGGCGAATACGCCATGCTGAAAGCGGCGTCCGCCAACGGCTGGCTCGACGAGCGCGAGACCGTCATGGAGGCGCTGCTGTCGATAAAGCGGGCCGGTGCCAGCGCCATCCTCACCTATTTCGCGCCGGAGGCGGCGCGCTGGCTGGCCGACGGGTGAGCCGATAACACGACAATCGATAATCCAATAGTCCGGGACCGAGCGGGGAGTACAGGGAAGTGAGCGAACAGAACAAGCCGGACCGCTACGGCGTAGTGGGTTATCCGGTCAGCCACAGCCGGTCGCCGGTTATCCACCGGGTCTTCGCGCAGCAGACCGGCCAGCACCTCACCTACGAGCTGCTGGAGGTGCCGCCGGCCGAGCTGGAGAGCGCCATCCGCAGCTTCCAGCGCCAGGGCGGACGCGGGCTGAATATCACCGTGCCCCACAAGAGCGAGGCGGTCCGAGTGGTGGACGAGCTGTCCGATGCGGCCAGCATGGCCGGCGCCGTGAATACCCTGAGCATCAGCAGTGATGCCATCCGCGGCGACAACACCGACGGCGTCGGCCTGGTGCGCGACCTGCGCAAGAATCACCGGGTGGCCATCGAGGGTGCGCGCATACTGATCCTGGGCGCCGGAGGCGCCACCCGCGGCATCATGGCGCCGCTGCTGGAGGAGCAGCCCACCACCGTTACCCTGGCCAACCGGACGGTGTCCAAAGCGCAGGCACTGGCGAACCATTTCGGCAGCATGGGGGCCGTCCAGGCCTGTCGCTTCGACGACATCGTCGAGGACGTCGACTACGACCTGGTGATCAACGCCACGTCGGCCGGCCTGCGCGGCGAGGCGCTGCCATTCCCGGCCGGCATCGTCAGCGCGGAGACGGTCTGCTACGACCTCTCCTACGGCACCGGCGACACCCCGTTCACGCACTGGGCGCGGGTTCAGGGCGCACGACGCTCGATCGTGGGCTGGGGCATGCTGGTGGAGCAGGCCGCCGAGTCGTTCTACATCTGGCGCGGCGTCCGGCCGGATACGCGCGGCGTCCTCAAGCGCCTGCCGCGCTGAGACTCAGCGCATGGTGACCAGCTCTTCCGCGCTGGTCGGGTGGATTGCCACGGTATCGTCGAAGTCCTTCTTCTTGGCTCCCATGCGGATCGCCACCGCGAAGCCCTGCAGCATCTCGTCGGCGCCGTCGCCGAAGATGTGGCAGCCCACGATGCGCTCGTCGTCACCCACCGTGACCAGTTTCATGGAACTCGGCCGCTTGAACTCGCTGAGGGCGTACAGCATCGGATTGAACCGGCTGGTGAAACAGCCCACCTCGCCTCCGTAGCGCTCCATCGCCTCGTGCTCGGTCAGACCGACCGTGCCCATGGGCGGATGGCTGAACACCACCGTGGGGATGTTCGAGTAGTCCAGATACCGGTCGGTCATGCCACCGAACACCCGGTCGGCCAGGCGGCGGCCGGCGGCGATGGCCACAGGCGTCAATGCCGCGGCGCCGGTGACGTCGCCGATGGCGTAGATATTCGGCACGTTGGTGACCTGGTACTCGTCCACCGGGATGAAGCCGCGCGCATCCGTCTCCACGCCAGCGGCCGAGGGCTCGAGGCCGTCCGTCGCCGGCGCCCGGCCCACGGCCCAGATCAGGCAGTCGTAGCCGTCGAAGTGACGGCCGTCCTCGCTCAGCAGGCGCAGACCGTTGTCGGTCTTCTCCAGGCCCTTCGGGATGAAGTGGCGCTCGATGATGATGCCGTCATTGTCCATCGCCTGCATGACCTCGCTGCGCAGCATCTCGTCGAAGCTGCGCAGCACGCCGTCGTAGCGGACGAACTGGGTCACGTCGGCGCCCAGGGAGTTCAGCATGCCGGCGAGTTCCACGCCGATGTAGCCGCTGCCGACGACGGCGACCCGCTCCGGTTTCTGCTCCAGTTCGAAGAAGCCGTCGGAGGTAATGCCCAGCTCTGCGCCGGGCAGGTCGGGCACGATCGGGTAGCCGCCCGTGGCAATCGTGATGTGATCGGCGGTGAAACGCTCGCCGTCCACCTCCACGGTGTGCTCGTCGAGGAACTTCGCGCGGCCGGCGATGTGGGTCACGTGGCGCTTGTCGAGGTTGCCCGCGTAGATCTTGTTCAGCCTGGCCACGTAGGCGTCCCGGGCAGTCTTCAGTTGGGGCCAGTCGTGGCCGTTGACGGCGACGTCGAAGCCGTAGTCCCTGGCCTGGTCCACGTGATGGGACATGGCCGACGCGTACCACATTACCTTCTTCGGCACGCAGCCCACGTTGACGCAGGTGCCGCCCAGCCGCCCGCTCTCCACCACCGCCGCCCGCGCGCCGTATTCCGCAGCGCGTTGTGCATGGGCCAGTCCGCCGCTGCCGCCGCCTATCGCGATCAGATCGAAGTGGTGTGCCACCCTCAGTCTCCGGTTGTCGTCGTCCATTCTTTGTTCATTTCCCCGCGCGAAAGCCTGCTATCGGCGCGACTCCGGACGGGACGCGCATGCTAACATGCGGGCCGGTCAGGGAAATGCAAGACCGAGGTCGGATCTGCTATGTCCAATCCGCTGCTGGAAAACACGGAACTTCCACCATTCCCGGAGCTCGAGCCGTCGCACGTGCTGCCGGCCGTCAGAACGGCACTCGAGGAAAACCGGCGGCGCCTGCAGGAACTGCTGGCCGACGAATCCCCCACGCCGGACTCGCTGGTGGTCCCCCTGGAAGAAATGAGCCACCGGCTGTCGCGGCTGTGGTCGCCGGTGAGCCACCTGCACATGGTCACCGCCAACGCCGACTGGCGGGAGGCCTACGGCGAGGCGCTGCCGCTGCTGACCGAGTACGCCACGGAGCTGGCCCAGAACGAGACCCTGTACCGCCGCTTCCAGGACCTGGCCGAGCGCCTGCCGGCGGCAGCAGAGCCCGGGCTCGCCAAGTTGCTGGAACATGCGCTGCGCGACTTCCGCCTCGCCGGCGTCGGCCTCCCCGAGGACGACAAGCGGCGCTTCCGTGAGATCCGCCAGGCCATGGCGAAAGCGGCAACCCGCTTCGAGCAGAACCTGCAGGACTCGACCGACGCCTGGAGTCTGCACGTCGAGGACGAGGGGCGGCTGGCCGGCCTTCCCGCCGGCGCACGCCAGCGCGCCCGGGCGGCGGCGGAGGAGGCCGGGCTCGACGGCTGGAAGTTCAACCTGGATCAGCCGACCTATCAGGCGGTGCTGACCCACGTCGACGACGAGGATCTGCGCCGCACGTATTACGAGGCGTGGGTGACCCGGGCCTCCGATACCGGCCCCCACGATCCCGGCCACGACAACGCGCCGCTCATCGAGGAGATCCTGGCCCTGCGCCACGAGGCGGCCGCGCTTACCGGCTTCGACAACTACGCGGAGTACTCGCTGGCCAGCAAGATGGCGCCGGGCGTGGACGAGGTGCTGGATTTCCTCTCCGAGCTGGCCGAGCGCAGCCTGCCGGCGGCCAGGGACGAAGTGGCCGCGGTGGAGGACTTCGCGGGCCGCGCGATCCGGCCCTGGGACCTCGCCTACTACTCCGAGAAACTGAAGCAGGAGCGCCACGCCATCTCCGACGAGGAGCTCCGCCGCTACCTGCCGGCGCCCAGGGTCATCGAAGGGCTGTTCCGCCTGGCCGGGGAACTCTACGGCCTGGACATCCGGGCACGCGAGGGCGTCGCCGTCTGGCACGACAGCGTGAACTACTACGAGGTCCGCGACGCCGACGGCACCAGCGTTGGCGGCTTCTACGCCGACCTCTACGCCCGCACGGGCAAGCGCGGCGGCGCCTGGATAGACGAGTGCGTCGTGCGCAAGGGCATCGGCGGCGAGAAGGCTGCGCCGGTGGGCTACCTGGTGTGCAACTTCACGCCGCCCCACGGCGACGAGCCGTCGCTGCTGACCCACAGCGACGTGGTTACCCTGTTCCACGAGTTCGGCCACATGCTGCACCACCTGCTCACACGGGTGGACTACCCGAGCATCGCCGGCATCAACGGCGTGCCCTGGGACGCGGTGGAGCTGCCGAGCCAGTTCATGGAGAACTTCGCCTGGCACTACGAGGTGCTGGCACACGCATCCGGACACGTCGACACCGGCGAGCCGCTGCCGGCGGAGATGTTCGAGCGCCTGCGCGGCAGCCGCAATTTCAACGCCGGGCTGCAGATGCTGCGCCAGCTCGAGTTCGCCCTGTTCGATTTCCGCCTGCACGCGGAGTACGCCCCCGGGCAAGGCTCGCGCGCGGCGCAGATTCTGGAAGAGGTGCGCGATCGGGTGACGCTGGTGCGGCCGCCGGCCTGGAACCGCTTCGCGAACGGATTCGCACACATCTTCGCCGGCGGCTATGCCGCGGGCTACTACAGCTACAAGTGGGCGGAGGTGCTGGCGGCGGATGCCTTCAGCGCGTTCGAGGAGGCGGGCATCTTCGACCGCGGCACGGCGCAGAACTTCCGCACCAGCATCCTGGAGGTGGGCGGCAGCCGGGATATCATGGATGCGTTCGTTGAGTTCCGCGGCAGGGGCCCGAGTCTCGAGGCACTGCTCGCGAGCAGCGGGATCAGCCGGGCAGCGTGAAGGTCGCCACCTGGAATGTGAACTCCCTGAAGGTCCGCCTGCCCCAGGTGCTTGCGTGGCTGGCAGAGGCGAAGCCCGACGTGCTGGCGCTGCAGGAGATCAAGCAACCGGACGAGGACTTCCCGGCGGGGGCGCTGCAGGAGGCGGGCTACCATGGCATCTCCAACGGCCAGCGCACCTACAACGGCGTGGCCCTGCTCTCGCGCCAGCCGCCGTCCGATCCGGTACGCGCATTGCCGGGCTCGGAAGATCCCCAGCGGCGGGTGCTGTCAGCCACCATCGCCGGCGTGCGCATCGTCAACCTCTACGTGCCGAACGGCCAGGCCGTCGACTCGGACAAGTACCAGTACAAGCTGGAGTGGCTCGAGCGCCTGCGGAGCTATCTCACCGACGAGCTGAAGGCCCACGAGCGGCTGGTCGTGCTCGGTGACTTCAACATCGCGCCGGAGGACCGGGACGTACACGACCCGGAGCTGTGGCGCGGGCGGGTACTCTTCAGCGAGCCCGAGCACGCGGCGCTGGCCCGCCTCACGGAACTGGGGCTCGTGGATCTGTTTCGTGAGTTCGACCAGCCGGACGCTGCGTTCAGCTGGTGGGATTACCGGGCGGCGGCATTCCGCCGCAACCGCGGGCTGCGCATCGACCTCATACTCGGCAGCCACGCCATGGCCGAGCGCTGCATCGCCAGCGCCATCGACCCGGAGCCGCGCGGCTGGGAGCGCCCCTCTGACCACGCTCCCGTGTGGGCGGAGTTCGAACAATGACGGTGCGCAAGATCTGCCGTCTTAGGTCAAACCGGCCGCTTGCGTCCGGGGCCGGCGTGTATGCTGCCAGCACAAGAATCGATGGTCCGCTGCCGCGGACGGGGGGAGACTCGTGAATCCGGATGCCGGGACTCACGGTCGGACGCCGCAGACGGGCCGCAGCGCGGGGGGCGCGGACGGTGCCGAGAAGTACAAGAAGATGCTTCAGGACCGGCGCAACGACTTCGACGTCACCAATACGGTGCAGGTAAGCAATCCCGCGGCCGTGCGTGACGCCGTGCGGCAACTCCTCGAGCAGACCTACCCCGACGCCGGCTTCGACAAGATCTGGCTCGCGTTCTACGACTTCGAGCGGCTGTTCACCGGCCGCATGCCGGGTTACCTGGGCTGCGACACCAGCTATCACGACATCCAGCACACGCTGGACATGACCCTGGCCATGGCGCGCCTCATCGCGGGCTATGAGGCGGCGCGCAACGTCGGCGAAGGCCTGGGCCCGGAGCGGGCACTGCTCGGCATCATCACTTCCCTGTTCCACGACGCCGGCTATATCCGCCACGAATTGCGCGACCGGGAATACCGCAACGGCGCCGAGTTCACGCTCTACCACGTCAGCCGCAGCGCCGACTTCCTGCGCCGCTACCTGCCCGGCATCGGGCTCGACCACCTGGCGCCGGCCGCGAGCAAGCTGGTGCACTTCACCGGCTACGAGATCGCGCCGGATGCGATCGAGATGGAGGATCCGAAGGACACCCTGCTGGGGCACCTGCTCGGCACCGCCGACCTGGTCGCCCAGATGGCCGACCGCTGCTACCTGGAGAAATGCCGCGACCGCCTGTACAGCGAGTTCGTCGTCGGCGGCGTGGCCATCGAGAACGCACGGCCCGGCGAGTTCATGGTGCGCTACGAATCCGGCGAAGACCTGCTGCGGCAGACGCCGGGGTTCTTCGAGTATGCGGCGCTGCCCCGGCTGGAGACGACCTTCGGCAGCGTGTACCGCTACGTGGAGGCGCTGTTCGAGGGCCAGAATCCCTACATGCTCGCCATCGAGGCGAATTTTACCTTTCTGGGACACATACTGGAGACCGGTCGCTGGCAGCTGCTGCGGCGCAATCCGCCCGCCTTCGTCGGCGAGCAGTCCAGTCTGCGCACCATGCGCGAGATGGTGGAGGAGACCGGGACGCGCCTCGCCCGGATACGGCTGGACAATACCGCGACGGGCTGACCCGCCGGCGCCACAGGGCGGCCGCGCGGGCGCGGATCAGTCCTTCGCGCGCAGGAACACCGGCCGGTCCGGCTCGGACTGCGCTTCGCTGTAGCGGTAGCCTTCCTCCGGGAAGTCCTTCAGGCCCTTCAGCGTGTCGACCCGCTCGCGGACGATCCAGGCGGCCATCATGCCCCGCGCCCGCTTGGCGAAGAAACTCAGCACCCGATAGTCGCCGCTCTTCGTGCGGTCCTTGAACACCGGCGTCACGATGCGCCCGTCCAGCAACTCTTCGTTCACCGCGCCGAAGTACTCGTTGGAGGCCAGATTGACGAGCGCCTTCGGCTTCTGCCCGTCCAGTTCCTCGTTCAGCGCGCGCGTAATGCGGTCGCCCCAGAAGGCGTAGAGGTCCTTGCCCGCGTCGTTGGCGAGCGAGGTGCCCATCTCCAGCCGGTAGGGCTGCATGAGGTCGAGCGGGCGCAGCACGCCGTAGAGCCCGGACAGGATACGCAGATGATCCTGCGCGTAGTTCAGGTCGCGGGCGTCGAAGCGCTCCGCCTGCAGTCCCTGATACACATCGCCCTTGAACGCGAGCAGCGCCGGGCGCGCGTTCTTCGCAGTGGCGCGGTCGGAGAAGTCCCGGTAGCGCTCGACGTTCAGTTTCGTGAGCTTCGGCGACAGGTTCATCAGCGAGGCGATTTCCTTTTCGGACTTGCCGCGCAGGATTTCCACCAGCTTGCGCGCCTCGCTCTGGAAGCGCGGCTTCGTGTGCTTGTCCGTCGCCAGCGGCGAGTCGAAGTCCAGGGTCTTGGCGGGAGAAAGGACGATGATCATGTCGGTCTTCCGGTGTTGCTCGGCTGGCGGCGGCCGCCGTCGGCCGCGGGGCGAACGCTCATCCTAGTGAAACGGCGGCCTTTGTAAAGACGCTGCGCAGGTGCTGTCGCAGCCCCTTGCCGCCCGCCGCTACTCAGTGCGGCCCGTCGCTACCCGTTGCGCGCTGCCGATCAGCGCCGCCGGCAGCCCCAGGCCACCACCTGGTCGCCGACGGTGACGGATGCCTCGCCGTCGCGTATCCAGAGCAGGACGTCGCCGTCGCGCCAGCGGCGGCCGTCGTCTGTCTCCACCGATGCCAGGGTGTAGCGGCGGCCGTCGAACTCCACACCCGCCAAATCATCGCCGATCTCCACGCGCAGGAGCCCGCCCCGCTCGCAGTCATAGCTCCGGGTATCGACGGGTGCGCCGGCGCAGCCGGTGCCGGCGAGCGCAAGAGCCGCCAGGCAGGCGGCACGCAGGCTCGCGCTCAGCCGCGGAATGGGCGGTCCTGGCGCGGCCGGGCCTCGCTGACCCGCGCCGGCCGGCCATTCAGGTCCTGACCGTTCATCACCCGGATCGCTTCCTCGGCTTCTTTCGCATCGTCCATCTCGACGAAGCCGAAACCCTTGGAGCGACCCGTCTCGCGGTCCATGATGACCTTGGCTGACTTCACGTCGCCGAAGGCGGCGAAGGCCTCCCGCAGTTCGTCATCCGTAATGCTGTAAGGGAGGTTACCCACATAGATGTTCATCAATCCGTCCACACACCGCCGTTTTCAACACGCTGGCATCGGCCGGATCAACGGCGTGGGACCTCGGCCGGATGACCCCGGGAGTACCGGGCGCGGGGCCGCCTGTCAGTGATGATCCGCCCCGCCGCGGTCAATAGTATCCGGCGCCGGGGGACGACTCAAACGCGCGAAAAACGCCTGTTACGGTGCGGTAACGGCCGCGGCCGTCAGGCGATGCGCACCGCTGTGCCGCTGACGCTCACCATCAGCATGCCGTTGGACTCGCCGAGCACCTCGTAGTCGATGTCCACGCCGATGACGGCGTTGGCACCCTTCTCGCGGGCGGCGGCCTCGAGTTCCTCGAAGGCCACCTCGCGCGCCTTGCGCAACTCCTTCTCGTAGGAGGCGGAACGGCCGCCGACGATGTCGCGCAGCCCGGCGAACAGGTCGCGGAAGAGGTTGGCGCCGAGGATCGCCTCACCGGTCACGACGCCCAGATAGTCGCGGATCTTCTGCCCCTCCAGCGTGGGGGTGGTGGTCACGATCATGGTCACTCCTTGTCGGTGGCGGGATGGTGGGTAACGGGACAGTCAGTCGCAGGCATGCCAGCAGTCTCGGCCATGGCCCTGCGCATGGCCGCCAGGATGTCGTCGTGCTCGCGCTGCCGGGCGTCGTCCGGGTCCTCGATCACGGGCACCGCCGCGATGTCGTCGACATAGGCCCGCGGGAAACCGTGGAAGCGGGCGCCGTGCAGCACCAGGTCCCGGTACCACCGGAACGGCACCAGCGAGCCGTCCTGGAACTCGGTGTCGGCCTTGTAGGTGTGTACCTCGCCGAGGCCGGGCAGTGACAGCACATGGGCATGATAGCCCCGGTTCAGCCCCTCGATGCGGTCCAGGGCCGGTTTCTCCTTAAGAGACAGCTCGAAGATGGCCGCATGGACGAGGTCCCTGCCGTCGTCCGTCGCGGCAATCGTGGCCTTGGCCGAACCGTCGAAGCCCCGCTTGTCGAAGCTGAGCCGCCAGCCGGTCAGCTCCCGGGTGGTCAGCAGTACCGCCGAGGGCGTCCGTCGCCGCAGGCGCTCGGGATGCAGATTCGAGCCGTAGGCGAGATATCGGATGGTAGCCATGGCCGTCGATTCTCTCCGGCGCCCTTCGGCCCATCAAGTCGGCCAGCCGGGCAAGGTGCAGGCAAGTGCTTGCGCGGCCGGGCTACAGTCAGTACACTCGTTATTGAGAATAATTCTCATTTACATGCCGGGAGAGGACGACATGATGACAGACACCGCTGACCGACCCGCTCCCCGGGACCTCCGGGGCACCGCGCCGACCGCCGGGGCTGGCCGGGAGGCCCGTTACCGTCTCAGCATCGCCCGCGTGCCCGGCGGCGCTGCCGCCCTGGAGGTCCACGACAACGAGCGGGGCTGCCCGCTGCTGGGCTGGCAGGGAGACGTGGCGCGTCAGGTGCTTGATTCCGGCATCCTCCCGGCGGACTATTGCCGCGGAGGCTGCCACGGCTGCGACAAGTCGCTGGTGCAGCGGCTGATCATGGCCGGCGCCGCGGCGGAGATGCGCATCCGGGCAGTCGAAGACGCCACACACTGACTCGCATGACGCCGGCCGGCCCGGCGGCGGGGTTCCATGCAAGCGACCGTTGCCGAGGCATTACAGCGGGTACCGGGTCTGGCCGGGCTCGGAGACCGTGACGCACAGACGCTGTTCGGTGCCGCCGCCGTTCTGCGCCTCGATGCGGGCGATACCGTGTTCCATGCCGGCGCGGAGTGCCGGCATTTCCTCATCATCACGCACGGCTCGGTCCGGGTCACGCTGAACGCGCTGTCCGGCCGATCCGTCACCCTGTATCGCCTGGAGCCCGGCGACACCTGCGTGCTCACCACCTCCTGCCTGATGAGCAGCCGCCGTTACCCCGCCGAGGCGCACACCGAGACGCCGGTGACGGCACTGGCGATGGCGCGTTCGACCTTCGACCGGGGCCTCGAGGAATCGGCGCCATTCCGCCGTTTCGTGCTGGACAGCTTCTCGCGGCGCCTCGCCGGCGTGATCGAGCGCATGGAGGCCGTCGCGCTGACGCCCGTCGAGGCGCGGCTGGCCGCCCTCCTGCTGGCCCTCGACCCCGGCGACGGCGAGGTGAGCATCACCCACCAGCGCCTTGCGGAGGAACTCGGCACGGCCCGTGAGGTGATCTCCCGCCACCTGAAACGCCTCGAAGGTGCGGCGCTGCTCACCCTCGGCCGCGGCGTGGTCACGCTCTCCGATCAAGCCGGGCTCCGTGCCATAGCGAACGAGCAGCCCCGCGGCTGATCCCGGCGCCGCTCCAGTCGCCGTCCTCTGCCGCCCCTCTGCCGCCCTCTGTGACGAAGTCACTGAGCGCGACGCCCGCGCGGAGCACACTGTGCCCGTGACATCGCAAACCCCTCAAGGAGGCTCGTCATGGCATTCCGTAACGAAGGCACCGTCGACCGGGGCGTCCGCGTGACGGCGGGGCTGGTACTGCTCAGCCTGGTATTCATCGGACCACAGACCCCGTGGGGCTGGATCGGGCTGGTCCCGCTGGCCACCGGCCTCATCGGCTGGTGCCCGGCCTACTCCCTGTTCGGCATCAGGACCTGCAAGACCGAGTAGTACCGGGATTCGGCGGCGGTAATTTAGCCGCGGCGCGCCATAGCCGGTAGACTAGCGCCCTGTCATACAACGCACAGAACAGGGGAACCCGGCTATGGCGCTATTGATTCTGGGGCTCGTACTCTTCCTCGGCATCCACTCCTCCTCCATTGTGGCGGAAGGATTCCGCGACCGGATGGCGGCCAAGAGCGAACTGGGATGGAAGGCGTTCTACGGCATCGTCTCCATCGTCGGCATCGTGCTCATCGTCAAGGGCTATGCCGACGCGCGCATGAACCCGACGCTACTGTACGTGCCGCCGGTGTGGATGAAGCATCTCGCGGCGTTACTGCTGTTGCCCGTCTTCATCCTGTTCTTCGCGCCCTATTTCCCGGGCAAGATCAAGGCCGCCACCAAACACCCGCAGCTGGTGGCCGTGAAGCTGTGGGCGGTGGCCCATCTGCTGGTGAACGGCACGCTGGCGGACGTCATCCTGTTCGGCAGCTTCCTGATCTGGGCGGTGGTCGACCGCATCTCCTTCAAGCGGCGAGTCGAGCGCCCGGTGCCCGCGGCACCGGCCAAGGGCCTCAACGACGTGCTGGTGGTGGCCGCCGGACTCGGCGTCTACGTGATCTTCACGCTCTGGCTGCACGAGGCCTGGTTCGGGGTGGCGCCTTTCGGCTGAGAACGGCCGCCTTCAGTCGTCGCTCAGCTCGATGCGGATGCCGCCCAGCCAGCCTGCCACGGTGTTGAAGATCAGGCAGATGAGCAGCGTCATCCAATAGATGACGAAGAGGTAGGCGACCGGCATCAGAAGCACCAGCCAGATGGAGGCCGCGTCCAGCGCACCATCCGGCGCAGCCAGCTGGATCTCTGTGAAAGTCATCACCAGCAGAGCTATGAGCACGTAGACAAACATGAAGACCGCGGCGGTGGCGGCCGAGATCTTCGCCGCCGACCAGGGGTCGATTCGTCGCAGCGTGCGGTTCATGGCTGACACTTCATGGCTAGAACAGCGCGGCCAGCAGCATCACCAGCGTGGCGACGAAGCCGACCGACCAGATGAGCGAGCGGATCAGGAAGACGCCGGACGCGTAGGCCGGCACGTAGGCCACGCGAGCCACGAGATACGTCCAGGCGGCCGCCTCGGTGGCCGGCGTGGACGCCTCGCCCAGCACCACCACGACCACAGCGATGGTGAACAGGATCAGGCCCTCGAAGTGGTTGTCGAGGGCGCGCTTCAGGCGCCCGGCCATGCCCCAGGGCTGTTTCTGCTCGTCCCGGTTGCCGCCCGTGTAGCTGGGCCCCAGCTGTTTGTTGACCGGGACGGCCATCAACACGAACTGGACGAATTGCAGCAGGGCCGCATAGCCGAGGACCTTCAGTTCGACCGGCATCGGGTGCTCCTTTTTCTTTTCTACGAGACCATCCTACGCCCCGGCCTCACCGATGGGAACGGCCGCCGGCGGCAACGAGCCGGCGTGCGATCGCGGGAATCTCGTCCAGCGCGTCAACGGAGGCGGCAAGACCGGCGGGGGCCGCTTCGCCGCCGGGCACATGGCCATAGCCGTAACGGGCGAAGATCACGGGGACGCCGGCCGCCCGGCCGGCAGCCACGTCGTTGGCCGAGTCGCCCACCATCAACGCCCGCGCCGGGGCTACGTCCAGGGCCACCAGGCAGGCGCGTACCGGGGCCGGATCCGGCTTCAGGGGCAGGGACTCATCACCGCCGACGACGGTGTCGACGTCACCGCTCAGTGCCAGTGCGTCGAGGATGTCGCGGGCGATCGCGGTCGGCTTGTTGGTGCAGACGGCATGGCGCCAGCCCTCGGCCGACAGGGCCGCCAGCACCGCTGCCGCACCGGGCATCGGCCGCGTCTCCCGGGTGGCGCACCGGCCGTAGACGGCCAGGAAGTCACGCCGGAGCGGCGGCACTTCGGCCTGCGCGAGCGGCCGGCCCGCCGCGGCGAAACCCCGGCGCAGGAGTTCGCCGAACCCGTCGCCGATCATCCCCCGGACGGCATCTGCGGTCCGCGGCGCCAGGCCGTGCTGCCGGAGCACGCCGTTCAGCGCGGCCGCCAGGTCGCAGAGGCTGTCGACGAGGGTGCCGTCGAGGTCCCAGACGATGGCCAGGGGATACGCCTTGTTCGCTGATCTGTCGCTAATTGCTTGTTTCCAAAGAATTAATCTTTTTCCTTGGGGATGGACACGGAGGATTCAAGTGAGGATAATACCTGAGTTGCTGCAATGCAGCATTGAGGTATCGTACAGCCATGGATTACACGGACGTCTATTTCACACTCGACGGGATCGCGCTAGCAGGATTGCTGATCGCGATGGCAGTCGCCTGCTACCTCGCACACCGGCGCTATCGTCGCAATGGGCGCAACGGGCGCCGCTCTGAGGAAGAGCCGCGCAAGCGGATACGCCACCGCAGAGTCTGATCGCCGGTTCTGATACCCCCGGTGACCCCACGAGGGATCATCGGGGAGTGTCAGACTTCCCGCGGCTCGAGTTTCCTGACGCGGAAGCTCTGCGAACCGCCCTCGAGCAGCGTATCGAGCAGGTCGGCGAGACCTGTCTCCATCCGCCACTGCAGGTATCTGTCGTAGTGCTCGAACGACTGCCACTCCTCGATCAGGAGGAAGGTGGCGGTAGCCTCCTCGAAATACGTGTCGATGCGGATGCAGCCGTCGAAGGCGCGCGTGTCGACCAACGCCTCCTTTAACGTCGCTTCGACCTCCGGGACCTTGTCCCGGTTCGCGGGAAACTCGGCGATTACGATCTTCGGCATGGCGCGTCCTCTTGATACGGAGAGCCGAGTCTACGCGCAACGGGCCGGAGAACGGCGGACGCGTCAGAGTTCGTCTTCGCGCCGGGTGCCGTACTCGGACTCGAACTCCGCCCGTCGCAGGAAGTTGTAGCGGGTGCCAGTCGGCCACGTCACCAAGGGTCAGCAACAGGCACACCGCAGCACTCGATGTCAGGGCGACGCCTCGATCTGCAGGTCACACACAGGGTGCTGCGGAAGTTCGGCCACCCGGCCGTATTTACCACAGTTGACAACTGATACGGGCATGCGAATGATTCGTATTACGAATAATACGGAGAAAGAGCATGTCGGCCGCCTCGTTCGTCAAGTATTCCGCGATCGTTCTTTGCATTTTCGCGATAGCCCTGTCAGCCGTTCCGTCCACTGCATCAGCTCAATCAGTGAGCGGCGAGGACCGTGCGGTGATCGAGGAAATCGTGGTGAAAGGTCAGAAGCGGGAGCAGGCGCTCAAGGATGTAAACAGCAGCGTCGCAGTCTATTCCGGCGACCTGATCGACAGTCTGACATTCCAGGAACTCACCGATCTCTACCGCTTCACGCCCAACGTGAATGTCGCGGAGAGCGACGAAGGGGAATTCAACATCCGCGGCATCTTCTATCGCGGCGAAAACTTCTCGGAGAGTGGTAACACGGCCAGCGTATATATCGACGGTGTATTCCAGAGCAATCTCGCGGTGGAGGCAGGACCGCAGTCCATATTCGACCTCGCCGCCGTGGAGATCTATCGCGGCCCGCAGTCGACGATCCAGGGTCGCAACGCGCTCGCAGGGGCCATCATCGTCCGCACGCAGGATCCGACCTTCGAGTGGGATGCCAGAGCCCGCCTGCAGACGGCCGAATACGGCTCCAGGCGAATCGGTCTGGCCGTCGGCGGCCCCATTCTGGAGGACGAACTCGCGTTCCGAATCGCCTATGAGGATGCCCGCACCGACGGTTTCATCGAGAACCCGGTGCTCGGCATCGACGATTACAACGCC
The DNA here is from genome assembly GCF_040706615.1 of Lentisalinibacter sediminis. Taxonomy (NCBI): domain Bacteria; kingdom Pseudomonadati; phylum Pseudomonadota; class Gammaproteobacteria; order Woeseiales; family Woeseiaceae; genus Lentisalinibacter; species Lentisalinibacter sediminis. Next base: position 349,222 of record NZ_JAPDRF010000005.1, on the reverse strand, counting down.
GACGACACCGAGAACCTGCGTGCGAAGCTCCTCTGGGAACCGGAGGCGCTGGACACCTTCTCTGCCCTCCTTTCCTACGCCTCATCGACCGGTCTCGCCGGGCCGGGCTTCGGCACGGGTGGTATCGACGGACCGAACTTCCTGGAGCGGAAGAGTTTTGCGGCGAACAATACCCTGCTGGACATAGAGACCGACAACTGGGCGCTGACCCTGCGCAACCGGTTCACCGACCAGATCACCGTCGAGTGGATCAGCACCTGGAGCGAAGCCAACGAGTTGGGCGGGCCGCGCTTCGAGTTCGACCCGGCCGCCGGGCTCGACGTGACCACGGATGACGAAGAGATCCTGACCACCGAACTCCGGGCGATCCTCGACGGCGGCCGCTGGAGCGGCGTTGCCGGTCTCTACTACTTCAACCGCGAGCGTACACGCACGCGGGACCTGTTCTTCCCGGTACCCGACACCGACATCTTCTTCTTCCAGGACGTCGCGCAGGAGTCGGAGAATTACGCCGTCTACTTCGACGGCGAGTTCCAGATCAGCCCGGCGTGGGCGCTACTCTTCGGAGCCCGCTACGACGAGGAAACCTACGACGACGTGGGCGCATCGGCCATCGCATTCGTTCCGACCGGATCGCCCAACCCGATCGACTCGGCATCACTCTCCACGAACGAGACCGATACGGACTTCGATGCGTTCCTGCCGAAACTGGGCATCCGGTGGGACATGTCTGACCGCATGACCTGGAGCCTCGTAATCCAGCGCGGATACCGGGCAGGCGGTGCGGCCATCGACGGCGACAATAACGCCTACACCTACGACCCAGAATACACGACCAACTACGAACTCGCACTGCGATCGAGCTGGTTCGACGATCGCCTTGTCGTCAACGGCAATGTGTTCTTCATGGACTGGACGGATCAGCAGGTCTTCGTCACCAACCCGGACAACGAATTCGACGGACTGGTACAGAACGCCGGCGAATCGTCGGTTTCCGGTATGGAAATCGATTTCACCGCAGCCCTGTCTCCCCGACTGGCGATGTTCGGCGCACTCGGTTATCTCGACACGGAATTCGAGCAATACGAGGATTTCTTTTCCGGCGATCTGGCTGGCAACGAATTCGGCCGGGCACCGGATTTCCAGTGGGCGCTCGGTTTCAACTATGAGCACGAGAGCGGCTTCTACGGTTCCGCAGACGCCAGCCATTCCGGTGAGGCCTACAGCAGCTCGCTGAATCTGCCGGAGAACCGGCTCGATTCGCATACGGTAATGAACGCGAAAATCGGCTATCGCTGGCGGCAGTGGGACATCGCCCTGTTCGGCAGGAACATCCTCGACGAGGAATACTTCATCCGTATCGACCGCAACGATAACCGGGCGCCGGCCGGCTTCGGATTCGCCCAGGTGGGTGCGCCCCGTGTCATCGGTGTAGAGGCGCGGGCCTCGTTCTGACGGCCCGGTCTCGACGAGCCCACGCCCGGCCGAGGCGGAATCGTGAACAGAAACCGATGGATGCAGGTGCACCGATGGACCGGGATCGCCTTCGCGCTGGTGCTGCTGCCGGTCGCGGTTACGGGCGTGCTACTCGCCTTTCAGTACGAGCTCCAGCAGTACTGGGCGCCGGAGGAGTTCGATCTGGCAATACCGGCGGACGGGCGGGTCGATCCGGTCGCCATGGCCGCCTCGCTGACGCGGGAATTCCCCGATTCCACCCTTTCCGGCCTTTACGGTCAGCGGGGCACGAGCGGCTACCCTTTCCGGGCACAGCTCGTCGGCGCCGACGAGCACTACCGGGACGTCTTCATTAACCCCTACACGGGGGAGCTGATCCGTGCGCGGGGCGGAGAAGCGTTCTGGAACTTCCTCCGTGATCTGCACGTGCATCTTCTGGTGCCGTTGTTCGGTACGTTTACGGTCCTGGCGTCCGGCGTGATCCTGATCATCACCAGCCTGGTCGGCATTGTCCTCTGGTGGCCGAAGCTGCGGCGCCCGAAGTTGGCGTTCGGTATCCGCTGGAAGGCGGGAGCCTGGAGCACCATGGTGGATCTGCACAACGTCCTCGGACTCTACCTGCTGCTGCCGATGGTGATCATTTCGCTCACGGGTGTGACGCTTATCCTCGGGCGTTTCGATGCTGCGCCGCCTCCCCCCGACGTCGCGCTGACAGTGGCGCCGCCCGTCAATGAATCGCTGCCGCAGGCCATGGCGATACTCGGCCGCGAAGCGCCGGATGCCGCCGTGTGGCAGATCCGCTTCCCGAGCGAGCGAAGCCCCTGGTACCTGTTCGATGTCTCCTCCCCGGCCAGCGGTGACTCCACACTTCTGATCGGTGCGGCCGGCGAAGGACTTCTGCGCCGGTCCGACGGGCGCGACGGGTCCCTTTGGGCCCGGCTCAAGGGCGAACTCGGGGTCGCGTTGCACGAGGGCTACATCGCGGGAACAGCGGGGAAATGGATCGTGCTGATATGTGGCCTGACGCTGACGTTCGGAGTGATCAGCGGAGTCTGGCTATGGCTCAAGCGGAGGAACCGTGCGCGGCGGCCATCCGCCAGGAAGCCAGGGCGTGCGGTTATCTCCCGCTAACGAAAAATGCGGTCGGGAGCATCGGCTCCCGACCGCGCCAGGGGGCAGCTCGGATTACAGGTCGCCCACAGCCGTGCTGCGGATCTTCGGCCAGGTCTCCTCGGCTTTCCTGAGGATGTTCTCCTTGTCCGCGAGATACAGCTGGAAGACGGCGTCGTTGACGAACAGATAGAGCTTGCCGTCGACGATGTCCGCGAACATCGGGTCCCCGTCGAACTTCTTGCCCTTCGCCACCGCGAAGGCGCAGAAGCCGCCGTACTGGGGCAGGTAGCCCTCGGGGTTCGTCTTGAACCGCTCGGCGGAGGCCTCGGAGGCGAAGTAGTAGGCCACGCCGTCGTGGGTGACGATGTGGGCGGCGTCGCCTTCGGCCGGGGCATTGAGCGTACTCAGTGCGACCGTGTCGATGCCGTGCAGGCCCAGGGGCACACCGGCGGTGGTGACGCCGGTCGAGACATTGTACTCGTCGGCGGCCCAGGCAGAGGTGGTGAGCATCAGGGCGGCAGCGGTAACGATGGCAGCAGATTTCAGATTGATAAACATTGTCGTACTCCTTATGGATTGATTACAGGTCGGCGGTCTTGTCCCTACCGGTAGGCGGCCTCGATGGCCTTCACGGTCTCACCGGTCGGGGCAATGTGGTTCGCGATCATGCGAAAGTTGGTGAGGGCGGCGGCGTAGCCGTCCCAGCCGGGCAGCTGCGCGGCGGCGGTGGCGTCGGGGACCACCAGCACTTCGAAGCCCTGCTCGATCAGCTCGCGCATGTGGGACTCGGTGCAGAGGTTGGCGGACATGCCGCCGAGGATGACCTTGCGGATGCCCGCCTTGCGCAGCTGCAGCACCAGGTCGTTGGTCTCCGGGCCGTAGACCTTGTGCGGGCTGGTGACTACGGTCTCGCCGTCTTCGATGTACTTCTTGTACTGCGCCAGCCAGTCGGCGCCCGAGCCTTCGAAGCGGACCAGCGACAATGCGTCCTCGCGGTCGAACATGCCGATGGAATGCATGAGCGCCTCGAGCGCGCCCTCGAACTGCCAGCGGTGGTCGTGGGGGTAGTAGTAGTGCGGCGAGATGAAGACGGGCATGTCCACCGCCTTCGCGGTGGCGAACAGCCGGTCGATGTTCTCGACGGTGCCGTTCTCCTTCACGTTCTTGCCGACGACGCCCCAGGTGACCCCGTCCGGGCTCAGGAAGTCGTTCTGCGGATCGGTGATCACCAGCGCGGTGGCGCCGGGCACGATGTCCATGCCGGGGTCCGGCAGCTGGGCGTGCGCGGTGGCGGAGAGGGCCAGCGTGGCCAGGAGGTAGGCCACGAGTGCGGTCAGGGTGCGGGTCATCAGGTTCATGGGTTGGTTTCCTTCTGTCGGGGTTGCGGGGGTCAGTGCTGCACACCGATGCGTCGGTGTTCGGGGAGAATCGGGACGTCGTTGGCGCTCATGTCGCGCCGGCGCATGTAGCCGGCGGCGTCGAATTCCCAGTGCTCGTTGCCGTGGCTGCGGTACCACTGGCCGGTGCCGGCGTGCTGCCACTCGTACTCGAAGCGCACGGAGATGCGGTTGTCCGTGTAGCACCAGAGCTCTTTCATCAGCCGGTAGTGCAGCTCCAGCGACCACTTGCGGGTGAGGAACGCCTCGATGGCCGCGCGGCCGGCGAAGAACTCGTCCCGGTTCCGCCACTCGGAGTCCGGGGTGTAGGCCTGCGCCACGAGCTTCGGGTCGCGGGTGTTCCAGGCGTCTTCGGCGGCCTGGACCTTCGCGAGGGCCGTCTCCCGGGTGAAGGGCGGTGTCGGTGGGCGGGTCATGCTGTGTCTCCTGTAAAACTGACGATGTCGATTCCTGGCTTTCTCATTGCAGCGTCCGTGCCAACTCGCGAATTCCCGGGAAAACATAGAGTTAGCGATTCGGAGTGACCGCAGGAATTTGCGGAACGCAGGATTTGATGGTTCAATCCGTAAATCCTTGCGGTGGAGAGAGGCGGAATCCGATGGCGACCCGTTCCAGCCGGGAATCATCCGGCCCGGTGCTGGCAGAGCGCTATCAGGCGCTCTTCGATCATTCACCCCACGCCGTCGTCGAGCTCGATGGCGAGGGCCGGATTCGGGGCGCGAACCGGGTCGGCGTGAAATGGGCGGGCGCGAATGACCCTGACGACGTCATCGGCACGGCTTTCGCCGGCCTCACCGCGGAGGACGACCGGGACCGGGTCGAGGCGGAGGTGGCCAGGGCGCTGCAGGGTGAGGTGGTGCAGTTGCGCTACGCCGACGACGCCGGCGCCCAGTACACCAGCTCGCTGGTGCCTGTAACGGAGGACGGTGAGGTGAGCCACGTGCTCGCGCTCACGCAGAACCTGACCGACGAGCTGCAGCTACGGCAGAAGTTCAGCGAGATGGAGGCGCACCATTCCCTCATCCTGGAGTCCGCGGGCGAGGGCGTGTACGGCCTGGACGCGGAAGGCCGGCTCACCTTTGGCAACGCCGCGGCCGAACGCATCGTGGGCTGGGATACGAAGCGCATACTCGGCGAACGCTCCCACGAGATACATCACCACACTTACCCGGACGGCCGTAACTACCCCCGCGAGGAATGCCCCATCTACGCGGCGCTGAAGGACGGGCAGGTGCACCATGTGGAGGACGAGGTCTTCTGGCACTCCGACGGCTCCGCCGTGCCGGTGGAGTACACCAGCACGCCCATCGTGAAGGACGGCAAGCCGGCCGGCGCCGTGGTCATCTTCCGCGACATCTCCGAGAGGAAGGCGCTGGAGGCACAACGACGGGAGGCCTTCGAGGAGATCAAGCGGCTGAAGGAGCAGCTCGAGCAGGAACGCGACTACCTGCGCGACGAGGTCAACGTCTCCTTCCACTACGGCGAGATCATCGGCCAGAGCGAGGCGCTGAAGCGCACCCTCGCCCAGCTCGAGGCCGTGGCGCCGACGCCCGCGAACGTGCTCATCCTAGGCGAGTCCGGCGTGGGCAAGGAGATGATCGCCCGCGCCATCCACGCCCACAGTGGCCGTGCCGGCAAACCACTGGTCAAGGTGAACTGTGCCTCCATACCCAAGGATCTCTTCGAGAGCGAGTTCTTCGGTCACGTGAAGGGCTCGTTCACCGGCGCGCACCGGGACCGGGTAGGGCGCCTGCAGCTCGCCGACGGCGGCACCCTGTTCCTCGATGAGGTCGGAGAGATCCCGCTGTCGCAGCAGGGCAAGCTTCTTCGGGCGCTGCAGGAGAACGAATTCGAGCGCGTAGGCGACGACCAGACGAAGAAGGTGGACGTGCGTGTGGTCGCCGCCACCAACCGCGAGCTGCTGCAAGAGGTGAAAGCGGGACGCTTCCGGGAAGACCTCTACTACCGGCTCAGCGTCTTCCCCATCGACGTGCCGCCGCTGCGCGAGCGCGTGGACGACATCGCGCCGCTGGCCGCACACTTCCTGAAGGTGATCGGCGAGGAACTCGGCCGTCATAACCTGAAGCTCAGCCGGGAACAGCTCGGGTTACTGGAGCGCCACGACTGGCCCGGCAATATCCGGGAGTTGAAGAACGTCATCGAGCGGGCGGCGATCTCATCGAAGGGGAAGCGGGTGCGGATCGATGTCGCGTTGCCCGAGACGGCAAAGGTTCCGCCGGCGGCGGTATCGACGTCGAATGACACCGACTTCGTCACCGAGGCGGAGTTCCGGCTGATGGAGAAAGCCAATATCACCGCGGCGCTGCGCGCGGCGGACTGGCGGGTCTGGGGCGAGGACGGGGCGGCGGATCTGCTGGGGCTCAATCCGTCGACGCTGAAGTACCGGATGAAGCAGCTGGGGATCGAGAAGCCGGGGGCGGCGTAGCGCGAACTTCGCGTGCACTCACTTTCGTAGCGCTTTCCTGATTACCAGCTTCAGCCCGGACCGCGCCTCGTCGACCGCACAGACCTTCACATCCACCAGCCCCATCGGCAGGGCGAGTTCGCGGACAACGTCCTCGATCACGTCCGTCTCCACACCGGATGCCTTCTTTGGCCAGGAAACCCACAGGGCTCCGTCCTGGCGTATCTCGCGTATGCCGCGCTCGAGTTCGGTTTGCAGCTTCCTGCGGGACTTCGTGAAGACACGAAGAATGTCGGAGGGCGGGCGAAGCCTCGAAGATGCGATGGCGCCCTCCGGCAGCGGTGCCAGCAGATCCGCGTAGTGGGCGGGAGCGCATCCGTATGTTGCGGCAACACAACGGGCGTGGTCTTATGTCAGATAGTTCGACAATCTGTCGGGCTATCCGCCATCGGCGGGATAAATGAAGGGAGAACAACAATGAAAACCTGGATACGAAAATCGTTACTGACCGCGACTTCCATGGCACTGCTCGGCGCGAGTTCGCTCGGCTCGGCCGCGCCGGTGGAGGCCGTCTATGGCTTCGAGGTGGGAAATCCGCCTGCATTCGTCGCCGCACTGGACCGCTTGCTTGCGACCGACGAATTGAAAGCGGCGAAAGTCTCTCTCTGGGCTACTGAATTCAATGGCTCGAATCCCACTACCCATCTGATCGTCACCGACCATCAGAGCCACGATGCCTATCAGAAAATGACGAGCACACGGCTGGCGACTGATGCCTGGCCGCGCTATCTGCTTGCCGTGAACGACATCGCGGATCTCACCGGCGAGACGCTCTACATAGAGCGTATGCGTGAGGGCGGTAACTGGCGTGAACATGGAGCCGTGGCTGCCTACGTGATGTCCGTCTCCGACCCCCGCCGCTATGCCGAGGCTTTCGGAACCATGATCAAAGAGGCGGGTCATCCGGGCTCGGTTCGCCTCATGGAAGCGCGTGCGGGAGCCACGGGCTACAGTCACGTGGTGCTGATCACGGCGCCCGATATCGCCAAGCTAAACAATTACCTGGACAAGCTGTTGGCAGGCGATGCCTACGCGAAATTCGTCGGCAAGGTTGGCGACATCCGCAAGATCACGACGGTGAGCATGTATAGCCGGATCAAGAGCTGGGGCAATTAGGAATCGCGACTGAAAAGCGGTCGGGAGGACGCTCGTACAGAAGGCTTACTCCCGACCGCGCATTCAGCTGGACGGACCGGCAATTGCAGGAAGCCGAGTGAGCGCTCGGGACTACTGCATTACGCATACATCACGCGAGCCACGGTTCTTTTGGACTGGTGCCAGCTATCAGGCGTTACAGGGTGTCGAGAGAGTAACTTACCCCGCTCAGGGTAGCTTACGGATCGTTCCCCTCGAGCAACCGCACCATCTCCTCGGCCACCAGTGCAGCTGATGGCAGGAACATACTTGAAACAATGCGTTGATCGACAACGACCGTGTGTTTATCCGCCAGCGTTTCTTTATTCTGGGCGCCTGCCCCATTCTTGCGCAGTTGGTCCTCGACGAGAAACGGCAACAGGCTGCCTTGCTTCGCCCATGACTTGGAACGCTCCGTCGAGTTCGGGAACCCGGCAACACGCTTGCCGTTCACCAGATAGCTACCGTCTTTTAGCCTGGCGTTGGCAAAGCCGCCCGGACCATGGCCGCAGCCACCCACGACGCCGCCGTTTTCGTATATGCCACCGATGAGGTTCATCAGTTCTTCGTCGGATGCAACGTCGAACAAGGTGCCGTAGCCACCGCCGACATACACGGCTTGATACTGGGCAGCATCAATCTGACCGGGTTTCAGCGTGTTTCCAGCCTTGCCTAAAAAGTTCTCGTACTTGATGGAATAGCTGCTGATGCCCAGGGGGTCCATCATGAACTCGACGGGGCCTCCCTGAGGCGAGACGAAATCGACCTCGTAACCGTGCATTACGAAGATATGGTAGGGAGGTGCATATTCCCACAGGTTGTTGCGCGCATCGTGCTGCTCGGGGTCGCCCATGTCGAGCACGTTTGAAGCAACAAAGAGAACCTTGCCTTTCGCTGCAGCGAATGTGGGAGCCGGGGCGAATGCTGATGCAACTAAACAAAAAGTCAGCGCCAAGGCATACGATTTCTTGATCAAGTGCTTCACGTTCAATGGATTCCACTTTCCGCTGCCCAAGTATATTTATGTGGCGATTCCCGCGCAGCAATTGCGTCCCGGACCACTCCCGGGTGTCATCGCCTGACGCTGACCAGTTGCGGCGAATTTAGGCGGTCGTGCGATTGGGCAGATAGATCGCACGGCGACGATCGGCCATACTCGCTGGCATGCCATCATTTGTCGCCGAACTCCAACGCCGTAATGTCCTCAAGGTCGCCGCTGCCTATGCGCTGGTTAGCTGGATCCTGATCGAGGCAGGTTCCGTTCTGCTGCCCACCTTCGGGGCGCCGGAGTGGTTTTTCCGCGTCTACGTGCTGATCGTGGCCGCCGGCTTCGTCGTGTCGCTGGTCGTCGCCTGGATTTACGAAGTCACCCCTGAGGGCGTCAAGCGGGATAAAGACATTGATCGGTCCACATCGGTCACCGGGCAGACGGGGCGCAGGCTCAACTACGGCATCATCGGTCTGCTCGCCGTCGCACTGGCGATCTCGATCACGCTCAACGTCACCGGCGTGCGCCAGGGCGATGCCCCGGCCGATGACGTTACCCGCCAGGGATCCATCGCCGTGCTGCCGTTCACGAGCCGCAGCACCGATCCTGAGAACGCGTTGTTTACCGACGGCATCCATGACGACCTGCTGACGAGCCTGGCCAACGTGCGTGCACTGAAAGTCATTTCTCGCACCTCGGTACTGAAGTACCGCGACACGACCAAAAACCTCCGCGAGATTGGCAACGAGCTGGGCGTCGCCAACGTCCTGGAAGGTTCGGTGCAGCGCGCCGGCAACAACGTGCGCATCAACGTGCAGCTCATCGATGCACGGACCGACGAACATATCTGGGCGAAAGCCTACGACCGGGAACTCACGGCGAAGAATATCTTCCGGATCCAGAGCGAAATCTCCAGAGCAATCACCGGCGCACTCAGGAAGCAATTGACGCCGGCAGAGCAGGACCGACTGGTAACCGTTCCTACAGAGAACCTCGAGGCTTACCGCCTCTACATTGCCGGCCGCAACAACGTGTACGAGCGGCGTCTCGAGACATTGCAACTTGCGCGGCAGCAGTTCCTCAAGGCGATCGACCTGGATCCCCAATACGCGCAAGCCTACTCCGGTCTCGCCGACAGCGTCATGCTACTGCTCATCAACCACAGTGCGATTCCGCGCGACGAAGCGTTCGCCCAGGCGCAGGCGGCGCTGGACAAGTCGCTTGAACTGGACGACACCAATGTGGATGCCTGGGCATCGCTCGGCTTGCTTGAGATGCACCGTGCGCAGCAAACCAGCGTCGATCCGGATTACGCGCCGGCCGAGGCCGCGTTCACCCGTGCCATCGAGATCAGTGGCAATCACGCGGAGGCCTATTCCTGGTACGCGAGTCTGAAAAGCGCGAAACTCGAATACGACGCTGCCATCGATCTGTTTCGCAAGTCGCTCGAACTGGATCCGCTCGCACGCATTCCGCGTTCGAATCTGGCCGGCGTTTATGCGCAGCTCGGCCGCAATGACGAGGCGCTTGGACAGTGGCTGGAAGCCACGCGCATCAACCCCGAATGGCCTGTGGCTTACGGCAACATCGCCCGACACCTGATCGGGCTCGGCCGTTTGGACGAAGGCTATGCCTGGGCGGAGGCGGCACACCGGCTCAGCACCGATCCGCTGAGCGGCCAGACGCGTATCACCGTACTGCTCCAGTTCGGTGAGAACCGGCGGGCGGCCGCCATGCTCGATGCCATACCCGAGCGGCACCCGTTGAAGCCGGCTGCGCTGGCCTACCAGGCGTTTTTCACCGGCGATCTCGTAGAAGCGATGGAACGTTGGAAGGCCATTGTGAGCGCCGGCGCCAGCCCTATACAGAACGTCGTGATCGACGCGATTTCGGATGCGGCGGCCGTCATGGGGGATTACGAGACGTCGTTGGATTACTGTCTGCGGCTGACGCCGACGTTGACGGAGCCGCGATTCAAAGTTGATGAGCTCAACGCGCACAACGCTCTCAAGTACGCGTTCCTGCTGCAGCGCGACGAACCCGGAAGCGCACGCGCCGCTGCGCTCCTCGACGATCTGCTGGTCCAGTTCGAGTCCGGGCCTCGGATGGGCGCATCCGGGCATGGCATTCGAGATGTGCAGGTGCTCGCGTTGCAGGGCAAGCAATCACAAGCACTGGCGCGGCTACAACGGGCATTCGAGGAGGGTTTTCGCGGCGTGAGGAATTTCGACAACTGGTCGCTCGCGGAAGACCCCTACCTCGTTTCGATTCGAGATACGCCGGAGTTTCGTGACGTGACGGCGGGTATCGCTGCCGCTAACACGCTGATGAAAGCACGGCTCGAGGACGCGATCGCAACGGACGATCTGAAGTCTCTACGGGACTTGACCCGCCGCAACGGCCGGCAGTAACCACTGCATGGTTGTCTGAAGGTAAGGGAATGGCCCCGGGCGGGACACATTACCGATGGTGATGGTGGCCGGTTCGGTCTGTGTCATCCCGTCTAATGAGATCGCGGTTCCTGCGGCCAGGATTTCGGTGGTTCGGCCGGACAGCGGAGGCGTAGCCGGGCTGACCGGCTATCGCGTCAGCGTCGCGCATCAGCCTAATCGCTGCGGACATCGTCGCTGCTGGTTTCATTGCTGACGTACGCCAACAGGCGTTTCAAGGTATCGAGTAACTTATCCAGGTCGGCGTATCCGGCAGGGGCGGCGGAGCCTTAGCCGACCTCAGTTCTTCAGTCAGGCCACTCGTGGTGCCGTAGATCGGAGCCGTAACGGTCACTGGGACGGGTTCCCGTAACGTTTCGTGGAGGGCTCGGTAAACCGCAACTGCATTCAGAAGAGCGAGGTGCTTCCCCGGATGTACGCCATCATCGGCGAGCCACGACAGGCCAGGCCCTGTTACGAGGAGCCGCTGCAGGGTCTGGGACACCTCAACGTAGGGGATGCCCGCCTCTTGCGCCGCTGGCCGCACACTTCCTGAAGGTGATCGGCGAGGAACTTGGACGCCACAACCTGAAGCTTACCCGCAAGCAGCTCGGGCTGTTGGAGCGCTACGGCTGGCCGGGCAACATCCGGGAGCTGAAGAATGTCATCGAGCGTGCCGCGGACTGGCATGTCTGGGGCGAGGACGGCGCGGCCGACCTGCTGGGGCTCAATCCGTCGACGCTGAAGTACCGGATGAAACAGCTGGGGATCGAGAAACCGGGGGCGCCGTAGCGCGAACTCGCCGCGCGATCACTGCCGCAGGGCCTTCCTGATTACCAGCTTCAGCCCGGACCACGTCTCGGCGACCGCACAGACCTTTTCTACCAGCCCCATCGGCAGCGCGAGTTCACGCACGACGTCCTCGCTCACGTCCGTCTCGACGGCGGAGGCCTTCTTTGGCCAGGAAACCCACAGAGCACCGTCCTGGGGTATTTCATTCAGGCCGCGTTCCAGTTCGGTACGGAGATTCGCGCGAGACTTGGTGAAGACGAGCAGGATGTCGAACGGAGGGTGGAGCCTGGACGATACGACGACCCCCTCGGGCAGTGGTGCCAGCAGATCCGCATAGTGGGCCGGAGCGCCTCTCGCTTTTACGCGCGTGCCCGGCTTGATGCCGAGTTTCCTGCTGAGCGGGGTACCGGAGTATCCGGCCATTGCTGAGGTCCTTGGTTGTCCCGCTGCGTCCGCTTGGCATTGGCTGGTGCTTATGTCTTTTGGGTGCGCGGATTGAGCAGTAAGCAGATGCTTACGCCGCCGATACGAGATTCTCCCGAATGATTCTCGGGTGGCGCGCAGCGATCCTGAGCAGCGCAAGCGCTGGCCCTTCGGGCTTTCTGCGCCCCTGCTCCCAATTGCGCAAGGTATGGACGCTAATCTCCATGGCCCGAGCAAACTCGGCCTGACTCAGCCCGACGAAACGCCGCAGCGCGGCGATATCCTCTCCGGTGAGAATGCCTCCTCGGATCAGGCGAGCCCTGAGCTTCGCCGGCAATGACCTCTCGAATTGTTCGTCCAAAATCTTGGGAATCTCGGTCATCGATACGAATCCATATACTTGCGGTACAGGTTCTGCTCTCGCCTCGTTGCGAAGCGCGCTCCTATGATGCGGACGAGATCGTCCTCCGGCTCCATATAGACTACGACCACGATTCCGCGGTCAACCGGGCCAATTCCGATGAATCGGTCCTCCTCGTCCGAATGGTCGGCGTCAAAGATTTCCAAGTAGTCGCCACCGCTGTGAAAAAGCTGCGAGGCCTCAGAAAGCGACAGGCCGTGCTTCTTGCGATTGGCAAGATTCTTCGCGTCGTCCCATTCGAATCTCAGGGATTGATTATAAGTCAATGACGTAGTCCGTCAATGGCTTAGGGCTATGCGCACGAACACGCCGTCGGCTCGTGATGATCGTCGGCGCGTGTCAGACCCGGCTTCTAGAAGGGACTGGCCGGCGTTCAGGAGGCTTCCCGGTGTTTCAGCGGAAACGTATTCGAGAATCTACTTTAGGAAAAGGTCTAACGTGAGGCCTTACCCCGGCGCCGGTTATGAGCCATTGGCGATATGCTCATCGCCCGTCGCGAGTGCAGGCGCAGTAATATGGTCGCTCCCTCTGTGCCAGCTCGCCACTCGAATTTCGGTGCGATTGTTCGAGAAACTGGCAGGCCGATCAGGGAATCATGTCGGCATGGATCGCTTCGTTCTTGGCAGCGCCAACGCCAGCCGTGCCTCAGTACAGATGCTGCTGAAACCCCACAAAGACTTCGAGGCAACATCTGCGCGATTCCCGTCGAAAGTCGACTGGCGTTCGGGAATCACTCACGCAAACCCTCGCGCTTCATGCATGCATGTGGCCCCCAGCCCAGCGGTAGTGCGGGGAGAATCGCGCTGAGGCGTTAGATATTCAATCGTCCGCTTCCGGCCAGTAGCGGTCAGTGAAAAGAGCCCCGCTCTGTAGGCGGGGCTCCGTTCTAGTGTTTGCCGGCCGAAAGGAGGTCAGCGAGAAGGATTCTCCGGCCCAGGGACAATCGCGGGCAAAGGCTCACAGATTACAAGCGGGTACTCGGCTCCGATTGCTTCCATAACCTCGATGATCCGGCCGCTGACGACATAGGCCATCTCACCAGCGAGCTGGTCCGGCGGGACTGGCCAAGCGCCATCGCAGCGCCGCGGCCACACGCTCAGCAGGTCACAGGCCATCTGAACCTGGGGCTCTTCGCCAACAAGCAGGTTTACCGAAGCGTCGGACAGCGCTCTGGTGAAGTTCTTGAGATGCGCATCCGCGCTTCGACCGGGCCCGTAGCCAAAAAGAGTGCCGTCGGCGACATAGTCATCAACATCGTCGATCAGCGTCATCAGCATCGCGAGCGCACTTTCGGAAACCACGGGCTCACAGGTGTCGCCATCAAGCTCGTAGCCTTCATCGCATGTGACGATGCACTCGCCTGATTCGCATGCGACGGTCCCATTGTCCACCGGCCCACAAGCGTTGCCGCAGGTGCCACAATTGCTCACGTCGGTCTGCAGATCGACGCAAAGCCCATAGCAATTGGTGAGAGGCGCACAGGGATCGCCTTCGATTCCCTCACCCATGAGCTGGATATATAGCGAAGGCGCATTATCGGAGCTGTTGTAGATCCACATGTCCGCCATCGCGAAGCTCCAGTCATTCGGCGTGAAGCTGAGTTCGATGTCCAGAGATTCGCCGGGCAAAATTTCCGCCGGCACGGCGGCGTTCCATGTGAATGCGCCGCCTTGGTTGAAGGTGAACTCAATCGCGGAAACCGTGATGACCTCCCCAGCATCCTCATTGGTCAATGTTAGCGTCTGATATGCCGTGCCCCCGATCGTGACCTGCCCGAAATCCACGTAGAGCGGGGACCATGTCAACTGGGCCGCTGTCGCGATTAATGGAAGGGATGCTGCTGCGAGAAAGAGCAGAAGCCTGTGAATACGCATGTTAAAACCCTCCTGCTGCGGGCGGGCAGCTGGAGGCTTGCGGCAGACTCTTCCCTGATCTGTCAAGCAAACAGCCACCTTGGCTGTCCACGGTAAGCTCACCATTCCTTGGCAATTTCAACGTGCAGGAACTGGGCCGTCCGGTCAATACGGGAATCTACGATGGGAGAGTCTGCTTCGGGTCGTTAAGCGACCTTAACCGCCCAAGACAGAGGGCTATCCAGGGTCCGCAAGTACAGCGAAACCGGCCACGAGCGCTCTGCTTGACGAGTTGTGATGCAGACAACCGGCATGCACAATCGGGCGTATGGAAGACAAGTGGCCACCCCGTAAGCGGGCAACCTACCTTCGCAAGCTATTCGCTAAGCTAAGCGCGAAGCGGGGTGAGATGATGGCTAGTGCGCGGGCCAATGGTCGGGCGCCACGGAAACGATTGTCTGCAAATCAGCGTGCGCGAATACTTGCTAAGACTGACGGCCGGTGTCACATCTGTGGGGGTAAGGTTGGAGCGAGGTGGCACGCTGATCATGTACAAGCTTACGGCGGGGGTGGGGAACATGCGGAAGAGAACTATCTGCCTGCCCACGAACTGTGCAATAACTACCGGTGGCATTACCTACCCGAAGAGTTTCAGTACATTCTGAAGCTCGGTGTTTGGGCGAAATACCAAGTCGAAAAAAAGACAGCTGTCGGCGAGGAAATTGCCGCAGGTTTTGTACAGCAGGAACGCCGTAGAAAGCGGCGACGTCGGCATGACGAGTAGCCTTCGTGGACCGCGGTAGAGAGCCGTCCATGTAACCTCCGAGCAGATTCGAAATGCTTGGGGTTCACGACCAATTCACCTTCAACTTCGCAAGATTTTCGGCGACCCATTCCTGTGCTTGACGTTCGCTGACTTCCTCGCAGTTTGAATCGCCCCCAATTCCGCTGATGTGTCGCCACGTGAAGGCGTCCTCGATCCACTCACCGGTCATTTTGTCGAGATGATAAGCGACAGCCTCGCCTTCAATGTAGGCGACACTTAAGCCGTCGAAGATCAAGTAATAACGGCGGGTGGGACTCTTGTCTGTTTCGTCGTCCGGATGAATAGTGCCGTGTTTCATCCTGGGTCGCCTTGCAGAGTATCACTCTTCAAAAGAAGAACGCCTGGAAATGAGGACGGAGCAATTTCTCTGATCGAAGATACAGACAATTGGTCGCTTCGGATCGATAGCGGACATCATAACCAGCTGGATCTGCCGTCTGATTCGCCTCAAGCTCCGACGCTTTTAATTGCTAGAATCCACAGCACCGCAGCCGCGCTGCCTACTCCACCGTCACCGACTTAGCCAGATTCCTAGGCTGATCCACATCCGTCCCCTTCAGAACGGCGACGTGATAAGCGAGCAACTGCAGCGGCACGGTATACACAATCGGCGCGATCAACCGATCGGCATGGGGCATATCAATGACCTTGATGCCCTCTTCACTCTTGATGCCCGTCTCCTTGTCGGCGAACACATAGAGCTGTCCGCCGCGAGCCCGCACCACCTGCATGTTCGACTTCAGCTTGTCCAGCAGCTCGTTGTTGGGCGCGACCACCACCACCGGCATGTCCTCGTCGATGAGGGCCAGCGGGCCGTGCTTCAGTTCTCCCGCGGCATACGCCTCGGCGTGGATGTAGGAGATCTCCTTCAGCTTCAGCGCGCCTTCCATGGCTACCGGCCACATGGGGCCACGGCCGAGGAAGAGCGTGTGGTGTTTCTCCGAGAAGTCCTCGGCCAGGTCCTTCAGCGCGTCGCTCATGCCGAGGGCCTCTTCCACCGCCGCCGCCGTGTGCATGACGTGGGGCACGAGCTCATCTTCCAGTTCCGCGCTCATGCCGCGCTGTCGGGCGAGGATGAGGGTGACCAGCAGCATGGAGAGCAGCTGGGTGGTGAAGGCCTTGGTGCTGGCCACGCCGATCTCAGGGCCGGCGTGGGTCATCATGGTGAGGTCGGATTCCCGCACCATGGAGCTGTGAGCGCTGTTGCAGATGGTGAGGCTGCCGACATAGCCGGACTGCTTGGCGATGCGCAGCGCCTCGAGTGTGTCGGCGGTCTCGCCGGACTGTGACAGCGTCAGGAACAGGGTGTTGGGCGGCACGGCCACCTTGCGGTAGCGGTATTCGCTGGCGATCTCCACCTGGCAGGTGACGCCGGCGAGTGACTCCAGCCAGTACTTGCCGACGCAGCCGGCATGGTAGCTGGTGCCGCAGGCGACGATGTGGATGTGCTCGACGCCATTCAGCATCTCGGCCGCCTGGGGGCCGAGGGAATCGGTGACGACCTTGCCGCTCTCGATACGGCCGTACAGGGTGCTGGCCAGCGCGCTCGGCTGCTCGAAGATCTCCTTCAGCATGAAGTGGCGGTAGGGGCCCTTCTCCGCCGAGTCGCTGCTCCACTGGGTCTCGTGCACCTTGCGCTCGACCGCGTTGCCGTCCACGTCGAAGATGTTGACGGCGTCGCGTTTGATCTCGGCGAGGTCGCCCTGCTCGAGGTAGATGAAGCGCTGGGTGACCGGCAGCAGCGCGGGCACGCCGCTGGCCACGTAGTTCTCCCCGATGCCGAGCCCGATGACCAGCGGGCTCGCGACGCGGCTGACGACGAAGCGGTCCGGATCCGACGCATCGAAAACCAGCAGTGCGAAGGCGCCGGTGAAGCGGGCGACGGAGCGGCGCACGGCCTCGGGCAGGTCGCAGCCTGACTTCAGGTGGTCGTGGACGAGGTGGGCGGCCACCTCGGTGTCGGTCTCGGAGAGAAACTCGTAACCCTTGGCCTCGAGTTCGTCCTTGATCTCTTGGTAGTTCTCGATGATGCCGTTGTGGATCACGGCGACGCGGTCGCCGGAGAGGTGCGGGTGGGCATTGGCCTCGGTGACGCCGCCGTGGGTGGCCCAGCGAGTGTGGGCGACACCGAGACGGCCTTCGAGAGGGTCGGCCTCGAGCTTCGCGTCGAGTTCGGCCACCTTGCCGACGGTGCGGCGGAGCCCGATGTCGCCGCCCGGCTGCAGCACGGCCACGCCCGCGGAGTCGTAGCCGCGGTATTCCAGACGCCTGAGGCCCTCGACGAGGACCGGGACCACGTTCCGTTCAGCGATGGCGCCGACGATACCGCACATATATTTCTCCTTGCTGCAGCCGCGAGCCCGTCAGGACTGCTTCTTCTGCGGCCGCTTCCAGTGTTCCAGTGTGATCTGCTTGGTCCGGGCCAGCGTGAGCTTGTCCGCCGGGGCCGGCTTGCTGATGGTGGAGCCCGCGCCGATGGTGGCTCCCGCGCCCACTTCCACCGGCGCGACCAGGTTGACCCCCGAGCCGATGAACGCGCCGTCGCCGATGACGGTGCGGTGCTTGTTGGCGCCGTCATAGTTGCAGGTGATGGTGCCGGCGCCCACGTTCACCTTGCGGCCGATGGTGGTGTCGCCGATGTAGGTCAGATGGTTCACCTTGCTGCCTTCGCCGATCAGACTCTTCTTCACCTCGACGAAGTTGCCGGCCTTGGAGCCGTCGGCGAATTCGGCGCCGGGGCGCAGCCGCGCGAACGGGCCGATCTGGCAGCCGGCGTGGATGACGCTCTCCTCGATCACCGTGTGAGGATGGATCACGGTATCGGCGCCGATGCGGCTGTCGCGCACCACCACGCCAGGGCCGATATGCGCCCGGTCGCCGAGCACCACCTCGCCCTCGAACACGGCATTCACGTCGATGAAGACGTCGCGGCCCACGGTCAGCGTGCCGCGGATGTCCACCCGGGCCGGGTCGGCCACGGTGGCGCCCGCCGTCATGATCGCATCCACCCGGCGGCGCTGCAGCGCCCGCTCGGCCTCGGCCAGCTGTCGCCTGTCGTTAATGCCCATGACCTCGGTCCAGGAGTCCGCCTTCACGCCGTGCACGGCGACTCCCTCGGCCACCGCGCTGGCGATGATGTCGGTGAGGTAGTACTCGCCCTGGGCGTTGTCGGCGCTCAGGTTCTCGAGCCAGCCCGAGAGCCGGGCCGCCGGGGCAATAATAATGCCGCTGTTGATCTCGGCGATGTCGAGCTCGGCGCCACTCGCATCCTTTTGCTCGACGATGCGCTGCACGTCGCCGTCCGCGCCGCGGACGATGCGCCCGTAGCCCGTCGGGTCCGGCACGTCCACCGTGAGCACGCCAACGCTGCCGTCTGCACAGGCCTCGACGAGGCGCTCGAGCGTCTCCGGCCGGATCAGCGGCACGTCGCCGCACAGCACCAGCACCTGGTTGGCCACCGGGGTGTCCGGCAGCGCCTGCATGACCGCGTGGCCGGTGCCCAGCTGCTCCGCCTGCAGGGCCCAGCGGAGGTCGGCCTGGGGGAAGGCTTCCCGCACCCGGTCGCCGCCGTGGCCATAGACCACGCAGACGTCGTCCGCGCCCAGCGCGCGGGCGGTATCCACCACGTGGGCCAGAAGCGGGCGGCCCGCCAGCGGCTGCAGGATCTTGGGCAGGTCCGAACGCATGCGGGTGCCCTGTCCGGCCGCGAGTATGACGATGCTGAGTGGCAAGGGTTTCGGGTCTGTCTGTGGGAGTGTTTACGTAAAATGGAATGATAGCGCAGGCGCCGAGGCCGTGATGTTACCCGGTTCACACGCGTGACGGTGCTCAGCGTCCGTTCAGTTTGGCTGTGGCAGAATCCGCGGATCACAATCCTCCCGGGAGGACGGACATGATTGGCAGCCCCAAAACAGAGGCCGCGCGCCGGCCCGGTCCCGCGGTGACGCTGGCTATCGCGGCGGCGACGCTGGCCCTGGCCGCCTGCGACGGCCGCATCTACGTGCGCGACGGCGTCACCGACGGCGACACGTTCTACCTGCCGCCGCAGGTGCTCATCGACGACAGCCCGGACCTGCAGAGCTGGGTGGCCTACAGCCTCGACCGCAGCACCTGTCAGCTCATGATCGGCGGGGACAACCCGGCCCGCAACCATTCCTGGGACTGCGAGCTGGGGGCACGGGAGATACTCGTGGAGACCTGGCACGACCAGAGCCGCATGAAGGACGCCCGGGACGAGTACCTGGACACGCTGGCGGCGGTGGCGGATGCGGGCTATCTGGACGAGTACGTCTGGCACTACCACGCCCGGGACGACTGGCGCCGGCCCCCGCAGCTGGAGCAGGCCGCGTTCGAGCGCTGGCAGCGGCAGCGCCTGGCGGATCATCGGCCCCGCACCCGTATCGTGGGGTCCTGGAACTACGCGAGCGTGACCGGGGCGCTGCGCTGAGGACCGCGGCGGAGTATCAAGACTTGAGGCGGCGGTCGAAAGCCACCGTCTTCACCAGCGCGTAGACGGGCAGGCCGGGCTCGAGCCCGAGGTCCCGCACCGCCAGCCGGGTGATACGCGCCCGCACTATCGCCCCGCCGCAGTCCAGCCGCACCTCCGCATACGGGCCGGTCTCCTCCTGGATTTGCACTACGGTGGCCGGCAGCTGGTTGCGCATGGATACCCCCTCCAGCCGCCGCAGGGACAACGCCACGTCGCGGGCGCGCAGCCGCACCCGAACGCGCTCGCCCACTCCGGCATGCATGGCACCCGGCGTCCACAGCAACCCCGCGCCGACGTCCACGCAGGTCAGCGAGTGTTCCTCGTCGTGGCGGGTGACATGGCCCTCGAGCAGGGAGCCGGCCTCGAAGTGTCCGGTGACTTCGGCACCGAGTCGCTCCAGCATGGCCACCGTCGGACCCTGGCCGGCAGTGCGGCCGTCCCGCAGCGCCACGAGGCGGTCGGCGATCTGGGCGATCTCCTCCACCAGGTGACTGACGAACAGCACGGGCAAACCGAAACGCCGTGGCAGCTCCGCGATCATCGCGAGGATGACGGCCTTGCGCTCCCGGTCCAGCGCCACCAGCGGCTCGTCCATCAAGAGCAGACGCGGGCGGGCCAGCAGAGCGCGGCCGATGGCCACCCGCTGGGTCTCGCCGCCGGAGAGGGTATCCACGCGGCGGTCCAGCAGCCCGGCGAGCCCGAGGGCCGCGACCACTTCGCTGCGGCGCACCGACGGACCGCGCGGATCCGCCCGGCGGGCGCCGTAGTCCAGGTTGCCGGCCACATCCAGGTGCTCGAACAGGCGGCCGTCCTGGAAGACGACGCCCACCGGCCGGCGATGGGCCGGGAGGAAGCGCCGGCCGTCCTGCCAGATCACGCCGTCCGCCTCGATTCGGCCGGTGCCGGGCAGGAAGCCCGCGAGCGCCTGCAGCAACGTGGTCTTGCCGGCGCCGCTGGGGCCGAACAGGGAGGTGATGCCCTCCAGTTCCAGCGCTTCGTCCACCCGCAGTTCGAAGCGGTCACGGCGGACGTGGAGGTCGATGGCGAGACGCATCAGGCCACCCGGGTACGGTAGCGGCCGTTGGCGAGATATACCGACAGCAGCACCACGAACGAGAAGATCAGCAGCGCCGCGGCCAGCCGATGGGCGGCCGCGTAGTCCAGCGTCTCGACGTGCTCGAAGATGGAGATGGACAGGACCCGGGTGCGGCCGGGGATGTTGCCGCCCACCATCAGCATGACGCCGAACTCACCGAGGGTGTGGGCGAAGGTGAGCACCGCAGCGGTCACATAGCCCCGCAGCGCCAGCGGCAGCGCCACCGAGAAGAAGGCGTCCAGCGGACTCGCCCGCAGGCTGGCGGCGGCCTCGAGTCGCCGGCGGCCCACGGACTCGAACGCGTTCTGCAGCGGCTGCACGGCGAATGGCAGCGAGTGCAGGCAGGAGGCGATGACCAGCCCGATGAAGGAGAAGCTCAGGGTGTCGCCGGTGAGCTTTACCCACCAGCTGCCGATGGGGCCGGCGGGGCCCAGCAACACCAGCAGATAAAACCCCATGACCGTGGGCGGCAGCACGAGCGGCATGGCCACCACGGCCTCTGCCACCCGGGCCCAGCGGCCGCGGGCGAAGGCCAGGCGCCAGGCCAGCGGCGTGGCCACGAGTATCAGCACCACCACGGTAGTGGCAGCCAGCAGTAGCGTGGTGCGCGCGGCTTCCCAGTCGGCCGGAGAGAGCATATCAGTGGGTGCGGTAGCCGGCGCGGCGGATGACGGCACGGGCGTCGTCGCTACGCAGAAATTCGAGGAAGGCGGTCGCGGCGGGGTTATCCGCGCCCCGTGATAGCAGGACGGCAGACTGGCGCAGCGGCGAGTACAGCGCCTGGGGCGGCTCCCAGTAGCTGCCGGCCGGCGCGCCAACCGCTACGAGGGAGGAAAGCGCCACGAAACCGAGGTCCGCCGCGCCGGATGCCACCGCCGACCAGGCGCCGGCCACGCTCTGGCTGCGGGCGATCCGCCCGGCGAGCGGCTCCCAGCGCCCAAGGGCCGTCAGTACTTCCTGCGCGGCGGCGCCATAGGGCGCGGTGCGGGGGTTGGCGACGGCGAGATGATGGAACTCGCCTTCCAGGGCCTCGGGCCCGTGGATCCGGTCCGGATCGGCGGACCAGAGCACCAGTGTGCCGACGGCGTAAACGAAGGCGCTGCCGGGCACCGCATGGCCCTCTTCCAGCGCGCGCGCGGGCTGGGCCTCGTCGGCGGCCAGGAAAACGTCGTAAGGGGCGCCGTTCGCGATCTGCGCGTACAGGCTGCCGGTGGAACCGGCCGAGAGGCGCAGCTCGTGGCCGCTCTGCTTTTCGAATTCGGGTTCCAGCTGCTCCAGCGTGGCGAGGAAGTTGGCGGCAACCGCCACCGTGACCTCCGCGGCCCGCACAGCCGGGCTGGCGAACACGACGGCGCTCGCGACGATCAGGAGCGCCAATACGGTCTTCGGTGCCATGGCCCGCCGGACGGCCGTTCGTCCTGTTGCGGTGTGGCGCATGCGGGGAAGCCTCCGTGCAGAGGCATCTAATCTGCGCGGGCGCGCAGGCGGGGTCAAGCGGGACTCAGCCGGACTTGCCCTTGAGCTTCTGGGCAGCGCGGTAGCGGGCCTCGGCCTCGGCCAGCTCCTGCTGGGCCCTGGCCAGGTCGGTCTCCTCGGCGGCCCCTTCCAGCGCCTTCTCGGCGGCTTCCTTGGCCTGCAGGGCGGCGGCCTCGTCCAGCTGCTCACCGCGGAGAGCCGTGTCGGCCAGGATGGTCACCATGTGCGGCTGGATCTCGAGCACGCCGCCCGTGAGGTAGAAGTTGTGCTCGGCGCCTTCCTCGTCCTCCACCCGGCACATGCCCGGCTTCAGCGTCGTCAGCAGCGGCGCGTGGCGGGGGGCGATACCCACCTCGCCCTCGGACGCCGGCGCGAAGACCATTGCGGCGGTGCCGGAATAGATCTCGCCTTCCGCGCTGACGATGTCGACTTTGATGGTTGGCATTGCTCGTTAGCCTCGTGTGCCAGTACAGCGATGCAGCGGCCGTTACTGCATCTTCTTGGCGTTCTCCACCGCTTCTTCGATGGTGCCGACCATGTAGAAGGCCTGCTCCGGGATGTGGTCGTACTCGCCGTCAACGATGCCCTGGAAACCGCGGATGGTGTCCTTCAGCGTGACGTAGGTGCCGGGCGTGCCGGTGAAGGTCTCGGCCACGAAGAACGGCTGGGACAGGAAGCGCTGGATTTTGCGCGCCCGATTCACGGTGAGCTTCTGCTCCTCGGAGAGTTCGTCCATGCCGAGGATGGCGATGATGTCCTGCAGTTCCTTGTAGGTCTGCAGCACGGCCTGCACCGAGCGGGCGCAGTCGTAGTGCTCCTGGCCGATCACGTTCGGGTCCAGCAGGCGCGAGGTGGAGTCCAGCGGATCCACGGCCGGGTAGATGCCGAGTTCGGCGATCTGGCGGGACAGCACCAGCGTGGCGTCCAGGTGGGCGAAGGTCGTGGCCGGCGACGGGTCGGTGAGGTCGTCGGCGGGAACGTACACGGCCTGGAACGAGGTGATGGAACCGGTCTTGGTGGAGGTGATGCGCTCCTGCAGCACGCCCATCTCCTCGGCCAGCGTCGGCTGGTAACCCACGGCGGAGGGCATGCGGCCCAGCAGCGCCGAGACCTCGGTGCCGGCCAGGGTGTAGCGGTAGATGTTGTCGATGAACATCAGGACGTCGCGGCCCTCGTCGCGGAAGTACTCCGCCATGGTGAGGCCGGTGAGCGCCACGCGCAGGCGGTTGCCCGGCGGCTCGTTCATCTGGCCGAAGACGAGCGCCACCTTGTCGAGGACGCCCGCTTCCTTCATCTCGTAGTAGAAGTCGTTACCCTCGCGGGTACGCTCGCCGACGCCCGCGAACACGGACAGGCCGGAATGCTGCTTGGCGATGTTGTTGATGAGCTCGAGCAGCGTCACCGTCTTGCCCACGCCGGCGCCGCCGAACA
Organism: Lentisalinibacter sediminis; assembly: GCF_040706615.1. Lineage (NCBI taxonomy): Bacteria > Pseudomonadati > Pseudomonadota > Gammaproteobacteria > Woeseiales > Woeseiaceae > Lentisalinibacter > Lentisalinibacter sediminis. Next base: position 325,414 of record NZ_JAPDRF010000005.1, on the reverse strand, counting down.
GACCCACCTTGCCGCCCTTGGCGATGGGCATGATCAGGTCGATGACCTTCACGCCGGTCTCCAGCAGCTGGGTGGCGGCCTCCTGGTCCTCGTAGGCCGGCGGCTTGCGGTGGATGGGCCAGAGTTCCTCGGTGGACACCTCGCCCGCGTCGTCGATGGGCTTGCCGAGCACGTCCATGATGCGGCCGAGGGTGCCGGCGCCGACCGGCACCGAGATGGGCTGGCCGGTGTTCTTCACCGTCATGCCGCGCTGCAGGCCCTCACTGGAACCCATGGCGATCGTGCGGACCACGCCGTCGCCGAGCTGCTGCTGTACCTCCAGCGTCAGCCCGCCGTCTTCGAGTTCCAGCGCGTCGTAGATATTCGGGATGGATTCCCGGGGGAACTCCACGTCCACGACGGCGCCGATGATCTGCACGGTCTTTCCGGTGCTCATGCGTATTTCCTCATCATTCGAATCGGGCCTGAAGGCCTGTTCGGGCCTGAAGGCCCTCCTACATTCTCAAATCGGGCCTGAAGGCCCTCCTACATTAAATTCAATCAGCCGCTCACGGCTGCCGCGCCGCCCACGATCTCGGAGATCTCCTGGGTGATGGCGGCCTGGCGGGCCTTGTTGTACTGCAGCTGCAGGCTCTCGATGATGTCGCCGGCGTTGTCCGTGGCGGACTTCATGGCGATCATCTTCGCGGCCATCTCGCAGGCGAAGTTCTCGACCGCGCCGCGGTAGACCTGGGATTCGATGTAGCGCTGCAGCACGTCGTCCAGCAGTTCCGCCGGATCGGGCTCGTAGATGTAGTCCCAGTGCTGCTGCAGCTCTTCGTTGTCGCCCTCGATCTCGCTGACCGGCAGGATGGTCTTCACCTCCGGCTTCTGGCTCATCGTGCTCACGAACTCGTTGTGCACCAGGAACAGCCGGTCGATGCGGCCCTCGCTGTAGGCGTCCAGCATCACCTTGATGGAGCCGAGCAGGTCGTTGATCTGCGGCGAGTCGCCGAGGTGGCTGGCCGTGGCGACGACATTGCCGCCGACCCGGCGGAAGAACTGCACCGCCTTCGCGCCGATCAGGGCCAGGTCGAACTCCACCTCCTGCTCCTGCCACTGGCGCAGCTCCTGGATGACGCGCTTGAACATGTTCACGTTCAGGCCGCCGCAGAGGCCGCGGTCGGTGGAGATGACGATGAAGCCGACGCGGCGCGCCTCGCGCTGCTCGAGCCACGGGTGGCGGTAGTCCGGATTGGCCTGGGAGAGGTGGCCGACCACCCGGCGGATACGCTCGGCATACGGGCGGGAGGCCTCCATCTGGGCCTGCGCCTTGCGGATCTTGCTCGCCGCGACCATTTCCATGGCGCTGGTGATCTTCTGCATGTTCTTTACGCTCTTTATCTTGGAGCGTATTTCCTTCTCGCCAGCCATATTGCTCTCTCGGGCTCTCTCTCGGGTTTCTCGGGGACGCTGTTACCCGGCGCTTACCAGGTGCCGGTCTCCTTGAACTCCTGCAAGACCTTCTTCAGTCCGTCCTGGATCTCGTCGTCGTAGGCACCGGTGTCGTCGATCTTCGCAATCAGGTCAGCGTGGCTCGCGTGGGCGAAGGCATGCAGGGCGGCCTCGAAGTCCACCACCTTGTCCACGGGCACGTCGTCGATATAACCCTCGTTGACCGCGTAGAGGGAAAGGCCCATCTCGCCGACCGACAGGGGCGAGTACTGCTTCTGCTTCATCAGCTCCGTGACGCGCTGGCCGCGTGCCAGCTGCTTGCGGGTGGTCTCGTCCAGATCGGAGGCGAACTGGGCGAATGCCGCCAGCTCCCGGTACTGGGCCAGGGCCAGGCGCACGCCGCCGCCGAGCTTCTTGATGATCTTGGTCTGGGCCGCGCCGCCCACGCGGGACACCGACAGGCCGGCGTTGATGGCCGGTCGGACGCCTGCGTTGAACAGGTCCGACTCCAGGAAGATCTGGCCGTCGGTAATGGAGATCACGTTGGTGGGCACGAAGGCCGAGACGTCGCCGGCCTGGGTCTCGATGATCGGCAGCGCCGTCAGCGAGCCCGTCTTGCCCTTCACCTCGCCGTTAGTGGCGCGCTCGACGTAGTCCTCATTCACCCGCGCCGCGCGCTCCAGCAGGCGGGAGTGCAGGTAGAAGACGTCGCCGGGATAGGCCTCGCGGCCCGGCGGGCGGCGCAGCAGCAGCGACACCTGGCGATACGCCCAGGCCTGCTTGGTGAGGTCGTCGTAGATGATGAGCGCGTCCTGGCCGCGGTCGCGGAAGTACTCGCCCATGGCGCAGCCGGCGTAGGGGGCGATGTACTGCATGGCGGCGGATTCGGCGGCGGTGGCCGCGACGACGATGGTGTGATCCATCGCGCCCTCTTCCTCGAGCTTGCGCACGACGCCGGCCACCGACGAGACCTTCTGGCCCACGGCGACGTAGATGCACTTTATGCCCTTGCCTTTCTGGTTGATGATCGTGTCGACTGCGATGGCAGTCTTGCCGGTCTGGCGGTCGCCGATGATCAACTCGCGCTGGCCGCGGCCGATCGGCACCATGGAGTCGATGGCCTTCAGGCCGGTCTGCACCGGCTGGTCCACCGACTTCCTTTCGATGACGCCCGGGGCGATCTTCTCGATGGGCTCGAAGCCGGACTCCTTGATGTCGCCCTTGCCGTCGATGGGGCGGCCCAGCGAATCGACGACGCGACCGAGCAGCGCCTCGCCCACCGGCACCTCGAGGATGCGGCCGGTGGTCTTCACCGTGTCGCCTTCCGAGATGTGGGTGTAGTCACCCAGGATCACGGCGCCCACCGAGTCCTGCTCGAGGTTCAGGGCGAGGCCGAACGTGTCGCCGGGGAACTCGAGCATCTCACCGTACTTCGCATCCGTGAGGCCGTAGATGCGGGTGATGCCGTCGTTCAGACCGATGACAGTGCCGACGTCGCGCGCCTCGGCGGCGGACTCGAAATTCTGTATGCGCTCTTTAATCAGTTCACTGATTTCAGAAGCCTTGAGTGCCATGTCTCGTTCCTCTTAGCTGCCCAGTACGTTGGCGAGCTTCGTGAGCCGCGAACGTATCGAGCCATCAATGACAAAGTCGCCGGCGCGTATCACGGCGCCGCCGATGAGTTCTTCGTCCACCGCCGTGGAGAGTGTCACCTCCCGGCCCAGTTTCTCCTCGAGTGCCTTGCGGATGCGCGCCGACAGTTCGTCGGTCAGCGGCGAGGCGGCGGTCACGGTCACCTCGATGGTGTTCTCCAGTTCCGCTTTCAGCTCATCGAAATGGCCGGCGATCTCCGGCAGCACCTCGATGCGGTCGTAATCCACCAGCAGCCGGAGCAGGTTCGTGCCCTTCGTCTCGCCGCCCGCGAGCATCTTCGCCGCGGGCACCTCGGCGAACAGGCCGGTCAGGAACTCGATCCGCTGCGTATCGGAGTAGCGCGGGTCGTGCATCACCCCGGCCACGCCATCGTCGGCGGCGACCGTCGCCGCCACGCCGAGCGCCGAAGACCAATCGTCCAGCGTGCCGTCCTGGCGCGCCAGGTCGAACAGGGCGTCCGCGTAGGGTCTTGCCAGGGTGTGCTTGTCCGCCATCGTCCGCCCCTAGAGCTGGGAGGCCAGCTTGTTCAGGATGTCTTCATGGCTGGCGCTGTCGATCTCGCGCTGCAGGATCTTCTCGGCGCTCGCCACGGCGATAGCAGACACCTGGCCGCGGAGTTCCTCCCGCGCCTTGTGGGTCTCCTGCTGTATCTCCGCGCGCGCGGCCGCCAGTTGGCGCTCGCGTTCGCGCTCGCCCTCTGCCTTGCCTTCGGCGACGATCTGGTTGGCCCGTGCGTTCGCCTGATCCACGATCTCCTGGGCCCGTTCCCGGGCCTCACGCACGAGTTCATCGACCTTCGCTTCGGCCGTCTCGAGACTCTGCTGACCGCGCTCGGCCGCCGCGAGGCCGTCGGCGATGGTCTTCTGCCGTTCCTCGATGGCGTTCATGAGGTGCGGCCAGATGAACTTCATGCAGAACCACACGAAGAACAGGAACGCGACGGACTGGCCGATCAGTGTCAGGTTGATATTCACCTGCGTTTCTCCTCAATCTTTCCTGGGTATCCCGGCTGTGGGCCGCTCGTCATGCAGGCACACGCCCGCACACGGCCCGGCGACGCCGGAATACTCAGCCGAGGGTCGCCTGGAGCTGACCGACGAAGGGATTCGCGAAGGCGAACAGGAGCGCGACACCCACGCCGATCATCGCGACGGCGTCGAGCAGGGCGACGACCAGGAACATCTTCGTCTGCAGCATCGGTGCCAGTTCCGGCTGGCGGGCAGAGCTCTCGAGGAAGCGGCCGCCCAGCAGTCCCATGCCGATGGCGACGCCGATGGCGCCGAAGCCGATCATGATTGCCACCGCAATCGCCGTCATGCCAATTACAAAGTCCATCAGTTTCTCCGTCTCAGGATCAGGTCAGTTGAAAGGAATCGTCGTTGAGAAAGACTCGATACGGAATCAGTGGTGCTCGTGAGCAAGGCTCAGGTAAACGATCGTGAGCATCATGAAGATGAAGGCCTGCAGGATGATCACGAGGATATGGAACACCGCCCAGGCAAAGTGCAGCGGCAGCTGCCACAGCCCGACCAGCGCGATGAGGATGAATATCAGCTCGCCGGCGTAGAGGTTGCCGAAGAGTCGCAGCGACAGCGAGAGCGGCTTGGCCAGCAGGGACACGCCCTCGAGGATGAAGTTGAACGCGATGATGAACGGCGCGCCGATGAGGCCGAGGCCCTTCGACGGCGGCTTGATGGGGTGCAGCGTCAGCTCGCCGATGAAGCCGCCGAAGCCCTTCACCTTGATGCTGTAGAACACGATCAGCGCGAACACCGACAGCGACAGCCCGAAGGTCACGTTTACGTCGGTGGTGGGCACCACCTTCAGATACGGGATGCCGATCAGCTCGGCCGAGTACGGCAGCCAGTCCACCGGCACCAGGTCCATGAGGTTCATCAGGAAGACCCAGATGAATACGGTCAGGGCGAGGGGCGCGATGAGGTCGCTCTTGCCGTGGAAGGCGTCCTTCACGGAGCCGTCCACGAAGTCGACGATGAGCTCGATGAAGGCCTGCAGCTTGCCGGGCACGCCGCTGGTGGCGGCGCTGGCCACCTTGCGGAACAGCCAGATGAAGGCGAAACCGAGGATCACGGCGACCACGATGGAGTCGACGTTGATGGCAAAGAAGGTGCTGCCGCACTTGTTCCATACCCACTCGCCGTCCACCCGGCACACCTGCAGATTCTGCAGGTGATGCGAGATGTATTCGCTCGCGGTTCTGTCCGCCGGGGAGGTGCCTTCGCCTGCCATGCCGCTCTCTATCCGTCAGAATGTGTTTTGGTCGCGCCGCCCTCCAGGACGGGCGCAATCAGAATCACCAGTTGTGCCAGTATGAATCCGGCGAGCACCGCGACATAGGAGAGCGGCCTCACCAGCGCAAAGACCACGCCGAACAGGAGCACGGTCAGTGCGAACTTGCCGATCTCGCCGAGCCACGCGCCGCGCATGAGCCCCTCGAGATCCGCTTTCAGGATCCGCGCGGCCAGGAACGCATTCGGCAGAATGCAGATCAGGCCGCCGATCAGCAGCGAATAGCCCGGGACCGTCCCGTAACCGATCCAGACCGCCGCGGTCAGGAACAGCGTCAGCCCTGTCTGTGCCAGCAGGATCTTCAGCACCAGGTGCCGAGGATCGCGCTCATCGCGACCGTCGCGGTCGCCGCGCGGGGCGCTCACGCGGAGCGACCCTCGTTTATGGATGACGCTGACAATAAAAACGCCACTAACCCCTGGGTACGTGGCGTGGACAGGTCTTTGGAAACGATCCTGTGCAAACCTGAGCATTATAGATAGCGTCCTGCTGCTGCGCAACATCGCCCGCCGGCCCCGGCCACGGCCGTTCCCGGCGGCGCGGCGCGGCGGTCTGCGAACTGGCGCACAGAACCCGCGCGCCGCGGCCGTATAGTCGATCCTCGACAGTGAGTCTGCGGCGCCGACCGACACGCCGCAATGACCCCGGAGGTAATGAATGGCGGACACAGGCGGCATACCCGGGCCCCGGATCACGGCGGCCCAGCTGGAGGCGGCGGTGGTGCGGCGCGAGTTCGTCGTGCAGTTCCAGCCCAAGGTGGAACGGATCGGCGAGACCGGCGAATGGCGCACGACCGAGGCGGAGGCGCTGATCCGCTGGCGCCACCCGGAGCACGGACTGCTGGGGCCCGGCGCCTTCCTGCCGGCGGCCGAGCGGCTGGGTCGCATTGCCGAGCTGGACGAGCTGGTGCTGAGGAATCTGCTCAGGAACCTGCGCAAGTGGCGCGAGCGGGGCCTGGCGCTGAAGGGCTGCATCAACCTGGCGCCGGTGGAGCTCACCGACCCCGCGCTGCCCTGGCGCTACGCCCAGATCGTCGAGCAGTACGGGCTCGCCTGCGGCGACGTCACGCTGGAGATCGCCGAATCGGCCGTGGCCGACCCGGGCTTCGCCGGCCGGCGCGTGGTATCGGCGTTGCGCCAGCAGGGCTTCCGCCTCTCGCTGGACGACTTCGGCGCCGCGGCCTCCTCGCTGAAGGCGTTCGGCGCGCTGGAGTTCGACGAGATCAAGATCGACGCCAGCATGCTGACGCACGCCCGGGCCAACGAGATGTCGCGCACGGCGCTGGCCGCGATCACGGGCCTGGCCCACAGCTCCGGCATCACGGTGTGCGCCGAGGGCGTGGAGGACGAGGAGACGCTGGCCTTCCTGCGCGAGATCCGCTGCGACAAGATGCAGGGCTTCCTGATCTCGGCGGCGGTCATGCCGGAGATCATCCGCAGCTGCTATCCGGCGGTGGCGGCGACGGCCGCCTGAGGTCCGGCGCCTGAATCCAGCGGATGCTAGCGGATGTGCTCGAGGATGCCCTCGAGTTCGTCGAGACTGTTGTAGCGGATCACCAACCGGCCCTTGCCGCCGGCGGCATGCTCGAGTTCCACCCGGGCGCCGAGACGCTCCGCCACTTCGGATTCCAGTCGGCGGATGTCCGGATCCACCGGCTTCTTCGACTTGCCCGCGGACGGCTTCTTCCCCGGCGCGTTGAGCTTCTGCACCAGCTGCTCGGTGGCCCGCACGGAGAGCTGGCCCTTCGCCACCCGTCGGGCAGCTTCCAGCTGCGCGGCCGGGTCGGTGAGCGCCAGCAGCGCGCGGGCGTGGCCCATCTCCAGCTGTCGGGCCTCCACCAGCTTCTTCACCGCCTCGCCGAGCTCGAGCAGCCGCAGCAGATTGCTCACCGCGGCGCGGGAGCGGCCCACCGCCTCGGCGGCCTGCTGATGGGTCATGTCGAATTCGGCGATCAGGCGCGACAGCGCCATGGCCTCTTCCAGCGGATTCAGGTCCTCGCGCTGGATGTTCTCGATGAGGGCCATGGCCACGGCCGCCTCGTCCGGAATCTGCCGGACCACGGCCGGGATGGTGTCCAGCCCGGCGATCTGGGCCGCGCGCCAGCGCCTCTCGCCGGCCACAATCTCGTAGCGGGTCTCGCCACGGTTGCCGCCGGCCGGGCCCCCGGTCGGAGCAATGGGCCGGACGACGATCGGCTGCACCACGCCCTGGGCGCGGATGGAATCGGCCAGCTCCTCCAGCGACTCCTGGCGCATGTCCGTGCGCGGCTGATAACGGCCGCGCTGCAGGAGGTCAACCGGGACCTCGCGCAGCGTGTCGGATTCGCCGGCGGCCGGCCGCTCGCCGCTCTCGGCGGCACGCGCGGACGACTGGGACAGCAGCGCATCCAGTCCTCGTCCCAGCCTCTTCTTCTTGGTCACCATGTGGGGTCTCGCGGATTCTCTCGTCTCGCCTGCCGCGGCCGCGGCGCCGCCCTCGCGCCCGCGGGGCGGGGGAGCGGAATTGTAGCAGGTTCGCCCCCGGCCGCCGCCGCGTCAGGAGGCCGTGCGCACCCGCGGCACCGGCTCGCCCTCCCGGCGCAGTATCTCGCCGGCCAGCGCCAGATAGGCCAGTGCGCCCCGGGAGTACTTGTCGTGATAGAGCACGGGCAGTCCGTAGCTTGGCGCCTCGGCCAGTCGCACGTTGCGCGGGATGACGGTGCGGTAGACCCTGTCGCCGAAGTGCTCGATGAGCTGGGCGGAGACCTCGTTGGCCAGGTTGTTGCGCGGATCGAACATGGTGCGCAGCAGCCCGTGCATCTCGAGCCGCGAATTTACGCTGTCGCGGATCTGCGCGATCGTGTTCAGCAGCGCGCTCAGGCCCTCCAGCGCGTAGTACTCGCACTGCATGGGGATCAGCACGCCGTCGGCGGCGGTGAGCGCGTTGATGGTCAGCATGTTGATCGACGGCGGGCAGTCGATCAGCACGAAGTCGTAGAGCCCAGCAACCGGTTCCAGCGCCTTCGCGAGCTTCATCTCCCGGCCGATCTCCTGCAGCAGCTGCACCTCGGCCAGGGTCAGGTCCTCGTTGCCGGGCAGCAGCGCGAAATTGCCGGTGGGCACGGAGACGATGGTGTCTGCGGCGCTCGCTTCCCCGAGCAGCACGTCGCAGGTGCTGGCCTCCAGCTCCATCTTGTTGACGCCACAGCCCATGGTGGCGTTGCCCTGGGGATCCATGTCGACCAGCAGGACGCGGCGGTGGGTGGCCGCCAGCGAGGCCGCCAGATTCACGGCCGTGGTCGTCTTGCCGACCCCGCCCTTCTGATTCGCTACCGCGATGATTCTCGTCATGCCGCCTTCTCTGTTCTTCTCAGGCTGACCACGTGCCGGGTCTTGGCGAGACCGGGCACCGTCACCGGCGCCGTTTCAGCCGCCCAGCCCGGCGGCAAAGCGCCCAGTTCGCCGTCGGGCGAGAGACCCTTCTGCGCCAGGAGCTTGCCGTGTCCGGTGATGAGGTGGGCGCTCGACTCGACGAACCGTGGCAGCGGCGCGAACGCTCTGCAAAGCACGGTATCAAAGCCGGCCTCCGGCGCATAGTCTTCCACCCGGGCCTGCACCACCTCCACGTTGGCGAGCCCGAGCTCCGCCACGGCGTGGCGCACGAAGCGCAGCTTCTTGCCGCTGGCGTCCAGCAGCGTGAAGCGGCGTTCCGGCTCCACGATCGCCAGCACCAGGCCGGGCAGCCCGGCGCCGGTGCCCACGTCGGCGATGCGGTGGCCGTCCAGCCAGGGCCGGATGCTGAGCGCATCCAGGACGTGCTCGGTCACCATGTCCCCGGGGCGACGCACGGCGGTGAGGTTGTAGGCGCGTGACCATTTCGCCAGCAGGAGCAGCAGGCGGGCGAGCCTTGCGGCCGCAGCCGCGGGCAGCTGCTGGCCGAGGGCGGCCGCGCCGCGGCTTATTGCCTTTTCCAGTTTCTCCGCTTCCGGATCTGCCGCTGCCGGCCCCGCCGCCGTTTTCTCCGCCATGGTCCCGTCGCACCACCGTCGCGCCACTCTTTGGGGGCGGGGATTATAGCGGCTGGCGCACCGGTGCGGCGGGCCGTGTTGCAGCGGGCGGCGAGGCGTTCTGCGACACAGATCACGCCGTCAGGACTCACGATCCCTAAACTTTCCACATTGATTATGTGAAACCCACCTGCAGGCCGCCTTGAGCAAGAATCCCGCGCCCAGTGTCCGATCGGCACGTCGTGTCCTCGTGGTCGAGGACAACGAGCATACCGCCTATCTGCTCGAGTTCCTGCTGCACCGCGCGGGCTACGAGGTCATGGTGGCGCCGAATGGCCGCGACGCCCAGGAGGTGATGCGCAACGTGCCGCCGGTGGACGTGATCGTGCTGGACCTGATGCTGCCCTATGTCTCCGGCTACCAGATCATCCTCGACGCCCGCGAGGACCCCGCCTGGCGCGACGTACCCATTCTCGTGCTCTCCGGCAAGGTGCTCGAGATGGACGTGACCCGGGCGCTGGACCAGGGCGCCGACGACTATGTCACCAAACCGTTCCGGCCCCAGGAGCTGCTGGCGCGCATCCGGCGACTGATCGCCACCCGCGAGAGGCTATCGGCATGAGCCGGCCGGCGCTGCAATTTGTGCAGGCCGGGCTGCTCGCCGGGCTGCTCGCCGCTGGCGTGCCCGTGGCGGCCGCGGCAGCCGGGCAGGACGACCAGGCCATCCCGACCGACCCGGCAACGGCCGCCGACGCCGCCATTGGCGAGCGGGACTGGCCCGCAGCGCGCGCGTTGCTGCGGGACGCGCTGGCCGAGCGCCCCGGCGACCCTGCGCTGCGCTTCCGCCTCGCCCAGGTGCTGCGATGGTCGGGGGAGCCGCGGGGCGCGCTGGCGGAATACGATGCGCTGCTGGACGAGTTTCCCGACAACGTCGACTACGTGTACGGCCGCGCACTCGCGCTGGAGCAGCTCGGGCGGGATGCCGAAGCGCTGGAGGGCGCGCGCCGGGCGGCACGGCTGGCGCCGGAGTACGAGGCGGTACGGCGGCTGGAGCAGCGTCTCGCAGAGGACGAAAATCCCGACGCCGCGCACGCCGGGACGCGTTACTTCCTGACCGCGGGCGCGGGCTACGAGGACCTCACCAACGGTCTGCCGGGCTGGCAGCAGCAGTTCCTGCGCCTGGACGGCGAGACTGCCGCGAGCAGCGATTATCACGTGAGCCTGGGCCGCTACGAGCGCTTCGACCGCTCGGACCTCGAGTTCGGCGTGGGCGGCATATGGCAGGCGGGAGAGGACTGGACCCTGCAGGCCGAGCTGGCGCTGGGCGGCGACGCCGAATTCCTGCCGGATACCGGGTTCTACGGCCGCGTGCTGAGAGCGCTCGGCGATGGCTGGAACGCGGCCGCCGCTTTCCGCCATCGCCGTTACGAGACCACGACGGTGAGCACGTGGTCCGCCGAGGCGGAGCGCTACTTCGGCGACTACCGGGCCTCCTACACCCTGAATGCTTCGCGGCTGCACGGGGCCACCACCTCGCTGTCCCACGTCGTGTCGCTGGGCTGGTACCCGCGGGCGGGGCTGTCGTTCGGGCTGGTGGCCGCGACGGGCGAGGAGACCGAAGTCGTTGCACCCGGACAGATCCTGGAGACGGACGTCGACAGCCTCACACTGACCGGCCGCCACGCCCTCGCGCCGAGGATCACGCTCGACTGGTGGCTCGGCACCCACGCGCAGGGAGACATCTACCGGAGGCGCTATGCTGGCCTGGCTGTTCGATTCGGCCTATGACACCGAGGTCAGGGCGGCGCTTTGGTCCACGGTGGTCGCCGGTATCGCGACGGTGGTGTTGTTCGTCTACACACTCGGCCTGCGCTTCGCGACGGTCACGGGCGCCCGCCGTCGGCGCCGCCTCGTTTCGCGCTGGCGCGGCATCTTCGCCAACGCGATACTGTCCCGCCGGAACGCCGAGAACGAGGCTCTGCCCCGTGTGCGGCATTATCAACGCACCGATCTGCTCGAGGAGTGGAACCGCGCCCGGGACACGGTCGAAGGCAGCGCCGCCGACAATCTGATCATCCTTGCCGACCGACTCGGTTTCGCCCGCATCGCCCGCGAACTCCTGCGCAGCCGCAGGCTCAGCGGCCGCCTGCTCGGGGTGCAGACGCTCGGTCATCTGCGCGACGCGGACAGCTGGGGCGCGATCGCCGCGCTGGTGGCGAGCCCCAACACGGCCCTTTCCGTCACCGCCGCCGTGGCGCTGGCGGAGATCGACCCGGCGCGGGCCGTGGAGTTGCTCGTGCCGATGATTCCACAACGACGTGACTGGCCGCGCACACGGGTCTCGCGGATCCTGCGCAAGGCCGGTAGCGAGCTCGTCAGCGAGCCACTGTACCGTGCGATTCGCTCCGGCGACGACGACGAGAAGATCTACCTGCTGCAGTTCGGGCCGCTGGCCGAGGCGGAGACGGTGGATGCGCTCTGCGACGAGATCATCCGCAGCACCAACCATCCCGGCGTTCTCACGGCGGCACTGAAGCAGGTAAGCGGCCACGCGGGCGTGCCGCGGTTGCCGAGCCTCACGCGTCACGATGCCTGGTATGTGCGCATGCAGGTGGCCAAGGTACTGGGGCGTGTCGGCCAGATGGAGCACGTTTCGCTGCTCGCCTCGCTGCTGGACGACCCGGAGTGGTGGGTGCGCTACCGCGCGGCCCAGGCTCTGGTGCGGCTGCCGTTCCTGGGCCCGAACGCGCTGCGCGACCTGCGCGAGCGTCAGTCCGACCGCTATGCCCGGGATATGCTGGAGCAGGCCATGGCCGAGAGAGGCCTGGCATGACCGTCGCCGACGTCGTACTCGGCGCCCAGTGGATCTTCCTGGCCTACTTCGTCGGCATCAACGTCGGCTACCTGGCCCAGAACGTCATCGCGACGATGGGCATCCGCCGTTACCTGCAGACGGCGGACCAGTTCGAGGCGGAGGGCGTGTTCTCGGCGCTCGACATCCCCATCAGTGTGGTCGTGCCCGCGTACAACGAGTCGGCCTCCATCATCAGTTCCGTCAAGGCGCTGCTGCAGCTGGAGTACCCGGACTTCGAGCTGGTGGTGGTGAACGACGGCTCCAGCGACGACACGCTCGAGAAGCTCATCGAGGCCTTCGGCCTGCAACCGTTCCCCGAGGCCTACCGGGCCCGCGTCGAATGCAAGCCCGTGAAAACCATCTACCGGTCCGCCCGCTACAGGAACCTGCGGGTTATCGACAAGGAGAACGGCGGCTGCAAGGCCGACGCCTCCAATGCCGGCATCAACGCCTGCCGTTACCCCCTCGTCTGCGTCGTGGACGCCGACTCGATCCTGCAGCCCGACAGCCTGCGCCGCATCGTGAGGCCCTTCCTGGAAGACTCCACGACGGTGGCCGTGGGCGGCACCGTGCGCATCGCCAACGGCTGCACCGTGCGTCAGGGTTTTCTGGAGAAGGTGGGACTGCCAAGCAATTTCCTGGCGCTCGTGCAGGTGGTCGAGTATCTGCGTGCCTTCCTGTTCGGGCGCATGGGCTGGTCGCCCATCAACGGTCTGCTGATCATCTCCGGCGCGTTCGGCGTCTTTCACAAGGAAACGCTGGTGGAGGTAGGCGGCTTCAACCCGCAGGCCGTCGGCGAGGATATGGAGCTGATCCTGCGTCTGCACCGGCTCATGAAAGCGAAACGACGACCGTACCGGATCAGCTTCATCCCGGATCCCGTCTGCTGGACCGATGCCCCGGAGACGCTGAAGGACCTGAAGAGCCAGCGGGTACGCTGGCAGCACGGTCTCGGCCAGTGCCTGTTCATGAACCGCTCGCTGATCTTCAACCCGCGGGGCGGAGCCGTCTCCTGGCTGGCGATCCCCTTCTATCTGATCTTCGAGCTGTTCGGCCCGATCATCGAGGTGACGGGCTACGTTTTCATCATCGTCTGCGGGCTGATGGGCTGGCTGTCCTGGCCCGAGGCCGGGATATTCCTGGCGCTCGCCATCGGACTCGGCGTGCTGCTCTCCACCAGCGCGATCATGCTGGAGGAGCTGTCGTTCCACATGTACCCGCGTACGCGCGACCTGCTGCTGCTGTACGTGATCGCCGTGGTGGAGAACTTCGGCTATCGCCAGCTGACCGCGCTCTGGCGCCTGCAGGGCCTGTTCCGCTGGTGGCGCGGCGGCCAGCACAAGTGGGAGACGATCACCCGCAGCACCAGCCTGGCGGACAGCTAATGTAGGAGGGCCTTCAGGCCCGATCCGGTCTCTTTTGACGTTGGCCCGCCATCGGGTGGACCAGGGTGGCGGGCCCGTGCCTGAGAGGTTTGGCACCAGTCAGCAGGCCCTGCTGACTGGCGCTGCCGTCACAACACCGCAAGCACGGCCGTCATGCGGGGGTATCCATCGCCGCGACCTTTTGTCGGGAGCAAGATGGACACCCCCGCAGGGCGGCCACAATAGAAGGTGACCTGGCAGGGAGGAATCGGGGCTGAAGCCCCTCCTACATTGTCCTATCGGTCGAGGATGCGCAGCTCCACCCGGCGGTTCTCGGCGCGGCCCGCTGCCGTCGCGTTGTCCGCGATGGGCTGGGACTCGCCGTAGCCGCGGAAGCTCAGCATGTCCTCGTCGACGCCACGGCCGATCAGGTAGTCCATGACCGTGCGCGCGCGGCGCTCGGACAGGCCCTGGTTGTACGCCGCCGCGCCCTGGCTGTCGGTGTGGCCGGCCACCTCCACCTCGAGACCCGGGTTGCGCTTCAGCGTCTCGGCCGCGTCTTCGAGCACGTCCTCCGCGCCCGGCCGCAGCCGGTCGGAGTTGGTCTCGAAGTTCACGCCGGGCAGCCGGATGACGTCGCGGATTTCGCAGCCGCGGGTGTCCACCGGGACGCCGGCCGCGGTGTTCGGGCATTCGTCGAGGCGGTCGACCACGCCGTCGCCGTCGGAGTCGAGCTCGCAGCCGACCTCGTCCACAGGGGCACCGGCCGGGGTGCCCGGGCACTGGTCGCGGCTGTCGACGACGCCGTCGCCGTCGCTGTCGCGCTCACAACCCCGCGCGTCCACGGCAGCGCCGGGCGTCGTGTTCGGGCATTCGTCGATGCTGTCCACCACGCCGTCGTCATCGGAGTCGAGTTCGCAGCCGAAGCGGTCCACTGGCGTGCCGATGGGCGTGCCGGGGCAGCGGTCGACGTCGTCGGGCACGCCATCGCCGTCGGTGTCCACCACCCGGGGCTTGCCGCCGGCGAGCGGGAACTGGATGCCGAGGGTGGCGATCTGGTCCTCGAATTCGTAGCCGGCGAGCTCGGTGCGGTAACGCCATTCGGCCCTCAGCGTGGCGGGCGTGTTACCCAGGTCCAGCATGAAGCCGACACCCAGACTGGAGGCCGCCTCGTTGTTGGTACCGCCCAGAGGCTCGTCCGTCTCGGTCTGGCTGATGCCTGCCAGCAGATAGGGGGAGAAGATGCCCTCGCGATTCAACACGCCGAGCAGGTTGGCGCCGATCTCGTACTGATCGAAGTCCTGCGCGCCGTCGAGCTGACCCACGTTGATGAAACCCTCGATGTTGATGAAGCGGGTCCAGGCATAGCCGATGGCCAGCTGGCCGCCGATGATGCCGTCATCCACGTTGCGGTCCGCATCATCGTCCATGTAGACGATGGACGGCGTGATGTAGACCTCACCGACGTTGTCTCCTGCCAGCGCCTGGCCGGCGCCGAGGAGAGCGATGAATATTGCGGTGAAGACTGCGATGGTCCTGCTCATTAGGATTCTCCCTGAATACTCGAGGCAGTCGTGCGTGCGGGCAAGGTTCTGCGCGCTTCGTTCAACATTGTCCGGCCGCGCAACAAGACAAGTCAACAGCCGGCTAGGAGGGCCTTCAGGCCCGATCCTCTACCAGGTCGGGCCTGAAGGCCCTCCTACATTTTATTTGACGAGGAGTGCCACGAATTCGTCGACGGGCGTAGCCGCCAGCTTGTCCTTGTCGGCAGAAAGCTCGGAGAGCTGTTTCCACTGGTCGCCGGCGAGCTTCTTCTGCAGGCTCTTCCGGAACTTCTGCATCAGCACCGGGATGCCCTCCTCGCGGCGTTTGCGGTGGCCGATGGGGTATTCCACCTCCACCCGCTCCGTCTTCGAGCCGTCCTTGAAGAACACCTGCACCGCATTGCCGATGTAGCGCTTGTCCGGATCATAGTAGTCCTTCGTGAACTGCTCGTTCTCGGTGACCACCATCGCATCCCGCAGCGCGTCCACCCGCGGGTCGCTTGCCACGTCGTCCTCGTAATCGGCCGCGGTAAGCCGGCCGAAGATCAGCGGAATGGCGGTCATGTACTGGATGCAGTGGTCCCGGTCGGCCGGGTTGTCGAGGGGGCCGGTCTTGTCGATGATGCGCACGCCGGGCTCCTGGGTCTCGATGACGATCCGCTCGACCTCGTCGACGCGGTCGCGTACCTCCTCGTGCAGCTTCATGCCGGCTTCCACCGCAGTCTGTGCGTGGAACTCGGCCGGGTAGGAGATCTTGAAAAGGATGTTCTCCATGACATAGCTGCCGTAGCCCTGGGGGAAGGTGAATTCCTTGCCCTTGAACAGCACGTCGTAGAAGCCCCAGGTCTTCGCCGACAGGGCGGACGGGTAACCCATCTCGCCCTTCAGTGCGATGAGCGCGTGGCGCACCGCCCGGCTGGTGGCGTCGCCCGCGGCCCAGCTCTTCCTCGAACCGGTGTTGGGCGCGTGACGGTAGGTGCGCAGCGCGCCGCCGTCGATCCAGGCGTTGGAGACCGCGTTGATGACCTGCTCGCGGTCGCCGCCGAGCAATTTCGTGACCACGCCGGTGGATGCGATGCGCACCAGCAGCACGTGGTCCAGGCCCACCCGGTTGAAGCTGTTCTCCAGCGCGAGCACGCCCTGGATCTCGTGGGCCTTGATCATGGCCGTCAGTACGTCGCGCATGGCGAGGGGCTTTTTGCCGTCCTTGCGCGCCTGGCGGCTGAGATAGTCCGCGGTGGCCAGGATACCGCCCAGGTTGTCCGAGGGGTGACCCCATTCGGCCGCGAGCCAGGTGTCGTTGAAATCCAGCCAGCGGATCATGGCACCGATGTTGAAGGCCGCCTGTACCGGGTCCAGCTCGTAATCCGTGCCGGGTACCCGCGCCCCGCCCTTGAGCGTCGCACCCGGTACGACCGGGCCCATCAGCTTGGTGCAGGCGGGATAGTCCAGCGCCTGGAAGCCGCAGGCCAGCGTATCGAGCAGGCAGTAGTGGGCGGTCTCGTAGGCGACATCGCTGTCGATCTCGTAACCGGTGACGTAATCGGCGATGTCGACCAGGACCTGATCGGGGTCAGGCCGCTTGGCAGAGCGGATATCGGCGGACATGGAGGTCTCCTGTCAGTCTCTCTCGTCGATGGGCGTGAACGGCCGCAGATCGGGGCCCACGTAGTCGGCGCCCGGCCGGATCAGCTTGTTGTCGGCGCGCTGCTCCATGATGTGGGCGGCCCAGCCGGTAATGCGCGAGCACACGAAGATGGGCGTGAACAGGTAAGTGGGGATGCCCATGAAGTGGTAGCAGCTGGCCGAGAAGAAGTCCGCGTTGGCGAACAGCCGCTTCTCGTCCCACATGACCTTCTCGATGGCCTCGGATACGGCATAGAGATGCGTGTCGCCGGTCTCCTCGGAGAGGCGCTTCGACATCTTCTTGTTGATCGTATTGCGCGGATCGGACTCGGTGTAGACGCGGTGGCCGAAGCCCATGATCTTGTCCTTGCGCTCCAGCATCTGCTTGATGCCGGCGGTGGCCTCCTCCGGCGAGGAGAATTTCTCGATCAGCTCCATCGCCGCCTCGTTGGCGCCGCCGTGCAGCGGGCCGCGCAGCGCGCCGATGGCGCCGGTCACGGCGCTGTGGAAGTCCGACAGCGTGGCCGTGATGACCCGCGCCGTGAAGGTGGACGCGTTGAATTCATGCTCGGCGTAGAGGATCAGTGAGGTATCGAGCGTCTTTCTGTGCAGCTCGCTCGGCGGCTTGTCGTGCAGCAGGTGCAGGAAGTGGCCGGCGACGCTGTCGTCGTCGGTCTCCGTTTCGATCCTGGCGCCGTCGGCGTGGAAGCGGTGCCAGTACAGGAGGATCGACGGGAGCACGGCGACCAGCCGGTCGGCCACGTCCGCCTGGTTGGACACATCGCCCTCGGGTTGCAGGTTGCCGAGCAAGGACACCCCGGTGCGCAGTACGTCCATGGGATGGGCGCTGGCGGGGATCATCTCCAGGACCGTCTTCAGCTCGTCGGGAAGGCCGCGCATTCCCTTCAGCTTCTTCACGTAGGCTTCCAGTTCGCTGCGGTTCGGCAGCTTACCGTGCATCAGCAGATGGGCGACCTCCTCGAAGTTCGCCTGGTGGGCGAGGTCGTCGATGTCATAGCCGCGGTAGGTGAGTCCGGCGCCTTCCTTGCCCACCGTGCAGAGCGCCGTCTTGCCTGCCACCACACCGGCGAGACCACCGGTCTTCTTGTTAACTGTCATAGTCTTCGGTCCCCGTATCGTTGTGTCGTCGTTCCGGTAACGGCGGTCGTGTCATTTCCTGGCGAGCCCGCTCTCGGCGAACAGCTCGTCGAGCTTCTCCTCGTACTCGTGGTAGCCGAGCACGTCGTAGAGTTCCGCGCGGGTCTGCATGCGTTCCACGGCCGCTTCCTGGGTGCCCTTCGAGCGCAGCGTGCGGTATACGTGCATGGCCGCCGCGCTCATCGCGCGGAAGGCGGACAGCGGGTACAGCGCCATCGCCACGCCGGCCTCGCCGAGCTCCTCCGTGGTGAAGAGCGGCGTCTTGCCGAATTCGGTCATGTTCGCCAGCACCGGCACGTCGATGGCGGCGGTGAACTGGCGGTACTCGTCCAGCGTGGTCAGTGCCTCGGCGAAGATCATGTCGGCGCCCGCTTCCACGTAGCGGGCGGCCCGGTCCAGCGCGGCCTGCTGTCCTTCCACGGCGTGGGCATCGGTGCGGGCCATGATCGCGAAGCGATCGTCGGTGCGCCCGTCGGCGGCGGCCTTGATGCGGTCCACCATCTCGCCGGCCTCCACCAGCGCCTTACCCGGCCGGTGGCCGCAGCGCTTGGCCGCCACCTGGTCCTCGATGTGGCAGCCGGCGGCGCCGGCCCGGATCAGCTCGCGGATGGTGCGGCCGATCATGAAGGCGCTGCCCCAACCGGTGTCGGCATCCACCAGCAGCGGCAGGTCGCTCACGTAGCTGATGCGGCGCACGTCCTCGCAGACGTCGTTCAGGGTGGTCATCGCGAGATCCGGCAGACCGAAGGACGCGTTGGCCACGCCGGCCCCGGACAGGTAGATGGCACGGAAACCGGCTTCTCCGGCCAGGAGGGCGCTGTAGGCATTGATGGTGCCGACCACCTGCAGGGGCCGTTCATCCTCCAGCGCCTGCCAGAACCTGGCGCCGGCCGATTCCTTCTGCATCCCGAATTCTCCAGTGTTTCCGATCGATCCCGGGGTCCCGGGCGGGGGCGGCGATTCTAAACCAGCGCCGAGCCCTTTCCCAAATAGACCAGTCGGACTATTTTCGGGCTACGCGCCCCCTATGCGTACGATGGTGCGGCCCGTCACCCGGCCGGCGATGTAATCGTCGAACGCGCCGGGCAGATCCTCGAAGGCGATCTCGCGATGGCCGATGTCGTGCAGGTGGCGGGGCTTCAGATCAGTGCCGATGCGCTTCCACACGTCCAGCCTCAGAGGCCGCGGCGTGTCCACCGAGTTGATGCCGAGCAGACACACCGCGCGCAGGATGAATGGCAGCACGGTGGTCTCGAGCTTCGGGCTGGCGGCGAGGCCGATGCTGGCGATGTTGGCGCCGTAGTCGGCGGTGCGGGTGAGCCAGGTCAGCACTTCCCCGCCCAGGTTGTCGACCGCGCCGGCCCACCGGGCCCTCTCCATCGGCCGCTTGCCCAGGTCGATCTCGTCGCGCAGCAGCACCTCGGCGGCGCCGATGGACTCGAGATAGCCGCGCTCGTCGGCCTTGCCGGTGACCGCCGCCACCTCGTAGCCGCGGCCCGCCAGCATGTCGATGGCGATGCTGCCCACGCCGCCGGTGGCACCGGTCACCGCCACCGGCCCGGTCTCCGGCGCCTGGCCGTTCTGTTCCATGCGGTGGACGGCCAGCGCCGCGGTGTAGCCCGCGGTGCCGATCATCATGGCCTCACGGGCATCCATACCGTCGGGTATGGGCACCACCCAGTCGCCTTTCACCCGGGCGTACTCGGCATAGCCGCCGTCATGGCTTTCGCCGAGCCCGCAGCCGTTCACGAGCACCGGAGTACCGACCGGGAAGCGCTCGTCCGCCGAGCTCTCCACCACGCCGGCGAGATCGATGCCGCCCACCAGCGGGTAGCGACGCAGGATGGGGCTCGTGCCGGTCGCCGCCAGCGCATCCTTGTAATTGATGGTGGACCAGCCGACCTTCACCACCACGTCGCCCTCGCCCAGGTCGTCGAGGCCGATCTCCTCGAACCCGGCGGTGATCCCGTCGTCCTGCTTGTCGATGCGGTAGGCCCTGAATCTGTCCATGGTCGCTCCTGGCTGATAGCTCCTGGGTGATGGCTGTTGGGGGAATGGCTGGTGTGGTGATGGCTCGTGTGGTGATGGCTGTTACCAACGGCGCGGAAATCCGGATCGGACTGACGGCTCGCCGCAAGCCGGCTGCCGGCGGGCATCCGCCCCCGTGCGCAGGCACTGACCAATTCTACGCCCTCTGTACCGTGCCGCCACCCGGGTTAGAGTGACGCCCAAGCGACGGAGAGAGCCATGACGCAGCGCAACTGCCGGGACCTGGTGCTGGTGCTCGGCGACCAGCTGGACGAAAACAATGCCGCTGTCGCCGGGTCCGATCCCGCCGAAGACGTAATACTGATGGCGGAGACCGCGGGCGAGGCCGCCGCCGTGCCCAGCCACAAGCACCGCATCGCCGTGTTCTTCGCGGCCATGCGCCATTACGCCGCGGAGCTGCGCGAGTCCGGCCGGCGGATCTCCTACCGGGACATCGACGAGGGCGTGGCCAGTCTCCCGGCCGCCATCGAGGAGGCGGCGAAGCGCTATCACGCACGGCGTCTGGTGGCGGTCGAACCCGGCGAATGGCGGGTTCGCCATGCCGTGGACACCGTGTGCGGCTCGCTCGACCTGCCCGTGGAATGGCTCGCCGACGGTCATTTCCTCTGCACCCGCGAGGAATTCGCCGCATGGGCGGACGGACGCAAGCGCCTCGTGATGGAGTATTTCTATCGGCAGATGCGCCGGCGCCACGACGTGCTGATGGAGGGCGACGAGCCGGTGGGCGGCGATTGGAATTACGATGCCGACAACCGGCAATCCTTCGGGCGGGACGGGCCGGGCGACCTGCCGGAGCGGACCGGCTTCGAGCCGGACGCGGCAACCCGCGACGTGCTCGACGCCGTCGATCGGCATTTCCCGGACCACCCGGGCAGCACGGAGAATTTCCGCTGGCCGGTCACGCGCGAGCAGGCGCGCGAGGCCCTCGCGGCCTTCGTCGCGGGCCGCCTGCCGCTGTTCGGCCGATACCAGGACGCGATGTGGCAGGGCGAGCCGTTCCTGTATCACTCCCTGCTGTCGTCCAGCCTGAACCTGAAGCTGCTGGACCCCCGGGAGGCGATCGACGCGGCCGTGGATGCCTGGCGGGAGGGCCGGGCGCCGCTGAACGCAGTGGAGGGCTTCGTGCGCCAGATCCTCGGCTGGCGGGAGTTCATACGCGGCGTCTACTGGCTGGAGATGCCGGGCTACCGCGGCCTGAATCACTTCGAGCACGAGCAGCCGTTGCCGGATTTCTTCTGGACCGGCGACACGCAGATGAACTGCCTGGCGCAGAGCATCGGCGACACCCTCGGCAACGGCTATGCGCATCACATTCAGCGGCTGATGGTGATCGGCAACTTCGCCCTGCTCGCAGGGTTGCGGCCGGCAGAGGTCTGCGACTGGTATCTCGCCGTCTACGTGGACGCAGTGGAGTGGGTGGAGCTGCCCAACACCCTGGGGATGGCCCTGCACGGGGACGGCGGCATCGTGGGCTCCAAGCCCTATGCGGCCGGCGGCGCGTACATCAAGCGCATGAGCAACTACTGCAGCGGCTGCCGCTACGACCCCGGGAAACGCACCGGCGAGGACGCCTGCCCCTATACGCTCCTGTACTGGGACTTCCTTGCGCGCAACCGGGAACGACTGCGGCAGACGGGCCGCATGAACATGATCCTGAAGAACCTGGACCGCTGGAGCGAAGAGGAGCTGGGGACGATCCGCGGACAGGCGCGGGATTTCCGCCGTTCCCTGTCCGGCTAGCCGCCCGGCCCCGGCGCCATCCGCTGCCGGGCGCTAGTCCTCTACGGTGGTGAACAGGCCCTTCTGCCCGGCGAAGTAGGCCGACAGCGCGCGGATCTCCTGCGGCGTCAGCGCAGTGACGATGCCTGCCATGACCGCGTTTACCCGCGTGCCGTCCTTGTACTGCTCGAGGGAGTGGGCGAGGTAGCTCTCGTGCTGCCCGGCCAGGGTCGGCCACTCCGGCGACTGGCTGATGCCATTGCCGCTGTGGCAGGCCACGCAGGTGGAGAGCTTGTCGGGCGCACCCTCCGGTACGTTCGGCTGCGGCTCGGCTTGCGCCTCGCCCCAGGTGGCGAAATATGCGGCGATGTCCTGCATCTCCTGCTCGGAAAACGAACTCGCCTGGGCCTTCATGGTGTCGTGGGGCCGCTCGCCGGCCTTGTAGGCTTTCAGCGCGGCCACGATGTACTCGGGGTGCTGACCGCCCAGCTTTGGCACCCGGAAGGAGGGATACGCGTTGCGATAGCCCTCGATGCCGTGGCAGCCGAGGCAGGTATAGGCGAGCGCCTCGCCCCGCTCCGCATCGCCTGCGGCGCCGGCGGTGAAGGGGACGGACAGGGGGAGCAGGGCTGCGGCGAGCAGGGCCGCACGCTTGAAGGTCAGTGTGAGCACGCAGATACCCGTGTGATGGCTGGGGATCGGAAACAAGGCCGCTATGGTAGTGAGTGTCATCGCCGATTTCTAGCGCACATCCGGCACCGTCGCCCCGCCTGGGCCCTGCGGGCGCTGTGATAGCATCCACAGCCTGCCCTGGCGCCCGGAGCGGTCGTGAAGAAAACCCTGTTCTTCCTCGTACTCGGACTCTTCGCCGTGCTGCTGGCGGCGCCCTGGTTCCTCGGTTCGTTCACCGAGCGCAAGCTCGAGGAGCGGCTGGATGCGGGCGCCGACAAGCGACCCGGCATGGCCATCGTCACGGAGGAGTACCGCCGGCGCTGGTTCTCCAGCGACAGCCGCCACCGCATCGTCATCACCGACCCCCGGACCACCGAGGCCCTGCGCGAACTGGCCGGCGGCGAGGTGTTCGCCGACGAGCCGGCCATCGTGATCGACACCCGCATCGAGCACGGACCGCTGCCACGCGGCGCCGACGCGCCGTTCCGGCCGGGGCTCTCCCGGGCGGTGTCCACGTTCAGCCTGGACCCCGGCAGCGACGGGGAGGCGGTGCCACTGCCCGGAAGGCTGGTCACGAGTACGGCGCTGGACGGCAGCACCCACGCGGAGTTCCGCCTGCAGGCCGGTTCCCGGCAACTGCCGGAAACCGCCGGGCGCATCAGCTGGGAGGCGGCGAACCTCGATGCCGACATCAGCGCCGACGGGCGCCGCATCCACACACGCGGGCGCATCGGCGGCTTCGAACTGGTGGCCACGGACCGAGCCGGCAGCGGCACCGCGCGGGTGCGCATCGCCGACATCGAGGGCGACAGCATCCAGCACTACAGCCCTAACGGCCTCCCGGTAGGCCCGACGGCTGTGACCATCGGCACGGTTTCGGTCACCGAGGACGACGCGGGCGTCACCCTGCAGGACATCCGGCTCACGTCCGACGGCGAGCTGGTGGGTGAGCTCCTCTCCGGCACCACGGAACTGCAGGTGGGCCGCATCGAGGGCGGCGGGCCCGGGCCCGTCTCCCTGAGCGTGGAGCTGGCGATACAGAACGTGCACGAGCCCAGCCTCGCCTCCCTCTCGGACACCGTGCAGACACTCGAGGGAGCAGGTTCGCAGATACCGCCGGGGGAGGCATACCGACTGATGGAGCCGGACCTTGCCCGGCTGGTGGCGGAGGGGCCGGTGCTCGATCTGCGCAAACTGGGCATCGCGCTGCCGGAAGGCGAGGTGCGGCTCACGAGCTACCTGGCCCTGGCCGCCGGCGGCGATGGCGATGGCATTGGCGATACCGGTTCGCCGCTGGCAGCCCG
The DNA here is from genome assembly GCF_040706615.1 of Lentisalinibacter sediminis. NCBI lineage: Bacteria > Pseudomonadati > Pseudomonadota > Gammaproteobacteria > Woeseiales > Woeseiaceae > Lentisalinibacter > Lentisalinibacter sediminis. The sequence goes on along the minus strand of NZ_JAPDRF010000005.1, from coordinate 301,742 downwards.
GGAGCTGCTGGAACGGCTGACCGGCACCGTCGAACTGCGCATCCCGGTCAGCGTGGTGGAACAGGTGCGCAGCATCGCCCCCGACGCTGCCGAGCAGCTGGAGATGCTCATCGCAGCCGGCATGCTGCGCCCGGACGGCGAGGACTATCGCATGCAGGCGGAATACGGCAACGGCCTGCTGACCGTCAATGGTCTGCCGCTGCCGATTCCCCTTGCCTGGTAAGCGGCGTGGGCAGAGACAGGTCGAGCTCTTCCGCCCGGTGACAGGCGACCTCGCCGCCACCCACTGACCGCAGCGGCGGTTCCTCCGCGGCGCAGCGCTCCACGGCCCAGGGACAGCGGGTGCGGTAGGCGCAGCCCGCCGGCGGATTCCAGGGCACCGGCAGGTCCCGGGCCGCCGGCGGCGGCGCCCGAAGGCGCTCGACGGCGGGGTCCGGCACCGGCACGGCATCCAGCAGCGCCCGCGTGTACGGATGGCAGGGCCGCGCGTAGAGCTCGCCGGCCCGGTTCCGCTCCACGATCCGGCCGAGATACATCACCATCACCCGGTGGCTCACCCGCCGCACCACGGCGAGATCGTGTGCGATGAACAGAATGCCGAGGCCCATCTCCTGCTGCAGCGACAGCAGCAGGTCGATGATGCCGGCCTGCACCGAGACGTCGAGGGCACTGACGGCCTCGTCGCAGATCAGCAGGCGGGGCCGGGTGACCAGCGCCCGGGCGATGCCGGCCCGCTGACACTGGCCACCGGAGAGTTCGTGGGGATAGCGGGACAGGGTCTCGGGCCCCAGGCCCACGCGCTCCAGCATGGCCGCCACCCGTTCCCGGCGCTCGGCCCGGCGGAGGCCGCGCTCGTGCACGGTCAGCGGTTCGGCCACGATATCGCCGATGGGCATGCGCGGATCCAGCGATCCCAGCGGGTCCTGGAACACCAGCTGCAGATCCCGGCGCACGGCCCGCATCGCGGCACGGTCCAGCCGGTCCAGCGGCCGTCCCAGCAGCGCCACCGTGCCCTCGGTGACCGGCAGCAGCCGCAGCACCGCCCGCGCCAGGCTGGACTTGCCGCAGCCGGACTCGCCGACCACACCCAGGGTCTCCGCCGGCGCCAGCGTCAGGTCCGCGTCCTCCACGGCCCGGAAATACTCGCGGCGCGCGAGCAGCCGCTGGCGTGGCAGCGGGAAGCGCACGCTCAGGCCACTGACTTCCAGCAGCGGATCGGCGCCGTCGGCGGCCAGCGCCGGACGCAGCGGGGTGCGCTCGTCGAGCCGCGGCACCGCCGCCAGCAGCTTGCGGGTGTACGGGTCCCGGGGACTGGCAAATATTTCCGCGGTGGCGCCTTCTTCCCGGCGTTCGCCGTGCTGCATCACGATGACCTGGTCACAATTCCCGGCCACCACGCCGAGGTCGTGGGTGATCAGGATCAGCGCCGTGCCGAAGGCGTCGCGCAGCTCGCGCAGCAGGGCCAGGATGCTCGCCTGCACGGTGACGTCCAGCGCGGTGGTGGGCTCGTCGGCGATCAGCACCTCCGGCCGGCACAGCAGAGCGCCGGCGATCATCACCCGCTGGCGCATGCCGCCCGAGAACTCGTGCGGATAGCTGGACAGCCGCCGGCCCGCCGCCGGCAGCCGCACCGCATCGAGCATCTGCTCCACTTCCTTCAGCGAGTCCTTGTAGGAGCGGCCACGGTGTTCCATCAGCACCCGCGCCAGCTGGCGCCCGACGGTGACGTGCGGGTTCAGCGAGGTCATGGGGTCCTGGAACACCATGGCGATGCGCCGGCCCCGTACGCGGTTCATCTCCGCCGCGGGCCGGTTCAGGATCTCCTCGCCGTCGAGCTTCACGCTGCCCCCGGCGCGGCCGTTCTCCGCCAGCAGGCCCATGATGGCCAGCACCGACTGGCTCTTGCCCGAGCCGGACTCACCGACGATGCCCAGCGTCTGCCGGGCGTCCAGCCGGAAGCGCAGGTCACGCACCGCCGCCACCGGGCCGGCGGCGGTCTCGAAGGTGACGTCCAGGTTGGTGACGGAGAGCACGCTCATCGGGGCCGGTCCCTGGGGTCCAGCGCGTCGCGCAGGCCGTCGCCGAGGAAGTTGAAACAGAACAGCGTCGTCGCCAGGAACAGGCCCGGGAAGACCAGCATCCAGGGGGCGGTCTCCATCAGGCGGGAACCCTGCTGCACCAGGGAGCCCCACGAACTCATGGGCTCCTGCACGCCGAGACCGAGGAAGCTCAGGAACGACTCCACCAGAATTACCTGGGGAATGGTCAGCGTGGCGTACACCACCACCACGCCGAGCAGGTTCGGCACGATGTGGCGGCGCAGGATGGAGAAGGTGGACACGCCCGTAGCCTCGGCGGCCTCCACGAACTCCTGCTGGCGCAGGCTGAGGGTCTGGCCGCGCACGATGCGGGCCATGTCCAGCCAGTTCACCGCGCCGATGGCGACGAAGATCAGCAGGATGTTGCGGCCGAACACCACCATCAGCAGGATCACGAAGAACATGAACGGCATCGCATACAGGATGTCGACCACGCGCATCATCAGGTGATCGACGCGCCCGCCCAGATAGCCGGCGACCGCCCCCCAGGCGACGCCGATCAGCAGACTGACGGCGGTGGCGACGACGCCGACCGCGAGCGAGATGCGACCGCCCGTCAGCGTGCGCACGAACAGGTCGCGCCCAAGGTCGTCGGTACCGAACAGGTGGCCCCCGGCCAGCGACGGCGGCGCCAGGATGCGGTCGAAGTCGGTCTCGTAATAGTCGTGAGGGCTCAGCCAGGGGCCGGCGATGACCAGCACCACGATCAGTCCCAGCAGGCAGGCCGAGACCACGGCCGCCCGGTTACGGCCGAGTGCGGCGAGCGCGTGGCGGCCGAGGCCGCCGGGCACGGCCGCGGCGGTCATCGGTAGCGCACCCGCGGGTCGAGCAGACCGTAGAGCAGATCGACCACGAAGTTGAACAGCACGATCAGCACGCCGTAGAAGACGACGACGCCCATCACCAGCGTGTAGTCCCGGTTCAGTGCGCCCTGGACGAAGAAACGGCCGAGTCCCGGCAGGTTGAAGATCTGCTCGATGACCACCGAACCGGTGAGGATGGCCGCGGTGGCCGGTCCGAGGTAGGAGACCACCGGCAGCAGCGTCGGCTTCAGCGCGTGTTGCAGCACGATGCTGCGCTCGGACAGCCCCTGCGCCCGGGCGGTGCGGATATAAGGGCTCTTCAGCACGTCGATCATGCTGGCCCGGGTCAGCCGCGCGATGTAGGCGAGCTGGGGCAGCGCGAGCGCGATCACCGGCAGCACGTAATGGGCAGGCGAGGCGAGGTCGCCGGCCGGCAGCCAGCGCAGCACGACGGCGAACACCAGCACCAGCACCGGCGCCACGACGAAATTCGGCACCGAGATGCCGGTCATCGACAACGCCATCACCACGTGGTCGGCGAGCCGGTTCTGGCGCAGCGCCGCCAGCGTGCCGGCGGCGATGCCCAGCACCACCGCCAGCAGCATGGCGAGGCCGCCGATCTTCAGCGAGACCGGGAAGCCGTCGGCGATGAGCTCGCTCACGTCCGACTGCCGGTAGCGATAGGAGGGGCCGAGGTCGCCCTGCAGCAGACCGCCGAGGTAGCGCAGGAACTGGGTCGGCAGCGGCTCGTCCAGGTGATAGGCCTCCGCCAGGCGCTGCTCCATCGCCGGGCTGAGGCGGCGCTCGGTGTCGAAGGGGCCGCCGGGCGCGGCGCGCACCAGCACGAAGGCCAGCGCCACCACCAGCAGCAGCGTCGGGATGGCGCTCGCGAGCCGCGTCAGCGCATAGCGCAGCAAGGTCAGTCTCCGGTGTCGGGGCCTTCGGGTTCGATCTCGCGCAGGCGGAGGTACCGTGAGTAATGATAGTCGAGCGGATTATCCACCCAGCCGCCCACCCGCGGGTGAACCAGGTGCTTGCTCACGTAGAAGAAGAGCGGCAGGACGGGGTGGTCGGCCAGCAGCACGGTCTCGGCGTTCGCGAACAGGGAGGCCCGCTCCTCCCCGCCCTGCTCGCGCATGGCTGCCGCCACGAGTGAGTCGTAGGCCGGGTTGGCGTAGCCGAACTGGTTGGCGCTGCTGCGCGAGGTCAGCACCGAGAGGAAGTTGCCCGCGTCGTCGTAGTCGGCAATCCAGCTGCCGCGGAACAGCCCCGGCACGTCGCCCCTGCGGGTCTCGGCGATCATCACCCGGAACTCCTGGTTGACCAGCTCGGCCTCCGCGCCGAGGACTTCGCGCCACATGGACTGCAGCGCGGCGGCGATGCGGCGGTTCTCGTCGCTGGTGTTGTAGCGCAGCCGGAAGGACAGCGGACGGTCGGGGCCGTAACCCGCCTCCCGGTAGAGACGCCGCGCCTGTTCCGCCCGCGCCTCGGCACCGGCCTGCGCGTAGCCGAAGCGGGGCGGCGTATAGTCCTGCACGGCCGGCGGCACCCAGCTCCAGGCCGGCTGCTCGCCGCGGCCCAGGACCGCCTCGGCGAGGCGCTCCCGGTCGATGGCGAGGGACAGGGCCTTGCGCAGACCGGGGGCGTCGGCGAACGGCGGCTCGTTCAGGTTGAACCCTACGTAGTAGACGCCGAGATAGGGCGCCACCCGCAGCTCACCCGGCCGCTCGATGCCCACGTCGGCGAAAACCGGCGCCGGCACCCGGGCGGTCACGTCCAGCTCGCCGGCCCGATAGCGGTTGTACTCGGCGGTCTCGTCTTCCAGCGGGTAGTAGCGCACCCGCTCGATCGGCACCGACACGGGATCCCGGTAGAACCCGTTCTTCTCCAGGCCGATGTGGCCACCGATGATCCGCTCCACCAGCCGGTAGGGGCCGTTGCTGACCAGGCGCTTCGGCGCGGGATAGTCGTCGCCCCATTGCTCCACCGACGGTCGGTGCACCGGCGCCGCGCTGGGATGGGCGAGCCGGTGCAGGAGGTCGCCCAGCGGGTGGGCGAGGCGGATCACCAGCGTCCGGGCATCCGGCGCCTCCACCCCGAGCGTGTCGGGGACGGCCTCGCCGGCCAGAATGGCCTCGGCGCCGGCGAGCGGCGCCAGATTGCTGGCGTAGAACGCGCCCGTGGCGGGGTCCAGCAGACGGCGGAAGCTCCAGACGAAATCCTCCGCCGTCAGCGGATCGCCGTTCGACCAGGCGAGACCCTCGCGCAGGTGGAAGGTCCAGGTGAGGCCTTCGTCGCCGGACTCCCAGCCGGACGCCGCGCCCGCCTGCAGGCTGCCGTCGGGCCCCAGGGTCAGCAGTCCCTCGAACAGGTCGCCGAGCACCTTGGTGGCGGGGACGCTGCGGGCGAGGTGGGGATCCAGCGATTCCGGCTCGGCCGAGATGGCGCGGCGGAGGAAGTCCGGGCCCTGGTCGACGGCCTGCGGCGCCGCCTCGGACGGCTTCGCGCCGGGCGCCTCCCCGGCTGTGTCGCCGGAACCGCCGCAGGCAGTCAGCAGCAGGGCCGCCGCTGCCACCATGGCTCTCGTCGCATTCATGGCCTTCTCCACCGGGGCATACTCCATCAGGCGCTGCGCCTGAGACCGCGTTTCTTGAGATGGATCAGCAGCAGCGAGACGGCGGCGGGCGTCATCCCGTCCAGCCGGGAGGCCTGGCCGATGGTCGCCGGCCGCGCCGCCGCCAGTTTCTGGCGCACCTCGTTGGACAGTCCCTGCACGTCCGTGTAGTCGAGATCGGCCGGCAGCGCCAGGTGCTCCTGGCGGGCGTGGCGGGCGATCTCCCGCTGCTGGCGTTCGATATAGCCCTCGTACTTGACGCCCACCTCCACCTGCAGACGGGTCTGCTCCGCCTCCTCGGGCGGGTGGGTCTCGTCGAGGGTATCCGCGCCGACGGCGGCGAGCGCCGTGACCGCGGCATGGTCGAGCTCGGGACGACGGAGGAGCTCGAGCGCCCGCGCCTCCCGGGAAAGCGGCCCGCCGAGCAGCCGCCCGGCCTCTTCGGCGGTCACGTCGGCCGGCCGGACCAGACAGGCCTGCAGCCGGCCGCGCTCACGCGCCACCGCCTCGCGCTTGGCCTCGAAGCGCCGCCAGCGCTCGTCGTCCACCAGGCCCATCTCGCGGCCGACCGGGGTCAGCCGCAGGTCCGCGTTGTCCTCACGCAGCAGCAGCCGGTACTCGGCACGGCTGGTGAACATCCGGTAGGGCTCGCTGGCGCCGCGGGTGTTCAGATCGTCGATGAGCACGCCGATGTAGGCCGCATCCCGGCCCGGCGTCCACGGCGATTTTTGCTGCACTTTTCGTGCAGCATTCAGGCCGGCGATCAGTCCCTGCGCAGCCGCCTCCTCGTAGCCGGTGGTGCCATTGATTTGTCCCGCGAAGAAAAGTCCTTGAATTTGCTTGGTTTCCAGGCTCGGCATCAGATCCCGCGGATCGAAGAAGTCGTACTCGATGGCGTAGCCCGGCCGCGTGATGTGCGCATTCTCGAAGCCCGGAATGCTGCGCACGAAGCGCTCCTGCACCTCGAACGGCAGGCTGGTGGAGATGCCGTTGGGGTAGACCTCGTGGGTGGTGAGCCCTTCCGGCTCGACGAAAATCTGGTGGGAACCGCGGTCTGCGAAGCGGTGGATCTTGTCCTCCACCGACGGGCAGTAGCGCGGCCCGACCCCCCCGATGTTGCCGCCGAACATCGCGGACTCGCCCAGCGACGCCCGGATGATGTCGTGGGTGGCCTCGCAGGTATGGGTGATGTGGCAGGGCACCTGCCGGGGATGCTCTTGCCGGCTGCCGAGAAAGGAGAACACGGGCGCCGGCTCGTCGCCCGGCTGCGGCTGCATGCGCTCGAAGCACAGGCTGCGGCCGTCGAGTCGCGGTGGCGTGCCGGTCTTCAGCCGGCCCACCCGTATCGGCAGCTCCCTCAGCCGCTCGGCCAGCCGGAGTGCCGGCGCGTCGCCGGCCCGGCCGCCGCCGGACTGCTCCCGGCCGATATGGATGCGGCCGCCGAGGAACGTGCCGACCGTGAGCACCACCGTCTCTGCGGTCAGCCGCAGCCCCAGGCGCGTGAGGATGCCGCGCACCCGCTCGCCTTCCACGATGAGGTCGTCCACGGACTGCTGGAACAGCGTCAGGTTCGGCTGGTTTTCCAGGAAGCCGCGGATGGCCTGGCGGTAAAGCGCCCGGTCAGCCTGGGCCCGGGTGGCCCGCACGGCGGGGCCCTTGCTCGCGTTCAGCGTGCGGAACTGGATGCCGGCCCGGTCGATGGCGCGCGCCAAGGCACCGCCCAGGGCGTCGACTTCCCGGGTGAGGTGGCCCTTGCCGATGCCGCCGATGGCGGGATTGCAGCTCATCTGGCCCAGCGTCTCCAGATTGTCGGTCACCAGCAGGGTCCGGGCGCCGGTGCGCGCGGCGGCAAGAGCCGCCTCGGTGCCGGCGTGGCCGCCGCCGATGACGATGACTTCGTAGTGACGTCCGTTGTCCATGGCAATGGGTCTTCAATTCCGGGAATCGAGATGCCGTAGCTGCGGGCCGGTGGCCGGTCGTGGCCAGTACGGCCGTCGTGGCAACGGTGACCGTGGCGGCATGCAGCCGCAGGCGGCACATTCTAAGTGCCCGACTACCGGGAGCAAAGGGGAAACCGTCTTTACAGCAGGCGGGTCGGCCCGCAGTATTGCCCACTTTCGTGCGGACTGCAGGGAGCGGTCGTGCCCATCCGACTGACGACATTCGCGGTGACTCTGTCATGCGCCGTGGCAATCCTGGCCGCCGCCGGGCCGGCAGCGGGTGCAGCGCTGGCGCTGGAGGACTGCCGTCTGGACGCCGGGCCGGGCCTCGCGACGGTGAAGGCGCGCTGCGGCACCCTGGAGCGGCCCGAGAACCCGGATGACCCGGACGGGCGCCGCATCGGGCTGCGGGTCGCCGTGGTGCCCGCGCTGTCGGTGGAACCGGCAGCGGATCCCGTCGTGCCGCTGGCGGGCGGACCCGGCCAGGCGGCCACCGATTTCTACGTGGCCTACCGGGGCGCCTTCGAGTCCCTGCGCCGCGAGCGCCCCATCCTGCTGGTCGATCAGCGCGGCACCGGCGAATCCGCGCGGCTGACATGCCCGGAATCCGAAGACATGCTGGAAGAGGTGCCCGAGCTCGAGGAGATCGGCCCGCTGGTGGACGAGTGCCTCGACGGGCTGGACGCCGACCCGCGCTATTACACCACCAGCGTCGCCGTACGCGACCTCGAGGCCGTGCGCGAGGCGCTCGGCTACCCGGCGCTGAATCTCTACGGCATCTCCTACGGCACCCGCGTGGCCCAGCATTATCTGCGGCGCTATCCGGACCGGACCCGCTCCGTGGTGCTCGACGGCGTGATACCGGCCGGCGAAGTGCTCGGCCCCGACATCGCCCTGTTCGCGCAGGCGGCAGTCGATGACATCTTCCACCGCTGCGCCGGGAGCGAGGCCTGCGCCGAGCGCTTCCCGGACGTCGAGTCCGAGTTCGCCGCCCTGCTCGACGGGCTGGCGGCCAGCCCCGAGGAAGTCACCCTGAATCATCCCGTGACGGGCGAGCCGGCGGAGCGTCGTTTCTCCAACCAGGAGCTGGCCGGGGCCGTGAGGCTGCTGGCCTATGCCCCCGCCAGCGCGGCACTTCTGCCCCACCTGATCCACGAGGGCGCCCGCGGCAACCTGAGTCCGCTGACCGCGCAGATCATGATGATCGAGGCGTCGATGTACGAGTCGCTGGCCATCGGTATGCACCACTCGGTGGTGTGCGCCGAGGACATGCCTTTCGTGACCGAGGCCGACATCGACCGGGAGGCGCTGGGCGCGACGTTCATGGGCGAGCAGCAGATCGACATGCTGCGCGAGATCTGCCGCCACTGGCCCCGGGGACCCATCGACCCCGACTTCCGCGAGCCGCTGGACACGGAGGTGCCCGTGCTGCTGCTCTCCGGCGAATTCGATCCCGTCACGCCGCCGGCCTGGGGCGACCGCGCCGCCGCGCAATACGACAACGCCCGCCACGTGGTGGGGCCGGGACAGGGCCACGGACTGCTGCCCCACGGCTGCACACCGCGCCTGGTGGCCGATTTCATCGCCGACGCCAGCGTGGAGAACCTCGACGCCGACTGCGTCTCCCGCCTCGGTCCGATGCCCTTCTTCCTCGACTTCAACGGACCCCGGCCATGATTCGCGTGGACCACATCGCCAAGTCGTTCGGCAAGGTGCAGGCCGTACGCGACGTGAGCTTCACCGCCGAGGACGGCCGCATCACCGGCCTGCTCGGGCCGAACGGCGCCGGCAAGTCCACCACGCTCCGGGTGCTCTACACCGTCCTGAAGCCGGATGCCGGCAGCGCCAGCATCGACGGCATCGACGTCACCGCGGACAGCCTGGGCGCGCGCGCCCGCATCGGCGCGCTGCCCCATTCCTCGGGTCTCTATCCCCAGCTGACGGCGCGGGAGAACATTGCCTACTACGGCGCGCTGCACGGCCTCGCCGGCGGGGAGCTGGAACGGCACGTGCAGTCCATGATCGACCTGCTCGAGATCGGCGATTTCGCCGACCGACGCACCAAGGGCTTTTCCCAGGGCCAGCGTACGAAGGTGGCGCTCGCCCGTGCGATGGTGCACGAACCTCGCAACGTGATCCTGGACGAACCGACCAACGGCCTGGACGTGATGGCCACCCGTTCGCTGCGCGAGCTCATCCGCCGGCTGCGCGACGCCGGCAAATGCGTGCTGTTCTCCAGCCACGTGATGCAGGAAGTGGCGGCGCTGTGCGACGAGATCGTGATCATCTCCGAGGGCCGGGTGGCGCTGTCGGGCACGCCGGCCGAGATCCGCAGGCGCACCGGCCGGGAGAACCTGGAGGATGCCTTCGTCAGCGCCATCGGCTCGGCGGAGGGTCTGGAATGAGCCGGCTCCTCACCGTCTGCGCCAAGGAAGTGAAGGACAACTTCCGCGACCGGCGCACGCTGCTCTCCGCGCTGGTGTTCGGCCCGTTCTTCGGCCCGGTGCTGTTCCTCGGCATCATGACCCTCTCGCTGGACCAGGCCATCTCCGACTCGGGCAAGCCGCTGGAGCTCGCCGTCGCCGGCGCCGACCGGGCGCCCAACCTGGTGGACTTCCTCAGGCAGAACAATGTGGAACCGGAGGAGCTCGGCATGGACCGGGACGCCGCCATGGCTGCGGTGAAGGCCGGCGAGCACGATCAGATCCTCTACATCCCCGAGGTCTACGGCGAGCAGTTCCGCGCCGGCATCCCGGCACGGGTTGAGCTCATCATCGACGAATCGAACAACCGCGCCACCGGCGACATCCGCCGGGCGCGCGGGCTGGTGAGCGCCTGGGGCCGCCAGATCGGCATGCTCAGACTGCAGGTGCGGGGCATCGATCCCGCCGTCACCCGCGCCGTGCAGCTGCAGGAGATCGACGTCTCCACGCCCACGGGGCGCTCGGCCATCCTGCTCGGCATGATGAGCTACTTCCTGATCTTCTCCATGCTGATGGGCGGCATGTATCTGGCCATAGACACCACCGCCGGCGAGCGGGAGCGCGGCTCGCTGGAACCGCTGCTCACGCTGCCCGTGGAGCGCAGCACGCTGATCGGGGGCAAGATCCTCGCCACCTGCGTCTACATGTCCATGTCGCTGGCCGCCGCCCTGATCGCCTTCTCCGTCTCGCTGCAGTTCCTGCCGCTCGAGAAGGTGGGCATGACCGCGAACTTCGGTCCGGGCGTCATCACCAGCGCGTTCCTTATCCTGGTGCCGTTCACGCTGCTCGGCGCCTCGCTCATGACCGTGGTGGCCTCCTTCACCAAGAGCTACAAGGAAGCGCAGAGCTACATGACCGTGGTGCTGCTGCTGCCGACGCTGCCCATCATGATCGCAGCGCTGCTCACCGTGCGGCCCACGCTGCAGTGGATGGCGGTACCGAGCCTCAGCCAGCACCTGCTGGTCACCGACCTCATCAAGGACGAGGCGCTGTCGCCCCTGTTCGTGGCGACCTCCGTCGGCAGCACCCTCGTGGTCGGCATCGCGCTCACCTGGCTCGCCATGCGGCTCTATCACCGGGAAGGCATCCTCGGCTGAACCACGCCCGACCCCGCCGCGGGGTCCCTCCCCTTCAGCCCCCGTTAAGGCTCACCGGCCTAGCCTTGAAGCTGTCGGCCGGCCTGCGGCCGTCCCGTGACGGAGGGAAACATCATGGAAAGACGAAACTTCGGATGGCTCAGCGCCGGCCTGCTCGGACTGGCACTCACCCCGGCCGCTAACGCCGGCGGCGGCTTCTATGTCGGCGGCGACCTCGGCGAGGTCAGCGCCGAGGAATTCTTCGACGGCTTCGATTTCGATGCCAGCACCGACGCCTGGCGGCTCTACGGCGGCTGGCGGCTCAGCGACTACCTGGGCGCAGAGCTCGGCTACGTCAACTTCGGTGAGCTGGACGAGCGCGTGGACATCGGCACCAGCTTCGTGCCGATCTCCGCGGACGCCGAGGGCTACACGGTGGCGGGCACCGTCGGCTGGCCGGTCACCGACAGCCTGATCCTCACCGGCCGCGGCGGCTTCCTGTTCTGGGACAGCGAGAACCGCGTGGACGACATCCGCTTCGACGAGAGCGACGAGAACTTCTTCTACGGCGCCGGTCTGAGGGTGGATTTTGGCCGCAACTTTTCCGTAACAGGCGACTGGACCCGGTATGAGCTCGACGAAGTGGAGGTCGAGATGGTGTCTGCGGGTATCCAGTTCCGGTTCCGCTAGGCGGTTCTGACCGGCCGGCGGAGTGAGCCGGAGGCCGTCCGCAGCATGCGGCCTCCGGCTCGGCCGCGTCAGTCGAGGCCGCCGCCGAACGCCTCAGTGAGTTCGATCTCGTGACCGTCCGGATCCTCGACGTAGACGGACCGCGACCGCGGGTACTCGATCACCCCGCGGGGATAGGTCTCGGTAAAGCGGATCTTCACCCCGCCGGCCTCCAGCCGGTCGAGGACGGGATCGAGGTCACCCACGACGAATCCCCAGTGGTTTATCGCCGGATGCGCGGCAGGCCCGGCGTCCTTGCTCTGGTGCAGGGCCAGATAGGCGACGCCCGGCTTGCCGACGATGACGAAAGGACGCTTGCGCGACCTGCCGTCCTCCTTCAGCTCCAGCCCGAAAGTCTCCGTGTAGAACCGGAGGGAGCGCGCGAGGTCCGTCACGGACACGTTGATGTGGTCGATACCGTTCACATCGATCATGGCTGTCTCTCTGTCTGACTGATGATGCCGTCAGGGTGCGGCAGCACTGTCAATAAGCCAACTTTTACGCCAGTATATTGGCAGGCCGCCAAGGTAGTAGCGCATGAGCCAGTCCCGGGTATCGGAGTATCTTGCGAGGAACGTGAGGAGCCTGCGACGGCGGCAGAACATGAGTCAGGAGCAGCTCGCTCTTCGTGCCGGCATGCCCCGCTCCACCGTGACCAATATCGAATCCGGCGGCGCCAATCCTTCCCTCAGCAATTTGGCGCTGCTGTCGAGCGCGCTCGGAGTCGGGCTCGAGGAAATCCTGTCGCGGCCGCGCTCGGAATGCCAGTTGCTGAGAGCCGCCGACATCCCCGTGCGAAACCGCAGCCAGGGCGCCGTCCGCATTCGCAAGCTCCTGCCGGAGCGGGTGCGCGGGCTGGAACTCGATCGACTCGAGATCGCGCCCGGTGCCTCGATGGCGGGAACGCCCCATATCGCCGGCACGAAGGAGTACCTTTACTGCCTCACCGGCGAGGTGACGGTGCTCGTGGCCGGCGAGGCCTTCGTCGTCGCCGCCGGCGACGTGCTGGCATTCCCCGGCGATCAGGCGCACTCGTACCGCAACCGCGGGAGCAAGACGGCGGAGGCCATCAGCGTCGTCGTGCCGATACCGTTTTGAGGCGGCTCGAGGCGAGCTCGCAGGCATCACCGCCCCTGCCCTCAAACGGTCTAATCTAGACCCCCGGTGCGACCGGGCAATCGGTACTTTCCCCGAAGGGCTTCCCCCCATCCGAAGGTAGGGATTCCGCCCTCAGGTACGGGTGCACCGCCCCCCTCTGCCCGATCCCTCGTTCCTGTATCTCTGCAATAACGCCTGCACGGAAGCAGAAGACAGGCGCAACCGCATCTCGCGAGACACGAGGAGAGACAAGATGATTACGAGGAGATCATTCCTTCAGGCAACCATAGCAGCAGCGGCGGCAGCGGGGATGCCGTGGCACATGTTCATCAAGAAGGCTTATGGTGCCGAGGCGGCCGCTAACCTTTCCAATCCGGCGTTGCAGCCCAAGTTTGTGACGCCGGTTCCCGACGCACTGAGTCCGACGTTCAAGTTCCGGCCGCGCGGCGGTCGCGGCGGCATGAAGCAGATCAATGTCGGGGTCGGCGCCTCGGTACAGCAGACGGGACTGATGAACCAGCTCACAAACACACCGGCTAGCACGCCCGTCTTTGGCTATGGCGACAAGCGGTTCGTGTCGTGGCCGGGGCGGACCTTTGAAGTCGAGAGCAATAAGCCGCTCAAGGTGATCTGGGAGAACAACCTCGGCACGCAACCCCTGCCGATCGCAACCTTTGCCGGCGAATTCAACCCGGGAAATCCCTGGGCATTGTCGCCGGTCGACACGAGCCTGCATTGGGCTTACAGCCTGCACGGCTATACGGAATACTCGTTGAAAGACCATGGGATCCCCATCGTGCCGCATGTTCATGGCGGCCACACCGACCCACGTTATGACGGCAACCCGGAGTATTTCTGGGGACCGAATCAAGTCATCCAAGGCCCACGCTATACGGGCAACGAGTACGTCTACGACAACGATCAGCCGGCGGGGACCGTCTGGTACCACGACCACGCGCTGGGCATCACGCGCCTCAACGTGTACGCCGGGATGGCCGGCTTCTACATCATCCGCGATGCCTGGGACACCGGTAAGGCCAACAACAGCCTGAGCCTGCCGGCCTGGCCCTACGAGGCTGCTCTGGCCATCCAGGACAAGATGTTCACCGCAGACGGCAAGCTGTTCTACCCGTCCTTCCCCGGGGATCCGTTCTATGCCGACTTCATCTTCGACGAAGGCGCAGATCTCTCAGGATCCGATTACTTTACTAACGTCGCGCGCGAAGGCGACATGCCCGCATTCGGTCCGACAGCGCTTGCCGAGTTCTTCGGTGACCATTTCCTGGTCAACGGCGCCGCATGGCCCAAGATGGACGTGGAACCTAGAAACTACCGGCTCCGGCTGCTGAACGGCTGCGATAGTCGCTTCCTCGTAGTGACGTTCCGGCCGGTCATGGGAACCAATGCGCTCAACGAACCGATTTTGGGTGAACCACTCTCCTTCCATGTGATTGGAAGTGATCAGGGTATCGCCACGGAGCCGAAGGAAGTCTCGAAGCTGCTGATCGAAACCGGTTCGCGCTATGACGTCATCTTCGACTTCAAGAAGATCCCGATCGGATGCAGTCGCATCATCGTTGAGAATCTCGGCGGAGACGATCCCTTCGGGGGTGGGATTCTCGAGCCGGGCGGACCAGGGGCATTCCCGGAAATGCGCCAGATAATGGCCTTCGACGTCGTCCTGCCTTTCGATATTGACACGGCGGACATCACACCTGTCAGCGGCGGCCCGGCCATATTCAGCAGTTACGTAGATACGAGAAAGGCGTTTCCTGCTTATCAGCTGGAGGCAGACTCAACCAAGATTCGAACTCGCAAGGTGGCGCTGTTCGAGGGAACGGACGAGTACGGACGGCTGCAACCTCTGCTCGGGACAGCAGAACCCGCCACGGACTCGGAAGAGAACCCGATCTTCTGGCCTGAAACGCAACCTTACAGCACCGCAGGGCTTGCCTATGATGAAAACGGTAATAGACGGCAAATGGAAGGCGCCATCGCCTGGCATAGCCCGACGACGGAGAATCCGGCGCTGGGGGCAACCGAAATCTGGGAGATCTACAACACGACAGGCGACGCGCATCCTATCCACCTGCACTTAGTCCATTTCGAAGTGCTGAACCGACAGGAGTGCGTGATTACGACCGAGCCTCAGCCGGTGATCCAGCACAACTCGACGACCCATGCTGCGACCTGGGGTACCGGCGCCAAGATAACGAATATTGAGCTTGGTGCCGACGTAAACCCCATGGACCTGCCGGAATACGTCGAGAACGCACCGAAGGACATGGTCACGGCACTGCCGGGCCAGGTGACGCGGATCAAGATGAAGTTCGATCGGGGAGGCCGCTACGTCTGGCACTGCCACATCCTCTCGCACGAAGACCACGAGATGATGCGTGTGCTGCACGTCGGACCGGGCGCGTGAGCGCATCGGGTCATCACCATGGGGTGACGACGGGGTTCAGCGCCTTCGGCTGAACGGGTAAGGGGCGGTCCGGCGAGCCGGGCCGCCCACCCGTCCCACCCCTCACCCATATCCTTCGGGGAGAGAACCATGGTTGCCGTCATTCAGAGAGAAGACGTCCACGCCAAGCCACGCGCGCTCGTCGTCGACGATTCGCGCATCGCCCGCTACGTGCTCTACGGCCTGCTGGACCGCCTCGGCTTCGAGGTGGACCTGGCGGACTCGGCGGAACTGGCCGTCAGGCAGCTAGGCAAGGAGCTGCCCGATGTCGTGTTCATGGACCACCTGCTGCCGGGCATCGACGGGCTGGAGTGTGTCCGCCGGCTCCGAGCCCAGCCGCGCAGCGCGAAGCTGCCTATCGTCATGTACACGTCCCAGGACACCGACGCGTTCGCCGGACAGGCGAAGGACGCCGGTGCCGACGACGTGTTCTTCAAGACGGGAGAAACGAAGAAGCTGAACGAGATCCTTCGCCGGCTTGACCTGTTGCCGGAGAAGCCGCACGCCGCCGAAACCAAGGTCGTGACGATACCGCGCAGGCTCGCCCGGGAAGTTGAGCGTGCAGATCAATCGGCCCACGATGCGACGAGCGGCGAACTGCTGCGATCGCTCGAACCGCTGGTGCAGGCGCAGCACGAGAAGCTGCGCCAGGATCTGCTTGCGGAGTTCGTGATCCTGGAACGCCACGAGGAACGCATGCGCGGCGATCTTCTGGCGCGGTTGGACGAGCTCTTGCGAGCATCAAACGAGAGACTGGACGAAGCGGTGACTGCCGGCGGCCGGGAAGTGGCGGGGCAGCGCAGCCGCGCCCGTGGCTGGCGCCGCTATGCCCTGGCGGCATCCTGTTTGCTGATGCTAACCGCCGGACTGGTCGCCGGGCTGACTATGCAGCCCGGCGGCCTGGAGGCACGGGCCGGCGGCGAGAAGGCTGATACGGCCCTCGGAGCGCAGGCGGCAGCGCTGTCGGAGCTCCGCGAAAGCGTGGAGCGATTGCAGGCTCAGGCCGCAGCTTCGCTGAACGATCGAACCGCCTTCTTCGGCGAGGTCCCGTCGGCAGCGGCCGTCGTTCCGCCGGACGCGGCCACGGCATTGATCACCGAATTGCAGTCGATGGGGATACTCGGGCAGGTGCGCATCGAAACGTCCGCCGGAGCGTTCTGCGTGCGTTCCGGCGCTGACGGTTTCGCCCTGGAACCGGCAGGGAGCGGGCTCCAGGACTGCGAGGTGCTGCCGGTATATACCGTCGGATTGTTGCAATAGGCCCGACCGCGGCTGTCGCCATAGCGCGACAGGTGCGGGCTGGGCGGTCGTGGGTTTAGTATGTCCCTTCGTCGGGGGGGACAGCGAGTTGCTGTAATGGTTAGCGTAATGGCCTCCGGCCACGGGACCGGGCCGACGCAGATCGTCGTGGTAGACGACCACGCGATCATGCGCGACGGCCTGACCGCGATGCTGGGGAACGAGGACGACCTGGAAGTGGTCGCTACCGCAGCGGATGGCAAGGCTGCCATCGAGGTAGTGGACAGGCACGAACCGGATCTGGTCCTCATTGATCTTTCCATGCCGCGTACGGACGGCGCGCGCGCCATCAGCGTGATAAAGCGACGTCATCCGGACGTGCGTGTGGTCGTGCTCACCTTCCACAAGGAAGACGCCCACATCCACGCCGCTCTGCAGGCCGGGGCGGACGGCTACGTCCTGAAGGACGACGGCCGCACCGAACTGCTGACCGCGGTGAGGCACGTGGCAGCCGGGCGGAGTTACCTGAGCCCGGCTATCTGCGACCGGGTGATGTCGGGCTACGTTCGCGCCGGGGAACCGCAGGACCCGGGCAGGAGCGCTTCGTGGGAAGTCCTGACCGAGCGGGAACGCGAGGTGCTGAAGCTGGTTGCCGAAGGCTATACCACACGGCAGATCGCGGGTTACCTCTCGCTGAGCGCAAAGACCGTAGAGAAACACCGGTCCAATATGATGCGCAAGCTGAGGCTGCACAACGTCTCGGCAGTAACCACCTATGCCATCGAGAACGGACTGTTATCCCAGTAGGCGCACGGCGGCAGCGCTCCAGCTCACGCGCACCTCGCAGCCTTCCAGCGGCGCGCTGATCAGGCTGAATCGGCCGCCCAGGAACTCCGCGCGCTCACGCATGGTGGTGAGTCCGAGCCCCTCGCGGCACTCGCCGTCCAGCGGCAGGCCCACGCCGTCATCCACGACGCGCAGTTCGACGCCACCCTCCGGCGTCCGGAACTCGAGGGTCAGCGATGCAGCGCCGGCATGAGTGGCCACGTTGTTCATCGCTTCCTGTGCGATCCGGTAGACGGCCACAGCAAGATCCCCGGGTACGATCTGCTCCGTGCCGTCTAGCACGCAGCGCACGCCGATACCGGGGCAGGCGGCGCGCAGCTCCTTGCAGAGCAGATCCAGCGAACCGATGAGACCGTATTTTTTCAGACTGACGGGCCCCAGGTTCGAGGTGATGCGGCGCAATTCCTCCTGCGAGCGACGCACGTATTCGGCGGCTCGTTCGAGGGTCCGTATCGCGCAGTCCCGGTCCGCCTGCTTCGCGATGCCACCGTCGATCTCGAACCGAAGCAGACTGAGAGACTGCCCCAGTCCGTCGTGCAACTCGGCGGCCAGACGCTTCTGCTCCGCCTCCTGAGCCACCAGCAACTGGGCGGTCAGGCTGGTCAAGCGAGCGTCGGGCGCGGGTTCCAGCACCGGCGAGCCCACCGGCAGGAAGCGCTCGACCATCGGCACGGGTTCCGGTATTTCGCGCACGGCCTGCCAGCCTGGATTGTCGTCCCGCTCCGCCGCTCGATAGCCGACGGTGATGTCGAGCATGAACAGTACCGAATGGGCCGCGTGGCATGCCACGGCCTCGCCGAAGAATTCGCCGCAGGCGTAAGCGACCGGCTGCAGTCGGAGTTTCAATACCCCTTCGAGAGTATTCGAGGCAAAGAGCCATTCGACGGGCAGGCCGGAAAGGTGGGTCGCCCAGGCATCCGAGAAGCTGGCGGTCAGGCGGCACCGCTCCTTCCGGCACCCCGGATGCAGCGCATCATGGATGCTCATCCCGGCGAGCAGATTCAGTTCGCCGAGGCGCGGGCCCGGATGTGGGGCGGTCCAGCGCACAATCCGGCCGTCGGCGTCCAGCAGAAATACGATCTCGGGCACCGGGCGCGAGGTGGGAGTGCCACCCGGCTGCGGCGCCTGCTCTTTCCCCCGGCCCTTGCGGTGACAGTCGCTCCCGTGGGCCTGTTCTTCTGCAGTCTCCATCCGTGCCGGTCCCTCCTTAGGCACAGAGGCTTACTGGGAGTCGAAATACCAGATATGCAAGTGTGATACCAAACAGAAAAGTCTGTCAAGCGGTCAATAACTTAGCGGGCCGGACCGCCTGCCTGGTCCGGCACGGACCGCCCATTATGTAAAGAATCCCGTCATGACGGGCGGTCAGGCGGCCCGGTCCCGCGACTCCGACCCGGCGCCGCCGAACTCCAGCACGCCGTCTTCCAGCGGCCCCTCGAGGAAGGCCTTGCGGTCTTGGCGGTAATCCTGGGGATTCGTCCACGGCTCCCGGTCGCCCTGCTTCGGCAACAAGTGGATCACCCGCAGCATGTAGCCCGGCGTGAAGTCCTCCACGTAGGGCCTCAGCGTCATCTCCCGGTCCGCCGGTCGCAGGCGCGGCGTGGCCCGATCCGTACCCGTGGTGTCCAGGTGGTTGATGAGGCGGCACGCGAAGCGCTCGATGAGATCCGCACGCAGGGTCCAGGAGGCATTGATGTAGCCGAACACGGAGACCATGTTCGGCACGCCCGAGTACATCATGCCCCGATAGGTCACGGTCTCGGCAAAGTCCACCGGTTGGCCGTCGACGGCGAACCGCACGCCGCCCAGGACGACGAGGTCCAGGCCCGTCGCCGTGACGATGATGTCGGCTTCGATCTCCTCGCCGGACGCCAGCCGGATGCCGGTCTCGGTAAAGCTGTCGATCTCGTCGGTGGCGACCGATGCCCTGCCGGCGCGCAGGGCGCGGAACAGGTCGCTGTTCGGCACCAGGCACAGACGCTGATCCCATGGGTCGTAATCCGGCGTGAAGTGCTTGTCCACGTCGAAGTCGTCGCCGAGCTCGTCGCGCACCCATTTCAGCAGCTGGCGTTTCACCTTCTGCGGCGCCTTGCGGGTGCGCCCGTAGAACCAACGCTGCAGGGCGATGTTCTTCCAGCGGGTGAGCGCGTAGGCCGCGCGGCCCGGCAATACCTTGCGCAGGAAGTTCGCAATCGCGTCCCGATCCGGGCGGGAAACCACGTAGGTGGGGGAGCGCTGCAGCATCACCACGTGGCCGGCGTCCTCCGCCATCGCGGGCACCAGCGTCATGGCGGTGGCACCGGAGCCGATGACCACGACGCGCTTGCCGGCGTAGTCGAGGTCTTCCGGCCAGTCCTGGGGATGCACGATCTCGCCGCCGAAACGCTCGCGGCCCGGGAAGTCCGGCGTGTAGCCGCGGTCGTAGCTGAAGTAGCCGGAACACATCATCAGGAAGTTGCCGCGTACGGCGACCGTCTCCCCGGTGTCGGTCTTCTCGGCCTCGATCGTCCAGGCGGCATCGGCGCTCGACCAGGCCGCATTCGTCACCCGGTGGCCGTAGCGTATGCGTGAGTCGATGTCGTGCTCGGCGGCCGTCTCGCGAATGTAGTCGAGGATGGCCGGCCCGTCGGCGATGGCTTTCTCCTCCTGCCAGGGTTTGAAGTCATAGCCGAGGGTGTGCATGTCGCTGTCCGAGCGTATGCCCGGATAGCGGAACAGGTCCCAGGTGCCGCCCATGCGCTCGCGCCCTTCCAGGATGAGGTAGCGCTTGCCCGGGCATTCCTGCTCCAGGTGGGCGGCGGCGCCGATGCCGGACAGGCCGGCACCGACGATGATGACGTCGTAGTGTTCCATGTTCACGCGGGCATTAACCCCCTCTGGCTTTGTGTCATTTACCAATGCAGAAACTCGCGAAGATACGGCCCAGCAGATCGTCGCTGGTAACCTCGCCGGTGATGCGGCCCAGGGCCATCTGCGCCTGGCGCAACTCCTCCGCCATCAGTTCGCCGGCGCGGCTGGTCTCCAGGTGCCCCCGTCCGGCATCAAAGCGGGCCCGCGCCTCGGCCAGCGCTTCGAGGTGGCGGCGGCGGGCGGAAAGCGCACCCTCGCCGAAGTCCGTCGTGCCGGCAAGCGCGCGCAACCGGGCGCGCAGCGCATCCAGACCGGCGCCGGTCTTCGCGGAGATATTCAGGGCGCCGTCCTCCGCCGGTCCCGCCGTCTCCCCGCTCAGATCCACCTTGTTGAGAACGACCGTGTGACCGAGGTGGTCCGGCAGCTCGGCCAGCAGCTCCTCGGCCACAACGTGCCGCGGCGTGGTTTCATCCGCGGCATCCAGCAGCAGCAGTGCATGGTCGGCCGTGGCCAGGGTGGCCCGGGCCCGGCGGATGCCCTCAGCCTCTACCGTGTCGGCATCGTTGCGCAGGCCTGCCGTGTCGGTGAGATGCACCGCCAGGCCGTCGATGACGACGGTCTCGCGCAGCAGATCCCGGGTGGTGCCGGGGATGTCGGTAACGATGGCGGTCTCCGCGCCCGCAAGCGCGTTCAGGAGACTGGACTTGCCGGCATTCGGGCGGCCGGCGATGACGACGGTGATGCCGTCGGCTAGCAGGCGACCCTGCTCGGCCCGGGCGGTGAGTTCCTCGAAGGCCGCGGCCACGCCCTGCACCCGGTCGGCCAGCGCCTGGTCGGAAAGGAAATCGATCTCCTCCTCGGGGAAATCGATCGCCGCCTCGACGTACATGCGCAGCTGGGTCAGCAGTTCGCTCAGCTGACGGACGGCGGCGGAGAATTCGCCCTCCAGCGAACGCAATGCGGCTCGCGCCGCCTGGGCCGAACTGCTGGCGATGAGATCCGCTATGGCCTCGGCCTGGGCGAGGTCGAGCCGGTCGTTCAGGAAGGCCCGGCGAGAGAACTCGCCGGGCTCGGCCAGGCGGGCACCGAGTTCCATGAATCGCTCGATGGCAAGCTGCATCACCACCGGGCCGCCGTGCCCCTGGAACTCGAACACGTGCTCACCGGTGAACGAATGCGGCGCGGCGAAGTACAGCAGCAGGCCGTAATCGACGGGCGCACCGTCGGCGCCGGCCAGGTGGACGATCCGGGCCTTGCGCGGCGGCGGGACGACGCCGAACAGGGTCTGCACCATCTGCGGGACGCCGGGACCGGAGACGCGCACGACGCCCACACCGCCCCGGCCCGGCGGTGTCGCGAGCGCGACAATAGTGTCATCCTCGGGGGTCACGGAGAGCTCTGGCCTCGCATCGGACTGGCAGGGAAGAAAGGAAAGACGGCATGAAAACCCGCAGCGTGAATTTCCGCAACGAGGACGGCGAAACCCTCACCGGCCTCATCGACGAACCCGCCGGCCGGCCCCGGGCGTGGGCACTGTTCGCGCATTGTTTCACCTGCACCAAGAATGCCAAGGCGGCGGCCAACATCGCCCGGGTGCTGGCCGACCACGGCTACGCCGTCCTGCGATTCGATTTTACCGGGCTGGGCCAGAGCGAGGGGGATTTCGAAGAAACGAATTTCTCCAGCAACGTCTCCGACCTGCTGGCAGCGGTGCGCTATCTGGGCGAGGAGCACGAGAGCCCGCAGCTGCTCGTCGGCCACAGTCTAGGGGGTACGGCAGTGCTGCAGGCGGCGTC
The DNA here is from genome assembly GCF_040706615.1 of Lentisalinibacter sediminis. Lineage (NCBI taxonomy): Bacteria > Pseudomonadati > Pseudomonadota > Gammaproteobacteria > Woeseiales > Woeseiaceae > Lentisalinibacter > Lentisalinibacter sediminis. The sequence goes on along the minus strand of NZ_JAPDRF010000005.1, from coordinate 279,705 downwards.
GGAACTGGAGACCGTGCGCGCCGTCGCCACCATCGGCGCGCCGGCCGACCCCGAACACGTGGCGCGGCTGTTCGCCGGCGACCGGGACAGGATCGAGGAAGAAGGCGAAGCCGAAGTGGACCTGGGCGGGCGCACCTTCCGCGTCCGCAGACAGTTCCTCGAGGATCTGGGCGGTCACGATCTGCCCGGCTCGGTTGGCGAACTGCGCCGGCCGCTGCTGATCCTGCACTCGCCTGTGGACACCGTGGTGGACATCGAGAACGCCACCCTGCTGTTTACGAACGCGATGCATCCGAAGAGCTTCGTCAGCCTGGACCAGGCGGATCACCTGATGACCGACGAGCCGGATTCCCGCTACGCCGGCCGGGTGCTCGCCGCCTGGGCGGCTAAGTATCTCGACATCGACCGCCCGGTACTGCGGCTCGGCGCCGACCCCGGCGAGGCGGTGTCCCGTACCGGCGCCTCCGGATTCAGGAGCGACGTGAGCCTGTCCGGCCACACCCTCATCGCCGACGAGCCCGAGGACTACGGCGGCACGAACATGGGGCCGACGCCATACGATCTGCTAAGCGGCGCGCTCGCCACCTGCACCAGCATGACCATCCGCATGTATGCCGATCACAAGAAGCTGCCGCTGGAGTCGGTGACGGTCAGCGTGCGCCACGACAAGATCCACGCGAAGGACTGCGAGGAATGCGAGCAGCGGGACGGGAAGATCGACCGGTTCGAGCGCGAACTGACGGTCGAGGGCGACCTCACCGACGAGCAACTGGAGCGCATCACCGAGATCGCCGACCGCTGCCCGGTGCACCGCAGCCTGCACGGCGAGATCCAGGTACAGACCCGGCTGCGCCGCTGAGCGGCGATCGGGTCGTCAGCCTTCGTCGTCGTTCTTCTTCTTCGACTTCGGCTGACGCGTCTTGCGGTCCTCTGCCTCCACTACGCGGTTGACCTGCCACTGCTGGGCGATCGAGAGCAGCGTGTTGGTGAGCCAGTAGAGCACCAGCCCGGCCGGGAAGAACGCGAAGAACACGGTGAAGACGATGGGCAGGATGCTCATCACCTTCGCCTGCACCGGGTCCGGCGGCGCCGGGTTCAGCTTCTGCTGGCCGAACATCGCCGCGCCCATCAGGACGGGCAGGATAAAGTACGGGTCCCGCGACGAGAGGTCCTGGATCCAGAGCATGAACGGCGCCTGGCGCATCTCCACGCTCTCGAGCAGCACCCAGTAGAAGGCCAGGAAGAACGGCATCTGGACGAGGATGGGCAGACAGCCTGCCGCGGGATTCACCTTCTCCCGTTTGTACAGCTCCATCATCGCCTGGGAGAGTTTCTGGCGATCGTCCTTGTAGCGTTCCTGGATGGCCTTCAGCCGCGGCTGCAGCTTGCGCATCTTCGCCATCGAGCGGCCGCTGGTCTCCGTCAGCTTGTAGAACACCAGCTTGATGAGCAGGGTGACGATGATGATGGACCAGCCCCAGTTGCCGACGAAGTCGTGCACCTTGTCCAGCAGCCAGAACAGCGGCTGCGAGAGGATGGTCAGGAAACCGTAGTCGACCGTGAGCTTGAGGGTCTCGGCCACCTGGGTCAGCTGGTCCTGGATCTTGGGACCGACGAACAGCGTCATCTCCAGGCTGCCGGTCTCGCCGGGTTCGAAGCGGTATGCCGGGCCGATCGCACTCGCCAGGAAGTTGTCGCCGCGGGCGCTCAGGTCGTAGCGGTACTCCTGGCCGGAGGGCGGCACGATAGCCGACAGGAAATGGTGCTCGATGGCGGCCAGCCAGCCGTTCTCGGCGCGGGCCTGCACGGGTCCGTCGTCCTGGAGGTCGTCCGGCTTGATCTTCTCGTACTTGTCGCCGTTGTAGAGCACCGGCCCGTCGTAGGAGTAGGTGGCCACATCGAACATGGACCGCTCCTGGGCATGCATCCGGTGTGCGATCTGGCCGTAGGGTGCGGCGGCCCAGGTCTCGCCCGTGCCGTTCGTGACGCGTTGCTCCAACGGGATGATGTAGCTGCCCCGTTCGAAGCGGTAGATCTTGGTAACGCTGAGACCGTCTTCCCGCTGCCAGGTGAGAGGCACCTCCAGCACATCCTCGCCGTCGCCGAGACGGTAGTCGCTGCGCCGGGCAGTGAACTCGGCCCGATGGTTCGGCTCCGGCTGATTCGTATCGCCGGATACGGTGCGCAGGCCGGTGCGGAAGACCGCGAGCTCGTTCGGGGAGGGGTTCAGCACCTGCACCAGCTGGTCGGGCCGGTCCTTCTCCACCGGATAACGCCGCGTGACGGCGGAAACGATGTCTCCGCCGCGGCTCGAGATCAGTACGTCGAGCACGTCCGTAATCACCCGGACGCGTGTCTCCTCCGGTTCGGCGAGACTGTCGGCAGGCCGGGGAGCGGCGGTCCCGGCGGCTGCATCCACCGTCGGCACATCACCGACGTCGGGAAGATCCGCGCTCAGCGTATCGTCAGACGGCGGCCGCTCGGCTGCCTGTTGCGACGACGGGTCGGCGGGCTCCGGGCGCGGGGCATAATCCTGCTGCCAGGCTGTCCAGGTCATGAAAGCCATGAGCCCGAACAGAGCCCAGATGAAGAGGCGTTGGTTTTCCATGGGCGCTTGTCAGCAGTCGTTAAGCGGTTCTTGTGCTCCGCCCGGGCAGCAGCGCGCGAGCGTCGATCATCCCTCGGCCCGGCGCCGGCTGCGGAGGCGGCGCCAGTGGGTCTCGAGACTTCGGGTTAACGTCTTGTTGCTGGCCTCGGCGGCCGGCGGTCGGCTGATGACAACTATATCAGCGCAGGGCAGTCGGTCGCACGCGTGACGGAAGGATTCGCGAATGAGTCGCTTGATGCGATTGCGCGCCACCGCACTCTTCGCGCTGCGCCGGGAGATCGCCATGCCCAGGCGCGCGCCGTCCTCGTCGCGGAGACGGGCGAGCACGGTGAAGTAGTCGTCGGCGCGGCGGCTGGCGCGGCGGAAAACGCGGGAGAAGTCGGCGCCAGTGGTGAGCCGGGACTGGCGCGGAAATCGCGCGGTGGATTGCCGGGGAGCGTCCCCGCCATCGTGCCCGGATGAGCCGTCGGATGCACTCAGGGTGTGAGGCGGGCGCGGCCTTTCGCCCGACGACGCTTCAGTACCTGCCGGCCGGCCTTGGTGGCCATACGGGCACGGAAACCGTGAGCTCGCTTCTTCTTGATTCGGCTGGGCTGGTAGGTACGTTTCATCGTCTTCGATCCCGGTGGTGAGGGCACCCGTCACAAGGGGGCGAGAAGGTTACGCACGGGGTGCAGCCCTGTCAACTTGCGCGGTCGCGTTTCGCTGAGGATCCGCTGCTAGATTAGCGCAGGGGATGCGGTATAGACTTGACGGTCCTCCCGCGAATTTCCGCGCGCCTGCGCGTCGATCCGGGAAAGCTGCAAAAAACAATCGTCATTCGAGTCACCCGTATTCCAGTCACCTGGGGATCCCGTTGCAGACCGACACCACGCTATGGAACCGCTGCGTCCGTCAGCTGCGATCCGAGCTGCCGGAGCAGCAGTTCAATACCTGGATCCGTCCGCTGCAGGCCGTCGAGCAGGGCGACGTGCTGCGACTGCTGGCGCCGAACCGGTTTGTGGTGGAGTGGCTGCGGGAACACTTCCTGCAGCGTATCAGCGAAGTGGTGAGCAGCGCCGACGCCGATGCACGAGTCATCATCGAAGTGGGATCCCGGGGCGGATCGCCGCCCCCGGCAGCTCCCACGGTGGCGCCGCCGCCCCCCAGGTCGGAGGGCGGACCGCGACCGCGTCCGGTCGAGAGCCGGCTGAACCCGGAATTCACGTTCGAGAATTTCGTCGAGGGCAAGAGTAATCAGCTCGCGCGGGCGGCTGCGTCCCAGGTGGGGGAGAATCCCGGAAAAGCATACAATCCGCTGTTTATTTACGGTGGTGTGGGACTCGGCAAGACCCACCTGATGCATTCCGTGGGAAACCTGATGCTCGCCCGCAACCCTGAGGCCCGTGTGTGCTACGTCCATTCGGAGCGCTTCGTGGGCGACATGGTGAAGGGCCTCCAGCACAACACCATCAGCGAGTTCAAGCGCGCTTACCGTTCTCTCGACGCCCTGCTGATCGACGATATCCAGTTCTTCGCCGGCAAGGAGCGCTCCCAGGAAGAGTTCTTCCACACCTTCAACGCGCTGCTGGAAGGGCAGCGTCAGATCATCCTCACCTGCGACCGCTATCCCAAGGAGGTGACCGGCCTGGAGGAGCGCCTGAAATCTCGGTTCGGCTGGGGCCTGACGGTGGCCATCGAGCCGCCGGAGCTGGAGACTTCCGTGGCGATCCTGATGAGCAAATCACAGAACGAAGGCGTGGTGCTGCCGGAAGAAGTCGCCTTCTTCATCGCCAAGCGCATCCGCTCGAACGTTCGCGAGCTGGAAGGCGCGTTGCGGCGCGTGATCGCGAATTCACGCTTCACGGGCAGGGCCATCACCCTGGACTTCACCAAAGAGGCGTTGCGAGACCTGCTGGCGCTGCAGGACAAGCTGGTGACGGTGGAGAACATCCAGAAAACCGTGGCCGAGTACTTCAAGATCCGTGTTGCGGATCTGCTGTCGAAGCGGCGGAGCCGCTCTATCACGCGGCCGCGCCAGATCGCGATGAGCCTGGCGAAGGAGCTGACCAGTCACAGCCTGCCGGAGATTGGCGACGCTTTCGGCGGACGCGACCACACGACGGTGCTGCATGCGTGCCGGCGGGTGAAGGCGTTGCGGGAGACCGAGAGCCGGGTGGAAGAGGATTATCTGAACCTGTTGAGAACCCTGACCGGATGATGTGGATAACTTGTTGGTAATCGCAGCAGGTGGTTTTATCCACAGGCGGTGCACAGGCGGCGATGAGGTTAGCGGCCGGGTTATGGGCAGGAAAAAATCATTTAAGATATTGTTTTAAAAAGATTTTTATCGTTTATACACAGCCGGTGGGCGGCCTAATAACGATAATAGAACACTATATAGTCAATATTTATTAACAGGTGGAATCGATGAAGTTCACTGCTCCCAGGGAGACCTTGCTGAAACCCCTTCAGGCCATCATCGGTGTGGTGGAGCGGCGTCAGACGATGCCGATACTGGCGAACATGCTGCTGGTGGTGAAGAACGATCAGCTCCTGGTAACGGCCACGGATCTGGAAGTGGAGCTCGTTGCGAGTGGCGACGTGGACGTGGAGAGTGAGGGAGAAATCACGGTGCCGGGGCGCAAGCTGCTGGATATCTGCCGCGCCCTGCCGGATGGCGTGACCGTATCGGTCGCGGTGAAGGGGGACCGGGTGCAGGTCCAGGCGGGACGCAGCCGCTTCAACCTGTCGTCACTGCCCGCCGCGGAGTTTCCGACAGTGGACGACATCCAGGCGGGCCAGAGCTTCAGGCTGCCGCGGGAGGCGGTGGAGCGGCTGCTCGAGAAGACGCATTTTGCGATGGCGCAGCAGGACGTACGCTATTACCTGAACGGGATGCTGCTGGAGACGGGAGAGCACTACCTCCGCGCGGTGGCGACCGACGGGCACCGGCTGGCGCTGTGCGAGGTGGCGGTCCCGGATCAGAAACTGCCGGCCCAGCAGGTGATCGTGCCGCGCAAGGGCGTAATCGAGCTGCAGAGGCTGCTCGATGGCAGCGGCGATCTGACCATTGATATCGGTTCGAATCACATCCGGATTCAGGTGGACGGGATTCGCTTCACCTCGAAGCTCATCGACGGGCGGTTCCCGGAGTACGACCGGGTGATACCCCAGGATCCGCCGAACGTGCTGACGGCCGACCGGGGTACGCTCCGGCACGCGCTGCAGAGGGCTGCGATCCTGTCGAACGAGAAATACCGGGGGATTCGGCTGGACATCAAGGACAGCGGGGTGGTGATTCAGGCGCACAACCCGGAACAGGAAGAAGCGGAGGAAGAAGTGGAAGTCGAGTACAGCGGGGAAGACATCGAGATCGGCTTCAACGTGAATTACCTGCTGGACGCGCTGGCGGCGGTGGAATCCGAATCGGTGAAGCTCGGCCTGACGGACAGCAACAGCAGTTGCCTGGTGACGGATCTGGACAGGGACGACAGCAAGTTCGTCGTCATGCCGATGCGGCTGTAGACAGCTGCCGGGGAATCGCCCGGTGAGCCTGATCAGGATCGATGTTGCCGATTTCCGGTGTATCGCGTCGGCGCGGTTGGAGCTGACGGGGCGCAGCAATCTCATTTGCGGTCCGAACGGAAGCGGGAAGACCAGCCTGCTCGAGGCCATCGGCTTCCTCAGCCGGGGCCGTTCTTTCCGGGGGACGCGTACCGATGGTCTGGTACGTCACGGATCCGGTCATTTCACGGTGGCGGCGCTTGTGCGATCCGGTGATCGGGAGCACAGGCTTGGGGTGGAGGGTGGCCGGGGGCATCTGGCGATCCGGGTGGATCGGGAACCGGCGGATAGCCTGGCGGCACTGGCGGAGAGACTGGCGGTCCAGGTCATCGATCCGGAGATTCACAGGCTGGTCTCGGACGGACCGGAAGTCAGGCGTCGCTTCCTCGATTACGGTGTGTTTCACGTGGAACACGGTTTTCTGGGGGCCTGGAGGCGTTATCGCAGGGCGTTGCGGCAGCGTAATGCGGCGCTGCGGGAGGGGCTGGGCGAGCAGGCGGTGAAAGCATGGGAGCCGCAGGTGGTAGCGGCCGGGGAGACCGTCGACGGTCTGCGGCGGCGTCACGTGGCGGCGCTGGCGGAGGCATTCGTCGATCTTGGCGAGAGACTGTTGGCCGGTTCGGTCGCTTGCGAGTATCGGTGCGGGTGGGCTGAAGGCATTGGCCTGGAGGCCGCGCTGGACGCTGTGCGAGACAGAGACCGGGAGCAGGGCACCACGACGGTGGGGCCTCATCGGGCCGACCTGAGACTGGTGTACCGCGACAGGAGTGCCCGGCAGCAGGTCTCCCGTGGCCAGCAGAAGCTGTTTGGCGCCGCGTTGGTGCTCGCGCAGACGCGTCTGATGTCAGAGAGGCTGCGAGATCCGCCTGTACTGCTGGTAGATGACCCGGCGGCGGAACTGGACGGGGGGTCCCTGACCGGCCTGATGGCTTGCGTGCTCGAGACGGACAGCCAACTGATCGTGACAGCCCTGACGGAGGACGCGGTATCGCTTCCGGACGGTACCCGGATGTTCCACGTGGAACATGGCGAGGTCACTGCCGCCAGCTGACCCGGGCCTGACCAGGCGGTCGCACCGCCACACGAGCGACCCGTGCACCCCTCAGGGATGCTATAATGGAACGCTTGATCCGGAGGGTGCCGAATGGCCGATCAGAATACCTACGATTCCAGTAATATCAAGGTCTTAAAGGGCCTTGAGGCTGTGCGCAAACGCCCCGGTATGTACATCGGGGACACCGACGACGGCACCGGCCTGCACCACATGGTCTTCGAGGTCGTCGACAACAGTATCGACGAAGCCCTGGGCGGTTACTGCAGCAACATCATCGTCACCATCCATGCCGACGAGTCGGTGACGGTGTCCGACGACGGGCGCGGCATCCCCGTCGACATCCACCCTGAGGAAGGGCGGTCCGCCGCAGAGGTCATCATGACGGTCCTCCACGCCGGCGGTAAGTTCGATGACAACTCGTACAAGGTCTCGGGCGGCCTGCACGGCGTCGGCGTGTCGGTGGTGAATGCCCTGTCCGAGCAGCTCAGCCTTACCATCTATCGCGCCGGCGAGATCCATTACCAGGAATACCGGATGGGCGAGCCCGTCGGCCCCCTGACGGTCGTGGGCGAGACGGACAAGAGCGGCAGCATCATCCGCTTCCGCCCGAGCGACACGATCTTCAACAACATCGAATTCAGCTACGACATTCTGGCGAAGCGCCTGCGCGAGCTCTCGTTCCTGAACTCGGGCGTGCACATCGAGCTGGTCGACGAGCGCACCGATCAGCACGACGTGTTCGAGTACCAGGGCGGCATCCGGGCCTTCGTCGAGCACCTGAACCGGAACAAGACCACCATCCACGACAGCGTGATCCATTTCGAGGCGGAGCGCGAGGGCGTCATCGTGGAAGCGGCGATGCAGTGGAACGATGCCTATCAGGAGAACATGTTCTGCTACACCAACAACATCCCCCAGCGGGATGGCGGCACGCATCTGGCCGGATTCCGCAGTGCGCTGACGCGGACGCTGAACAGCTACATCGAGCGGGAAATGAGCAGTCGCAAGGAGCGGATCACGCCCGCCGGCGACGATTCCCGGGAAGGCCTGACCGCCGTCCTCTCGGTGAAGGTGCCGGACCCGAAGTTCTCCTCGCAGACCAAGGACAAACTGGTCTCCTCGGAGGTGAAGGGCATCGTCGAATCAGCCATGGCCGAGGCGCTGGAGGACTTCCTGCTCGAGTATCCGCAGGAAGCGAAGGCCATCGTCGCGAAGATCCTGGATGCCGCCCGGGCCCGGGAGGCTGCGCGCAAGGCGCGGGAGATGACCCGGCGCAAGGGCGCACTGGATATCGCCGGGCTGCCGGGCAAGCTGGCCGACTGCCAGGAGAAAGACCCCGCGCTGTCCGAGCTGTTTCTGGTGGAGGGCGACTCCGCCGGCGGCTCCGCCAAGCAGGGCCGGGACCGCCGCACCCAGGCGATTCTGCCCCTGAAGGGCAAGATCCTGAACGTGGAGAAGGCCCGTTTCGACAAGATGCTGTCGTCCGCCGAGGTGGGCACGCTCATCACGGCGCTCGGTTGCGGCATCGGCAGGGACGATTTCGACCCCGACAAGCTGCGTTACCACCGCATCATCATCATGACGGACGCCGACGTCGACGGCTCTCACATCCGGACGTTGCTGCTGACGTTCTTCTACCGGCAGATGCCGGAGCTGATCGAGCGGGGCCACATCTATATCGCCCAGCCCCCGCTGTACAAGATCAAGCGCGGCAAGCAGGAGGTCTACCTCAAGGACGACGCGGAGCTCACCGAGTACCTGCTGACTTCCGCTCTGGAAGGCGCCGAGCTGCACGTCAACGACGAAGCACCGGCCATGTCCGGCTCCGCCCTCGAGACGCTGTCGCGGGACTACATGACCGTGCAGGCCATCATCGACCGGCTGGCCCGCCGCTATAACGAGTCGGTGCTGCGGGCGATGCTGGAGGTGCCCCGGGTCGACGAGGACATCGTGTCGAATATTGACCGACTGGAAGAATGGACCCGGTCGCTGTCCGAGTCCCTGCCGAAGGGTGCCACCCAGAGCAGCCGGGACACCAACGGGGGCAGCTACGAGGCGACGCTGGAGCGTGGTGACAACGGTGGCGAAGGCACCCGCATCGCCATCCATCACACCCAGCACGGCCTCACGACCACACGCTACATCCCCAAGGAATTCTTCGAGTCGGCGGAATACCGTCGCATGGCTTCCCTGGGCGAGCAGATGCAGGGCCTGATCGGCGAAGGCGCCTACGTGCAGCGTGGCGAGCGCCGGGAGGAGATCTCCACGCTGGGCGAAGTTGTGCAGTGGTTCATGACCGAGGCGCGCCGTGGCCAGTCGGTGCAGCGCTACAAGGGTCTGGGTGAGATGAACCCGAACCAGCTCTGGGATACCACTGTGAACCCGGAGACCCGACGCCTCATGCAGGTGCGGATCGAGGACGCGGTGCGCGCCGACGAGATCTTCACCACGCTGATGGGCGACCAGGTGGAACCGCGGCGGGAGTTCATCGAGGACAACGCGCTGGCCGTGTCCAACCTCGACATCTGAACGGAGTCAGTCGCGGCGGGATCCCCTAGCCTGGCTCGAGTCAGACTTGGCCGCGGTGTCCGGAGCTTCCGGCGAGGCAGGGGTACGCCCCGATGGTATAGACCGTGGCGTGTCCGATGAGACCGCGCCGTCTCGCGGTGCGTCCGTGCCTTTCGCCGGTTCCGCCGCTTCTTCTTCGTCCCGGTCCGGGCGCTCGTCCTTCCGCCCGGCCGGCTCGACCATGCGGCCTCGTGCACCTCTGCGTTCGCCGGCCCCCGACCCGGTTTCGCGCGGCCGTGCGGCGCCATCGCGTTGCGCTCCGGCCGCGCCGGCGGCGATGTCGTCGATATTGCGGATGGTCCTCTCGATCCAGTCCTGGATCTCACGGTTCACCTCGCGGGGGTCCCGGCCCACCGCGTCGACCGGTTCGCCGATCACGAAGGTCGCCGTGCCGCGCTTCTTCAGCCAGCCCCGCCGCGGCCAGTAGTGTCCGGCATCGTGGGCGACGGGCACTATCTTCCTGCCTGCCGCGGCCGCCAGCGCTGCGCCGCTCACTCCGTAACGTCGGGTCTGTCCGGCCGGCATGCGGGTGCCTTCCGGGAAGATCATCACCCAGATGCCCTCACGCAGGCGCTCGCTGCCCTGGCTGATCACCTGGCGCACGGCGCTGCGCCCGGCGCTCCGGTTGATCGCGATCGGCTTCAGCAGCGCGATGCCCCAGCCGAAGAACGGCGCGAACATCAGTTCCCGCTTCAGCACCCAGGTCTGGGGCGGAAACAGCAGCAGCTCCGCCAGAGTCTCCAGTGTCGACGAGTGCTTCAGCAGCACCACCGAGGCTTCGTCCGGAATGTTCTCGCGTCCCACCACACGGTAGTCGAGTCCGACCAGGTGGCGCATCACCCACATCACCTGACGCACCCAGGCGACGGCGATCGGATAACGCATGTGGTGAGGCAGGGGTGCGAGCAACAGCAGCGCGAACACGTAGAATGGCACGGAAACGAACAGCCACACCGTGAAGACGATCGATCGCAGCATCTGCATGACGGCTAGCGCTCCCCCGTGAGTGCCGCGGCGGCCGCGGCGAGGTCGTCGTACACCTCGGCGTCGCCCGCCGTCCCTTCGGCCTCGGTGCGTCGGCCGTTGCCGGTGCGCACCAGCACCGGCCGCGCGCCGACAGCGCGTGCGGCCTCCAGGTCCCGGGCCGAGTCCCCGACCACGGGCACGCCCTCGAGGCCGATGCCGTAGTCCGTCGCCAGCCGGTGCAGCAATCCCGGCCGCGGCTTGCGGCAGTCGCAGCCGGCGTCCGGATGATGCGGACACCAGACGACCCGGTCGATCTCGCCGCCGGCTGCACCCACGACCGCATGCATCTTGGCATGTATCTTCGCGAGGGTCGCCTCGTCGAACAGCCCGCGCGCCAGCCCCGACTGGTTACTGGCGACCGCTACCGTGAATCCTGCCCGGTTCAGCCGCGCGATGGCCTCCGCACTGCCGGGCAGCGGAGTCCATTCGTCCGGGCTTTTGATGTAGGCGGCCGAATCCCGGTTGATCGTGCCGTCCCGATCCAGCACCACGAGCTTCATCCCCTCCATTCTGCCGGCCCTAACCGGTGGATAGCCGCGAGATGTCCGCCACTTCGAGGAACAGTCCGCGCAGCTCGCCGAGCAGCCCGAGCCGGTTGCGGCGCACCGCCACGTCCTCGTCCATCACCAGCACGTGATCGAAGAAGTCGTCCACCGGTTCGCGCAGAAGTGCCAGTCGGTCCAGCACCTCGGTGTATTCCCGGCCGGCCAGCAACGGTTCCACTTCGGCCCGGGCCTCGCCGAGGGCGGCGAACAGCGTTTTCTCCTCCGCTTCTTTCAGCAGTGCTGCGTCCGGAGCCGCCCCGGCATCGCCCTTGGCCTGACGCAGGATATTGGCGATGCGTTTGTTCGCTGCCGACAGGCTCTCTGCGCTCGAGTGGCGCGTGAAGGCAGCCACCGCCCGCAACCGGGCGTCGAAGTCGAGCGGCGAGCGGGGTTCCCGCGCGAGCACCGCCTGGAACATCTCCGGGGTAATCGATGGCTCGCGTTCGGCGTACCAGGCGCGCAGCCGCTCCATCACGAAATCGTAGATCTCGCCCGCCAGCTGCGGCTGCCCCTCGCTCTCGCTCACCGGCTGCAGCGACAGCGCCTCGGCGACCGCGGCCTTCAGGTCCAGCTCCAGGCCGCCCTCGATCACGATGCGCAGCAGCCCGAGCGCGCCCCGGCGCAGGCCGAACGGATCCCGGTTGCCGGTGGGCCGCCGGCCGATGGCGAAGATGCCCGCCAGCGTATCCAGTCGGTCGGCCAGCGCGAGGATGCGCCCCGCCTCGGTGGCCGGTAGCGCATCGCCGGCGTAGCGGGGCAGGTACTGCTCGGCAATCGCGGCGGCCACGGCCTCCGGTTCGCCGTCGGCACGCGCGTAGTGTCCGCCCATGATGCCCTGCAGGTCCGGGAACTCGCCCACCATGTCGGTAAGGAGGTCGGCGCGGGCGAGTTCCGCCGCCCGCACCGCGTGCTCCGGCGCCGCGTCGAGCTCGCGGGCGAGGTGACCGGCCAGCGCGGCCACCCGCTGGCTCTTCGCGAGCAGCGTGCCGAGTTCCCGCTGGTAGACCACGTGCTGCATCTCGTCGCGCCGGGTCGCCAGCGGCATGCGCTGGTCCGCTTCCCAGAAGAATGCGGCATCCGCCAGCCTGGGCTTGACCACCCGCTCGTTGCCTTCCCGCACCTTCTCCGGCTCCCGGCTCTCCAGGTTGGCCACGGCGATGAAACTCGCTACCAGCGCGCCATCGTCCCGCTCCACCGGGAAGTAGCGCTGATGTTTCTGCAGCGTGGACACCAGCACCTCCCGGGGCAGCTCGAGGAAGGCGGGATCGAAGGATCCCGTCACGGCCACCGGCCACTCGTTCAGCGCCGCGACCTCGTCCATGAGCGCGGCATCACTGACCGGGTGGCCGCCCGCCGCTGCCGCGGCCTCGGTCACGGCCCGGCTGATGGAATCGCGGCGCTCGTCGAAATCCACCACGACGCTGCCCGGCTCCCTCAGCGTCTCGACGTAGGCCCCCGGGTCCGTGATCGCAATCTCGCGGTCGGCGGCGTGCACGCGATGGCCGCGGCTGTACCGGCCCGAGTCGAGCCCGTACAGGCGGGCAGGCACGATCTCGTCCCCGAGCAGCATCACCAGCCAGTGCACCGGACGCACGAACTCGGCGTCGCCGTCGCCCCAGCGCATCCGCCGCGGCACCGGCAGCCGGTCCAGGGCTGCCTGCACCAGTTCGGGAATCAGCTCCGCCGCCGTCCGGCCCTTGCGCACGGAGCGATGCGCGAGCCATTCGCCCTTCGGGGTGCTGACCCGCTCCAGTTCCTCCACGGCCACGCCGCACTTTCCGGCAAAGGCCTGGGCCGCGCGGGTGGGGTTGCCGTCTTCGTCGAAGGCGACTGTCACCGGCGGGCCCCGCGTCTCCACTTGCTCGTCGGGCTGGCCCGTGGGCACGGACTCGATCAGCACCGCCAGCCGGCGCGGGCTCGCATAGGGATGCACGGCACCGTGAGACAGACCGGCTCCCTCCACTGCCTCGCCCAGTCCGCCGGCGAAGGCCTGCATCAGCCCGCGCAGCGCCGTCGGCGGCAGCTCCTCGGTGCCGATCTCGACGAGGAGATCGCGCGGCTCTCCGCCGGCCTTGCCGCTCACCGTCGCTCCCCCTGCGCGCTTTCGCGGGCGGCGGCGCTCTCGACCATGGGAAAACCGAGTGCGCGGCGGCTCTCGTAATAGGCTTCGGCCACGGCCCGGGCCATCGTGCGCACGCGCAGGATGTAGCGCTGCCGCTCGGTGACCGAGATGGCCTGACGGGCGTCCAGCAGGTTGAACGCATGCGAGGCGGCGAGTACCTGTTCGTAGGCCGGCAGTGCCAGATTCAGCTCGATGAGCCGCGCGTTCTCGTGCTCGCACTGCTCGAAGGCGGCGAACAGATGCTCCACGTTCGCCTCCTCGAAGTTATAGCGGGACTGCTCGACCTCGTTCTGGTGGAAGACGTCCCGGTAGGTGATGCGCCCGAGCGGTCCGTCGGTCCAGACGATGTCGAAGATGCTCTCCACCTGCTGCAGGTACATGGCGATGCGCTCCAGCCCGTAGGTGATCTCGCCCGTGACGGGCCGGCACTCGAGGCCGCCCACCTGCTGGAAGTAGGTGAACTGGGTGATCTCCATGCCGTTCAGCCAGACTTCCCAGCCCAGGCCCCATGCACCGAGGGTGGGCGACTCCCAGTTGTCCTCGACGAAACGGATGTCGTGGACGCCCGAGTCGATGCCGAGGGCGGCCAGTGAACGCAGGTACCTATCCTGGATGTCTGCCGGCGAGGGCTTGATCACCACCTGATACTGGTAATAGTGCTGCAGGCGGAAGGGGTTGTCCCCGTAGCGGCCGTCGGTGGGACGGCGGCACGGCTGCACGTAGGCAGCACTCCATGGCTCCGGGCCGATGGAGCGCAGAAACGTGGCGGGATGGAAGGTGCCGGCGCCCATCTCCATGTCGTAGGGCTGCTGTACCACGCAGCCTTCCGCTGCCCAGAATTGCTGCAGGCGGAGGATGAGGTCCTGGAAGGTCTGCGGCGGCGCAGCCGGCGCTTTGTCGGCAGTCGGTTGCATGATCGGCATGCCGGTCACAAAAGACGCAGCAGTATACCGGACCGGGGCCGCGGTGCCGATCCGTCCGGCGGCGAAGATCGCCCGACGCCGGCAAGATTGAACCAATTTAGTGCAAACGGGGGGTATAATTGCACATAGTTAGTGCAAACTCCCTCGGAATACTTTCTTCTAATTCTTTATTTTCAACGAGTTAGCCTGCACCAAAAACCGGCACGCATCCTGCATGCGGCCAAGGTTCAGGTGCATCAGCGCATGTTGCCTTCCCGGGCATAGGGCCGGGGAAAAACATAACCACAGCACATAACCACAGCCAACGGAATTCTGGAGGAAACCCCATGACCCCTGCTGAAGTACTCAGCCTTATCAAAGAAAAGGACGTCAAGTTCGTCGACTACCGCTTCACCGATACCAAGGGCAAGGAGCAGCACGTGAGCGTGCCTGCTCACACCATGGAAGACGAGGTGTTCGAGGAAGGCAAGATGTTCGATGGCTCGTCCATCGCGGGCTGGAAGGGCATCAACGAGTCGGACATGATCCTGATGCCCGATCCGACGACGGCCGTCCTGGACGTCTTCTGCGAGGAGACGACACTCAACCTGCGCTGCGACGTGGTCGAGCCCTCCACCATGCAGGGCTACGAGCGGGATCCCCGTTCCCTGGCCAAGCGTGCCGAGGAATACCTGAAGTCCACGGGCATCGCGGACACCGCCTTCTTCGGCCCGGAGAACGAGTTCTTCGTGTTCGACGACGTGCGGTTCGGCTCTGCCATGGAGGGCGCCTACTACCACATCGACTCCGCGGAAGGCGCCTGGAACTCGGGTCGCGACGTACCGGAAGGCAACATGGGTCACCGCCCGGGCGTGAAGGGCGGCTATTTCCCGGTGCCGCCGGTGGACAGCCTGCACGACATCCGCGGCGCGATGTGCCTGGCGCTCGAGGAGATGGGCCTGAAGACCGAGGTGCACCACCACGAGGTGGCCACGGCCGGCCAGTGCGAGATCGGCGTTGCCTTCAACGCGCTCACCCGCAAGGCGGATGAGGTGCAGATCCTGAAGTACGTCGTGCACAACGTGGCGCACGGCTACGGCAAGACCGCCACCTTCATGCCGAAGCCGCTGGTGAACGACAATGGCAACGGCATGCACGTGCATCAGTCGCTGGCGAAGGACGGCAAGAATCTGTTCACCGGCGACGGCTACGGCGGCCTGTCGGAGACGGCGCTGTACTACATCGGCGGCATCATGAAGCACGCGAAGGCGCTGAACGCCTTCACGAACCCGGCCACGAACAGCTACAAGCGGCTGATCCCCGGCTTCGAGGCGCCCACCATCCTCGCCTATTCGGCGCGGAACCGTTCCGCCTCCATCCGCGTGCCCTACATCGCGAATCCGAAGGCGCGCCGCATCGAGGTGCGCTTCCCGGATTCGATGGCGAACCCCTACTTTGCCTTCGCCGCGATGATGATGGCCGGTCTCGACGGCATCCAGAACAAGATCCACCCCGGCGATCCGGCGGACAAGGATCTCTACGATCTGCCGCCCGAGGAGGAGAAGAACCTGCAGACGGTCTGCTTCTCGCTGGAGCAGGCGCTGCGCGCGCTGGACGAGGATCGCGACTTCCTGAAAGCCGGCGGCGTATTCACCGACGATCTCATCGACGGTTACCTCGAGCTGAAGGAGGAGAACGTACAGCTGCTCCGGATGACGACCCACCCGGTCGAGTTCGAGATGTACTACAGCCTCTGACCGGAACCGGCGTCCGGGCGATTATGTCGCCCGGACGCTGGCCCGCTCCGGGGGTGCAGGTTATGCTAGCGGCATGCGTCTTACCGTCTTACTCGTCGCACTGCTGCTCGTACAGCCCGCCCTCGCCCAGGTCTATCGCTGGGTCGACGAGGACGGCGTCGTGCACTACACCGACCGCCCCGTGGAGGGTGCCGAGGTCGTCGACCTGCCCGAGGCCAGGGGCACCACCTTCCGCCGGCCGGCGCCGACTCCGTCGGCGGAACGCAGCGCTGCAGCAGCAGAACAGGATGCCGATCAGGGGTTCGCGTACCGCAGCTTCCAGATCGTGCAGCCGTCTGACGAGGAGACACTTTGGAATATAGGCGCCACACTGGAAGTGTCGTTGAGCCTGACACCGGGCCTCAGGGAGGGCCACGAGATAGAGGTGTGGTTCGACGGCTCGGTGCTGGAGAGCCGCGCGCCCGGGAGCCTCAGCTTCACGATACCGGAGGTCTACCGGGGCACACACACTCTGTGGGCACGGGTGCTGGACTCCAGCGGCCAGGTGCGCATCCAGAGCAACGAGATCACGTTCTACGTGCAGCAGACCTCGGTGATCAATCCTCCCTGATCGGCGCCGGCGGGTCTGATGCCGAGGGGGCCCGCGTCATCATCGAGTATCTCTCAACCAGCGTCATCCTCCTGGACGACGAATTCTGCGTAGTCGATCTGAACCCCGCGGCCGAGAATCTGCTCGGCGTCAGTCACGAGCGTGCCCGCGGCACGCCTCTGGTCAGCCTGTGCGGCGACAACCGGAAACTCGCCGAGGTGCTGCAACGAGCGCTGGACGCCGGTCAGACCTTTGCGCGGGAGATCACCTTCGCCACCCGCAACGGCGACGACGACCAGCGCATCACCGACTGCCGGGTCACGCCCCACGGCGGCATCCGCCCTGACGTCACCCTTATTGTGGAGTTCTCGGACGTCACCCGGCGCCTGCGCATCACCCGCGAGAACGCCCTGCTGGCCCAGCACTTCACCGGCCGCAAGATCATCCGCCAGCTGGCCCACGAGATAAAGAACCCGCTCGGCGGTCTGCGCGGCGCGGCCCAGCTGCTCGAACGCCAGCTCGCGAGCCCGGAGCTGAAGGAATACACCGGTGTCATCATCCGCGAGGCGGACCGTCTCGCGGGCCTGGTGGATTCGCTGCTCGGGCCGGGCGGCCAGGTGTCCCGGCGCGAGACCAACATCCACGAGGTACTGGAGCACGTCGCTCAGCTGGTCTCCGCGGAGACCGAGGGCAGCCTGCGCCTCGAGAGAGACTACGACCCGGGTCTGCCGCCGATGATGCTCGACCGGGACCTGTTGGTGCAGGCCGTGCTGAACCTCGTGCGCAATGCGGTAGCCGCCACCGGACCCGCAGGCACCGTGACGCTGCGTACCCGGGCCATCACCAACTTCACCATCGGCGATACCCGGCACCGGGTCATCGCCAGCATCGACGTCGAGGACGACGGCCCGGGCATCCCCGAGGAGCTGCAGGACTCCGTGTTCTATCCGCTGGTCACCAGCCGGCCCGAGGGCACCGGCCTCGGCCTGCCGCTGGCGCAGGAACTGGTGAACCGTCACGGCGGGCTCATCGAGTTCACCAGCCGGCCCGGTTCCACCGTCTTCCATATCCGGCTGCCGCTGAGCGAGCCGGATGGGCACAAGCCATGAACGAGAGCGCTGTCAGAGTCTGGGTGGTCGACGACGATCATTCGGTGCGCTGGGTGCTGGACCAGGCGCTCGCCCAGTCCGGCATGGAGCCCCGCTGCTTCGATCGGGGCGAGGACTTTCTGGACGCTCTCGCCGACTCCGTGCCCGACGTGGTCATCACCGATGTCCGCATGCCCGGCATCGACGGGCTGGAGCTCATGCAGCGCCTGAACAAGGATCATCCGGACCTGCCCGTCATCGTCATCACCGCGCACTCGGATCTGGACAGCGCCGTCGCCGCCTATCAGGGCGGCGCGTTCGAATACCTGCCGAAACCCTTCGACGTGGATGAGGCGGTGGAGCTGGTTCGCCGGGCCCGCCGCGAGCGCGCCAGCCGGGAGGTGGAGGATGGCGAGAGCCAGCCGGTGATCCCCACGCTCATCGGCCAGGCTCCCGCCATGCAGGAGGTCTTCCGTTCCATCGGCCGGCTGGCGCGCTCCAGCATGACGGTGCTGATTACCGGCGAGTCCGGCACCGGCAAGGAACTGGTGGCCCGGGCTCTGCACCAGCACAGCCCGCGCTCGCGCAAGCCCTTCGTGGCGCTGAACACCTCCGCCATCGCCTCCGAACTGCTGGAGTCCGAGCTGTTCGGTCACGAGCGCGGCGCTTTCACCGGGGCCGACTCCCGGCGCACCGGCCGCTTCGAGCAGGCCGACGGCGGCACCCTGTTTCTCGACGAGATCGGCGACATGTCGGCCGCGCTGCAGACCCGCCTTCTGCGGGTGCTCGCCGAAAGCGAGTTCTACCGGGTGGGCGGGCAGGTGCCCATCCGTGTGGACGTACGCGTGATCGCCGCCACCAACCACGACCTCGGACGCGCGGTGAAGGAAGGCACGTTCCGCGAGGATCTGTTCCACCGCCTGAACGTCATCCGCATCGAAACGCCGCCACTGCGCGAGCGCCGTGAGGATATCCCGCTGCTGCTCGCCCACTACCTCGGCGCGGCGGCCCGGGAACTCGGCATCGAGGCGAAGACGCTGAGCGACGAAGCCGTGACGATCCTTACCGCCTTCGACTGGCCGGGCAACGTCCGCCAGCTGGTGAATGCCTGCCGACGGCTGACCGTCACCGCGCCCGGCAACGTCATCGGCCCCGCGGACATTCCGCCCGAACTGGGCGGGCGCCGGGCCGAGGTTGCCGGCCGGCAGAACTGGGCGGTGAGCCTGGCGCGCTGGGCGGAGCAGCGGCTGCGCACGCCGGGGGCGCCGCCGTTGCTGGACGAGGCCCTGCCCGAGTTCGAACGCACACTGATCCGTGCCGCGCTGGCGGAGTCGAATGGTCATCGCCAGGAGGCGGCCCGGTTGCTCGGCTGGGGTCGCAACACGCTTACCCGCAAGATCCGCTCGCTGGAGATCGAGGACTGACCCGGGCAACCGATCCCGCGGCGGCGGCGGAATAAACCCCGGGAATAAAAGCCGGTCCCGCCCGGTCTCCGTCCGTGAATCAGCAATCGCACGGACAAAGATCATGCAGCCCCGCACGCGCCTCCAGACTCCCCTCGTTTTCGTCCTGTACGCCCTGATGGCCGTGGCCGCCGCCTCCCAACAGGTCCCCGACGACGCTGCCGACGTCCGCCCGCTCGATGTCGGCGAGCGGGCCCCGGCCTTCGAGGCCCCTGCCCCGGACGGCAGCGTCTATGCCTTCCGCCCGGACGAGCTGGACCGTCCGGCGATCCTGATCTTCTACCGGGGTGGCTGGTGCCCCTACTGCAACGGCCACCTGGCCGAACTGCGCGATGCCGTCCCGCAGCTGCAGGACACCGGCTACGAGGTGTTGTTCCTGTCCGCCGACCGGCCGTCCCGTTTGCGCGCCAGCCTGGAAGAGCCGGACCTGGACTACCGGCTGCTGTCCGATGCCTCGCTGGCGATCGCGCGCGACTGGGGCATCGCGTTCCGCGTGGACGACGAGACGGCCGAGCGCTATCGCAGCCTCGGCATCGACCTCGCAGCCGCGTCCGGCTACGACCATCAGCAACTGCCGGTACCGAGCGTATTCCTGGTGGACGGCGACGGCTTCGTGCGCTTCCGCTACGTGAACCCGGACTATCGGGAAAGGCTCAGCGCAGAAGCGTTGCTCGAGGCCGCCGGCGTCGACTGAAGCCGCTCAGCAGACCGGCGCGTTGCCCCGTTCGGGTGTCTGCAGGGAGCCGACGAGTGCCTCCACCGACGGGATGCCGTGGCGGGAGAGGTAATCGGCGATGCCCTCGTTGATCTTGCGGCAGAGCAGCGGATCGTAGAACAGCGCCGTGCCGATGCCGACGGTGGTGGCGCCGGCGATCAGGAACTCCAGCGCGTCCTGCGCGGTATGGATGCCGCCCTGACCGATGATCGGCACGCCGTGGCGCTTCGCCACCTGGTACACCTGGTGCACCTTCAGCAATGCGATGGGCCGTATGGCAGGGCCGGACAGGCCGCCCTGCACGTTGCCGATCACCGGCGTGCGCGACTCGGTGTCGACGGCCATGCCCATGATCGTGTTGATGACGGCCAGCGCGTCGCTGCCCGCCTCGATGCAGGCGCGGGCGTTCTCGGCGATGTCGGTCTGGTTCGGCGAGAGCTTGGTGATGATGGGCTTGTCCGTCACCCTGCGGCAGGCCTCCACCACCCGCGCCGACATTTCCGGATAATTGCCGAAGGCGACGCCGCCCTCCTTGATGTTGGGGCAGGAGATGTTGATCTCGATGGCGTCGATGGGCGAGTCGTCGAAGCGCCGGGTCACCTCGGCGTAGTCTTCGATGGTCGAGCCGCAGACATTGGCGAAGAAGCGGGTCTCGTCGAAGTCCAGCGTCGGCAGGATCTCGTCCACCACCTTGTCGGCCCCGGGGTTCTGCAGGCCGATGGCATTCAGCATGCCCATCGGCGTCTCCCAGATGCGATGGGGCGGATTGCCGAGGCGGGGTTCCGGCGTGGTGCCCTTCAGAACGACGGCGCCGACGTCCCGGTTGGAGAAGCCCTCCACCCGGGTGTACTCCTCGCCGAAGCCGACGCAGCCGGACAGCAGTACGATGGGAGATGCCAGTTCCAGGCCGCAGAAGCGCACCCCGACGGGATGTGCGCTCTCCGTGACCTGCCCGTGGTTCTTCGCGTCGGTGGCTGCAACCATGTCGTCGAGGTTCGGTCCGTGGGAAGATGCGTGGGACAATGGCGGACCATGTTCAGCCTGATCCTGTATCAGCCCGAGATACCGCCGAATACGGGCAATATCATACGCCTTTGCGCCAATACGGGCACGGCGCTGCACCTCGTGCGCCCGCTCGGTTTCGAGCTCGACGAGCGGCGGCTGCGGCGTGCGGGGCTGGACTACCGGGAGTTCGCCAGCGTGAGCGTGCATGACGATCTTGCCGCCTGCCGGGAGGCGCTCGGCCGGCCGCGGCTGTTCGCCTTCTCCACCCGGGGCACGCGCCGCTACGACGCCGTGCGCTATGAGCCGGGCGACGCCCTCATGTTCGGGCCGGAGACGCGGGGATTGCCGGACACGGTGCTGTCGTCACTCGACGAGTCGTGCCGCCTGCGCGTGCCGATGGCGAAGGTATCGGGCAACCGCAGCCTGAACCTGTCGAACGCGGCCGCCGTCGCCCTGTTCGAGGCCTGGCGGCAGCACGACTTCGCCGGCGGCGGCTGAGCGCTGCCCCGAAGCCTGATCGCTAGATCACGCTCTCCGGCTTCAGCGCCCGGCGCATCAGGTCGGTGACCGCTTCCTGGGGCGACTTCCGTTCGTAGATGATGCGGTAGATCTGCTCGGCGATCGGCATCTCCACGCCGAGTGCCTGCGCCTTCTCCCACACGGCCCGCGCCGCGAGCACGCCTTCCACCACCTGCCTGATCTCGGCCTCCGCCTCCGCCACCGTCTTGCCGGCGGCCAGCGCGAGACCCATGCGCCGGTTGCGCGACTGATTGTCGGTGCAGGTCAGCACCAGGTCGCCCATGCCGGCCAGCCCCATGAAGGTATCGCGCTCGGCGCCCACCGCGACGCCCAGCCGGGTCATCTCGATGAGCCCGCGGGTGATGAGCGCGATGCGGGTGTTGGCGCCGAAGCCCAGCCCGTCGGACAGACCCGCACCGATGGCGAGCACGTTTTTGACGGCGCCGCCTACCTCCACGCCGATCATGTCGGCTGAGGTATAGGCGCGGAAATTGTCGGTGGATATGCTCTCGGCGATCTCGCGGGCAAAATCCGCGTCGGGTGAGGCGACGGTCAGCGCGGTCGGCAGCCCTGCACCCACTTCCTTCGCGAACGTGGGGCCCGACAGCACCGCCACGGGCACGACCTCACCGAGCACCTCCCGCGCCACCTCGTGGGGCAGCTTGCCGGTCTCGAGTTCGAAGCCCTTGGTGGCCCAGGACACCCGCAGCGGCAGGCGGGCGGCATCGCGGACCTTCACCAGCGTCTCCCGGAGGCCGTGGCTCGGGACCACGATCAGCACGTCGGTGACCCCCTCGAGCGCGGCCGCCAGATCCGGTTCGGGGTGCAGCGCCTCCGGGAAGCGGGCGCCGGGCAGATAGCCCCGGTTCTCGCCGAGCTCCCGCATTTCCGACACCTCTTCGGTCTCGCGCCCCCACATGCGGGTCTCGCGGCCGGTGCGCGCATACTGGATGGCCAGCGCCGTACCCCACGAGCCGGCGCCGATGACGGCGACCGGTCCCGCCGATGCCGGCGCCGGTGACGACGCTGCTCCCCCCCGGGTCACGGCGCGCCGCCCTCAGTTCTGCTGTTCGGCCGGTGGAGTCGCGCCCTCCTGGCGTGACTGGGCATACAGACCGTCGAAGTCGATGGGCTGCAGCAGGAATTCGGGGAATCCGCCCCGCTGGACCAAGCTCGCCACAGCCTCGCGCACATACGGATAAAGCACACCCGGGCAGAAGCTGCCCAGCAGCATGGAGCGGTGCTCCTCGCCGATGCCTGCCAGGCCGAACAGGCCCGCTTGCTGGATCTCCATCAGGAAGACCGTCTTCTCCTCCGCCTTCGCCTCGACGGTCACCGTGAGCACGACCTCGTAGGTGCCGTTTTCGAGTTCCCGGTGGCCGGAGCGCAGATTCAGCTGGGTCTTCGGCTTCAGCTCCTGGGTGAAGACCTGCGGCGCGTTCGGCGACTCGAAGGAGAGGTCCTTCACGTAGATCTTCTGCAGGGTGACCTGTCCGCCCGCCTGCTCGTTGCTGGCCTGTTCACTCATACCCGTGTCCCGTCCTTTCCGTCATTCGTTGTGCTGCGTGATACCCAGCAGCCGGTCCAGGCGGCCGCTGCGTTCCAGCGCCGCCATGTCGTCGTAACCGCCCACGTGCTCGTCCCCGATGAATATCTGCGGCACGCTCGAGCGCCCGCTGAGGGATTCCATTTCCGTGCGCCGCGCCGGGTCGCTCGTCAGGTCGATCTCCTCGAACTGGACGTCCTTGCTGCGCAGCAGGTCCCTGGCCGCCACGCAGTAGGGGCACCAGCCGGTGGCGTACATGCGCACGGGCGGTCGGGCCGGTGCGCTGCCTGTATTGGAGGTATCGGTCGAGCTCATCATCCACCCTTTTTCTTCTTGCGGCCGGTCACCAGCGGCAGGCTCTCCTGCTGCCATGCCGCGAGACCGCCGCGCAGGCTGAACACGTTCTCCACGCCGGTGCCGCGCAGTTTGGCCGCGGCTCGTCCTGCCGCAAGGCCGTTGTCGTCCACCACGAGCACGGGGTGCTCCGCCGCGTCGCCAAGCCGGTCGCGCTCCAGCTGGTCCGCCGGGATGTTGCGCGCATTCACGATGTGGCCCTTGGCGTAGCTCTCCGGGTTGCGTACGTCCACCACGACCGCGTCGTTGTTGATCAGACGCACCGCTTCCAGGGGCCCGAGGTCGGTCAGACCCTGGCGCTTGCGCCGGATCTCCGTGAACACGAGCAGGAAGAAGCTGGCCATGAGCCCGATCATCAGAATCGGGTGATTGCCGGAGAATTCGATCAGTCTGTCCATGGCTGCGGGTCGTGGTGCCGGGTTAGCGGGAGGCCGGTTGCCGGGGAGCGCCGCAGTATACCAGTGATGGGGGCCTGTTCCGTCCCCGACATCCACGCACTATCCTTGGCGGATGCGCCGCGTCGCCCTCCTTCTTCTACTCTGCGTGCTGCCGCTTGCGGGCGGCGCCGACGACGAGGAGCGGGCCCGCATCAAGGAACAGGAACTGGCCGAGGTGCGCGAGCGCATCGCGGAACTCACGCAGAGCATCGAGCGCCAGAATCGGCGCCGCGACGAACTCAGCGCGGAACTGGGTGACGTGGAGGCGGCCATCGGCCGTGTCCGGGTGAAGCTCGAGCGCATCGAGGCCGAAGTGCGCGAGAGCCGTGCCCGTCTCGATGACGTCGCGCGCCAGCAGGCCGAGCGCCGGGGCGAACTCGAGGCCGAGAAGGAACGGCTGGGCGGCCAGATACGGGCGGCGTACGCCAGCGGCCGGCAGGAGCGGATCAAGCTCCTCCTGAACCAGGAAAACCCGGCGGAACTCGGCCGCCTGCTGGCCTACTACGGTTACCTGAACCGGGTGCGCGGCGACAACATCCGCGAGGTCCGCAGGCAGCTAGACGCGCTGGCCGCGCTGCGCCGCCAGGAAGCGGAGGAGCAGGGGAGGCTCGCGGAGCTGGCGGAGGAGGAGCGCCGGGAACTCGCCCGCCTGGCGGACTCCCGCAGCGAGCGGCAGCGGCTGGTGGCCGCCATCGAGGCCGAGATCGCCGCCGGCGGCGACGAGGTGGAGCGGCTGCGCCGCCAGGAGCAAGACCTGACCCGGCTGATCGCCGAGCTCTCCTCCATCCTGGCCGACTATCCCATCAGCTCCGAGGATCCTTTCGGCCGGCTGAAGGGCCGGCTGACCTGGCCGGTGGCCGGGCGCCTGATCCAGGATTACGGCCAGCCCCGGGGCAACGGCCGTCTGCGCTGGAACGGCGTACTGATCGCCGCACCCGCGGGCAAGGAAGTGCGCTCGGTCTACCATGGACGGGTCGCCTATGCCGATTGGCTGCCCGGCCTGGGCCTGCTGGTGATCGTGGACCACGGCGACGGCTACCTCTCGCTGTACGGGCACAACGAGTCCCTGCTGAAGTCCGCCGGCGACTGGGTGGCGCCCGGCGACGTCCTGGCGACGGTCGGCCAGAGCGGCGGTCAGTCGGTACCGGCGCTGTACTTCGAGATCCGGCAGGGCCGCAAACCGGTGGATCCCGGCGACTGGGTGAGTCGCCGTCCGGGCGGCGGCTGAACGCCGACCCTGTCACTCCCCAGCCCGTCGCGGCTGTGCTATCTTCGAACACTGATTCCGGCAACGGAGTCCGGAGCTTTCTATGTCCCTGAAAATCCGCAGTATTCTGGTACTCGTCGTTGGCGCCATGCTGGGTCTCAGCCTGTCGCTGGGCGGCGGCGTGCTGGCGGACCGGCAGGGCGAGGGAGACGAGGACCTGCCCTGGGAGCAGGCCCGGCTGCTGGCCGAGGTCATGGAGCGGGTCAAGCGCGACTATGTCGACGACGTCGACGACCGCCGCCTGATGGAGGCCGCCATCCGCGGCATGGTGGCCGACCTCGACCCCCACTCCCGCTTCCTCGACGAGGAGCAGTACGAGGAGATCCGCATCAGCACCACCGGCAATTACTCCGGGGTGGGCATCGAAGTCAGCATGGACGGCGGCGAGGTGCAGGTGGTGGCGCCCTTCGACGGCACGCCCGCCCAGCAGGCGGGCATACTGCCGGGTGACATCATCATTGCCATCGACGACCTGCCGGTCGACCACGAGAACCTGGACGAGACCGTCAGCCGCATGCGCGGCAAGGTGGGCACACGGGTCAAGCTCACCGTGATGCGCGGCGAGGAATCTCTGGACTTCGCCCTGCTGCGGGCCAACGTGCACGTGAAGAGCGTGCGGGCCCATCTGCTGGACGACGGCCTCGGCTACGTGCGGGTCACCCAGTTCAGCGAGGCCACCAGCCGGGATCTGAAACGTGCCCTGCGCGGCCTGGAGCAGGAGAATGGCGGCGACCTGGACGGCCTGGTGCTCGATCTGCGCAATAACCCCGGCGGCGTGCTCGATGCGGCGGTGGACGTCTCGGACCTGTTCCTGGACGAAGGCCTGATCGTCTCGGCGGAGGGCCGCAGCGAGGAAGCGCGTTTCTCCCACAGCGCGAGGCGGGGCGACGTGCTGGACGGGGCGGAACTGGTCGTCCTGGTGAACGGCGGCTCGGCCTCGGCATCCGAGATCGTGGCCGGCGCGCTGCAGGACAATCATCGGGCCGTCGTCCTCGGTACCCATACCTTCGGCAAGGGCTCGGTGCAGACGGTGATGCCGCTGTCGAATGGCCACGCGATCAAGCTGACCACCTCCCGCTACTTCACGCCCTCCGGCGCCAGCATCCACGAGACCGGCATCAAGCCGGATGTCGTGATCGAGCAGCCGCCGGAGGTGCCGGCGGTCTCCGCCATACTGGCGCCGCCCGATGCGGCGGTGGACCGGCAGCTTGCGGGAGCGATCGACCGGATCACCCGGCCTCGTATCGTACAAAGCAAGGCACCGTGACGCGTCTCGCGGGACTGCTGATCCCGGCGCTACTCGGGTATGCGGGTCTGAGCCACGCCTCCGCCGAGCAGGCACCGCCGCGTATCGCCATCATCATCGACGACCTCGGCTATGGCCGGGCGGCCGGCGAGCGCGTGACGCGCCTGCCCGGTCCCGTCGCCTGCGCCGTGCTGCCGGGCACGCCCCACGGCGTCCGCCTGGCCCGGCTGGCTCACGCGGCCGGCAAGCAGGTCATGCTGCACCTGCCGATGCAGTCGCTCGACGACATCGAACCGGCGCCCGGCCTGTTCCAGCTCGACACGACGCGGACGCAGCTCGCCGCGCGGGTGGCCGCCGACCTCGCCGCCATCCCCCATGTCACCGGTATCAACAACCACCGCGGCAGCCTGCTGACCCGGCACCCGGGTCACATGACGTGGCTGATGGAGGAGATCGGCGCCCGCGAGGGGTTGTTCTTCATCGACAGCTACACCACTGCCGCCAGCGTCGCCCTCGGCATCGCCCGCGAATCCGGCATCCCGGCCGCCCGCCGGGACGTGTTCCTGGACCCGGATCGGGACCCGGCGACCGTGCGGCGTGAGTTCGACCGGCTGCTCGCGCTTGCGCGCCGGCATGGCAGCGCGCTCGCGATCGGTCATCCCTACCCGGCCACACTGACGCTGCTGGAGACGGAGCTGCCTCGGCTCGCCGAGCTGGGCATCGAACTGGTGAGCCCCGGCGAACTGGTCCGCATACGCACATCGGAGGCGAATCGATCATGGCCACCGTCCTCGTACCGCTTGCAGACGGCTTCGAAGAGATAGAAGCGGTCACCGTCGTCGACGTCCTGCGCCGGGGCGGCGCAGAGGTGACCGTCGCCGGCCTGGCGCCTGGGCCCGTGCACGGCTCCCACGGCATCCAGCTGGTGCCGGACGAGACCCTGGACGACGTGCTCAGCCGGGACTACGACATGATCGTGCTGCCGGGCGGTCTGCCCGGCGCGGACAACCTGGAGGCCGACGAGCGCATCGCCGGGCTCCTGCGGCGCATGGCCGACAGCGGCCGCTTTACTGCCGCGGTTTGCGCGGCGCCGAAGGTGTTGGCCGCCGCGGGCCTGCTGGAGGGGCGCCGCGCTACCAGCTTCCCCGGCTTCCTCGATCCCTACCGGGAAGCGGGTGTGCAGCTGGCCGCGGACGCCGTGGTGCGGGACGGTCGCATCATCACCTCCCGCAGCGCGGGCACGGCCATGGATTTCGCGCTCGAGCTGGTGGCCGCCCTCCTCGGCGAGGAACGCGCGATGGAAGTGGAACAGCGCCTCCGGCGCTCGCATCCCCTCCGCGCGCCGGTGTGAGCGCGGACGGCGTGCACTGCCGGTGAGCCGGTCGCCCCGGGAACTGCCGGACCTCGACTGGGCGGAGCTCAGCGGCTTCGCGCGCAGCCTGGTCGAGGTGGAGTGGCTGCTGGTGGCGCTGGCGCTGGTCTATGTCTATTTCGCGGACTTCCCGGATGGTGGCCCGGGCAGCCCCGGGCTCTACGTGGCCTTCGTCAGCGGTTTCGCCGCCAGCATCCTGGTGCTGCGCTACACGCCGGCCCTGCGCGGCACGCCACGTCTGCTGATCGGGGTCGAGCTGGCGCTGATGACCCTGTTCGTGACGCTGGTGAGCTGGCAGACCGGCGGCGTGCACAGCCCGCTGATCAATCTGTACCTCCTGCCCCTGGTGACCAGCGCGCTGATCTTCGGCCGCCTCACCACGCTGTGGCTGTTCGTCTTCCTGGTGGCCTGCCTGTTCACGCTGATGACGGTCAGACGGGGGGCCCCCGACCGCGAGGACTTCGCCGCACTGTTCACCCTGCTTGCGCCGATGGCGCTGGTGGCGGTCCTGACGATGCTTCTGGCCGGCAATATCCGCGCCGGGCGCGCCCGCATCCGTGACCTGAGCGAGCGCGATGCCCTCACCGGCCAGCTGAACATGCACGCCTTCACCCGCCGCCTGCAGCAGGAACACCGGCGCGCGAGCCACGAGGGCGGCCGCTACGCCGTCGTCGTCGTCGACGTGGACAACCTGAAGAAGATCAACCAGGAATTCGGCCACGAGACGGGCAACCGCGCGATCCGCCTGGTGGTCAAGGCCATCCAGCGCTGTACGCGGCGGGCCGACACGCTCGCCCGCCTGGGCGGCGACGAGCTGATACTGCTGCTGCCCGGCGCCGATCGGGCGACCGCCGAGCGCATCATGCTCAGGATACGCAACAGCGTGCATGCCACCACGTTCAGCGTGGGTCGGTCGATGATCCGCATCAGCGCCAGCCTGGGCGCGGCAGTTTATCCCGAGGACGGCGAGGATCACCGGGAGCTGGCCACGCTCGCCGAACGGGCGATGTACCGGGAGCGCGCCGAGCGCGAGCGCCTGGAGGCCGCCAAGTGGCCGAGCGGTTATGCCGGCTGAGGACGCACTCCCCGCGCCGCGGCGGGTTAAGCTTGGCCCATGAGACGCGCCGTCTATCTCGTCACCCTGGTGCTCGCCGGGCTTCTGCTCGGTCTCGGCAGTGCCTGGTACGTGATCACGGGCGGCGCCGTGACGGGCGTGGCCTACGGCCCCTGGGAGAACAACCCCCTGGTGGGCAGTGCCACTGCAGGGCCCCGGGACCGGGCGCGGGTGGCCCATCACGCGCTGCTCGGTCTGACCCGGGAGGAGGCCGTCTATTACGTCGCGACCCGTGACAGCGACGGCCGCCCCCTCTCCGCCGACGCCACGTACCGCATCAGCGGCGCCGGCATCCCCGCCCGCTGGTGGAGCATCACGGCCTACGGTCCCGACTACTACCTGATCCCCAACGAACAGGGAGTCTATTCCTTCAACAGCGAGACGGTGTCCCGCGGCGGGGATGGCGGCTTCGCATTTCTGGTCTCGCGCAGGCCCCACGAGGGTGACTGGTTGCCGCTCGGTGAGGCCAGGCAGTTCGATCTGCTGCTGCGGCTGTACAACCCTCGGGGCCGGGCGAGCGCGTCAGACCTGCCGGTGATCGAACGGGTGGACGGCCATGAGTGAGCGGCGCAAGGGCCGGTCGCCGGGTCGACTGGCAGCCTGGCTGCTCGGCGTGGCGCTGATCGCCGCGTTCACCCATCTGGCAGCCGTCCATGTCTATCCGCGTCTGCTGATGCACGGCGCATGGCAGGCCATCTCCGAGGTCGCCGACGATACGGGCCTGCTGCACGCGCCCCGGCCCGATGCCACCTCCCGCACCGTGGTGCGCCCCAGTCCGGACCTCGTCTACTCCGTCTGCCTGTACGACCTGGCGGCAGGCCCCTGGTCGATCCGGCTGGAGGTGCCGGACAGCTATATGTCAGTCTCGCTCTACGCCATGAACACCGACAATTTCTTCACCGTGAACGACCGGCAGGCGCCACGCGGCTCCATGGAACTCCTGATCGTCTCCGGGCCCGTGGACGAGTACGAGGCCGCCACGGGAGGCCGGCCGCTGGTGGTCCGGGCCCCGGGCGAGCGGGGCATGGCGCTGGTGCGCTACTTCGCGGGCAGCGGCGCGAATGCCGCGGCCATAGAGGCGGCGCGTCGCACCCTGGCCTGCGGCCCCGGCGCATCCCGGGCCGAGATGGCGCCCTCGGACCGGGCGCGGCGCACGGGTGACTGGCCCGGTAATGGAGGCGACGATGCCTGACTACCGCTACTGTCCGCGCTGCGCCACGCCGCTGGCGGAGGAGGAACGGGGCGGCAGCCTGCGGGGGGTGTGTCCCGCGGAGGGCTGCGGCTTCGTGCACTGGAACAACCCGGCGCCGGTGGTGGCGGCCATTGTGGAGCGCGACGATCACATCATCCTCGTCCGCAGCCACGGCTGGCCGGAGAAATGGTTCGGGCTGGTCACCGGCTTCCTCGAGCACGGCGAGATGCCCGAGGAGGCGGTGCTGCGCGAGGTCCGCGAGGAGACCGGGCTGGCGGCCGAACTCGGCGGTTACGTGGGTATGTACCCTTTCTATCGGATGAACCAGCTCATCATCGCCTACCACGTGCTCGCCGCTCCCGGCGAGATCCGTCTGGACGAGAGCGAGCTGGCCGACTGGCGGGAGGTACCGGTGGAGAAGGTGCGGCCCTGGCCGAGAGGCACGGGCACCGCGCTCAGGGACTGGCTGGCCAGCCGCGGCTACGAGCGGGATTACGTCCCCCTGCCCGGACGGGAATCCGATATGGAGCGCGGATCTTGAGCTTCTACGAGCACCATGTGCTGCCCCACGCGCTGAATCTGGCCTGCGGCTTCAAGGCGATCCGGCGTCAGCGGCGAAAAGTGGTGCCGGCGGCGGAGGGCCGGGTGCTCGAGATCGGCTTCGGCAGCGGCCTCAACGTGCCTTACTACGACTTCGGCAAGGTCACGAAGCTCTGGGCGCTGGAGCCCTCCGAGGGCATGCGCCGTCTCGCCCGCAAGCGCCTGAATCCCGTGCGCACCGAGTTCGAGTTCATCGATCTGCCGGGCGAGGAGATTCCCCTGGAGGACGCCAGCGTCGACACGGTGCTCTGTACGTTCACGCTCTGCACGATCCCCGACACGACGGCCGCGCTGGCCGGTATGCAGCGCGTGCTGAAGCCCGGCGGTCGGCTGCTGTTCTGCGAACACGGGCGGGCGCCGGACGAGCGCGTCCGCCGCTGGCAGGACCGCCTCAACCGGCCCTGGAGCCGCATCGCCGGCGGCTGTCAGCTGAACCGGGACATACCCGCCCTGATCCGGGAGGCCGGCTTCCGCATCGAGGAGGAGGACAGCATGTACGTACCCGGCGGCCCGAAGATGCTGTCCTGGCAGTGGTGGGGCAGTGCCCGACCCGGCCATTGAACCGGGCCGCGGCCCGCTTGTCCAAACTCCGTCACAGGGCCGGCCGGGCGCCGGCGCTATAATCCGGAACCCCATGACGATGAACCGATCGCGCAAGCCGATCCTGGCAGCACTGCTCCTGTGCGCCGCGCTCCCGTCGGGCGCGATGGCGCAGGACGCGGGCCAGGTGGAGGAGCCGCCACCGGCACCGGCCTCCGGCGCCGCTGAGACGGCCGCGCCGGCGCGCAGCGGAGATGTCGTCTGCCCCCGGGACTACGATCCGGTCTGCGCGCCGGACGGCAAGACCTACACCAACGCCTGCATGGCGCAGGCGGCCGGACACGCCTCCGCCGTGGCCGGCGTTTGCGACAAGCAGAGAACCTGCCCCGACCGTTTCCGACCCGTGTGCGGGGCGGACGGCAACACCTACAGCAATGACTGTTATGCGAAGCGCGCGGGCGTCGAGGTGGTGAGCTACGGCATCTGCCAGGAGCCGGAATGCCCCGACGTCTACGAGCCGGTGTGCGGCATGAACGGACGCACCTTCCGCAACCGCTGCCAGGCCGACCTGGCCCGGGTCGCCGTCCAGCGCGAGGGCATCTGCGACGTGACCAACTGCCCGGACGTGTACGCGCCGGTCTGCGGCGAGGACGGGCGCACCTACGCCAACGCCTGCGTGGCGGAGGCCGAGTCGGTGCGCATCGTCGAGCTGAATGCCTGCGGGACGCGGCCCTGCCCGGGCATGTTCGTGCCGGTCTGCGGCGCTGACGGGGTGACCTACGGTAATGCCTGCGAGGCCGAGCGCGCCGGCGCCCGCATCGAGATGCCCGGTACCTGCAGCGGTCTTAATTGCCCCCCCACCTATCAGCCGGTCTGCGGCATGGACGGGCGCACCTACGACAACGAGTGCCTGCTGGAGTCCGCCGGGATCGAACTGGCCTACGCCGGGGAGTGTCTCTGACCGTCATGGGGGAGCTCACCCTCAGACGCCGGCTGTCGGACTGGCTGGTGCGCCGCCGCCGGCGCTCGGACCTGGCCTTCGAGGCGGTGGAGAATCCGGATGCCTCCGCCCTGGAGGTGGTACGCCGCGGCGTCGCCGCGTGGAACGACTCGCAGATCGGCCCCACGGCCCATCACGTGCCGGTGGGCGTCTTCGTCCGCGACCCCACCGGGCGCGTGCGCGGCGGGGCCACCGGCTACATCGGCTGGGGCTGGCTTTACGTCGAGCGTCTCTGGGTCGACGAGGAATTCCGCGGCCGTCACGTCGGCACCGAACTGATGATGCGGCTGGAGCGTCTCGCGCTGGACCGCGACGTCAACCGCTTCCAGGTGGGCACCACCAGCTTCCAGGCGCTCGGCTTCTACCGGAAGATGGGCTACGAGGTGTTCGCCGAGCTGCCGGATCATCCGCCCGGTCACACGGACTACTTCCTGAAGAAGTACGTCTCGCTCTCCGGGGAGGCCGAGGACGAGGAACCGGACGCTTGACCCGGGCCTGACCCGGGGCCGGACGAATCGCGCCTAGACGGCGAGCGGCACCAGCCGGCCATCGGCGGTGCGGCGGTGAGGCACCCAGAGCAAGCCGACGAAGCGCACCCGGACGTTGCTCGCCGCCGCCCGTACGGGAATCTCGTCGAGCTCCGCCTCCTGTGCGTCGAAAGCGGTATCGAGCTGCGCCACTTCCTGCTCCATCTGCGCGTTCAGCTCGGCGAGTTCGGTCTCGACCCGCGTTACGGTTTCTTCTGCCCGCGCGACGTCCCCTGCCTCTTTGCTCATGCCACCGGCCGTTTTCACGGCGGTACCGATCTTGCCCGCGGTCGCAGTCGACAGGCGCTTGCGGCCGAGCACCGCGCCGAGGATGGCCGTGCCCACCGAGATCACGGTATCGATGCGCTTCTTCGCCACCTGCTGGCTCTCGCGTTCCAGCGTCTGCCTGGCCCGCAGCAGACGGTTCTCCAGCGTGTTGACCTTGGAGGCATAGCGTTTGCGGAGCCGCGCCACCTCCTGGTCACGCTTCTCGCTGGCAGCCTGCTGCAATCGGATGCGGAAGTCGGCCTCGCTCTCGGCCGGCTCCGACGTCAGCTTGAGGTGCCGGTTGCGATACAGGACGACCGGCCGCTCGTTGCGTATCCAGCGCTTCAGGTCGCGCTCCCAGTCGGCATAGCTGTCCGCCGCCGCCAGCGTGCCCGCGAGCGGGGTGTAGGCGGTGCCGGGCAGACCCCGTGTCTCGAGCTCGTCGGCAGCGAACGGCAGTTCCTGCGCCTCGTTCCAGTCCAGCGCCACCGCGCCGTCCCCGGCCTCGGCCGCGAGGAGGTAGCGGCGTTCCTCGTCCACCCCGTACCGGCTGCTGGTGTAGGCTGCCTCTGCCGCACCGATTACCCGGGGGCGGTAGACGATGTCGCCGGGGTTCTCCGCCCCGGCCGGCAGCCAGAACTGCTGCACGGCGGGCGCAAGTACCGGGGGCGCCGAGGCCACCTCGCCCAGCGTCGAAGCACCCGCGGACTCGTCGGGTTCTGCGGCTTCAGCCGGCGCCGGCCGCCGGCCCTGCATCAGGCGCCGGATCTGATCCCGGGTGAGCGGCCCCGGCAGATACGACATGACCCAGCGGGTGTTGAAGACGACCGGCGCATCCTCGTGCACGTTGTGCAGCAGGAAACGTCGCTTGCCGAGCCCGGCGATGGTCTGCTCCATGCGGCCGCGGTCGAACTCGACGCCGGCGGCCGCCCCTTCGAGGCCCTCCATGACCCGGGCCTTGTCGCGCTCGGTCTGCAGGCGGCCGATGAACCAGGTGCCCGTATTGGAAAGACCCTTGTAGTCGAGGTCCACCGGGTTCTGGGTGGAGAGCACCAGCCCCAGGCCATAGGCACGCGCCTGCTTGAGCAGGGTCAGGAACAGCGGCTTGGACGGGGGATTCGCCACCGGCGGCATGTAGCCGAATATCTCGTCCATGTAGAGGATGGCGCGCAGGCTGGCGGTGCCGGGCTGGGCGCGCATCCAGGCGATGAGTTCGTTCAGCAGCATGCTGACGAAGAACATGCGTTCCGGCTCGGAGAGGTGGGCGATCGACATGACCGACACCCGGGGCTTGCCGCTCTCCGTGTAGAGCAGGCGCCCGGCACTGAGCGGCTCGCCCTCCATCCAGGCTTCGAAGCCCGGCGCGGCCAGCAGGCTGTTCAGCTGCATGGCAAGCTCGAAGCGTTCCTTCGGCGGATAGAAGGAGTCGAGCGACATCACGCCGATGCGCGTGATTGGCGGATTCTGGATCAGCCCGATCAGCGTGGCGACGTCCAGGTCGCGGTCCTCGCCCCAGTAGTGGTCCAGCAGGTTCGAGACGAGGATGTGCTCCCGGCTGGTCACCGGGTCGGCGTCGATGCCGAGCAGCGACAGGACGCCGGTGGCGGTCGCCTGCACGCGCTCCCGGTAGAGGTCCCGGTCCTCGCAGAATACCGCATCCGGCGCTGCGAACGAGCGCAGCACCGAGACCGGCAGGCCGGCGGTGGAGCCGGGCGTGTAGACGGCCATGTCGGTGCGCTCGCGCAGCGCCCGGATGCGTTCACCGTCCTGGCCCCAGTCCGTCAGGCCCTTCTTCCACAGCGCCGCCTGGTCGGCGGCGAACTGGCGCACCGTGCGGCCCTGGTTCACCGCTTCGGAGGGGTTCACCCACGGCTCGAAATCGTCGGCGGCGAGGTCGGGGAAGGTCAGCAGCAGGTTGCCGAGGTCGCCCTTCGGATCGATCGCGATCACCGGCACGTGGTCCATGGCGGCTTCCTCGATGATGCCGATGCCGAGGCCGGTCTTGCCGCTGCCGGTCATGCCGATGATTACGGCATGGGTGGTGAGGTCCTTCGAGTCGTACAGGACCAGCTCGTCGCCGACCTTGCCGCTGGCCTCGTCGACCGCCTTGCCTACGTAGAACGCACCGAGTTTCTCGAAATCCTGCATCGCATCAGCCCTCGCCTCCGGTATCCGGTTCGGTTTCTTCCTTGCCGCTACCGCGTTTCACCAGCACCTTCGACATGAAGATCCCCGCCTCGTACAGAAGGTACACCGGGATCGCCAGCAGCGTCTGGCTGATCATGTCCGGCGGCGTCAGCACCATGCCCAGCACAAAAGCGCCCAGGAATACGTACGCGCGCGCTTTCCCGAGCGTCTCCGGGGTCGTGAAGCCGGCCCATACCAGCAGCACGGTCGCCACCGGCACCTCGAAGGCCAGACCGAAGGCGAAGAAGATCGCGATGATGAAGCTGAGGTAGGCCTCGATATCGGTCATCACCGCCACGTCCGTGGGCGCCACGCTGGTGAAGAAGCCGAACATCAGCGGGAACACCACGAAATAGGCGAAGGCGATGCCGAGGTAGAAGAGCAGGATGCTCGAGGCCAGCAATGGCACCGCCATCTTCTTTTCGCGCTTGTAGAGGCCGGGGGCGATGAAGGCCCAGGCCTGATACAGCACCACCGGCATGGCCAGGAACAGCGCGACGAAGAACGAGAGCTTGAACGGCGAGAAGAAGGGGGATGCGACGCCGGTGGCGATCATGCTGTTGCCCTCGGGGAGGGCCCGCACGAGGGGCGTTGCCACCAGCGTGAAGATGCGTGCCGCGAACGGCGCCAGTATCAGGAAAATGACGAGGACGGCGATCGTGGCCTTGAGCAATCGGGACCGCAGCTCGACGAGATGCGAGAGCAGCGTCGCTTCCTCCAGACGCTCCTCATCTTTCGGTTCCTGAGTGCGCTCTTCGCTCGTGGTCATGACGACGCCGTGGTCTTGTGGCTGCCTGCGCCGTCCTCCGGGCTGTGGTCGCCGGGCTCGCCGGCCGGCTCCTCAACCGATGGGTTTCGGGACTGGTCGGCGGATTGCTGCGGCGGCTCGTCGCCCTGCTCGCCGGCGGCCGCCGGTGCCCCGGCCTTCGTCTCTCCGGCATCGGGCCGCGGCGGTGCCGCCGGGTCCGGCACCGGGCGGTCGTCGCCCTGTTGTTCGGCATCGGCGTGACCCGTTTCGCCGAAGCCGGACTCGTCGTCCTCGCCGTCCTCGTAGTCCAGGTCGGTCGGTTTCGGCTTTGGCTTTGGCTTTGCGACGGGCTTGTCCATGAGCGAGGACAGCGGCTGGTTGACCGACTCGCGCACCTTGGAGAACTCGAGTTCCTCCTCGACCTGCCGCTTGAGCATGCGGGTCATGCGCCGTGCCTGCCCCACCCAGCTGCCGAGCTTGTTCGCCACCTGCGGCAGCTTCTCGGGCCCCAGCACCAGGAGCCCGATGACGAACAGCAGGATGAGTTCGGAAAAACCGACGTCGAACACGGCGTGCGCGCAGGGTCAGGACTGACCGGTCTTCGAACCGGACTGGCTCTCCGTCGTGCGGGTCTCGTTCTGCGTGCCGAAGTCCGCGTCCTTCTCCTCGCTGTCCGGGAGATTCTTCTGCTCGGGTTCCTTGTCGGCATCGTCCATCGCGCTGCGGAAACCGCGGACGGCCTCGCCCACGTCGGAACCCATGTTGCGCAGCTTCTTCGTGCCGAAGATCGCGATGACGATCAGCAGCACGATAAGGAGCTGCCAGATACTGATGTTCCCTAACATTTCCTAGTCACCCCACAGGCGGTCCTGTGTACCGATTGTGAATGTGCGGCGGCCACGGGGCCACCTCCGAGTGGTGGATGATACGTCAATTCGGCAACAGGAAATGTGCGCAGGTTCCCCGATGCCGGAGGCTTCCGCTCAGGTCTCGAGCCAGAAGGTCACGGGGCCCCAGTTGACAAGTGATACGCGCATGTCGGCACCGAACTCCCCGGTGGCGACGGTACCGTGGGCGGCCCGCGCCCGGGCGGCCAGCTCGTCGAACAGGCGCCGGCCCTCCTCCGGCGGCGCCGCCGTCGTGAAGCTGGCCCGGGTGCCCTTGCGCGTATTGGCGGCCAGGGTGAACTGGGGCACCAGCAGCAGCGCCCCGCCGGTGTCCGCGAGGGACCGGTTCATGCGGCCCTCGGCATCCGGGAACACCCGGTAACCGAGCAGGCGCTCTGCCAGGCGGGCGGCGTCGCGCTGGTCGTCGCCCCGGCGTACCCCCACCAGGACCGCGAGCCCCTCGCCGATGCTGGCCACCTCCCGCCCGTCCACGTGGACGGACGCTTCCGTGACCCGCTGCAGCAGACCGATCATGTCCAGATTCTTCCCGCGGTTTCCCAGAAAATGGCGATGCTGCCTGTCGGGCCCGATGGCAGTCTACCCCGGTCGCCGGCACCCCGCCGCGCGGGCACGCCAACGGCTTTCCACGGGGGAGGAGACCGCCGCAGCCGCCCGCTCACAGGGAGGTGCATGGGACCGCGGCCCTCCTCCCCCGCCAATTAGTCCCACAAATTATTCAATAATTTACGCATTAATCAATAAAAATCCCACTACTCGAATAATGCTAATTCGGTGGGAATAATATAACCATACGAGTCAATTATTCAGCTAATGTGGTAAACGCCCCTCCTGCCGCTGAATGTTGGCGGTCGGCCCTGCTCGGACTACACTCCCGGGAACATCAGCGGGGTATCGGCATGAAGAGACGGGATTTCGTTACCGGCATTGGCGCCGGCGCACTCACCGCCGGCCTGGCAGGCTGTGCCGGCGAACAGTCGGCCGCGCCGGGCGCCGCGTGCGCCGACGCTCCTACCCTGAACTGGAAGATGGTGACCACCTGGCCGCCCAACTTCCCCGGCCTCGGTCGAGGCGCCGCCAATCTGGCCCGGCGCATCGAGGAAGTCTCGGGCGGCCGCATCAAGGTTCACGTCTATGCGGCAGGCGAACTGGTACCGCCGTTCGAGGTGTTCGACGCCGTCTCCCAGGGCACGGCGGAGCTGGGCCACGGCGCCGCCTATTACTGGAAAGGCAAGGTTGAGGCAGGCCAGTTCTTCACCTCGATCCCGTTCGGCCTGAACTCCCACGAGATGAACGGCTGGCTGTTCTACGGCGGCGGCATGGATTTGTGGCGGGAGACCTATGACCCGTTCAACCTCGTGCCCCACGCGGCCGGCAACACGGGCGTGCAGATGGGCGGCTGGTTCAACAAGCCCATCGAGACCTTCGCCGACCTCGATGGGCTGAAGATGCGCATCCCCGGCCTCGGCGGCGAGGTGCTGCGCCGGGCCGGCGGCACGCCGGTCAGCCTGCCCGGCGGCGAGATATTCACCGCCCTGCAGACCGGCAACATCGACGCCACCGAATGGGTCGGCCCCTACAACGACGTCGCCTTCGGCCTGAACAAGGCCGCCCGCTACTATTACTACCCCGGCTGGCACGAGCCGGGCCCGACGCTGGAGTGCATCGTCAACAAGGACGCCTGGGAAAGTCTGCCGCCGGACCTGCAGGCCGTCATCGCCGTGGCCAGCCAGTCCGTCAACAACGACATGCGCGCCGAGTTCGCCTACCGGGACGCCGAGGCGCTGCAGACCATCCTCGCCGACCCGGACATCGAGGTGCGACGCTTCCCCCAGCCGGTGCTGGAGCGCCTGAAGGAGATCACGCGGGACCTCCTCGACGAAATGAGCGCCCGCGACCCGTTGATCGCCAGGATCCGCGCGTCCCAGGAAGCGTTCCTCGAGCGCTCCGCGGTGTTCCAGAGCATCACGGAGCGCGCCTACCTGGAAGCCCGCGACGGCCCGGTAGATTTGTAGGAGGGCCTTCAGGCCCGATCCGCTCTCCCAGACCCCCGTTCTATCGTGGCCGTCATGCGGGGGTATCCATCTTGCTCCCGACAAAAGGTCGCGGCGATGGATACCCCCGCATGACGGCCGCCTCGCGGTGGCCGAGAGGATCCGCCAGTCAGCGGCGCCTGCTGACTCGTGCCAGACCTCTCGGCTACGGGCCCGTCAGCGGGTGGGTGAGGGTGGCGGGGTCGTCCGGGCCGACTGGAGCCAGGACGTCCGACTGAGCGTCCCCGCCACCCTTACCCACCCGATGGCGGGCCTGCGCCAATAGAAGGACGCCACGCCCAGAAGAGCGGGTCAGCCGTAGATGCGGTCGGGGAGCCAGGTGACCAGTTCCGGCCACAGCGCCAGCACGCCCAGGGTGACGAGCTGGATGATCACGAACGGGATCACGCCCCGGTAGATCTGGCCGGTGCGTATCGTTTCCGGCGCCACGCCGCGCAGATAGAACAGCGCAAAGCCGAAGGGCGGCGTCAGGAACGAGGTCTGCAGGTTGATCGCGATCATCACCCCGAGCCACACGGGGTCCAGGCCCATGGCCAGCAGCACGGGCCCCACGATTGGCACCACGACGAAAGTGATTTCGATGAAGTCCAGGACGAAGCCCAGCAGGAACATCACCAGCATCACCACGACGACCGCGCCGAAGACACCGCCGGGCAGGCCGCCGAGGATCTCGGCCACCGCGTCGTCGCCGCCGTAGCCGCGGAACACCACCGAGAACACCGAGGCGCCGATCAGGATCAGGAACACCATGCTGCTCACCCGTACGGTGCCTTCCATGATCTCCCGCAGACGGGGCAGGTCCAGCTGGCGGCGGCCGAGTGCGAGCAGCATGGCGCCCATCGCGCCCACGGCCGCGGCCTCGGTGGGTGTGGCGATCCCTGCCAGGATGGAGCCGAGCACCGCCAGGATCAGCCCGAGCGGCGGCAGCAGTGCCCGGAAAATGCGGGCTCCGAGGTGTTCGCCGGCACCGGTCACCTCGACCGGTGCCGGCATGGATTCCGGCCGCAGCAGCGCGGTCACCGCCACGTAGGCGACGTACAGCGCCACCAGCAGCAGCCCGGGCACCAGCGCGCCCGCGAACAGATCGCCCACCGATACGGTCTCCGGCGAGAAGATGCCCTGCTCCAACTGCGCTTCCTGATAGGCGGACGACAGGACGTCGCCGAGGAGCACCAGGATGATGGACGGCGGGATGATCTGGCCGAGCGTACCCGAAGCGCAGATCGTGCCGCAGGCCACCGACGGCGAGTAGCCCCGTTTCAACATGGTAGGCAGGGAGAGCAGCCCCATGGTCACCACCGTCGCGCCGACGATGCCCGTGCTGGCCGCGAGCAGCATGCCGACGAGGGTGACCGAGATGCCGAGCCCCCCGCGGACCCGGCCGAACAGCGCCGACAGCGTGTCCAACAGTTCCTCGGCAATGCGGGCCCGCTCCAGGGTGATGCCCATGAATACGAACAGCGGCACCGCCACCAGGGTCTCGTTACCCATGATGCCGAAGAGCCGGTTCGGGATGCTCGACAGGAAGGCCGCATCGAAGACGCCGGCCGCGGCGCCGATGCCGGCGAAGACGAGGGCCGTGCCACCCAGGGTGAACGCCACCGGGAAGCCGGCCAGCAGCACCAGAATCACGACCAGAAACAGGACTGCCGACATCCATTCCATGGCTCAGCCCCGGATATCTTCGCTGTCGTCGTCGACGGCCGGCACCCGGTAGCCGCGGGACAGAGTCAGCGCGGAGCGCAGCAACAGGGCGAGCGCCTGCAGTGACACCGTCGCCGGCATCAGCAGCAGGCAGCTCTTCAATAACGGTGTCCAGGGATACGGCAGACCGCCGGCCTCGCGGGACGACTCGCCGATGCGCCAGGAGGTCTCGACGTAGTCCCACGACTGCCACAGGAAGAACGCCATGAGCGGGAGCAGGAGCAGCAGCACGCCGGCGATGTCCACCACCGCCTTGCCCCGCTCGGACAAGCCCCGGTAGAAGACGTCCACCCGCACGTGCTGGTCCTGCTCGAGCGTATACGCCGCACCCAGCATGAACACGGCCGCGTGCATCCAGGTAATGCTCTCCTGCAGCCAGATGAAGCCCGCGTCGAAGACGTAGCGCAGCACGACGACCAGGAACGTCACCAGCACCATGACCAGCGTGAGCCAGGAGATCGTGCGGCCGATCACCGCGCTCACCCGGTCCAGTGCGAGGCCCAGGGCCGCAAGGGTCGCAACGGTCGCCGTGCGGTCAGTCATCCGCGCCGCCGGCCTTCTGGATGCGGCGCAGGAAGACCTGCATCTCCTTCGCCGCCTGCTTGTCGCCCCGCTCCTCGGCCACGGCAATGCCGCGCCGGTACGCGGCCGCCGCGGCCCCGGCGTCGCCGGTATCGGTGAGCGCGCGGCCCAGCAGTTTCCAGGCCGCGGAATAGCCGGGGTCGAGTTCCACCGCCCGTTCGAGGTGGGGCACGGCTTCCGCCGGTTCGGCGGCGGACAACCATTCGTTGCCCAGGGAATAGCGCAGCAGGGCGTCCTCCCGCCCGCTTTCGAGCAGCTTCTGCAATGCCTGCAGACGATCGCCCGCCATCAGCGCCTCCAGAATATCGGCGTCACCAGTACGAGAAGGGTGAATATCTCCAGTCGCCCCATCACCATCGCGAGGATCGCCACCCACTTGCCGAGGGTGGGCACGGTCATGAAGCCGCTGGCCACGTCGCCCAGCCCGGGACCCAGATTATTCAGCACCGCCGCCACCGCCGAGAAGGCGGTCACCTGGTCCAGGCCCGTGGAGAGCATCAGCATCATCATGACGGCGAAGACAACGACGTATACCGAGAAGAAGCCCCACACCGCCTCGATCACCCGGGCCTGCACGGCCCTCGGGCCCAGTTTCACCGGGATCTCGGCACTGGGATGCACCAGTCGCGCGATCTCGCGCACACCCTGCTTGTAGATCAGCAACCAGCGGATCACCTTCATGCCGCCCGCCGTGGAGCCCGCGCAGCCGCCGACGAAGCTCGCGAAGATCAGCAGCACCGGCAGGGCGCCCGGCCAGGCCGAATAGTTGGCGGTGGTGAAACCGGTGGTGGTCGCGATGGAGACCGCCTGGAACAGTCCGTGCTCCGCGGCCTGCAGCGGGCTCTCGTAGGTGCCCCGCAGCGCAAGCACTATGACGATAGTCGCCACCAGCATCATCAGGATGAACGAGTAGGCCCGGAACTCCGGATCCTTGAAGTAGTGGGTAACGCTGCTGTAGCGCCAGGCGAAGAAATGCAGCGAGAAGTTGATGCCGGCCAGGAACATGAACACCACCGCGATGAGGTTGATGGTGGTGGACTGGAAATGGCCGATGCTGAGATCGTGGGTGGAGAAGCCGCCGATGGCGACAGTGCTGAAGCTGTGGCACAGCGCGTCGAACACGCTCATGCCGGCGGCCCAGTAGGCCGCGGCGCAGATGATGGTGAAGCCGAGGTACAGATACCACAGCGCCTTCGCGGTCTCGGTGATGCGCGGCGTGAGCTTGGTATCCTTGATCGGGCCCGGCGTCTCCGCCCGGTAGAGCTGCATGCCGCCGACGCCGAGCATCGGCAGGATGGCGACGGCCAGCACGATGATGCCCATGCCTCCCAGCCACTGCAGCTGCTGGCGGTACCACAGGATCGACCGGGGCAGGGCGTCGAGCCCGGTCAGCACCGTTGCGCCCGTGGTCGTCAGCCCGGACATGGATTCGAACACGGCATCCGTGAAGGACATTGTCGGCACATCGGAGAAATACAGCGGCGCGGCGCCGAAGGTGCCCAGCACCAGCCAGAAAGAGGCCACCACCAGGAAGCCGTCCCGCAGC
Source organism: Lentisalinibacter sediminis (assembly GCF_040706615.1). Lineage (NCBI taxonomy): Bacteria > Pseudomonadati > Pseudomonadota > Gammaproteobacteria > Woeseiales > Woeseiaceae > Lentisalinibacter > Lentisalinibacter sediminis. The sequence continues at coordinate 237,010 of NZ_JAPDRF010000005.1, read as the reverse complement.
CTGAGATCGGCGCGGGCGTCGCGGACGGGCAGCCAGAGAAAGAAACCCGCTGCCAGGTTGAGAAGGAAGCCCTCGACGAACGCCAGCCAGCCGCCGTCGCCGTAGATCAGCGAGACCACCACCGGCGGCAGCATCGTCACGCTGAACATCATCAGCAGCAGGCCGAGTATGCGCTGGACGACGACCCGGTTCATCGCTCCGCTGATCCCCGCCGCTGGCTGTGACTCGCAGAGACGGCCATACCGGTCAGACGAAGGACACGCCGACCTGGAAGAGTTCCTCCACGTCCTCGATGCGGCGCCGGTCCGTCATGAAGAGGATCACGTGGTCGTCGGCCTGCACTTCGGTGTCGTGGTGGGCGAATATCACCTGGTCGTCCCGCACCAGTGCGGCGATGGTGGTGCCCCGCGGTATCGGTATGTCCTCGATCTTGCGGCCCACCACCTTCGAGTTCTCCGGCGAGCCGTGGGCCACGGCCTCGATGGCCTCGGCCGCCCCGCGGCGCATGGAATGCACTTTCACCACGTCGCCGCGTCGCACGTGTGCCAGCAGCGAGCCGATGGTGACCTGCTGCGGCGAGATGGCGATGTCGATGGTGCCCGCCTCGACCAGCTCGGCATAGGAGGGTCGGTTGATGAGCGCCATCACCTTGTGCGCGCCCAGCCGCTTTGCCAGCATGGCCGAGAGGATATTCGCTTCCTCCGCGTTGGTGAGCGCGCAGAAGACGTCGGTGGAGTCGATATTCTCCTCGAGCAGCAGCTCCTCGTCGGCGGCGTCACCGACCAGCACGATGGCCTTGGCGAGCTGCTCGGAGATGCGCCGCGCGCGCTCCGGATTGCGCTCGATGATCTTCACCTGGTTGGTCTGCTCCAGCGCCATGGCGAGGCGGAAGCCGATGTTGCCGCCGCCGGCGATGACCACCCGGCGGATGGGGTCGTCGAGCTTGCGCATCTCGCTCATGAACACCCGGATGTCCTTGCGCGCCGCCAGGAAGAAGACCTCGTCGCCCTCGCGGATCACCGTGTCGCCGTCCGGCATGACGCTCTGGCCGTCCCGGTAGATGGCCGCGATGCGGGCCTCCGTGTTCGGGATGTGTTCCTTCATGTTCTTCAGCTGCTGGCCCACCAGCAGGCCGTCCCGGTCGGCCCGGGCGCCCACGAGCCGCACCCGGCCGTCGGCGAACTCCAGCACCTGCAGCGCGCCCGGATACAGTATGAGCTGCTCCACGTACTCGCAGACGAGCTGCTCCGGGCTGATCAGCACGTCCACCGGCAGGGATTCCTGGCTGAACAGCTTCTTCGCGTTCATGTACTCCGCCGCGCGGATACGGGCGATCTTGGTGGGCGTGTGATACAGGGTGTAGGCGATCTGACAGGCGATCATGTTGGTCTCGTCGCTGTCAGTGAGCGCGATCAGGATGTCGGCGTCGCTCGCGCCGGCCCGGGTGAGCACATCCGGATAGGCGGCATGGCCCACCACGGTGCGGATGTCGAGGCGGTCCTGCAGCTCGCGCAGCACTTCCGGGCTGCGGTCGACGACCGTGACCTCGTTGGCTTCCTCCCGGGAGAGGTGATAGGCGGCCGAGGATCCGACCTGCCCTGCGCCGAGTATGAGTATTTTCATGTTCTTGCCGGCTGTCGGCCCCCCGGACCCGGGCCCATTTTACATCAGTTCCAGGTTGGCATAGGTGAGCACCAGCCACTTGGTGCCGGCGCCTTCAAAGTTCACCTGCACCCGGGCGTGGGCGCCCTGGCCTTCGCAGTTCAGCACCACGCCTTCGCCGAACTTGCCGTGGCGCACCCGCTGGCCGAGACGAATGCCGTTCTCGCTGCCGGCAGGCTCGCGGCCGGCCCGTGACGGGCGCCGCGCCGGTGAGACCACGGGCCGGCTGATCTGGGCACGGGGCCGGATCTCCTCAACCAGCTCGGTGGGGATCTCGGCGATGAAGCGCGACGGCAGCGCGAAGCTGTCGGTGCCGTGCAGGCGCCGCTGCTCGGCATAGGTGATGTAGAGCTGACGCATCGCCCGGGTGGTGCCGACGTAGCACAGGCGCCGCTCCTCCTCGAGCCCGCCCGGATCGTTGATGGAGCGCTGGTGGGGGAACAGCCCGTCCTCCATGCCGCAGAGGAAGACCAGCGGGAACTCGAGGCCCTTGGCCGAGTGCAGGGTCATCAGCTGGACGCAGTCCTCCCAGGCATCCGCCTGGCCCTCGCCGGCCTCCAGCGCCGCGTGCGCCAGGAACGCGTCCAGCGGCGGCATGTCGGTGTCGCTCTGCTCCGGGTCGAAACCCCGGGCGGCGCTCACCAGTTCCTCCAGGTTCTCCACCCGGGTGATGGCGCGCTCGCTCTTCTCCTTGCGGAAGTGCTCCACCAGGCCGCTGGCGCCGATGACGTGGTCCACCTGCTCGTGCAGGTCCAGGCCCCTGGTGTCCCGGTCGAGCACCTCGATGAGATTCAGGAAGGCGCGGATGGCGTTGGCAGCGCGCGCATTGACGCCGTCGTCGCTGGCGAGCGCGCCCGCCGCCCGCCACAGCGAGCAGGCGTTGGCGCGGGCGTAGGAGCGCATGGCCTCCACGCTGCGTGCCCCGATGCCCCGCGTCGGCGTGTTCACCACGCGCTCGAAAGAGGCGTCGTCGTCCCGGTTGGCGATGAGCCGCAGGTAGGCGAGCGCGTCCTTGATCTCGGCGCGCTCGAAGAAGCGAAGGCCGCCGTACACCCGGTAGGGGATGCGCGCGTTGACCAGGCCCTCTTCGAGCACGCGGGACTGGGCGTTGGAGCGGTACAGGATGGCGGCGTCGGCACGGGCGTTGCCCTGGGCCACCCAGTCACGGATGCGGTTCACGACGAAGTCGCTCTCGTCGCGCTCGTTGAACGCGGCGTAGATGCGGATGGGCTCGCCTTCGCTGCCATCGGTCCACAGGTTCTTGCCCATGCGCCCGTCGTTGTTGGCGATGATGGCGTTGGCGGCCTCGAGGATGGTGCCGGTCGAGCGGTAGTTCTGCTCGAGCTTCACCACCTTCGCGCCGGGGAAGTCCTTCTGGAAGCGCTGGATGTGCTCGACGCGTGCGCCGCGCCAGCGGTAGATGGACTGGTCGTCGTCGCCCACCACGAAGGGGATGCCGCTGGTGCCGGCCAGCATCCTCAGCCAGGCGTACTGGATGGCGTTGGTGTCCTGGAACTCGTCCACCAGCAGATGGCGGAAGCGGCGCTGGTAATGGGCCAGCAGCTCCGGGTCGTTGCGCCAGAGCTCATGCGCCCGCAGCAGCAGCTCGGCGAAGTCCACGAGGCCGGCGCGGTCGCACTGCTCCTGGTAGGCCCGGTAGAGCTCGATCATGCGCCGCCGGTTCGGGTCGCCGCCGTCGTCCAGGTGGTCCGGCCTGAGACCCTCGTCCTTCTGGTTGTTGATGAACCACTGGACTTCCTTCGGCACCCAGCGTGTCTCGTCCAGCTCCATGCCGCGCAGCATGCGTTTTATCAGCCGCTGCTGGTCGTCGGAATCGATGATCTGGAAGGATTGGGGCAGCCCGGCCTCGCGCCAGTGGCGGCGCAACAGCCGGTGGGCGAGGCCGTGGAAGGTACCGATCCAAAGATGCTGGGCCGGCATGTCCAGCAGGCTCTCGATGCGGCTGCGCATCTCGTTCGCCGCCTTGTTCGTGAAGGTCACTGCGAGCAGGCTCTGGGGCGCGACGCCGCCCACCCGGATCAGCCAGGCGGCGCGGTGCACCAGTACGCGGGTCTTGCCGCTGCCGGCGCCGGCGATCACCAGCACGGGTTCGTCGGGTGCGGTGACCGCTTCCCGCTGAGCGTCGTTCAACGGATCGATGATGGGCGTGACGTCCATGGGCTCGCGTGGATCGTGATGAGCTTGATGTAAGAACGGCGGTGCGGCGGCAGCGGATGCCGGGAGCGGGCGCCGGGGGTGGGAGTATACCGGATGAGTCCGCCGCGCTGGGGCTGGCGCCGCGAACCGGGGGCGGCGCGAGTCGGGTTGGACTTGGGCATGTTCTCCATCCAGGTGAAGAGCTCGGTGTTCTTCACCCTGCCCTCGGACCTGTTCTCCGCCGGCCGGGTGGCCTCGGTGTGGGGAGCGTACGGAGCCGTCGGCAGTCTGGGCGCTGCCCTGTTCGCGCCCATGGCCGGCTGGATCATCCAGAACGACTCCTACCGGCCGCTGTTCGTCGTGGTCTCGCGGCTGCCGATACTCTCGGCCGCGCTGCTGATGATGTTCGTACCGCGGATCCGCCAGGTCTCGGCCGCCTGAGACGCCTCAGCCCGACGCCTTGTCGTTCCTCGCGTCCTTGTCGGCGCGTACGGCGTTCACGGCCTCGGTGAGCGCGGCCACCCGCCGCTCAACCGCTTCGAGCTCGCGCTCCATGGCCGGCTTCTTCCCCTCGTCGGCTTCCTTGATTGCGCCCTCGAGCGCGGTCTTCGCAGCCTGCTGCTCTTCCAGCTCCAACCGCAGGGATTCGCGCTCGCCGGCTTCCTCGGCCTTGTCGAATATCCGGTCCTCGGGTTTTTCCTCCGCCGGTGCCGGTTTCCGCGGCGCCGAGCCTCCATCCGCCTCCGGCGGCATGACCTGAACGCCGTCGCCGATACGCCGCTGGTTCATGAACGTGGGTGAGACGATCTCGATGCCGGCGCCATGCAGCGTGTCTAGGATCGCGCGTCGGAGATTGGAACGCGCCGTCAGCAGGTGCTTCACCTCCGCCAGGAAGCCCGATACCCGATAGGTGACCGAGAAGTCACCGAGCTCGCGCACCTGCACGAAGGGCTCCTCCAGTCCTGCGTCCGATGCCGCTTCCTTCAACAGCGTCTCTATGCGGCGGTGGGCCACGTCGTACCCCAACGACAGCGAAGCCGCGATCATGGTGCCGGAGTAGTGCACGACGGTGACCGGATTGGTGACCAGGTAGAGGTTCGGGATGGTCGTGAGGTCGCGTTCCTCGGTCTGGATCTCGGTGTGGAACAGGCCCCGTTCGGTTACGCGGCCGAACTCCTCGCCGACGCTGACGAAGTCGCCGGGCCGAAAACTCTTCACCATGCGCAGCATGAGGCCTGCCATGGCGTTGGCCACGAAGGTGGTGGAGGACAGCGCGATGACGGCGGTGAGCACGATGCCGATCAGACTCAGCACCTGTCCCCGGGTGTTGTCCGACATGGGCAGCAGCAGCACGACGAGAAGGAGCCCCGCCGCGGTGAGTAGCAGCATCACCAGCTGCCGGGGCAGGCGCGCCTCCGTGCCGAGAGGCTTGCGAGACAGCAGCAGCCACTGCCCCAGCGCGAGGACCGCCGCGACCAGTGCGGCGGCCGCCAGCGCGGGGACGTAGTCGCCGAATGCCCCGATCATGTCGCTCACGCCGCGGGCTGCCGCCCCGCAACGACCGGCGTCGGGCCGGTCATCACCGCCGTCATACGGGCCACCGTCATGGCCACCGTACTAGATGCCCAGCTTGGCCAGTGTGTCCGCGATCTCCCGCAGCACGCGGTAGGTGCGCGGGTGCTCGGCCTGGAAGTTGGTTGCTGTCTCGCGCACCTGGTTGCTGAGCGCGTCGTCGCCTTCCGGCTCTGCTGCGGGCTCCTCGCCCTGATCGAGCAGCCGGTGGATGTCTTCGTCCACCTGGGTCAGCAGCCTGCGCATGTCCTCGTCCAGCTGCCCGGAGCCCTCGAGCTCCCGATGCAGCGTGCGGAGGTGATCCTTCAATCGATCCTTTTCGGTCACTGGCGTATCCGTGTGTCTGCGTGCTGTCCCGATTATGCCACGGGGGCGGGGCGTGCCAGGGCGCCGTCGCTCATCCGAGCAGTTTCGGCGTCGCGAAGGCCATGATCAGGTTCAGCACGGCATGGGCGATCACGCAGGCCTCGAAGCCCATGCGGCGAAACAGCCAGCCCAGGAGCAGCCCCGCCGGGAAGATCTGCGCGAATTTCACCCACTCCGGATCCACGCGGCCGATGTGGCCCAGGGACCACAGCACGGACGAGAGGACGATGGCGGCCCAGTAGCCGACCGCACCGCGGCCGAACAGCGCGCCGAAGTAATTCTGGATACCGAGGCGGAAGGTCAGCTCCTCGCCCAGGGACGTGACCACCAGCGCGGTCAGAAACCAGGCGAGGGCGGCACCCTCCGGCATTTCCCAGGGAGCGAGCTCCCCGCCGGCGGCCGGCCCGGGTGCCGTGACGAGAAACAGGGCCGCACTCCACGCCGCGATGCCGAGGCCGCAGCCGATACCCGCGCCCACGACGGCGAGGGCACCGCCGCGGTGCCCTGCATCCGTCCGCGGACGCAGCAGTGGCAGCGGCTTCAGCCCCAGCCTCTCCGCGGCGGCCAGTCCCACCACCGTCTCGGTCACGGCGCGGGCGATGAGTATGGCGGTGGCGATCAGGTAGAACCAGACCGGCACCACCCGCCGTACCTCGGCTTCGATCAGGTAGACGGCCAGGTCCGCGGCCACCAGCAGCGCTGCCGCCGCAAGACCGTAACGCAGCCAGGGAGGTGCGAAGAGGCGGCGGCCCACCGCCTCGACGAACATCGCGAACAGGATCGCGATCAGTATCAGATTGGCGGAGACGGCCAGTGCATCCATGTGCCGGCTGTCCCCGTCCCCGGATCAGTAGTGGGGCGGCGGCTCGTCTCCCCGGGGCTCGTCCGGGGCGCCCGGCTCGAGCTCTCCGATGCGCTCGAGAGCCAGCGCCAGCCGTGACTCCAGGCTCTCTATCATGCGCAGCTGCGCGGCCACCTCGCCGCTCAGTGTCTCGTTCGCGTCTTCCAGATAGGCCACCTTCGCCTCGACGTTATCGATCCGGTCGTCCGTCATCAGTGTACGTGGCCGTGTTCCACTTCTTCCTCGGTGGCCTCGCGGACTTCCTGGACCTTCACGTCGAAGTGCAGCACCTGGCCGGCCAGCGGGTGGTTGGCGTCGATGGAAACGCCGTCGTCATGCACTTCGCGCACCGTGATGATCTGGGTCTGTCCGTTCGGGCCCTCCGCCTGGAACTGCATGCCGGGCTTCACCTCTTCGACGCCCTGGAAGGCGCTCAGCGGGGCCTTCTGGATCAGGTCCGGGTTCACCGGGCCGTAGGCCTCTTCCGGCTGCACCGTGACCTGCACCTCGTCGCCCTCGGCCTTGCCGGCGAGCGCCTTCTCCAGGCCCGGGATGATGTTCTGCGCACCGTGCAGATATTTCAGCGGCTCGCGGCCCGCGGAGCTGTCGAGCTCGTTCTTCTCGTCGTCGGTCAGGGTGTAGTCGATCGCGACGACGCAGTTTTCAGCAATCTTCACAGGGTTCTCCATAGTGCTCATCAGCGGGGCGGTCGCGGCCACACCGCTTCGTGGATTATCGCGCCCGGAGGCGCCGGCGCGATGCCGGTCCCCGAGCCACTGGCCGTAGGGTAACGTTTTCGGCGCCGTGATGCAGGGCGGGCGGCGCTCTCGCGTCAGGCCAGCGCGCGGTAGAGGAGGTCCAGGCAGAGCACCGTGCCGAAGACGTACGTGCCCAGGGCGCCGAGGAATCGCAACGGGTGCGGGTGGCGCAGCGACGGCGCCAGCAGCATGCCCGCGACGATCATGTAGCGGCTGGCCGTGGCCCCGATCATGATCCACTGCAGCCAGGCCGCGCTGGTGGCGGTGCCGGCCACCCAGATCAGCAGCGCCAGCATGGGCGCGTATTCGATGGTGTTGCCGTGGGCGCGCACCAGCTTGTGCAGCGGGTCGGCGGGGTCGTCGGGGTAGCCGATGCCGGTCCTGCCACGACGCCGTGCCAGCGACACGGCCAAGCCGAGGAGGAAAACGAGCAGCCCCAGCAGTGCGATGCAGATCGCCATTACGGTCATCGTCGTGCTCCTGCCGGCCGCTCAGCCGGCGTAGGAATAGGGGCCGCCGCGCTCGAGCGCCCGGCGGTAGGCGGGCCGCGAGTGCACGCGCTCGACGAAGGCGCGGATGCGGGGGCAGGCGTCGCCGACGCCGCCCCGGGCCACCGCGGCCTCGAGGGGGAAGCTCATCTGCACGTCGGCGCCGGTGAGTTCCTCCCCGGCAAACCAGCTGCTGCGGCCCAGTTCCTCCTCGATGAAGCCCAGGTTCTGCTCGAGGCGCGGCTCGATGAACGACTTTCTGACTCCGGCGCCGATGAGGCCGCCGACGGGCCGCAGCAGCAGCGGCATCGGCGGCTGCGACAGGCGCTCGAACACCAGCCCCATGACGAACAGCGGCATCAGTGTGCCTTCGGCGTAGTGCAGCCAGTAGGTATAGCGCAGGCGCTCGTCGGAGTCCGCGGGCGGGATCAGCCTGCCGCCGCCGTGGCGCGCTATCAGGTATTCGATGATGGCGCCCGATTCCGCCACGACGCGCCCGTCCTCTTCGATCACCGGCGATTTGCCCAGCGGGTGCACCTCCTTCAGGGAGTCGGGGCCGAGCATGGTCTCGGGGTCACGCTCGTAGCGGCGGATCTCGTAGTCGGCGCCCAGTTCCTCGAGCAGCCACAGCACGCGCTGGGAGCGCGAGTCTTCCAGGTGATGGACGGTGATCATGTTCTCTCCTCGTTACGGCACGCTGGCGCAAGCCCGGCTGCGCGCCGGCGCACAGGGTACCGCAACGGGAGCCGTCAGTGCGCTCTCACCCGCTCCCGGAACTCCCGCGTGGTGTTCACGTGGGGGAATGGCATGTCCGGCACCGCGACGCCGAGCGCCTGGCACAGCGGTTCCCAGCCCGCGCCGGTGGGCCAGTCGATGAGCCGCTCGGGCGGTACCGCAGCGCGCACCGCCGCGTTGTGCCGCTCATAGGCCTCCAGGCAGGCGTTGTCGTCCTCTAGCCGGTCGGTGAAGCGATCGCGCATGATCGTGTGGATCATGTCCCCCCACGGCGTGTCCTCGTCTTCTTCCATCGCCTGGAAGATGGTGGCCCGGGCGCTCAGGAGCCAGTCTTCGGCGCGGCGGTGGGACAGGACCACGAAGGCATGCGGGAACGCCTCGGTGAGTTCGGGCCAGAACGCGGCCGCCGGCCAGTCCTCCGTGCTGGCGTAGTCACCGAGCAAACGCCGCCAGTCGGGCATGCGCCCTTCCGCGGCGGCCTTCCAGACGGTTTCGTGCTGCCGGTGCGCGAGCACCTCGTCCATGTCGTAGCAGCGTCCGCCGAGCAGGTGTTCGAGCGCGCATTTCAGCGAATGGGTGCCCGTCCTGCCGACCCCCGCGCCGATGACGCGGACACCTGTTGTCGACTCGTTCACTGGTCCCTCCTTCCGATGCCGGCCCGCGTGGACGGGAACCCCCGGCCGGGTGCCGGCGCTCGCTGGTGGCTGTCTCGATACGAGCCAGTTTCGCTCCGCGGGCGCGGCGTGTAACTATGGGATTTACGCAAGACGCCGGGAGGCAAACGCCGATGGCCGCAAGCCTGGCCGCAGACGCCGTACTCTTGCTGCACGCGGCGTTCATCGTCTTCGTCGTGGCCGGCGGCCTGCTCGCGCTGCGCTGGCCGCTGGCGGCCGCGGTGCATCTGCCCTGCGCCGCGTGGGGGGCCGGCATCGAGTTCACCGGCGGCGTCTGCCCGCTGACACCACTGGAGCAGCGCCTGCGGGCGAGCGCGGGAGAGGCGGGCTACAGCGGCGGTTTCATCGAGCACTACCTGCTGCCACTGATCTACCCCGCCGGTCTGACGCCAGCGGTGCAGCTGCTGCTCGGCAGCGGAGTGATCCTCGTCAACCTCGTGGTCTACGGCATCGTGCTGCGGCGCCGGCGGGCCGGCAGGCGCGGGCGCTAGAAGCTGCGCTTCCCTTCCACGCTGATCTGCACCGTATCGAGGGAGTCGTCGCCGTCCAGGGGGAAGGCGATGTCGATGTGGACTACCTTCTCGCTGCCGCCCCGGGTGGGGGCGAGGCGAAGGCCGAAGCCCGCGTCCTTCAGCAGGCCGAGGCTGTCGCCGCCCACCGGGTTGTCGCCCCAGGTGCGGCCGATGTCGGCGAAGACCGCACCGCCCACACGGAAGAAGCGCCACGGATACCAGTCCGTGAAGTAGCGCTGCTCGATGGTGAAGACCGCGCTCGCTTCACCGGTCTGGTAGCGGAGGGGGTAGCCGCGCAGGCCGGTGTCGCCGCCCAGCTGCAGCGGGTTGTCCAGGTCCAGGTTCTCGCTTACCGCACCGTGCAGGGTCATGAAGAAAAGCCGTTTCTCCGACTGCTTGTGGTAATAGCGGATGGAGCCGCGCAGCAGCCCGTTTTCGATGTTGCCGGACTCCAGCCGCGCCGATGCCCGGGCATCCAGCAGCAGCATGCGGTCGGCGGGCGTGCCGTAGCCGCGGCTGGCGGCGCCGGAGACGATCCACGCCTCCCGATCCGCGCCGAACGACTCGTTGCTCCAGCCGATGCTCGCCGACAGCCGGGCGCCGAGGAAGAAGTCTTCCGTGCGGCCGATCTGGTCGTGGTTCGTGGTTTCCGTATAGCGGTCCTCGATGATCTCGACGCCGATATAGGGATAGACGAGCTTGCGATCCTCCGGCACCGGCCCGGCCCGGACGAGATCGTCCGGCGGGCCGAATACGTTGTCGTCGTAGACCACGCCTGCGCGCCAGCGCCGCGTCCAGCCCTCGCTGAGCCCCGCCGACCAGCCGTACCAGGCGTGCAGCAGATCCTCCTCGTGGCGGTAGTCGACCACCTCGTCGCCCAGCTCGTACAGCGATTCCTCCCGGTCGTCCGTGATTCCGGTGAAGCCGCCGGCGCGGCGGGTGTCGAGGGCGTAGAAAGGCCGCCAGACACTGACGGCCTGGGTGGAGCCGTCCGTGTTGTCGGAGTAGGTCAGATCCACCGAGATCCAGTTGCGCCCGAGCTGGCGGTCGGAATAGGTGATGCGGCGGGAATCCCGGTCGACGTCGTTCTCGAATTCCAGCGCAATGGTCGCGCCGGTGCCGAGGAAGTTCTGGTCCTCGACCCCTACCAGCGAGCGGTTTTCCCCGCCGGAGCGCGACAGCGACAGCGAGGGTTCCAGCGTCCACACGTCGCGGGTGCGCACCAGCACGTCCACCTCGCCGTCCTCGTAGGCCACCGGCACCACCAGCGCGTCGAACAGGAAGCCGTTGCCGCGCAGGATCCGCTCGGACTCCGCGAGCAGGCGCGGATCGTAGGGTTCGCCGCTCGCAAACAGGAGCTGGCTGGTGATGACCGAGGGCCGGGTCAGCGGGTGCAGCCGGTTGGCCAGCCGGTACAGCACCTTGTCCTCTTCCGGCTGGCTCGTGTCGAAGATCTGCTGGCGGTCGAGGCGGACATCGCCGATCACGGCCCCCATCGCCACCAGTTGCTCGTCGCTCGGCAGGCTCTCGGGCCGTTCGTAGCTGAAGGCGGGCTCCGGCCCCGCCGGCTCATCGGCCACGGTCGGCGCGGCCGCCAGCAGCGCGAACATCACCGTGGCGGCATACCACCCCACGCTCAGCGGTTGCGGCCGTAGCTCTCGTGGCTGGATACCCATTCGTCGGCCACGATGGCGCCGCCCAGCGAGAGCTCCCCGCAGAGCACGGTCGCGGCCACGATCTCTGCCAGTTTCAGCACCTTGCCCTTGCCGTAACATCCGAGTACCTCCAGGCACTCCCGCTGGGTCGGCAGTCCCGTGCCGCCGCCGTGGGTGGCGACGATAAGGGACGGTAGCGTGATGGAGAAATAATAATCCCCTTCCGGGGTCAGTTCCGCGTGGATGATGCCGGCACTCGACTCCGCGACGTTGGCCACATCCTGGCCGGTGGCGATGAAAATGGCCGTGATGGCGTTCGCGGAATGGGCGCCGTTGTTGTTCGCCCCGGACAGCATGGCACCGAGATTCGCGACCTGTCGACCCCGTAGCACCAGGCTGGCCGGCGCATGGGTCACCGAGGTCAGCAGGTCGCCGGGGATGATGGCCTCGGCGGTCACCCGCTTGCCCCGGGTGTGCAACACATTGACCTGGGAGCTCTTCTTGTCCGTGGCGAAGTTCGACTCGAGGTAGTAATGGTCGATGCCCGGATAATTGGCCTTGATCCAGTCGCAGGCCGCCCGGGTCGCCCGGGTCACCATGTTCTGGCCGGCCGCGTCACCGGTGGTGTAGTCGAAACGCAGGTAGCGGAAACGGCTGGCCGAGTACTGCTCGATGTTGCGCAGTTTCGCGACGCTGCTCGTCGACTCCGCCTGCTCGCGGATCGCGTCGATGTTCTCCTCGATCCAGATGCCGAACTCGCGCGCATCCCGCGCGCTCTTGAAGATGAATGCGGGGGCCCGCTGCATGCAGTCGTCGTGCACCGTCGTGCGCACGCCGCCGGCGGCACGGAGCAGCTTCATGCCCCGGTTGTAACTGGCCACCAGCGTGCCTTCGGTGGTGGCCAGGGGAATGTAGAACTCCCCTTCGGCGTGTTCGCCGTGCACGAGCAGCGGCCCCGCCAGCCCGATCGGGACCTGGGCCACGCCGATGAAGTTCTCGATGTTGCCGGGCAGCGCCGACGGCTCGAAGGAGAACTGGCCGACGTGCCTCAGCCTGACGCCGGTGCGCTCGCCAACGAAGCCTCGCCGCTTCTCGGCCATCTCGGGGGTGTAGTCGTCGTCGCGCGACCTTGGCACTGATTCCGTCATTGGGGAGCCACTCCACTTTCTCTGGACATAAAAAAACGGGCAGCCTGCAAGGCCGCTCGTGCCCATGGTAACCGGCAGGGATGCCGCGAACAGTCGCAGTTTCCGCAATGTGACGGCGGCGGGCCCGCGCGGCAGCACATCGGAGCGGCGGGAGCGGAGATCAGCTGTGGCTGTCGAGGCGCGGGTGTGGCCGGCGTGCGGGGCGGCTCAGCGCCGAGGTTGCTCGGCGCTCTCTGCGCAGCCGATGCACAGCGCGGCGGCCGGATCGAGTTCGAGGCGCTTCGGATTGATGGCTGCGCCGCAGCGCACGCAGCGGCCGTATTCGTCTTCGTCCAGGCGCTGCAGCGCGGCGCGGATGCGCAGGATGTTCTCGCTGCGCCGCCGGCTGGTCGCCCGGGACATGGCCTGGGCCTGCAGGGCGTCCATCCGCGACAGCCGCCCCACGCGTGCCTGGTCCAGCTCCACCGTCCGCCCGGCGTCCTCGCCTGCCTCCCCGGCCGCGACGATCTCTTCCAGCAGGGCCGTGAGCTTCTTCCGGACCTGGGCGTTTTGCTGCGAGAAGGTCATAACCGCAGTCGAGTCTACAGACCCGCACGGGCCGGGGGCGTGAACCCGCGCACAGTTAGTCCCCGCCGCCGTCCAACGCGTCCCACAGATAGGTGTAGATCAGCGCCTCTACCCGTGCCCTCTGTGCGTTGTCCGCGGCTCCCGCATGACCGCCGACCGTGTTCTCGTAGTACAGGACGTCGTGCCCCAGCGACTCCATCCGCGCCACCATCTTGCGCGCGTGAGCGGGGTGCACCCGGTCGTCCCGGGTGGAGGTCGTGAAGAAGGCCCGCGGGTAGTCCGCCTCCGGATCGAGATTGTGGTAGGGCGAGTATTCGGCAATGAAGTCCCAGTCGCCGGTGTCCGGGTTGCCGTACTCGCCCATCCAGGAGGCGCCGGCAAGCAGCTTGTGGTAGCGCTTCATGTCGAGGAGCGGCACCTGCACGACCACGCCGCCGAACAGATCGGGGCGCTGGGTTAGCATGACGCCGGTGAGCAGGCCGCCGTTGGAGCCGCCGCGGATGCCGAGATGCTCGGGTGCGGTGATGCCCCTTTCCACCAGATCTTCGGCCACCGCGATGAAGTCATCATAGGCGCGCTGGCGGTTCTCGCGCAGCGCCGCACGATGCCAGCGCGGGCCGTATTCGCCGCCGCCGCGGATGTTGGCCAGCGCGTAGGCACCGCCGCGGGCGAGCCAGCTCGAGCCCAGGACGGCGCTGTAGGAGGGCGCCATACTCACCTCGAAACCGCCGTAGCCGTACAGCAGTGTGGGCGTGCCGCCGTCGGCCTCGAAGCCGGCGGGCAGCACCAGGAAGTACGGCACCCGGGTGCCGTCGCGGCTGGTGGCGAAGTGTTGCTCCACGCGCATGCCGGCCGTGTCGAAGTAGCCCGGCAGCGAGCGCACTTCGCCCGTCTTGCCGCCGCCGTCGCGGGCGAGGTAGAGCGTGTCGGGGGTGAGGAAGCTCTCGTAGCGGAAGAAGAACCAGTCCGACGTTTCGGTGGCGCTCACCAGCGTGATGTCGCCGTCCTCCGGTGCCTCGATCCGCTGGCGGGTCCAGCGGCCGTCCTCCCGGCCGAAGCGGGTGAGCCGGCTGACCACGTCGTTGAGTTCGTTCACCACCAGGTGACTGCGCGTGCGCATCACGCCGGTCGCCGAACCGCTGACGATCGCCGTCGCGGGGCCGGGCTCTATCAGCATCTCGAAGTCCGGCTCGCCGTCCATGAATGCCGCGAAGTCCGTGGCGAGCAGTGCGCCCTGGGGATACTCCCGGCCGGCGGGCGACCAGGCGCTCTTCAGCTCCACGATCATCTGCCCGTCCAGTATGCCGTGCATTTCGGCGTCTTCCGGTATGTCGATCTTCGTGAGCTCGCCGTCGCGGTAGAGATAGCGTTCGGTGGTGAAAAAGGTCCGGGCACGGCTGGCGATGTCGTAGTGCCGCTCGCCGTCGCGAAGGCGGACGACGCTGACGGCCACATCGGTCGTCTTGCCGGCGAAGATCTCCGGCGCCTCGGCCAGCGGCTGGCCGCGGCGCCACCGCCGCGCGGTGCGCGCATAGCCGGAGTCGGTCAGACTGCCCGGCCCGAAGTCCGTCCCTGCGTACAGGGTGTCCCCGTCGGCCCAGCTCACCACGTGCTTCGCCTCTTCCAGCCGGAAGCCGTCGTCGACGAAGCGCCCGGCTACGGTGTCGAATTCACGCACGACCGTGGCGTCGGCGCCGCCCCTGGAGAGGTGCACGAGGCAGCGGCGGTATTCCGGCGGCAGGCAGCTCGCGCCCTTCCAGACCCAGTCCTCGTCTTCGCGCCGGGCGAGTGCGTCCAGGTCCAGCAGCACCTCCCAGTCGCTGCCGCCCTGGGCGTAGTCGTCCAGCGTCATGCGGCGCCAGAGGCCGCGGCGGTTGTCCGCGTCCTGCCAGAAGTTGTAGACCAGCCCGCCGCGCAACGCCGGTTCGGGAATCCGTTCGTCAGAATCCAGGATCTCCAGGCTGCGCTCTTGCAGTGGCCCGAACAGCGGCCGCGACTCCAGGTAGCCGAGGGAGGCCTCATTGCGTCCCTCCACCCACGAGAGCGCCCGTTCTCCTGCCACTTCCTCGAGCCAGATCCACTTGTCATCGCAGGGGTCATCGCAAGGGTCATAGCACGGGGCTTCGGGCGTATCAGCGCTCATGGTGTCTCCTGCCGGCAGCGGCCCCGCTGCCGTCATCCAGATCGCAAGAAGTGCCGCCATTCCCCGCGTCGCGTTGCGCATGGGTCACGTTTTCTCCGTCCCGCGAAAAAGGACGAATCCTAACATCGCCGACGGCTACCGCAGCAGCGTGTCAGTGCGGCCGCCGGAACACCAGGAAATGCTGCTGCGGCAGGAAGTCCTCGTTGCGGACGAACTCGAAGCCGGCCGCCTCGAGCTCGCGCCGCGCCTGCGCCTCGCTCATCTTGTGCAGGCGCTTGATCGGCACCGAGCGATCCTCGGCGCGGTATTCGACCAGTACCAGGAGGCCGCCCGGCCGCAGTGCGCGCAGCAGGCCCGCGGCCATCTCCCGCGGATGCGAAAACTCGTGGTAGGCATCGACGATCAGGGCCAGGTCGACGGCCGCCTCGGGCAGGTTCGGGTCGGTGACGCTGCCGCGGACACCGCGGACGTTTTCCACGCCCTCCTCGCGCCCGCGCTCCTCGATGATGGCGAGCATCTCGGGCTGGATATCCACGGCCAGTACCTCTCCCCGGGGCACGGCCGGCGCGATACGGAAGCTGAAGTAACCGGTCCCGGCGCCGACGTCCGCGACCACGTCGTCCTCCGCCAGCGGCAGATTCCGGACCAGGAGATCGGTGCGCTCCTCCTGCTGCCGCGACGGCCGCTCCAGCCAGCCGGCGCCCAGGTGGCCCATGACATGGGAGATCTCTCGCCCCATGTAGAACTTGCCGATCCCGTCGCGGCTCGGCGTCCCGTAGCGGTAGGCACCGCCGCCGGCCTCTGCCGCCGCGCCCGCGAGGTGCGTGCCGGCGAACAGGAATACGGCGGCTGCGAGCAACGCCACGCCGAAGCGCATGCGGACTGCGTGCATTGCGAAACTCCTAGCGTCTGCGCCCGTTCCAGTCCGGGCGCTCGAGGCGGTGGATGATTACGTCGATGTCCTTGACCCGCGCCTCGCCCCAGGGCCGCTCGCCGAGTTTCTCGGCCACCCGGATGGACGCGCGGTTGTCGGGATGGATCAGACTGATCACATGGTCGTGATCCAGATTGTCGAAACACCAGTCGAGGGCGGCTTCGGCTGCCTCCGTGGCGTAGCCGCGGCCGGCGTATTCCGGGCCGATGAGCCAGCCGATCTCGAAGCCGGGCCAGCCCTCCGGATAAATGAAACCGACGCGGCCGAGGAAGGTGCCGTCCCGCCGGTCTTCCACGGCGAACAGTCCGTAACCGCGAATCTGCCAGTGGCCCAGCATCCATGCGATCTGCCGCCAGGTCCCCTCGCGGTCGAGCGGGCCTCCCATGTAGCGCATGTGCGCTTCGTCGGCATGCATGCGAGCGAGCGCGTCGAGGTCGCGTTCCTCGGGCAGCCGCAGCAGCAGTCGTTCGGTCTCGAGTCTCATCGTCGCGGCCCTCCCCGGAGCAGCATAGGCGCAGAGCAGGGCCGCCGCCAGCACTGCCCCGCTATCCCGGCCGCCACTCCTCGCGGGTGATGGCCCAGCGCTCGTGATCCCGCCAGCGCCCACGGATCTTCAGATAGCGCGGCGAGTAGCCCTCGAGGCGGAAGCCGAGGGCGCCAACCAGCCGCCGGGACGGCTCGTTGCCCGGCTGGATATTCGCTTCGAGACGGTGCAGCCGATGCACCCTGAACGCCCGCGTGATGACCCTGCGCATGCCAGCGCGCATGTAGCCGCGTCCCGTCCAGGGGAGGAAGGCGTAGTAGCCCAGGTAGCCGCTGCGGAACACGCCCCGGACGATCTCGTTGACGTTGATGACGCCGGCGATGCGCTCGTCCGCCGTCATCACGAAATAGCCCAGGTTGCTGTCCTGCTGCAGCCGGTCGAGGTAGGCCCGGTAGCCGGCCAGGGAATCCGGCGCGACCACCCAGGGCCCGTGCAGGTCCCGGCTGAGCCGCACGGCAGTGAGGAACTCGCCGGCCATGCTGCGCTCCGGCCGCCGCAGGGTTATTGCCGGTTCCGGCTCGGGCTCCGGCCGCTGCGGGGCGGTCGCGCCCGGCCTATTTTGCATCCTCGATCATGCGCTGCATGGCCGCCTCGACCTCCCCGGCCACTTCCGCGAGCTCCGGCTGGTCCGACAACTGTCCCAGCATCTCCTTCGGGCTCAGCAGGCCGATGCGGGTACGACCGTCCTGCTCGTAGACGGACACCCGGCACGGCAGCGCCATGTTCATGCTCATGTCACTGGAGAGCACCTTCTGCGCCTGCTGGGGATTGCAGACTTCCAGCACGCGGCACTCGTTCTCGATGGGTGCGCCCTTCTCCTTCAGGGTCGCCTTCAGGTCGTAGATGTGCAGCACGCCGAAGCCGTGTTTCTTTACCGCTTCCTGCAGATCCGCGGTGGCCTGCTCGACGCTTTTCGACGATTCGGTGATCTGTTTCACGGGGTACCTCCTTGCCTCCTGCGGTGTGCCCATTGAAACACGCCGCCGTACACTGCGGCACTACGTAGTGCTACCGGTGATCGGCGTCGGGTCCCGACCCGGGTACCGGCCATAGGGGACCGTCACGGACCGTGGGTGCGGTCGCCTCCGTTCTGCCCCGCAGCGCTCCCTCGGACTCCGCGCCGGGTTCGCGGGCGTGCCAGCCGTCCAGCCAGGCGACGATGCGGTCGAGGTGCACGAGATCCTTCCTGACCCGGTAGGGCTTCATCTCGTACAGGCCGATGCCCTCTTCCGCCGCCCTTACGTACGCCTGCACGTCGCGCAGCGCGGCGATGACGGGGATCTCCAGCGATTCCAGGAAGCGGGTCAGCTTGATGAAACTGCGGGTATTGCGACGGATGCGGTTCGCGACCACGGCCACGTTGCGGCGCCGCCGGTCGACGCCGGCACCGATCAGCAGCTCGCCGATGAACCGGGCCGTAGCGTGGATGTCGATGGCCGAGGGCATCACCGGGATGATCAGGCTGGTGGCGTCCCGGGTCAGCTGCCGCAGCGCGTCCCGGTCGAGACCGGCCGGCGAGTCCACGATGAGCGTCTCCGCCTCTTGCGGCACGCGCAGCTGCCAGCTCTGCGTCGCCGCCATGTTGCGCTTGTACGCGGCGATGCCGTGCACGGGCGGCGCCTCCGCCGGCCTTCGTTCCAGCCAGCGGATGGCGGAGCCCTGGGGATCACAGTCCATCAGCGCCGGCCGCGGTCCCCGGAGGGCGTAGTGACTGGCGAGGTTGGTCGCGATCGTGGTCTTGCCGCAGCCGCCTTTCGTGTTCAGGACGACGATCCTGTTGAGGCCGGGACGCGTCGGGATGGTGAGCATGGGATGGCGGATGATGACTCCGATGGCAGCGCGACGAACGCCCGACTATAGCGGAGGCGGCCGTTCGTTTTCAGTGTCGGGCGTCGCCGCAACCGGATTGTCCCATCCTCGGAGGCACTGTCGGTGCCCTCAAAACGCGCCGTCAGAGGGCGATCCAGATGGTGCTGGCGCGGGCCACGGGCTCCCCGTCCGCCGTGTAGATGGCCGATCCCGCGTAGTGCTTGCGCCCGGACCTGCGGATGGGCCAGCCGGCGACGACGCAGGGCTGGCCGGCCGGCAGCGGCGCCGCGATCTGCACCGTTATGGTGCCCAGGACGACCGGAGCCGGATTGCGTCCCATCGCGCCGAAGCCCGACGGGCAGTCCAGGGCGGACCAGAGATAGACGGGCCGTACGTGGCCCGACTCGTCGGCCAGCGTGTCCGCCGGCTGCCAGGGCGCCGCCACCCGTTCGGCGCCCGGGACGGGACCGGGATAGATGCACAGTCCGCCGTCCGCCGGGCTGCGCGCCGGGCCACAGACAAAGCAAGTGGGGAACGTGTGGGCCTCGAAGCCGAGATAATCCCTTGCAGCCGCGCTGGCTTCCGCGAGGGTCGGGGCCGGCGGCAGTTCGCCTTCGATCGCGCCCGGCCGCGCGCTCGCGACAACGGTCTCACCGTCCAGGAGTTCGCCCCCAGCCAGGCGCAGCGTCAGCGGCCGGTCGAGGGGTGGCGGCCTGTGCAGGCGCACCTCAGGCGTGCCGGGCAGGCGGGTGCCCAGCAGTCCTGCGCTGTAGCCGCCGTTGCCCGACTCCGGCGGCCCGCAATGCCGGGTGTCGATGACGACCGTCTCCCGCGTCTCTCCGCGCGGCCCGCTCACAGCGATTCCAGGTAGGCGTCGGCCTGACGGTCCGCCCGCTCCCACGCCCCGCGCACGGGCGTGCAGCTCACCTCCGGGATGCCGGTGGGCTCCGCCGCGCCCAGGGTTTCCCGGTAGGGTATGGACCACTTGTCGTCGGCAAACAGGCTGGGCCAGAGGAACGGGTTCCACCAGGGTCTGGCGGTGGCGCGATAGAGTTCGGCCTCCGGCGCACCGCATTCGATGCGGTACTGCATGAACAGCGCGACGCTGTCCGTGTAATCGCGCCCTTCGTCCAGCGCTTCCCGGTCGGCCCAGTGGCCGTCGGAACTCTCCAGCGTGATCTCCGTGGCGAACCAGCCGAGACTCCAGCCGGCGATGAGCAGGCCGCCGCCGATCAGAACCCCCGCGGTGAGCAGGAGTTCGCGCCGCTGCTGGCGGCGCTGGGTATCGCGCAGCCGGGCGGCGATGCGCGCGCGGCTCTCGCGGCCGCTCATGCCAGACGGCTCCCGTCGGCCACCGGACTGTCAGGCACGGCCAGAACGACGCTGCCGTCAGTCTGCACGAAGCCCGTCACCAGGCACTCCGACATGAACGGACCGATCTGTTTCGGGGGGAAGTTGGTCACCGCCAGCACCTGACGGCCCACCAGCTCGTCAGGCTCGTAGCGCTCGGTGATCTGCGCCGAGGAGCGCCGCACGCCCACTTCGGGGCCGAAGTCGACGGTGAGCTTGTAGGCGGGCTTGCGGGCCGCCGGGAAGGGCTCCACCCGTGTCACTGTCCCCACCCGCAGTTCCACCTGCTCGAAATCCTGCCAGCTGATCGGCTTCATGAATTGCCTTCGCGGTCTGACGAGGGCACCGGGTCCCGCTTGCGCCGGAACCCGAGCCGGTGCCGCTTCGACTCCTGCACCAGCATCTCCGGCGGCGTGGACGTGCGCCCGCCGGCGAGCGAAGTGAGCCGCATCCGGATCATCTGCTGATCCATGAACTCGTAATGGGCGAGGTGGACCAGTATTCGCTCGCCGTCCTGACGCGCCAGGCGAAGCTTGTCCTGGTCGACCACCTCGAGCGCGGCGATGTCATCCCGCCGCATCAGGACGTAGCCGACGCCGCCATCGACCGGGCCCTCCACCCAGTCCGTGCCGAATCGCAGTCGGGCTTTGCTGGCCGAACCGAACAGGGAGACGCCTGCGCCGAGGATGACGGAGGCTGCCGCCGTGAGGAAGCCGGCGGCGCCGTCCCCGGTCAGCAGCAGCGCCACGCCGATACCGACGATGAGACCGGCGATGCTGCCGGAGACGGTGGCGGCGACCAGGCGCGCCTTGTTCGGATAATAGACCGCGCTGACGACCTCGTCGGGTTCCAGTCTGGCGCTGTCTCTGTCCCCGGCCATGCCGCCGAGGATAACGGATGGGGAATCAGAACAGGTAGTGATCGACGAGCAGCGCCGTGAACAGCGCCATGAGATAGGTGATGGACCAGGAGAAGGTGCGCATCGGCAGTGACGGGTCGTCACTGACCTTCATGCGCCAGGCGTACCCGAGGAACACCCCGCCCAGCACCAGCGCGCTGGCGAGGTAGAGCGGGCCGCTCATGCCCGTGAGCCAGGGCAGCAGCGTGACCATCACGAGCAGGATGGTATAGAGCAGCACGTAGAGGCGGGTGAACTGCTCGCCGTAGGAGACCGGCAGCATCGGGATGCCCACCTTCGCGTACTCGTCCTTGCGGGCGATGGCCAGCGCCCAGAAGTGGGGCGGCGTCCACACGAAGATGATCAGGAACAGGATCAGCGCGTGGGCGTGCACCTCGCCGGTGATGGCCGTCCAGCCGAGCACCGGCGGCGCGGCGCCGGCGGCGCCGCCGATGACGATGTTCTGGGGCGTCGCATGCTTCAGGAATACCGTGTAGATGACGGCATAGCCGATCAGCGAACAGAAGGTCAGCACCGCGGTCAGGGGATTGACCCCGAACCACAGAATGAGCATGGACACCGCCGACAGCGCGCCGGCGAAGGCGAACGCCTGGGGCTCGGACACCGTGCCGGTGGGCAGCGGCCGGTGCTGGGTGCGGGCCATGATGGCGTCGAAGCGCGCGTCCAGGATCTGGTTCACCGCGGCGGCCCCGGCGCTGGCCAGACCGATGCCGAGCGTGCCAAGGATCAGCGCCACCGGATCCGGCAGTCCCGGCACGGCCAGGAACATGCCGACGATGGCGGTGAACACGATCAGCGCCACCACGCGGGGCTTGGTGAGCTCGTAGTAATCCCGCCAGTGGACGGGGCGGCTTCTCTCGAGAGTCTGTGCGTCAGTGTTCGGCATGCCGGACCAGATGGTTGTAGTTGAGCAGCGCCAGCAGCAGGAGCGCGGCGCCGGCGTTGTGAGCAGTCGCGAGTGAGAGCGGCAGTGAATAGTGAATGATACCTATACCGATCGCCAGCTGCACTGCCAGTGCCCCCAGCAGGAAAGCTCCGGCCCGGCGCAGGGCCGGCGGGCGGCCGCCGCCCAGCGCCGCGATCGCGAGGCCGCCGAGTACCAGCGTGACCACGAGCGCGCCGATGCGGTGGACATAATGGATGGCGGTGCGGGCCGGGCTGTCCAGGATGCCACCCTCGTAGTCGATGCCGAGGCCGTGCCAGGGTCGGAAGCCCTCGGCGAAGTCCATCTCCGGCCACCACTGGGTCTGGCAGGTGGGGAAGTCCGGGCAGGCCAGGGCCGCGTAGTTGGTGCTGGTCCAGCCGCCCAGGGTGATCTGCACGCCGAGCAGCACGAGCCCGGCCACTGCCAGCGTGCGCAGCCGACGCGGGACGCGGATCACCGGTCCGGCCGGCTCCGGTCTGATCACGCCCAGCGTCAGCCAGAACAGCAGGCCCAGCGTCGTCAGGCCGCCCAGCAGGTGCAGCGTCACGATGAACGGCTTCAGAAGCAGCGTCACGGTCCACATGCCCAGCAGTGCCTGGGCGACGATGACGCCGGCCAGCGCGAGGGGCAGGCGCACCGGCTGCGCCGGGTCCCGCCGGTTGGCCCAGGCGGCCGCGGCGATGGCGAATATCATCAGGCCGAGCGCGCCCGCGAAGTAGCGGTGGATCATCTCCCGCCAGGCCTTGCCGTGGTCCACCGGGCGCTCCGGGAAGGCGCCGGCGGCAAAATCGAGCTGCTCGGCGGTCTTCGGCACGGTCAGCGTGCCGTAGCAGCCGGGCCAGTCCGGGCAGCCGAGGCCGGCGTCGGTGAGGCGCACCCAGGCGCCGAGCACGACCACGCAGAGGGTCAGCACGGTCGCCGCCGGGACGAGTACGCGGTAGATTCTTGCCGCTCTGTTCATGGTCCTGTCTCTTCGATCCTGTGTTCCGGTTTCATCCGATCCGCGAGATCTTCAGCAGCTTCTTCAAATCGTCCTTGATGTCTTCCGGGTCCGCATCGGTGGGGAAGCGCATCATCAGGTTGCCGAGCGGGTCGATGAAATAGATCGCCGCTTCCCGGGACGGCAGGGCGTCGGCCAGCGCCGGGTTGTCGTCCAGCGCGGCGCTGGTCAGGCCGGCCTGGGTGCGCTGCAGCCAGTCTGCGGCCGGCGGCTCGGTGCCGGAGAGGTAGAGCCGCTCCACCCGGTCGGCCTCCGCGCCCAGCGCCAGCCGGATCTGCCGGATCTTGATGATCTCCTGGCGGCAGGTCTCGTCGCAGGGCTCCGGGTTCACGTACAGCATGGTCCAGTGATGGCGCCAACCGTCCGGCGGAATGCTTTCGCCCGCCAGCGTCTCGATGGGCACCTCCGGCAGTACCACCACCGGCTCGATCAGCATGCCGTGGTTGGTCTGGCCCGGCGGACTCCAGTCGTCCACGCCGTAGTACAGGTACATGGCCAGGGCCAGCGGTCCCAGGAAGATCACTGCCAGCAGGATGAACTGCAGGCGGCCTCGTCGTTGCTCTTTCTGTTCGTTCATTTCCGTTCGTTCGTCCGTCGTCTCGCCCGAGGCCGCCAGCCCGGCTACTCGTTGCCACTCGCGGCCTGCGGCCGCCGCCTGACGTTGACCACCACGTAGATCACCGCGAGCGCCGCCGCCAGCGCGAACCACTGGACCGCGTAACCCAGGTGCCGGGACGCCGGCATTCCGCCAGGCTCCCATTCCCGCCGGAAACCGTCGGCGGCCTCCGGCGCGAGCAGCAGCACCCAGGGCGCCACCGGGTGCGACAGCGCCGCCGAGAGCTCCGGGATGTCCGGGAACTGGCGCACCGACGGCCAGGCACCGGCGGCACCGTCGCCACCGCCGAGGTCGAGACCCGCGACCGGCAGGCGGCCGACCCGGCCCTCGATGCGCCGCGTCCCCTCGCCCACCGCGATGTCGGCGGCCGGCCGGCGGCGGGCATCCTGGGCGATCCAGCCCCGGTTCACCAGCAGCAGGCCGCCGCTGTCGAGCCGAAACGGCGTAATCACTAAGAACCCGTTGCGGCCACGGCTCACCATGTTGTCGATCAGGAACTGCCGCTCGCTGTCGTAACGGCCCCGCGCGGTCACCGGCCGGAAGCGGTCCCGGTCGTCTGCGCTCACCGCATCGGCGGCCACGGGCTCGGCGCCGGAGGCCGCGTAGGCCTGCTCCAGTCCCGTCTTGTATTCGTAGCGGGAGAGCTGCCAGACGCCGAGTCCGATCAGCACCGGCATCAGGGCCACCGTCAGCAGGGTGGGTACCAGAGCCGGCCGGAATTCCCGCCGCGTGTCATCGACGTCGCTCATCGCCTGTCCATGGACACGCCCGCTTCCCGGGCGTTCCGCCGCATTCCTCGACAGCGCCTGACCCGCGGGCGGCCTCGCGGCCGGACCGCTATACTTGACGGTCCGGCGGCAGCCCACATATCGAAGCTATGAAACTCCTCGTCATCCTGATCCTCGGCGGGATCATCGCGAGCCTCGGCTCCGGGCTCTTCTACCTGGTCAGCGACAAGGACGGCTCCGGCCGTCTGGTGAAGGCGCTCACTTGGCGCATCGGCCTGTCCGTGGTCCTGTTCATCTTCCTCATCGTCGCCGGGCTCAACGGCTGGATCGCGCCCAACGCCTGATCGCGCCCGGCCGGCGCCGGCCGCGGCCGGCTAGAGCCAATAGACGAAGATGTAGAGGCCCAGCCAGACCACGTCCACGAAGTGCCAGTACCACGCGGTCGCCTCGAAGGCGAAGTGGTGCTTGGCCGTGAAGTGGCCCCGTATCACCCGCAGGAAGATCACGGTCAGCATGATCGCGCCGACGGTGACGTGCATGCCGTGGAAGCCCGTGAGCATGAAGAACGTCGAACCGTAGATGCCCGACTCGAGCGTCAGATTCAGATCCTGGTAGGCGTGCACGTACTCGTAGGCCTGCAGGCCTACGAACACGTAGCCGAGCAGGAACGTCAGTGCCAGGAACAGCGCCGTCATGCCGCGGTTGCCCTCGCGGATGGCGTGGTGGGCGATGGTCACGGTCACGCTCGAGGTGAGCAGGATGGCGGTATTGATCAGGGGCAGACCCAGCGCGCCCATCTTCCGGAACTCGCCGCCGATGTCGGCGGGTCCGTTGGTGGGCCACGTGTCCTCGAAGCCGGGCCACAGCAGCAGATTGGTGAAGAAGTTGTTGCCCTCGCCGTCCAGCCAGGGCAGCACGAAGGAGCGGGCGTAGAACAGCGCGCCGAAGAAGGCGGCGAAGAACATCACTTCGGAGAAGATGAACCACATCATCCCCATGCGGAACGACTTGTCCACCTGGGCGTTGTAGACGCCGCCCTCGCTCTCGTCGATGACGTCGCCGAACCAGCCGAACAGCATCACGACGACCACGCCGATACCCGCGAACATGATCCAGCTGCCGATGTCCGAGCCGTTCAGCCACATCGATACCCCGACCATGAGGAGGAAGAGGCCGACGGTGCCCACCACGGGCCAGTGGCTGCCGTGGGGTACGTAATAGCTGTCTTTGGTCTGTGCCATGGAGATGTCCCGCTGTCTTGACTGGCTGTCTTGTTATGAGCCGGGTTGCGGTGGACGGTCAGTCGTCCGCCGCAGCCACCTGCTGTTCGGTGTCGAACAGCGTATAGGAAAGCGTCACCGTGTCGATATGGGCGGGCAGCGCCCGGTCCACGATGAAACGCACCGGCATGTCCCTGCCTTGCTGAGCCTCGAAGGGCTGGTTGGTGAAGCAGAAGCACTCCGTCTTCGTGAAGTGCCGCGCGGCCACCGGCGGCGACACGCTGGGTACCGCACGGCCGACGGTGCCGTGATTCTGCAGGTTCTTCGCGAAGAAGGTGGTGTCGTAGAGCTTGCCGGGATGCACCTGCAACTTCGTGACGGTGGGCTCGAACTCCCACGGGCCCCGCTGGTTGACCGTGGCGACGAACTCCACCGTGATCAGCCGGTTCTCGTCGGGCTGCTCGGTGACCGTCACGGCTTCGGCATTCGTGCGGCCGCCCAGGCCGGTGATCTCGCAGAACACGTCGTACAAAGGCACCAGGGCGAAGCCGAAGCCGAACATGGCGACGGTCATCACCAGCAGCTGCCAGGACAGCCCCCTGTGGTTCCGCTCGCCGCTGTCTTCCGTCATGGGCTAGCTGCCTCCCTGGCTGCGCAGATACTCGACGAATATGAAGCCGGCGTAGAACCCCACCGCCACCACCGCCAGGATGATGGCGTTGCGCAGGGCCTTGCGACGCTGTTCCGGCTTGCGTTCATCCACGGGCGCTTACTTGACCTCCGGCGCCTGGTCGAAGGTGTGGTATGGCGCCGGCGAGGGCACCGTCCACTCCAGGCCCTTCGGGTTGTCCCAGACCTCCGCCGTGGCGGGTTTGCCGCCGCGCGCGCAGGAAACGACGATCCAGACGAACAGCAGCTGGGACAGGCCGAAGCCGAAGGCCCCCACCGTCGCCAGCAGGTTGAAATCGGCGAACTGGGTGGCGTAGTCGGGGATACGCCGCGGCATGCCCGCCAGGCCCACGAAGTGCATCGGGAAGAAGGTCATGTTCACGAAGATGGTCGTAAGCCAGAAGTGCCACTTGCCCAGCGTCTCGTTGTACATGTGCCCCGTCCACTTCGGCAGCCAGTAGTAGGCGGCCGCCATGATGGCGAAGATGGCGCCCGGTACGAGGACGTAGTGGAAGTGCGCCACCACGAAGTAAGAGTCGTGGTACTGGAAGTCCGCCGGCACGATGGCGAGCATCAGGCCGGAGAAGCCGCCGATGGTGAACAGAAACAGGAATGCGATGGCGAACAGCATTGGCGTCTCGAAGGTCATCGAGCCCCGCCACATCGTCGACGTCCAGTTGAAGATCTTCACGCCCGTCGGCACGGCGATCAGCATGGTGGAGAACATGAAGAACAGCTGCCCGGTGAGCGGCATGCCGACCGTGAACATGTGGTGCGCCCAGACGATGAAGGACAGGAACGCGATGCTGGCTGTCGCATACACCATGGAGTCGTAGCCGAACAGCGGCTTCCGGGAGAACGTGGGGATGATCTCCGAGATGATGCCGAAGGCCGGCAGGATCATGATGTACACCTCGGGATGGCCGAAGAACCAGAAGATGTGCTGGAACATCACCGGGTCGCCGCCGCCGGCCGCGCGGAAGAAGCTGGTGCCGAAGAACTGGTCGGTCAGTAGCATGGTCACCGCGCCGGCGAGCACCGGCATGACCGCGATGAGCAGGTACGCGGTGATCAGCCAGGACCACACGAACATGGGCATCTTCAGCAGCGTCATGCCGGGCGCGCGCATGTTCATGATGGTCACGATGATGTTGATCGCACCCATGATGGAGGAGATGCCCATCAGGTGGACGGAGAAGATCAGCAGCGGGAAGGCATCACCGGTCTGCAGTACCAGCGGCGGATACATGGTCCAGCCGCTGGCGGGTGCGCCGCCCGGCACGAACAGCGTGGCCAGCAGGATCGTGAAGGCCGCCGGCAGGATCCAGAACGACCAATTGTTCATGCGCGGCAGCGCCATGTCCGGCGCGCCCACCATCATGGGGATCATCCAGTTGGCCAGGCCGACGAAGGCCGGCATCACCGCGCCGAAGATCATGATCAGGGCGTGCATCGTGACCATCTGGTTATAGAAGTCCGGGTTGACGAACTGCAGGCCCGGCTGGCCCAGCTCCGCCCGGACGATCAGCGCCATCGCGCCGCCCACGAAGAACATGAGCAGGCTGAACACTAGGTACATCGTGCCGATGTCCTTGTGGTTCGTGGTGAACAGCCACCGCCGGATGCCGGTCATCTCCGGGCCGTGATGATGGTCGTCGTGGTGTAGCGCGTCGGTTGCACTGCTCATACGGATGGCTCCTGGTTTCCTGCCGGGGCTCCGCTCGGGCCCCGGCGCTCGTTCCTGTCTGTTCTGCTGCGGGCGCCTGTCGCCGCGGTCACTCGGCCGCCGGCGCCGCGGCCAGCTTCGGGCTCACGCCCTGCTCTTCCTGGCGGGCGGCGACCCAGCCCTCGTACTCGGCCCGATCGAGCACCTCCACGACGATCGGCATGAAGCCGTGGTCCTTGCCGCAGAGTTCGGCGCACTGGCCGCGGTACACGCCGGGCTCCTCCGCCCGGAACCAGGCCTCGTTGATGAAGCCGGGGATCGCGTCCTTCTTGATGCCGAAGTCCTTCATCCACCATGCGTGGATGACGTCGTTGGAGGTGATCAGCACCCGGACCTTGGCGCCGACCGGCACCACCATGGGGTTGTCCACCTCGAGGAGGTAGTTCGGCACGCTGGCCGGGTCGATACCCGAGCCGAGCCGGCGCGCCTCGTTGCTCGAGCGGGCCAGGTTCGAGTAGAACTCCACACCCTCGTCCAGGTATTCGTAATGCCACTTCCACTGGTAGCCGGTGACCTTCACCGTGATGTCCGGGTTGCGGCTGTCCTCGATCTTCACCAGCGTCTCGGCCGAGGGGATGGCCATGCCGATCAGGATGCCGATCGGGATGACGGTCCAGATGATCTCCGCCTTCGTGGAGTGGGAGAACTTCGCCGGCTCCACGCCCCGGGACTTCCGGTGCAGGACGAGCGCGATGATCATCCAGCCGAACACGAAAACGGCGATGGCGCAGCACACCAGGAAGATGAGCATGTGCAGGCCGTAGATGTCGCGGCTGACCTCGGTCACGCCCTGGGGCATGTTGATCTTCGACTCCGCCAGCGCGGCCGCCGAAGCCGGGAGGGTCAGCAAGAAGAGGGAGATTTTTCTGATCATCGGTCTGTTGTCCTGCCGGCCGCGGCCGGTGTGGTCATCCTGTCACGGTTGCGCATCCTGCTGCGCCCCGCGGTCGTCGTCCGGCGCCGCCGGCTCTGCCAGTACTCGCTTCAATCTCTCTCCGAGCCCACGACGCTCGGCGTCGGTCAGGAATTCCCCGACCGCGCACCAGCGCCCGTGGGCGCCGATCTCCAGCCTGCCGGGCGCGCCGGCTCGCCGGCCACCGGCATAGCGTACCCGCGTCCAGGCCCGCAGGAAGCGCTGGTCACGCCGTTC
Source organism: Lentisalinibacter sediminis (assembly GCF_040706615.1). NCBI lineage: Bacteria > Pseudomonadati > Pseudomonadota > Gammaproteobacteria > Woeseiales > Woeseiaceae > Lentisalinibacter > Lentisalinibacter sediminis. The sequence continues at coordinate 208,142 of NZ_JAPDRF010000005.1, read as the reverse complement.
CCGGCCCCGCAGACGGCTGACGAGTACCTCGTCCGGCCCGACGTCGATCAGGTCACGGTCGCGGCCGCGTCTCATGCTCAGCCAGAGCGCCGCGCCTAGCCCGGAGAGTTCCAGCCCGGCCATCGGCAGCACCGGCCAGTAACCCATCGCCGCGAAGCCGCCGGCGACCGTCATGGAGACCGCCAGGATCGAGACGAAAAAGAGCGTTGCCGTGCGGGAATCCAGGGAACAATTCGGCTTCAGTTCGAAGCGGTGCAACTGGATAGATCCTGCAGCTGATCCTGAATTTCCCTGGTCCTCGGTCCGCCGGTCCGGACCCGCCGGACCGCGGACACGGGAGTCTAAAGAAACGGCCTTCCGGGTGCAACTGCGCAAGTGGCTTTCCATCTCGAATTAATGTTGATAAATCATGGAATTGCGGCAAGCGATGGCCGAGGTGCCTGAACTTCCGTGATGTTTCGATTATCGGGGCGCCCGCCCGCCGTGCAAGAGACCGGGTCACCACGTCTCAAGTGCGTCTCATTATCTGTTGCGGACTGATGCGTACCGCGCCGTCGGCATCGGCCCCGGGCAGCCCGCTGCCGCCCCAGCAGTGGCCGTAGACCAGTTCGACGGTCAGCGGCAGGCGGCCGTCTTCCCCACGCAGCCTTCCCCAGGCGTCTGCGAGGCGCCGAAAGCGTGCGGGCGTCGCCAGTCCCCGGCCGCGGCCGGCCAGCGTGTTGCGGGCACCCGCCGCGGTGAGGTCTCGCCACAGCGCGGCAGGCTCCGCATAGGTCACGGTGAGATGCTCGACGTCGAGTACCGGGTCGCGCAGGCCCGCACGGACCAGCGCATCGCCGAGGTCGTGCATGTCCGGGAATGCCTGCACGTGTTCGCCCTCATCCAGCGCCCGCCAGGCGTCGCGCAGCTCCCGGAAGCTGTCCGGGCCCAGGCTGGTGAAGGTGAACAGACCCTCGGGGCGCAGCACGCGGGCGGTCTCCGCCAGCACCGGAGCCGGATCGGCGAACCAGGGCAGCAGCAGGTTGGCGAACACCATGTCGAAGACCCGGTCGCGGAAGGGCAGGCGGGCGGCATCGCCGGCCACCTCGTCGCGGCGGGCGAAGCGGCTGTGGCTCCGTCGGGCCGCGGCGAGCCGGGCCGGCGAGAGGTCCAGCGAGACCACGCGGCAGCCCCGGTAGCGGCGCGCGAGTTCTGCCGAGGCGCGGCCGGTGGCAGCGCCGGCGTCCAGCACGCGCCGTGGCCGGATGGCGGCGAGATTCAAGCGGGAAAGCAGTTCCTCGCGGGTCCGGGCCGACAGGAAGTCGTCCGCCCCGGCCACGCTGGCGTCGGTGCGGCGGCGTACCTCCCGGCGGCGCGGGGCGGAGGCGGCTGGTCGGTCGGGCACATCCATGAGGCCGGGAAGCTTACGGCAAAAATGCCGGCTGCCGGCGGAAAATCCGGCTGTACCCGTGGACGCGCACCCGCAAGATCCGGCTATGACGACTGCCGTAACCTGCGCCATGACGCGCTGCCGCGCCGCACTCGATTCCCTGGCCCGCCTCCTGTTCCCGCCGCGCTGTGCGCTGTGCGGCGAGCCCGTTTGTTACCCGGACGGCAACCGTCCCGGCGGCGAAATCGACGACCAACTCGGCGACCAGCGCGGCGACCAATGGACCGTGCCGGACATCTGCGCCGGGTGTCTCGGCGACCTGCCCCGTATTGCCGACGCCTGCCGACGCTGCGCCGAACCCGTGAGCGCGGGCAGCCTGTGCATCGCCTGCCGGCGATACCCGCCGCCGATGGACCTGACGCTGGCGCCGCTGCATTACGCCTTCCCCGCGGACTGGCTGCTCACCGAGCTGAAGTTCAACGCCCGTCTCTGGCACGGGCCGCTGCTGGCCGGGATCGTCGCCGCAGCGCTGGAGGCGCAGCCGGCGTTCTGCCCCGGCCCAGCGGCGGTGCTGATCCCGGTGCCGCTGCATCGCCGGAGGCTCGCCGCCCGGGGTTACAATCAGGCTCTGGAAATCGCGCGGCCGCTGGCCCGGCGTCTCGGTTGCCGCCTGGCGGGGGATCTGGTCGTCCGCATTCGTCCCACCCGGGAACAGTCGTCCCTGAGCGCCCGGGCGCGGCGCCGAAACGTGGCCGGCGCCTTCCGGCTGCAGCGCCCCGCCGATTTCGGGCACGCCGTGATCGTGGACGACGTCGTCACCACCGGCGCAACCACGCGGGAGATCGCGGCCCTGCTGCGCGACGGCGGTTGCGCCCGGGTCAGCGTGGTCGCCGCGGCACGTGCGCTCAGCGGAACAGGTAATCCAGCGCGATGCCGATGAACACCATCATGCCGATGTAGTGGTTGTTCAGGAAGGCGCGGAAGCAGTCGGCGGTATTCCGGTCACGGATGAGATACTGGTGCCAGGCCATGAAGCCGCCGGCCAGCGCCACGCCGAGGAAGAACCAGAGGCCCATGGCGAGACGGGTGCCCATCAGCACGAGTCCCAGCAGCATGAGGCCCTGCAGCGCGGCGATCATGAAGCGGTCGGCGTCGCCGAACAGGATCGCCGTCGACTTGATGCCCACCTGCAGGTCGTCCGGCCGGTCGACCATGGCATACATCGTGTCGTAGATGATGGCCCAGATCACGGTGACGGCGAACATCAGCCAGGCGATCTCCGGAATCTCGCCCGTCTGTGCGGCGAACGCCAGCGGAATGGCCATGGCGAAGGCCGCCCCCAGCACGAGCTGGGGCACCGAGAGTATGCGCTTCACGAAGGGGTAGACGATAATGAGCACCGCTGCGGCGGCGGCGACCACCCGGGAGAGCGGATTCAGCAGCGTCACCAGGCCGATGGCGATCAGGCCGAGGCCGACGAACAGCAGGGCCGCCTCGACGACGCTCACCTTGCCCGTGGCCAGCGGCCGCTCCCGGGTGCGGGTCACATAGGGGTCGAACCCACGGTCGGCAATGTCGTTGATGATGCAGCCGGCGCAGCGGGTGACCACGACGCCGGCCATGAAGATGGCGAAGATGCCCTCGTCCGGGCGGCCGTCGCCTGCCACCCACAGCGCCCACAGCGTGGGCCACATCAGCAGGTAGAAGCCGATGGGCCGGTCGAGCCGCATGAGCCGGGCGTAGACCCCGAGCTGGGAGAGCAGCACCGCCAGGAAGCCGGGGCGGGTACCGTCCGCTGCCCGGGCCTGCCCGCGGGAAGCGGCCCCCGTCCTCACAGCGCCGCGCCCTCCGGTGCCGCCAGGCTGGCGGGAAAATACTCGATTACCAGAATCGGCGCGCCCGCCACGCGGATCACCGAACGCCGCGCGAACAGCCGTCCGGCCGGCATGCGCTCGGGCAGCGCCGGGTAGCCGCGGTCCCCCGGCTCGAATACGGCGTAGCAGAACGGCTCCCGGCTCACCTCGTCCAGGCGCGCCAGTGCCTCGCCGAGAGGGCGCTCGCCCAACGCGGCCAGGCTCGGGAAACGCTCCAGGGTCTCTGCCGGGATGATGCTCGAGGCCACCACCAGTTCGCCGGCGGCCCCGCCCATGCTGATCTCGCGGACCAGTGCCTCCCCGGCGTCGCCGTCGAGCAGCGCCCGTTCCTCCCTGTCGAGCCGCCGGCGGCGCTCGGCGTGCACCGCGAGGCGGAAGCTCGCCGGCTGGAACGAACGGATACGGGGCGTGAGCAGACCGTGGTCGGCCAGCCAGCCGGTCAGGCCGGCGGGCACCGAGGCCGGGATGGTCTCCGACCAGCGGCCGTCGCCCGAGGCTTGTTCGTTAGCGGGAAGCATGGGTTGCAGAGTGTAGACGAGATCGCGCTCCATGACAGTGCAGCGCGGCGGTCCCGGCTTCGTCAAACGCTGCCGTAGCGGCTGGCGCCGCCCAGCCAGCGCTGGATGATGGCTTCGGCGTCCGCCGGCGAGACGGCTGCGGCGGCGAGCTGCACCTTGGGCATGAGATCGGCATCGCGGCTGAGATCGGCGATGCGCAGCTGCATGGCGCCGGTCTGCCGCGTGCCCAGCACCTCGCCGGGCCCGCGCAGCTTCAGGTCTTCCTCTGCCACCAGGAAACCGTCGCCCGTCTCACGCAGCACGGCCAGGCGCCGCCGCGCCATCTCCGACAGCGGCGGCCGGTACATGAGCAGGCAGGTGCTCTCGCGGCTGCCGCGACCCACCCGCCCGCGCAGCTGGTGGAGCTGGGACAGGCCCATGCGTTCGGCGTTCTCGACGATCATCAGGCTGGCGTTCGGCACGTCCACGCCCACCTCGATCACGGTGGTGGCCACCAGCAGCCTGAGTTCTCCGGCCTTGAATGCCTGCATCACGGCTTCCTTCCCGGCCGGCTTCATGCGGCCGTGCACCAGGCCCACCGGTATGTCGGGCAGCGCCTCGCCGAGCATCCGGTAGCTGGCCTCGGCCGCCTGGTAGTCGAGCTGCTCGCTCTCCTCCACCAGCGGGCACACCCAGTAGGCCTGGCGACCCTCGGCACAGGCACGCCGCACCCGCTCGATGACCTCTTCGCGGCGCGTCTCCGGCAGCACCACGGTGGTCACGGGCCTGCGGCCCGGCGGCAGCTCGTCGATGACGGAGGTATCGAGATCGGCGTAGGCGGTCATGGCGAGCGTGCGCGGGATGGGCGTGGCCGTCATCACCAGCTGGTGCGGCCGGGTTACGCCCTGCTCGCCTTTCTGCCGCAGGGCGAGGCGCTGGTGTACGCCGAAGCGGTGCTGTTCGTCGATCACCACCAGCGCGAGGTTGTCGAAGGCGACGGATTCCTGGAACAGCGCATGGGTGCCGATGACCATTGCCGCGCTGCCGTCGGCAATGGCGGCCAGCGCCTCGCGCCGCACCGCGGAACGGAGGCTGCCGGTGAGCCAGACCGGCCGGATGCCGAGCGGCTCGAGCCAGGCGCTGAAGCTCCGATAATGCTGCTCGGCGAGCAGCTCGGTCGGTGCCATGAGCGCCGCCTGGCACCCCGCCGCGATGGCCTTCAGGCAGGCAGCGGCCGCGACCACGGTCTTGCCCGAGCCGACGTCGCCCTGCACCAGGCGCAGCATGGGGTGGGGCCGGGCGATGTCCGCCGAGATCTCGGCCAGCACCCGTTTCTGGGCGTCCGTCAGCCGGAACGGCAGGCTGTCCAGGAACCGCTGCGCCAGGCCGTCGTCGTCGGCCAGCGCCGGTGCCAGCTCGTCGCGAATCCGATGACGAAGCCGTCGCAGGCTGAGGTGATGAGCCAGCAGCTCCTCGAAGGCCAGGCGCTGCTGGCAGGGGTGGCTGCCGCCGGCGAGTTCCGCCAGGTCCACTCCCCGCGGCGGCCGGTGCAGGTATTGCACCGCCTCCGTCAGCGTCGGCAGGTCCGTGCGTTCCAGCACCTGGCGCGGCACCAGCTCGGTGGGAGCCTCCCGGCGCATCATGTCCAGTGCCTCCGCCACGAGGCGCCGCAGGCGACCCTGCTGCACGCCCTCGGTGGTCGGGTACACCGGTGTCAGCCTGTCCTCCACCGGCACCGGTTCTTGTGCGCCCAGCAGCCGGTACTCGGGATGCACCATTTCCTTGCCCGCCGGGCCGGGACGGACCTCGCCGTAGCAGGCGATGCGCGAGCCCCGGGACAGGCGCGCCTGCTGGGAGCGGGAGAAATGGAAGAAGCGCAGCGTGAGCTGCCCGCTGCCGTCGGTGACGCGCACGAGCAGGGACCGCCGGCCCCGGTATACGGTCTCCGAGAGCAGGATATCGCCGGCGACCAGCACCCGCTCGCCGTGCCCGGCCGAGCCGATGCGGGTCACCCGCGTGCGGTCCTCGTAGCGCAGCGGGAGCAGGAACAACAGATCCTCGACCGACTCCGCGCCGAGGCGGGCGAGCTTCTCCGCCAGCGCCGGGCCGACGCCCTTCAGCGCCGTCAGCGGCGAGCCGAGGCCCGGGCTCCCGGAGGCGCCGGCGTCCCGGTTCACGGCATGCTGGTGCCGTGAATAAGGATGGCGTCCGCCTCTACGTCGGCCCCCTTCGGCAGCGCGGCCACGCCGACGGCGGCCCGGGCGGGATACGGCTCATCGAAGAACTCTGCCATCACTTCGTTCACGGTGGCGAAGTTGGCCATGTCGGTGAGATAGATGGTGAGCTTCACGGCATCGGCGAGGCTGCCGCCCGCCGCCTCCGCGATGGCCGCCAGGTTACGGAACACCTGCCGCACGCGGTCGGCGAACTCCCCCTGTACGATCTGCATGGTGGCGGGATCGAGCGGGATCTGCCCCGAGACATAGACGACGCCGCCCGTCTCGACGGCCTGGGAGTAGGTGCCGATGGCGGCGGGTGCGGCCGGTGTGACCACGTGTTTCTTCTGCATGCTTCCTCCGGTCAGGCGCAGTCGCGGGTGACTTTGATGACGCTGGGCATCTTGCGGATGCTGCGCAGCACGGCAGCCAGATGCTGGCGGTCCCGCACCTGCAGCAGGAAGGTCATCACCGAGGCGTCGTCGTCGCCTTCCCGCACCGAAACCTGCTCGATGTTCGACTGGGCCGCCGAGATGGTGGCCGCCACCTCCGCCAGAACCCCCATCCGGTTGACGGCGATCAGCGTTACCTGGGCCGTGAAGTCCTGGTCGATGTCGCTGCGCCAGTTCACCGTCACCCACTTCTCGGGGTGTTTGCGGAAATTCGCCAGGTTGTGACAGACGTTCCTGTGGATGACGACGCCGCGGCCGCTGGACAGGTGCCCCATGATGGCATCGCCGGGGATCGGGTGGCAGCAGCGCGCATAGGTCACCACCATGCCCTCGGTGCCGGTGATGGTGAGCGATGTGCTCTCGCGCACGGCCGGCTGCACCTCGCCGGCGTCGACCCCGAGCAGCAGGCGAGCGACGATCGGCGACAGCCGCTCGCCCAGGCCGAGCTGCTCGTAAAGCTCGATCTTGTTGTTCAGGCCGAAGGCTTCCAGCACCTGCGTCATGGAGCTCTTGTCCACCTTGCGCAGCGAGGACTTCTGCTCCTTCAGCGCCTGCTCCAGCAGGCGTTTGCCGAGTTCCGCGGCCTCGCCCCGGCGCAGGTTCTTCAGATAGTGGCGAATGGCGGAACGTGCCTTTGCGGTGACCACGAAGTTGACCCAGTTCGGGTTCGGCCGGGCGCCCTTGTTGGTGATGATCTCCACGGTCTGGCCGTTGGACAGCGGCGTCCTCAGCGGTACCAGGCGCCGGTCGATCTTGGCGGCGACGCAGCGGTTGCCGATATCCGTGTGCACGGCGTAGGCAAAGTCCACCGCGGTGGCGCCCCGGGGCAGGCGGCGGATGTCGCCCTTGGGTGTGAACACGTAGACCTTGTCGGGGAACAGGTCCACCTTCACGCTCTCCAGGAATTCCTCCGAGCTGTCGTCCTGCTGCAGCTCCACCAGGTTGGAGAGCCATTCCCGGGCCCTCAGCTGGGGCGAGGCGGCGGACTTGTCCTCGGCCTTGTAGCGCCAGTGGGAGGCGATGCCGCTCTCCGCCACCAGCTCCATCTCCCGGGTGCGGATCTGCACCTCCAGCGGCAGCCCCCGCGGGCCGAAGCAGGTGGTGTGCAGGGACTGATAGCCGTTTACCCGCGGTATGGCCACGTAGTCCTTGAAACGGCCCGGCATCGGCTTGTAGACCTTGTGTACCAGGCCCAGCGCGCGGTAGCAGTCGTCGACGTCCTCGACGACGATGCGGAAGCCGTAGACGTCCACGATCTCGCCGAGGGTGCGCCCCTTCACCAGCATCTTGCGGTAGATGGAGTACAGGTGCTTCTGCCGCCCGGCGACGCTGGCCGCGATCTCGTGGCGCGCCAGCTCCTTCTCGAGGGTGTCGCTGATCTTCTTGACGATCTGGCGCTGGTTGCCCTGCGCCTTCTTCAGCGCACGCTCCAGCACCCGGTAGCGGTAGGGTCGTGTGTAGCGGAAGCCCAGGTCCTCCAGTTCGACCTTCAGCGTATTGATGCCGAGCCGGTTGGCGATGGGGGCATAGATCTCCAGCGTCTCCCGGGCGATGCGGGATTGCTTCTCGCGGGGCAGGGCTTCCAGCGTGCGCATGTTGTGCAGACGATCGGCGAGCTTCACCAGGATCACCCGGATGTCCTCGACCATCGCCAGCAGCATCTTGCGGAAGCTCTCCGCCTGGGCCTCCAGCCGGCTGCGGAACTGCAGCTGGTCCAGCTTGGTGACGCCGTCGACGAGGGCGGCGATATCCGCGCCGAACTCGCTCTCGAGCTGTCCCTTGGCCGCCGGCGTGTCCTCGATCACGTCATGCAGGATGGCCGCAGCTATGCCCTTGGCGTCCATGCGCATGTCCGCGAGGATGCCGGCGACCGCGACCGGGTGGGAGATGTAGGGCTCGCCGGACTGGCGCATCTGCCCGGCGTGCGCCTCGGCGCCGAACTCGTAAGCCTTGACGACCAGCGCGATCTGGTCGTCGGCCATGTAGTCTTCGAGTTTCTGCAGGAGCTGCTTGAGACCCGTGGAGCGCCGCGTCTTGGGCAGTTTGGAGCGGATCGAGGCGGCGTAATCCATGGGGTGAACCGGTCGGTGCCGGGGGGCGGCACCGGTTTTGTCAGCGCTTACTCGCCGAGCGACAGCCCTCGCATGGGCATCAGGTCCTCGGAGCCGGATTCCGCGCGCAGCAGGTCCTCTGCAGGCTGGTCCGCCTCGTCGAGTATGGCCGGGGTCACGTGGCCCTCGGCGATCTCGCGCAGAGCGACGACCGTGGGCTTGTCGTTCTCCAGCTCCACGTAGGGATCGGCACCATTGGCGACGCGCCGGGCGCGCTTGGATGCGACCAGCACGAGTTCGAAAATGTTGTCGATGTTCTCGAGGCAGTCCTCGACGGTAATTCTGGCCATAATCGGCTACTCCAAGGCTGTTGCAAGGCTGTAAAAAGGCGACCCCAGCCTGTCTCGAATAATGCGGAACGTTGCGGACCGCGGGAAGAATCGGACTCCGGACCCGTCAGTGTACTGTAAGGAGCCGCTCCTAAACCAGTAGGTGAGCGAGCTTTTTCCGGGTGGCCTCGGCGCCGACCCGATTGCGGCGGTAACGCCCGGTGGCGATGCCCTCCAGCTCGTCGATGGCGCGCTCGAGGTCGTCGTTGATCACCACGTAGTCGAACTCGTCCCAGTGGGAGAGGTCGCTGAGGGAGTCGCGGAGACGCCGCCGGATCACGTCCTCGGGGTCGGTGCGGCGGCTGCGCAGCCGCCGCTCCAGCGCTTCCACCGAGGGCGGCAGGATGAATATGCTGCGGCACTCGGGCATGGCGGCGCGCACCTGCCGGGCCCCCTGCCAGTCGATTTCCAGCACCACGTTGCGGCCCGCCGCGAGTTCGCTCTCCACCTGCCTGCGGCTGGTGCCGTAATAGTTGTCGAATACCCGGGCGCTCTCCAGGAACTCCCCCTGCCGGTCCAGGCGCCGGAATTCCTCTTCGCTGACGAAGAAGTAGTCCCGGCCGTGCTCCTCGTTCGGCCGCTTCGGCCGGGTGGTGTAGGACACCGAGAAGACGAAGTCCGGGTTGCGTGCGATCAGCGCGTGCACCAGCGTCGTCTTGCCGGCCCCCGACGGCGCCGCGATGACGATGAGCTTTCCGCTCTGTCTTTCCCTCTGTGTAACCAAGGGCCTGCCTGTCGCCATGGCGCTACTCGATGTTCTGGATCTGCTCGCGCATCTGCTCGATGAGCACCTTGAGCTCGACCGAGGCGCGGGTGGTTTCGGGGTCGCCGGATTTCGAGCCGAGCGTATTGGCCTCCCGGTTGAACTCCTGCATCAGGAAGTCGATCCGTCGGCCCACGGGCTCGTCCCGTTCGAGCGCGCTGCGCATCTCCTCGACGTGGCTGTCCAGCCGATCCAGTTCCTCATCCACATCCATCTTCTGGGCGATGATGGCCAGTTCCGTCTCCAGCCGGCCGGGTTCTGCCTCCACGTCCAGGCGGGCCAGGCGTTCCCGCAGCTTCTGCTCGATGCCGGCCAGCACCTCCGGGCGCCGCGCCCGCACGGCGGCGGCGAGTCGGGCCACGTCTTCCGTGCGGCCCAGCAGCGTCTCGGCCAGCCGCGCGCCCTCCGCGCGGCGCATCTCGTCCAGGGTCGTTAGCGCCTCGTCCAGCAGAGACAGGCTCTCGGCGAGCAAGGCATCCTGCTCCACGGCCGGCTCCTCGATGACGCCGGGCCAGCGCAGCACTTCCATCGGGTCCACCGGGCCGGTCTCGCCGAATCGCTCGCGGACCACCGCGACGCCCTCGGCGATGCGCCCGACCAGCGCTGAGTCGATGGCGAGTTCCCGCCGGGCACCGCCGCCGCGCCGCAGCGTCAGGCTCAGGTCCACCTTGCCGCGCCCCAGTCGCTCGCCGGCGGCGCGGCGGAACTCCGCCTCGGCGCCCCGCAGCACGTCCGGCAGCCGGAACTGCAGATCCAGGTAGCGATGGTTGACCGAGCGCACCTCCCAGGCGAGATCGCCGAACTCTGTCTGGCGCTCGCTGCGGGCGAACCCTGTCATGCTGCGTAACATCGGTGTCTCCACTCGGGATGCGGTGACGGAGGGCCGGCATTGTAAGCGTGCCCCGGCGCACGCTGCCACCGATCGTTGCCACGGGGGGTCTCTGCGAATCTGCGACCCGTGCCCTCCCCGGGGCGGCGCAAGTGGTATACCCTCCGTCACCGTTCTTCAGGAGTCGTGCTGCTTGCGGGCGCTGCGCCCGCCCGGGAACACGTGCGCATCGAATACGCGAAAATCTCTCTCACCGGCGATCGCCGGGACAACCAGGACCGGGTCGCCATCGTCGTCAGCGAGCGGGCCGCGATGCTGCTGGTGTTCGACGGCATGGGGGGCCACTCGGACGGCGCGCTGGCCGCGGAGGTGGCGCTGGAATCGGTGCAGAAGGACTTCGCCGCCGCGGAGCACCCTGTATTCGATCCCCAGGGCTTCCTGTATGCCGCCATGGGCCGCGCCCATGACGCCGTGGTGGCGGTGGGCGCGCAGACCGACGTGGATCACCGCCCCCGCGCCACCGGCGCGGTCTGCCTCGTGCAGGATCAGGCCTCCTGGTGGGCGCATGTCGGCGACAGCCGCATCTATCAGGTACGCGGCGGGCGCATCCGCGGCCGCACCCGTGACCACAGCCACGTGGAGGTGCTGCTGCGCGAAGGCGTGATTGACGAGCGCGAGGCCCGCGAACACCCGATGCGCAATTTCGTCGAGTCCTGCCTGGGCGGCGACCAGGCCCTGCCCGGCATCACCGTGACGCGCAAGAAGCCTTTGCAAAGCGGGGATGTGCTGATAGCTTGCACGGACGGGCTGTGGTCGGGGCTCGGCGAGCGCGACATCGCCAGGATAGCCGGACGGGCCGATCATGCGGTGGTGGAGAATCTGCGCGAGCTGGGCGAGCGCGCCGTCCGCGCCAACGGTCCCCACAGCGACAACACGACGGCGGCCTCCATTCGCTGGCTCGGCTGACCGGGTCGGCACCACGCCGCAACCAGACTCGCCGGAACACAATTCTCCGGAACAGAACCCTCCGGAGAATGACTCTCCGGAACAGAACAAGGCAGTAGCGATATGCGACCAAGCGGGCGCCGCCCGGACGAACTGCGTCCGGTGGTCTTCATTGCCGATTACACCCGCCACGCCGAGGGCGCCGTCCTCATCGAGTGCGGCCACACCCGTGTCCTGTGCACGGCCAGCGTGGAGGACCGCGTGCCGCCCTGGCTCAGGGGGCGCCACCAGGGCTGGATCACCGCCGAATACGGCATGCTGCCCCGCGCCACGCATACGCGCACGGCCCGGGAGGCCGCCCGCGGCCGGCAGGGCGGACGCACCCAGGAGATACAGCGTCTGATCGGCCGCTCGCTGCGCGCCGTGGCGGATCTCTCCGCGCTGGGCGAGCGCACCGTCACCGTGGACTGCGACGTGCTGCAGGCGGACGGGGGCACCCGCACCGCCTCGATCACCGGGGGCTACGTGGCCCTGGCCCTGGCCATGGAGCGGCTGAAGAAGAAGGGCGCCCTGGCAAAGAACCCGCTGCACGGCCAGGTGGCCGCCGTCTCGGTGGGCATCTACCGGGGCGAGCCCTTGCTCGACCTGGACTATGCCGAGGATTCCGAAGCCGAGACCGACATGAACATCGTGATGAACGATGCGGGCGCCTTCATCGAAGTGCAGGGTACCGCCGAGGGTCATGCCTTCCGTCGCGACGAACTCGAACGCCTGCTGGACCTCGCCGGCGCCGGCATCGGTCAGCTCGTGGCGGCGCAGAACCAGGCGCTGGCCGCCGCCTGAGGAGTAAGCCGTGCTGCAGGCGGGCTCGAGCATCGTGGTGGCCACAGGCAACCAGGGCAAGCTCGCCGAGATCCGGGCCATCCTGGCGGAGTTCCGGGTGGAGGTGGTCTCCCAGGGCGAGTTAGGCATCGGCGATGTGGAGGAGACCGGCCTCACCTTCGTCGAGAACGCGCTCCTGAAGGCCCGCAACGCGGCCGCACACGCGGGACGGCCGGCCATCGCGGACGACTCCGGCCTGGAAGTGGATGCGCTCGGGGGCGCCCCGGGCATCCGCTCGGCCCGCTATGCGGGTGAGCCCGCCGACGACTCTGCGAACATCGACCGGCTGCTCGCCGCGCTGGAAGGCACGCGGGACCGCACCGCCGCCTTCCGCTGCGTCATGGTGTTCCTGCGCCACGCCGAAGACCCGGAGCCCGTGATCGCCGAGGGCGTCTGGCGGGGACGCATCCTGACCGGGCGCCGCGGCGGGGGCGGCTTCGGCTACGATCCGGTTTTCTTCGATCCGGAGCTCGGGCGGAGTGCGGCCGAATTGCCGCCGGCGGAGAAGAACCGCGTGAGCCACCGCGCGCGGGCGCTCCGGGAGCTGGCCCGTCGCCTCGGGGCGGGAGAAGCGGGATGAGTGCCGGCCCCGAGGTGGACCGGGCCGCTACGGTGGCTGGCGTGCCTATTCCCCTCACCCTCTACCTGCATCTGCCCTGGTGCGTGCGCAAGTGCCCCTACTGCGACTTCAACTCCCACCGGGCCGGTGACGAGCCGCCCCGTGACCGTTATATCGACGCGCTGATCGCCGACCTCGAGGCGGAGGCGGTCCGCGCGGCCGGCCGGCCGCTCGAGACGGTTTTCATTGGTGGCGGTACGCCGTCACTGTTCAGCGCCGGGCAGATCGGCCGTCTGCTCGACGCAGTGGCCGACCGTTACACCCTGGCCGCGGACGCCGAGATCACGCTGGAGGCCAACCCGGGCACCGTCGAGCGGGGCAGTTTCGCGGCGTACCGGGCCGCGGGCGTCAACCGGGTGTCGCTGGGGGCGCAGAGCTTCGATGATGCCTCGCTCGCCGCGCTCGGGCGCATCCATACCGCGGCGGAGACCCGCGCGGCGGTCGACGAGGCCCGGCGCGCTGGCATCGACAACCTGAACCTGGACGTCATGTTCGCGTTGCCGCGGCAGAGCGTGGCGGGTGCGCTGGCGGACGTCTCGTCGGCACTCGCCCTGGCGCCGGCGCATATCTCCCATTACCAGCTGACGCTGGAGCCGAACACCCGCTTCTATCGTTCTCCGCCGCCGCTCCCGGACGCGGATAGCGCATGGGATATGCAGGAACGCTGCCACGAGGCGCTGGAGGCGGCCGGCTACCGCCGCTACGAGGTGTCGGCGTTCGCGCGCGCAGGAAGGGAATGCCGGCACAACCTGAACTACTGGGAATTCGGCGACTATCTGGCGGCCGGGGCCGGCGCCCACGGCAAGATCACCGATGCCGAGGGCACCGTGCGCCGCTACGCCAAGCCGGCGAGCCCCCGGGCCTGGATGGAGTCCGCGCTGGCCGGGGGCACCGCAGAGGCAGCTGCCGCCGTCGCCACGGAAGATCTCGTCTTCGAATACATGCTGAATGCGCTGCGCCTCACCCGGGGCTTCTCGACGCCCGATTTCGTGGCCCGCACCGGTCTGGACCAGGGGGCTCTGGAACCCGGGCTGACGGTCGCGCGCCGACGCGGCCTGGTCGAAGCCGACGCCGCCGGCGCGCTGCGCCCGAGCGCCCTCGGCATGCGTTTTCTGAACGACCTCCAGGCCCTGTTCCTGCCCTCTTCCGGGGCAGCCGCCGGGTGACTCCGCGCCGGTCCGGCCGGCGACCGTTATGCACAATGTCGGGACTAGCCCTATATTTGGCTTGTAGAGTCGCAATCAGCTGCAACCTGACTTTGTAAGAGTCTTTTAACCGACTGAAATTACTGTAATTATTATTGTGAACAGAAAATAGACATTCTAACCGGGAGGCTTGAAAATCGTGGGGTTGCGGCGTTTAGCCAAAATCCTTCCACAGAGTTATCCACAGGATTTGTGGATAACGGGCGGCCCCTCCCGGAGGTCCCGGGCGGACTTGCCAGCAGCCCTGCCGCGCTGTATGCTCCGCGCCCCTTTTCGCTGTCCGCCCGGCGGGCCGACGACCGGAGAATGACGATGAAAGCCGATATCCATCCCCGCTACGACGAGATCAAGGTGATCTGCAGCTGCGGGAACGAGTTCGTGACCCGCTCGACCGCCGGCGAGGAGCTGCACGTTGAAGTCTGCTCCGCCTGCCACCCGTTCTACACGGGCAAGCAGAAGATCATGGACTCGGGCGGCCGCGTCGACCGTTTCCGCCGCAAGTACGGCATGTCCTGAGGGACCCGGCGTCCGGTCCTGGGACGCCTTCCCGGGTGCGCCGGGCGCTTGCCGGCCCCGCTCCGTCTGCGGCACCATAGAAGCATCTCGCGGCAGGTCCTGCCCACCGCACGGACCCGGGACCATAAAGAATCAGGATCGCGCCGGGCGCCGTGTGCCGGCGCCCGCCTGCTTGCGCGATCCCGGATAAGCCAGGAATCAACGATGAGCAACAAACACTTCACGCTGACGAGCCCCGAGGGGGACGGCACAGAGCTGCCCGTACTCGAGGGCAGCCTGGGTCCGGCCGTGGTCGATATCTCCAGCCTGTACCGGGAGCGCGGTGTCTTTACCTACGACCCGGGTTTCATGGCCACCGCCAGCTGCGAGAGCAAGGTGACCTTCATCGACGGCGCCGAGGGCGTGTTGCTCTACCGCGGCTATCCCGTGGAACAGCTCGCAGAGCACTCGTCCTTCATCGAGGTCTGCTACCTGCTCCTCTACGGCGATCTGCCTACCAAGGACGAGCTGGAAGACTTCGAGTCGATCATCCGCCGCCACACCATGCTCAACGAGTCGGTGTCCCGGTTCTTCATGGGCTTCCGCTACGATGCCCATCCCATGGCGATGCTGTCGGCCGTGGTGGGTTCCATGTCGGCGTTCTACCACGACACGATGGACATCCACGACGAGCGCCAGCGCGACATCTTCGCCCACCGGATCATCGCCAAGCTGCCCACCATCGCCGCGGCGGCCTACAAGCATTCCATCGGTCAGCCGTTCATCTATCCGCGCAACGACCTGGACTACTGCTCGAACCTGCTGAACATGTTCTTTGCCGTGCCGGCCGAGCCGTACCACGTGGATCCGGTCGCCGCGGAGGCTCTGGACCTCCTGTTCATCCTGCACGCCGACCACGAGCAGAACTGCTCCACCTCGACGGTGCGCATGGCGGGCAGCTCCGGCGCGAACCCCTATTCCGCCATCGCTGCCGGCATCTCGGCGCTCTGGGGCCCGGCCCACGGCGGCGCCAACGAGGCCGTCCTGGAGATGCTCGAGGAGATCGGCGATGTGAAAAACATCCCGAAGTACGTCGAGAAGGCCAAGGACAAGGACGATCCCTTCCGGCTGATGGGCTTCGGCCATCGCGTCTACAAGAATTTCGATCCCCGGGCGAAGATCATCCGCGAGATGTGCCACAAGGTGCTCAAGAAGCTCGGCAACGACGACAGCCCGTTGTTCGAGCTCGCCCTGGAGCTGGAGCAGGTCGCGCTGAAGGACGATTACTTCGTCGAGAAGAACCTGTACCCGAACGTGGACTTCTACTCGGGCATCATCTACCGGGCGCTCGGCATCCCCACTTCCATGTTCACGGTGATGTTCGCCATCGGCCGCACGGTCGGTTGGGTGGCTCACTGGCGGGAGATGATCACCGAACCCGGGCGGCGCATCAGCCGGCCGCGCCAGCTCTACACCGGGCCCGGCGTCCGGGACTACGTAGCCCTGGACCAGCGCTGACCCGGCGCATCCGGACGGGGCCAGGGTCGCCGGTTCGGACTATCGCTCAGATTATGGGGGCGGGCGCCTCGGCCAGCAGCTTCTCCAGCTTGCGTTTGTCGGCCCGGCGCATCGGCCGTCCGTCCACGGGGCTGATGGGTGCCTGCCTGAGGCCTTTCTCGGGAAATACCGTCGCCTCCACCGTCGCCTCGGCGCAGCGGAAACGATAACCGGGGTAAGTATCCAGCCGGTCCTGCCGGCTCTTCAGCCGCCGCTCGTAGAGCTGGTAGGCGGTCTGCTCCCCTTCCAGCTGCCAGGCCACCTCCTCCGGCGAGTCGGCGAACAGATGCAGGTTGATGGCGGAATGGGAAGCCGCCGTGCCGGCCAGCACCGGGCCGACGAGGCGGGGGCGGAACTCGGCGAAACGGTGCATTACCTCCAGGGCGATGCGCCGCAGGCGCTCCAACAGCTCGGAATGACCGGAGGCGCCGAACAGCCGGTGATGCTCGATCAGCGCCGATTCGATCTCGCTATTGCTCGGCAGCGCGCCCCTTTCCCGGAAGCCCAGCCGCTCCGCGGCCTTCACCTTGGCCTGGCGGTAGTTCTCGATGCCCTGGTCGGCGATGATGCGAGCCGCTTCGCGTGCCAGCAGCTGGCGGGTCCGGCACACCTCGTCATGCTTCGGCATGGCGCTCTCCTGCGATCAGGCCGTCACCCGGCGGCTCTCAGAAGATGGGATCTTCGATGTCGCCGCGCGAGCCGGTATCGTTGTAGATCTCGTCCGCGCCGCCGATCGTACCAGCTTCCGGCTCGTTGCCGACGCGGAATTTCTCGAAGATGAAACTGCCGTCGTCCGAGCTCACCGGCCGGCCGGTCTCCGGCGAGACACGCACGGTGACCAGGCCCTCCGGTTCCTCGACGCGGGCGGTCGGCGCGCCGTCGAGCGCCCGTTCCATGAAGTGGATCCAGACCGGCAACGCCGTGCGCGAACCCTCCTCGCCCGCTCCCAGCGGCTTGTCCTCGTCGAAGCCCACCCAGGTGACGGCCACCAGATCGGCGTTGAAGCCGCCGAACCAGGCGTCGCGGCGGTCGTTGGAGGTGCCGGTCTTGCCGTAAAGATCGTCCCGGCCGAGCGAGCGGGCGCGTCGCCCGGTACCGCGGCGGATGACGTCGCGCATCATGTCGGCTACCAGGAAGGCATTCTCCCTGGTGACCGCCCGGTCGGCGAGGCGAATGCCGGCGTAGAGTCTGGGGTCCTCATTCGCCGTGGGCCGCCACTCGAGGGTCCGGGCCGACAGTTGCTCGACGCCGGCGAGGGAGTCTGCCCGATTGCCAGTCCGATTGACGTCTCGTCCGGTGAGCGGATCCGCGAAGGGGTCGGCGTCGATCTCCGCCAGTTCCTCGCTGTACTCGCACTCCGGGCATACCAGCGGCGGGTCGGCCCGGTGCAGTACATTGCCTACGCTGTCCTCGATGCGGTCGATGAAGTAAGGCTCCACGCGGTAGCCGCCGTTGGCGAACACGGAATAGCCCAGTGCCATGTCCAGCGGCGAGACGGCGCCGCTGCCGAGCGCCAGCGAGTAATTGTAGGGCACGGCCTCGTCGGCGAAGCCGAAACTGCGGATGTGGGGCACCGCATCGCCAAGCCCGGTGCCGATCAGCACCCGCACCGAGGCCAGGTTCAGCGACCGGTAAAGCGCCTCGCGCAGCCGCACCGGCCCGTAGAACTTGCCCGTATAGTTGATCGGCTTCCACGGCCCCTCCAGTTCCTCCGACTCGAAGACCACCGGCGTGTCGTTGACGATAGTGGCCGCCGTGAAGCCGTTCTCCAGCGCGGCGGAGTAGATGAAGGGCTTGAAGGCGGAGCCGGGCTGGCGCCGGATCTGCACCGCCCGGTTGAATTTGCTGGCCGCGTAATCGAAACCGCCGACGAGGCCCACCACTGCGCCGTCGTCAGGATCCACGGACACCAGCGCGCCCTGGGCGGCCGGCACCTGGGCCAGGGCCCATCTATCGGAGACCGTCGGCATCACATGGATGACGTCGCCCACGGCCAGCACCTCGCCGACCGACTCCGGCGGTGAGCCCACCCGGTCGTCGTCGATGTAGCGTTTGGCCCAGCTGATGCCCGACCAGGGTACCCGCACGATGCGGTCGCGCCGCAGCGCGACGGCCGCGCTGTTGTCCTCGCCGAGGCCGACTACCACACCGACGCGCAGGCCGCCGGGCTCGGGGTAGTCTTCCAGGGTCTGCAGAACCTCCGCCGGGAGCGCCGGATAGCCGCTGCCGGAATAGCGGCCGTCGCCGCCATTGCCCTGGCCATTCCCCTGGCCATTTCCCTGACCATTCGTGCCCTCTGCGCCACCGGTCGGCACGGGCAGCTCGAGCCTCGCGAGCGGCCCCCGGTAGCCGTGGCGCCGGTCGTATTCCAGCAGGCCGTTGCGCACGGCGTACACGGCGGCGGTCTGCAGCGATGAGTCGAGCGTTGTGGTCACCCGATAGCCCCCGGAATAGATCTCGGGCCCGTAGCGCTCCAGCATCTCGCGGCGCACCATCTCGGCCAGATAGGGGGCGGTCAGCTCGACCGCAGGCCCGTACAGGCGGGACTCCATGGGGTATTCCATGGCCGCGTCGTATTCGGCTGCCGTGAGGTAGTCAAGTTCGCGCATGCGGCGCAGCACGTAGCTCCGCCGCGAGGTGGCCTTCTCCGGGCTGCGCACCGGGTTGTAGGCAGAAGGCGCCTGCAACAGGCCGGCGAGGGTGGCGGCTTCCGCGGCGTTTATCTCTTCGAGGGTCTTGTTGAAGTACACCCGGGAGGCGGCGGCCACGCCGTAGGCCCGCTGGCCGAAGAACATCTTGTTCAGGAACATGGCGAGGATCTCTTCCTTGCTGAATTCCTTCTCGATCTTCCAGGCCAGAAACGCCTCGCGGATCTTGCGCGTGAACAGCCGCTCGCGGGTGAGGAAGTAGTCCCGGGCCAGCTGCTGCGTGATCGTGCTGCCGCCCTGGCTGCGCGAGCCGGTCAGCAGGAAATTGATGCCGGCGCGCAGCACGCCCTGATAGTCGATGCCCGGATGTTCGAAAAAGCGGTCGTCCTCGGCGGCCAGGAATGCCTGCACCACGTGACCGGGAATCTCTTCGTACTCCACCGGTATGCGGCGCTGCTCACCTATCTCGGCGACCAGCTTCCCGTCGCGGCTGTACACCCTGAGCGGTATCTGCAGGGGGATGTCCCGGATGGTCGCCGCCTCGGGCAGGCCTGCCAGGGTGTAGTGGTACGCGCCGACGACGCCCGCCGCCAGTGACAGGGCGAGTATTGCCAGCGTGCCGGCCAGTCCGGCGAGGATGCGAGTGAGAGATCGTGTTGCCAAAGGGCTTTCCGGTCCTTGCCAGCGTCAGGGGCTTACTGCATAGTGACTGCGGCCGAAGCGGACCGTTCCTTGTTGAAAAGGGGGCATGGGGCGGTCCGGGTCAGGGCGAAGACCGGATCATACCGTCAGCGGGGGGCCAGACCGCAATGCTTCGCGGCGAGAGTCTACAACCATACCCGGCAGGCTGCACCCGGCCTGTCTCGTCTCGTTGCAGCGAAACTCCCCGCACCCTCCACTTTCGAGCCTGGCTCACTACCGGTACACAGTTCACAGAATAGGCGGCGGGGCGTGCCTTACTATACGCGGGCATTCAGCAGGGGATCAGCGTCGTTTTATTTAACATTACGTTGATATATAGTTAAACCGGTTTCTTCAGGCGCCCCACCACTTATCTAGCGTAACCTACGGACTGGGAAGGGAAAACAGGTGCAATTCGGCAAGAAAAATCGTCCGCTCCTGGGGCTTGACATAACGACATCGTCGGTCAAGCTCATCGAGCTGTCCCAGAGCGGCAAGCGCTACCGCGTCGAGTCGTACGCGGCGGAGCCGACCCCGCCCAATTCCATCAACGAGAAAAACATCGTCGATGCCCAGGCCGTTGGCGGTGCCATCCGGCGGGCAGTGAAGCGTGCCGCCACCAAGTGCAAGGACGTGGCCATCGCCATCAGCGGCGATGCCGCCATTACCAAGGTGATCCAGATGCCGGCCTCGCTGGCGGACAAGGATCTCGAGGGGCAGGTGGAGATCCAGGCCGACCAGTACATCCCCTTCCCCATGGAAGAGGTCAGCTTCGATTTCGAGGTGATCGGGCCGAACGAGAACGACCCGGACATGAACGACGTGCTGCTGGTGGCCACGCGGACGGACAACGTGGACCAGCGCCAGGCGGCAGTCGACGCTGCCGGGCTCGGCGCGCGGGTGGTCGACGTCGAGGCCTTCGCCCTGGAGAATGCCTGCCAGCTCCTCACCCATCAGATGCCGAACGGCGGCGTGGGTCAGTCGGTCGCGGTGGTCGACATCGGTGCCAGCGCCACCACTTTCAGTGTGCTGGACGACCTGAAGGTCATCTACACTCGTGACTTCGCCTTCGGCGGCGTGCAGCTCACCGAAGAGATCATGCGGACCTACGGACTGTCCATGGAGGACGCGGGCCGGGCGAAGAAGGAAGGCGGACTGCCCAGCAATTACCAGCCCGAGGTGCTCGACCCGTTCATCGACGACATGACCCAGCAGGTCAGCCGTTCACTGCAGTTCTACCTGGCCTCCGGCGGCGGCCGCGAGCAGCCCGACATGATCCTGGTCTGCGGCGGCTGCGCCAACATACCGGGTATCGCCGACGTCATCTCCAGCCGGGTGGGCATCCCGACGGAGATCGGTGACCCGCTCGGCCAGATGAAGATCGCATCGAAAGCCAAATCCCAGGGCGTCACCAAGGATTCCACGGCGCTGCTGATCGCCTGCGGGCTCGCATTGAGGAGCTTCGACTGATGCCGCGTATCAACCTACTGCCTTGGCGCGAAGAGCAGCGCAAGCAACGCCAGCAACAATTCGGCATCGCCATCGTGCTGTCGGTGCTGCTGGCCGGCCTCGTGATCTGGCTGGGCAACATGTTCTACCAGAGCCGCATCGACTACCAGGAAGAGCGCAACCAGCGGCTCGAGGCCGAGATCACCGAACTGAACAAGGCCATCAAGGAGATCGAGGGCCTGGAGCGGCAGAAGGAACGCCTGCTGGCCCGCATGGAGATCATCGAGCAGCTGCAGACCAGCCGCCCGATGGTCGTGCACCTGTTCGACGAACTGGTGCGCACGCTGCCTGAGGGCGTCTATCTCACCGGCATCAAGCAGACCGGCCGGGAGATCCAGATCACCGGCACCGCCCAGTCCAGCACCCGGGTGTCCGCCTTCATGCGCAACATAGACGCCTCGGAGTGGCTCACCGACCCGGACCTCGAGCAGATCCGCACCGTGGACGCGGGGCAGGCCGAGCGCTTCAATTTCACCCTGAAGGCGAAGCAGGTGAAGGTCCTGGACGAGGATGAGGAGGAGGCCGCATGAACGTCCTCGAGGAACTGCGTAATCTCGATACCAACGACGTCGGCCGCTGGCCGCTGGCCTTCCGGGTCGGCGCCATCGTCATCGTCTTCGTCGCGGTCACCGTGTTCGGCATCTACATGACGGTGGTGAAGAACAAGGTGCCGCTGCTCGAGCGCGCCGAGGCACGCGAGCAGGAGCTCAGGCAGACGTTCGAGACCAAGCAGAGCAAGGCGGCCAACTTCGACGCTTACCGCGCCCAGCTCGCGCAGATGCAGCAGTCCTTCGGCACGATGCTGCGCCAGCTGCCCGGGGAGACCGAGATACCGAACCTGATCGTCGATATCTCCCAGACCGGTCTGGCGGCGGGGCTGGAGGAGAAGCTGTTCGAGCCGCAGGGCGAGATCCGCAAGGACTTCTATGCCGAGAAGCCTATCAAGATCCAGCTGGCCGGCAGCTACCACGAGCTCGCGAACTTCGCCAGCAGCGTGGCCGCGCTGCCCCGGATCGTGACGCTGCACGACATCCAGATCCAGCCGGCCACCGACGAGCAGTTCGACGAGCTGTCGCTCGACGTGACCGCCAAGACCTATCGCTACCTGGAAGAGGAGACCGAGTGATGAGGCAGGAACCTCGTTTCCGGGTAAATCGCGTGAGCCTGCGCCCCGCCGGAATCTTCGCCGTGCTGGCAGCGCTCGCGCTGCCTCTCGCGGCCGGCTGCGGCGGCGGCATGAATGATCTCAACGCCTACATCGACCAGGTGAAGGCGAGGCCCGGCGACCGGCCGGACCCGCTGCCCGAGATCCAGACCTACGAGAGCTACGTCTACACGGCCGACGTGGACGGGCTGCGCTCGCCCTTCGTGCCGGACTCCCCGGTGGCGGATACGCGCTCCGCGGGCGGCGGCGGCATCCGTCCGGACGTCAACCGCAGCCGGGAATACCTGGAGCAGTTCCCGCTGGATTCCCTCGACATGGTCGGCACGCTGCAGCAGGGCGCGACGACCTACGGTCTCGTGCAGACGGCCGACGGACTCATCAACCGGGTGACCGTCGGCAATTACGTGGGCCAGAACGACGGCCGCATCATCGAGATAAACGAGTCGGAGATCGTGGTCAAAGAGATCGTCTCCGACGGCATAGGCGGGTATCTGGAGAGAGATGCCGCTATCAGTATTTCGGACTGAGGCCAAGCAGATGGCACTGGGAGAAACTGGAATGACTCGCACAACGAAGCCGCTGCCGGCGAACAATCACGGGCTGGACGTCCTCAGGCATCCTCTCGGCTGGCTCGCCGCCCTCGTGCTGCTGTTCGCCTCGGCGGGCACCCACGCACAGGACGCCCCGGGGAATACCCTGCAGGACATCCAGGTCCAGTCGCTGCCCGGGCAGCAGGTGGAACTGCGGCTGATTCTCTCGGGGCCTGCTCCGGAGCCGCTCAGCTTCACCATCGAAAACCCGGCGCGCATCGCACTCGACCTGCCCGACACCGCCCTCGGCCTCAGCTCACGGCGCCGTGACGTGGACCTGCGCATGCTGGATACCGTGCTCACCGCGGAAGCCAACGGCCGCACCCGCGTGGTGCTGAATCTGGACAGCATGGTGCCTTACGAGACCCGCGTGTCCGGCAATACCGTCATCCTGACCCTCGGCGAGGGCGGCGACATGGTGGCAGAGACCACCACGTTCGCCGGCTCACCGCCGGCCTCCTCCGCGGCCGCAAGCGGACCGCGTGCCATCGAGAACGTCGACTTCCGGCGCACCCGCGAAGGCGGCGGCCGGATCATCATCGACCTCACCGACCCGTCCACGCCGGTCGACATCCGTCAGGAAGGCGGCCGCGTGGTCGCCGTGTTCAAGGGCACGGACCTGCCGGGCGAACTCATCCGCCGTCTGGACGTCCAGGACTTCGCCACCCCTGTCACCACCATCGACGCGGTGCGCGTCAACGCCGACGCTCGCGTGCTGATCTCTGCCGACGGTGACTACGAGCAGCTCGCCTATCAGTCGGACGACGTCTTCACGATCGAGATCAATCCGGTGGCCGAGGAGGACGAGCAGGTCTCCAGCCTGTTCGCCGAAGACAAGGACTACGAGGGCGAGCGGGTCACGCTGAACTTCCAGGATATCGAGACCCGTGCCGTGCTGCAGCTGCTGGCCGAGATCAGCGGCCGCAACATCGTGGTCTCCGATACCGTCCAGGGCAATGTCACCCTGCGGCTGAACAGCGTGCCCTGGGATCAGGCGCTCGACATCGTCCTGACCACCAAGGGTCTGGACATGCGCCAGAACGGCAACGTGATCATCGTGGCGCCGGCGGAGGAGATCGCGGCGCGCGAGAAGGCCGACCTGGAAGCCAAACAGGCCATCCAGGAACTGGAGCCCCTGTTCTCCGAGTTTCTCCAGGTCAACTACGCCAAGGCCAGCGATCTGGCTGCGCTGATCAAGGAAGGCGAGAACTCGATGCTCTCCGAGCGCGGCTCGGTGGCCATCGACGAGCGCACCAACACGCTGCTCGTGCAGGATACCGTGGACCGTCTGCGTGACGTGCGCCGCCTGGTACAGACCCTGGACATCCCGGTGCGCCAGGTGCTGATCGAGTCCCGCATCGTGGTCGTGAACGACGACTTCAGCCGCGAGCTCGGCGTTCGTCTCGGCCTCACCGCCGTGCAGGAGAATTCCAGCGACGGACTGTTCTCGGTCACCGGCAGCAGCGCCGGTTCCGACGTGATCACAGCATCGGCGCTGGATAACCTGGCTAACACGGGTCAGCCGTTCCCGGTCGAGGCGCCGACGGTGAACAACCGCTATAACGTCAACCTACCGGTGAGCAATCCGGCCGGGCAGATCGCGCTCGCGATCCTGGATTCGGACTACATCGTGGACCTCGAGCTCTCCGCCCTGCAGGCCGAGGGTCGGGGCGAGATCGTCTCGACGCCGCGGGTGATCACTGCCAACCAGAAGGAAGCGCTGATCGAGCAGGGCGTGGAGATCCCGTTCCAGGAGTCCTCCTCCAGCGGCGCGACCACCACCCAGTTCAAAAAGGCGGTGCTGAGTCTGACGGTGACCCCGCAGATCACGCCGGACGACAACATCATCATGGATCTGCAGGTGAATTCGGACAGTGTCGGCGAGCTCGTGGCGAGCGCCACCGGCGGCTTCGTACCGAGTATCGACACCCGCGAGATCCGCACCCAGGTGCTCGTGCGCGACGGCCAGACCGTCGTGCTCGGAGGAATCTACGAGACAGAGCGACGAGAAGTGGCCAACAAGGTCCCGCTGCTGGGCGACATCCCCGGCGTGGGCGCGCTGTTCCGCTCCACCCAGAACGTGGCGAACAAGTCGGAACTGCTCATCTTCGTGACACCGAAGATCCTGGAAGAGAACGCAGTCGTTTACTGATGGCGCACGACCGCCCTAACGCTTGGGAATCGAACCGATGAGAAAACTCTCGACTCTGCCGACACTGCTTATCGCATTCATGGGGCTCGCACTCGGCGCCTGCTCCAGCGGCGGCACCGACAACTCGTTCGCCGGCAGCGGCAATGGCGGCACCGGCGGCGGCGCCGGACCCGATGCGCCCACGCCGGCCACCGTCACGGTGCTGACCAGCAGCCCACAGCTGCCCTCGGCGGGCGGTTCAGAGGTGACGATCACCGCGCTGGTCCGCGACGCGGACAACCGGGTGATGGCCGACCAGCCGGTCGTGTTCTCCTCCACCTCGGGCATCCTCACGGTCAACGAGGTCACCACGCTGGAGAACGGCACTGCGACGGCCTCGCTGGGCACCGCGGGTGACCCCACCAACCGCACCATTACCGTGACGGCCGACGTGAACGGTCTTACGAACAGCGTGGACGTCAACGTAGCGGGCACGACCATCACGCTGCAGGGCCCGGCCAGTCTGGCTCAGGGCGACAGCGCGACCTACAGTATCGTGCTGGCGGATTCCAACGGCGACGGTATCGCCGGCCAGACCGTGGACGTGGCCTCGTCGAACGGCAACACACTGGCCTCCAGTTCGCTGACCACGGACAATCTCGGCCAGGCGCAGGTGCAGGTGACGGCTTCGGCCGCCGGTGCGGATACCCTGTCGGCGACGGCGCTCGGGATCACCGACGAGGTGACGCTCACCGTCTCGGACGACTCCTTCGTCATCACGGCCCCGGCCTCGGGCACCCAGGTGCCGCTGAACACGCCGGTCACCGTCACGGTGAACTGGACCGTCGGCGGCGTGGCCCAGGCCGGTGAGAACGTCACCTTCTCAACCACCCGCGGCACGCTGTCTGCAGCGACGGCCACCACCGACGGCAACGGCGACGCCTCGGTCGACCTGCAGGCGTCGAATGCCGGACCCGCGGTGATCACGGCCACCAATCCGGACGGCACCGAGACGACGGTGCAGATCCAGTTCGTCGCGACCACTGCCGACAGCATCGAGGTGCAGGCGAGTCCCTTCACCGTGGCGCCCAGCGAGCAGAGCGCGATCACCGCCATCGTGCGGGATGCGGCTGGCAACCTCGTGGCGAACAAGGTCGTGGACTTCGGCCTCGACGACGTCACCGGCGGCTCGCTGTCTGCCGGCTCGGCGACCACCAACACCCAGGGCCGGGCCACTGTCTCCTACACCGCCGGCTCCAGCACGAGTGCCAGCAACGGCGTCACCATCACCGCCACCGTGCGGGACACGCCGGCGGTCACCGGTTCGGTGAATCTCACCGTCGCCCAGCTCGAGGTATTCCTCACGCTGGGTACCGGCAACGAGATCAACGAGCCGAACCAGGCCCAGTACCGCAAGGAATACGCGGTTCAGGTTACCGACTCCCAGGGCGCAGGTGTGGCCGATGTGACCGTGCAGATGCGTATCCAGTCGGACGCCTATTACAAGGGCTACTGGTTCTACGACACCGTGGCCAGCCAGTGGGTCCAGGTGATCACCGCCGGGCCCTGTGCCGACGAGGACGTCAATCGCAATGGTGTGCTGGATCCGGGCGAGGACAACAACGGTAACGGTACTCTGGAGGCCGGCAATATCGCGACGGTGGCCGCCCAGAGCACCGGCAACGGTACCTTCTCCACCGACCAGAACGGCTTCGGCATCGTCGACGTGATCTATCCCCAGGAGTTCGCGCGCTGGGTTGACGTGACCCTCACCGCCCAGGCGACGGTCCAGGGGACGGAGACCACGGAGACTTCGAAGTTCCGGTTGCCGATTGCCGCGAGCGATGTGACCGACCAGAACACGAATCCGCCGGGCAATCCGAGCCCGTTCGGTGAGTCGAACAGCTGCGCCGATACGCTCTGACCGAGTGATCGGGAAAGCCGGCCTGCGGGCCGGCTTTCTTCCTTCCGGGCGGCATCTTGACTGACGGCTCCAGGATATTCCTCGTAGGCCCCATGGGGGCGGGGAAGTCCGCTGTCGGCCGCGCGCTGGCACGGGCGCTGAATCTCGAGTTCGTGGATACCGACGACGAGATCGAGCGGCGGACCGGCGTCGATATTCCGTTCATCTTCGAGAAGGAAGGCGAGGCGGGTTTCCGCAAGCGCGAGGCGGCGGTCGTCGACGAACTCACGGCGCGGCCGGACCTGGTGCTGGCCACCGGCGGCGGCGTGGTGGGTGACCCGGACAACCGTCGCAACCTGGCTGCGCGAGGCACCGTGGTCTACCTTCATGCCACGGTCGCGCAACAACTGGAGCGCACCCGCCGCGGCCGCGAGCGGCCCATGCTGGCGGAAGGCGACCCGGCGGAGACGCTGGGCCGTTTGTTCGCCGAACGCGAGCCCCTGTACCGGGAGATCGCCGACCTGGTGATCGAGACCGACGGCCGCCGGGTGCACCACGTGGTCGCGGATATCCGCAGCCGGCTGTGACCGGTCCGCAGGGCGCTTGATTCTGCCGCCGGCGCCCGGCAACTTAGGCGTTCCGCCGGCATCAGGAGCCGCCTTCCGTGACAGACCCCGAGACGCTCACCGTCCAGCTGGGCGCCAGAAGCTACCCGATCGATGTCGGCGAGGGCCTGCTCGCCGAGGCCGGGGCGCTCGCCGCCCGCCTGCGCGGGCCGGACGCGGTGGTAGTGACCAACGACGTGGTGGGGCCGCTGTACCTGGATGCTGCCCGGCGCGCGCTCGGTGATCGGCTGGCCGCCGTGCACGTGCTGCCGGACGGAGAGGCGCACAAAGACCTGGATCACGTCGCCGCGATCATCGACACGCTGGTGGGCGCGGGCGCCAACCGGGATACTACCGTGGTGGCCCTCGGCGGCGGCGTCGTGGGCGACATGGCCGGTTTCGCGGCGGCCTGCTACCAGCGGGGCGTGGACTTCATCCAGGTGCCGACCACGCTGCTGGCCCAGGTGGACTCGTCGGTGGGCGGCAAGACCGGCGTCAACCACGTCCGGGGCAAGAATCTGATCGGGGCATTCCATCAGCCGACCTTCGTGCTGATCGACCTCGCCACCCTGGATACCCTGCCGGACCGGGAGCTGGCGGCGGGCCTCGCCGAGGTCATCAAGTACGGGCTGCTGGGCGACGCGGTCTTCTTCGCCTGGCTGGAGGACAACATGGCGGCGCTGCGGCGCCGGGACAGGAGCGCGCTGCAGCACGCGGTGCGCCGCTGCTGCGAGATGAAGGCCGCCATCGTCGCGGCGGACGAGCGCGAGGCGGGCCGGCGGGCGCTCCTGAACCTCGGGCACACCTTCGGTCACGCCATCGAGTCGGTCACCGGCTACGGCGAATGGCTGCACGGCGAGGCGGTGGCCGCGGGCATGCTGATGGCGGCCCGTGCCAGCGGCCTGGGCGGGGCGGAATTCGACCGCGTCCGCGATCTGATCGCGGCGGCCGGGCTGCCCGTGGCGCCGCCGCCGGTGGGCGCCGCGCGGTTGCGCGAGGCGATGCAGTTCGACAAGAAGGTGCAGGCCGGACGCCTGCGCTTGGTGCTGCTGCGCGGTATCGGCGAAGCGTACGTGACCGCGGATTTCTCCGCGCAGGCGCTGGCCGAAGCGCTGGCGCCGGCCGCTCCCGAGGCGGGCTGAGCGGGTGTCGGGAACGAGGGAATACGTGGATCTGGAGCGAGCCGACGACGGCCTGCTGCCGGGGGCCGCGCGGGAGTCGCACAGCCCGGGCCGCCGCCACGCCGAGCCACCCCCGGTCTACCGCGGCGAGTACCAGCGCGACCGCGACCGCATCATCCATGCCAGCGCCTTCCGCCGGCTGGTCTACAAGACGCAGGTATTCGTCAACCACGAGGGCGACCTGTACCGCACGCGCCTGACCCACTCGCTGGAAGTCGCCCAGATCGCCCGCAGCGTGGCCCATACCCTCGGGCTCAACGAGACCCTGGCCGAGGCCGTCTGCCTGGCTCATGATCTCGGCCATACCCCCTTCGGCCACGCGGGGCAGGACGCGCTGAACGAGTGCATGCGCGACTACGGCGGCTTCGAGCACAACCTGCAGTCCCTGCGCGTCGTCGACGAGCTGGAGGAGAAGTACGCAGAGTTCGCCGGCCTGAACCTCATGTACGAGACCCGGGAGGGCATCCTGAAGCACTGCTCGGCCCGCCATGCCCGGGAGCTCGGCGAGCTCGGGCGGCGCTTCCTGGAGCGCCGCCAGCCGGGACTGGAAGCTCAGCTCGCGAATCTGGCCGACGAGATCGCCTACAACAACCACGACGTGGACGACGGGCTGCGCGCCGGCCTGCTGGGCGTGGAGATGCTGCGCGGCGAGCCGCTGTTCGCGGTGCAGCACGACGATGTGCTGGCGCGCTATCCCGGTCTGGAAGGCCGGCGTCTGATCCACGAGGTGATCCGGCGCATGATCAATCGGGTGGTCACCGACCTCATCCGGGAGACCGCCGGGCGGCTGCGCGCCGCGAACCCCCGCTCCATCGACCAGGTGCGGGACCAGGAAGGGCCGCTGGTGGGTTTCGGCGACGAGATCCGGGAGCAGCATCTCTCGCTGAAGCGATTCCTGCACGCGAACCTCTATCGCCATCACCGCGTGCTGGGCATGACGCTGAAGGCGCGCCGGGTCGTCGAGACCCTGTTCGCCGCCTACATGGACGAGCCGCGGCTGATGCCGGCCGAGTTCGCCACCGCGGCCCGCTCCGCCGGCCGGGAGCACGGCGACGCCGCCCGCGCACGGGTGGTGGCGGACTACGTCGCCGGCATGACCGACCGCTATGCCATCGCGGAGCACGAGCGGCTCACCGACCCTGCCGTCGGCAACACCTGAGCCGCGGCGCCCCGGCCGCGCGGAGCGGTGATAGAATGCACGCCCGCAGCCGAGGGGACACCGTGACCGACGACAGCATCGCAGACATAGCAGCCAGGGACAGACTGATCTTCGCACTCGACGTGCCGGACGTCGCCGTGGCCCGCCGCCTGGCCGGAGAGCTCGGCGACAGCGTTTCGTTCTACAAGATCGGTCTGGAGCTAGCCATGAGCGGTGGCTACTTCGAGCTGGCCGACTGGCTGATCGAGCGGGACAAGAAGGTGTTCCTGGACGTGAAGCTGTTCGACGTGCCCGCCACCGTCGCTGCGGCCGTCCGCAATCTCGCCGCCCGCGGCGCCACCTTCGCCACGGTGCATGGCAACCAGTCCATCATGGAGGCCGCGGCCGAGAACAAGGGCGACCTGAAGGTGCTGGCGGTGACCGTGCTCACCAGCCTGGACCGCGGCGACCTGGACGATCTCGGCTTCGACTGCGACGTGGAGGAGCTGGTGCTGTCCCGGGCCCGCCGCGCCTTCGAGGCCGGCTGCGACGGCGTGATCTCCTCCGGGCTGGAGGTGCCGCGCCTGCGCGAACACGTCGACAACCGCCTGCTGGTCGTGACGCCCGGCATCCGTCCGGTCGACAACCGCCCGGCGGACGACCAGAAGCGGGTGGTCAGCGTCCAGCAGGCCTTCGCCAACGGCGCGGATCACATTGTCGTCGGCCGACCCATCCGGGACGCCGATTCGCCGCGGGCTGCCGCGGAAGCCATACAGACCACCATCGCCGGCCTGTTCCCGGCGGAGTAGATTGATGAGCGAACTCGAGAACGATCTGTTGCTGCGCGCCCTGCTGCGCGAACCCGTGCCGCGCACGCCGGTGTGGATGATGCGCCAGGCGGGCCGCTACCTGCCCGAGTACCGCGCCACCCGGGCGCAGGCCGGGGATTTCATGGCCCTGTGCTCGAACCCGGATCTGGCCTGCGAGGTGACCCTGCAGCCGCTGGAGCGCTACCCGCTGGACGCCGCCATCCTGTTCTCCGACATCCTGACGGTGCCGGATGCGATGGGCTGCGGCCTGTATTTCGAGACCGGCGAGGGGCCGAAGTTCGAGCACCCGGTGCGCACCCCCGCCCAGATCGAGCAGCTGGCGGTGCCGGACGTCGCGGAGAAACTCGGCTACGTCATCGACGCCGTGCGGGTGATCCGCCGGGAGCTGGCCGGCCGGGTGCCGCTGATCGGTTTCTCCGGCAGCCCCTGGACGGTGGCCACCTACATGGTCGAAGGCGGCAGCAGCAAGAACTTCGGCCGCATCAAGGCCCTGCTCTACGACCGTCCCGATCTGATGGAGCTGCTGCTGAACAAACTCGCCGATACCACCCGGGACTATCTGAACGCCCAGATCCGGGCCGGTGCCCAGGCGGTGATGATCTTCGACACCTGGGGCGGCGTGCTGACGCCGGATACCTACCGGCGGTTCTCGCTGGCGGCGATGCAGCGGGTGATGGACGGCCTCGAGCGCGAGCAGGACGGCCGCCGCGTCCCCGTGGTGCTGTTCACGAAGAACGCCGGCCCGTTGCTCGCCGACATGGCGGAGACGGGCTGTGACGGCCTAGGCGTGGACTGGACCACGGACCTCGCCGATGCACGCCGCTACACCGGCGACAAGGTGGCGCTGCAGGGCAACCTGGATCCGTCCATGCTCTACGCAGGGCCCGAGGCGATAGCCGAGGCCGTGGCCGGCGTCCTGGCAAGCTACGGCAAGGGACCCGGTCACGTGTTCAACCTGGGCCACGGCATCCATCCGGACATCGATCCGGAGCACGTCAGTGCCATGCTGGAAGCCGTGCACAGGCTGAGCCCCCAGTATCATTGATGCCATTGAGCCCTTGTCACTGAATCCGCTCCACTGAACGCGGAGTCCTGACGGGAGCGCCGCCGCGGCAGGGATACCGCGGGGCCGCACCCGGGCGCGGAAAAGTCATGGAAGCGACGCTGTCAGACGGTCTCGACGCGCTGCGCGCTCAGCGCCTGCGCCGCATGAAGCGGGTGGCCGCCGGCCTGCTGGTGGCGATGGTCGTCCTGTACGTCGTCACAGGCTTCGGCGAAGAGCACTACCCGTGGCTGGGATACGTGCGCGCCTTCGCGGAGGCGGCGACCGTCGGCGCCCTGGCCGACTGGTTCGCGGTCACGGCACTGTTCCGTCACCCGCTCGGCCTGCCGATTCCCCACACGGCGATCATCTCCCGGCGCAAGGACGACATCGGCGCGAGCCTGGCCGGTTTCGTGGAGACCCATTTTCTGACCGCCGAGGCGCTGGCGCCGCGGCTCGAGAAAGCGGACTTCGCCGAGGGTATGGGCCGCTGGCTTGCCACCCCCGGCAACGCCGACCGGCTCACCCAGGACCTGTCGGTGATCCTGGGTCGGGTGCTTGCCAGCACCGACAACCGGCTGCTGCGGGATCTCGTCAAGTCGAACCTGCAGCGGGCGCTGAGCGAGACCCGGCTGACGCCGACGGTGGGCCAGCTGCTCGACCTGCTGCTCCTGCAGGACCCGGACCAGACGGTGATAAACGGCCTGGTCGGCCTCGCCCGCACCCAGCTCGACGAGAACCGGCTCCAGCTGCGTCAGCACATCGGCGAGCGCACGCCGTGGTGGCTGCCCAACTTCGTCGACGAGCAGATCTATCGCCGCATGGTCGCCGAGATCGAGGAGGTGCTCACCGGCATCACCGCCAGCGACACGGACACCGAGGCCCGCCAGCGTCTGCGGCGCACTCTGGAGGAGCTGGTGGCTTCGCTGAAGACCGACGAGGCGCTGATCGAGCGCGGCGAGGAGATCAAGCACCGGCTGCTGAAGCACCCGTCGCTGAAGCGTTACCTGTCCGGCGTCGTAGCCGACGTGAACCGCTTCCTGGAGGTAGAGGCGGCCGATCCGGAGTCGGGCATGCGCCGGCGCATCGCCGAATCGCTGGCCGGCGCGGGGGATACGCTGGCGGCCAACCCGGGGCTGCGCCTGGAGCTGGACAGCTGGTTCCGGGACACGCTGCTCTACATGGTCACCCGCTACCGGACCAACATCTCCTCGATCATCAGCGAGACCATCTCCGGCTGGGATGCCGAGGCCACCGCGCGGCGCATCGAGCTGCACGTCGGCCGCGACCTGCAGTTCATCCGCATCAACGGCACGCTGGTGGGCGGGCTCGTCGGGCTGACCCTCTACACCCTCTGGCAGTTCGTCATCTGAGGCACGGCGCCGTCTGGTGCCTTGTTACTGCTCTTCGTCGCGGAGCGCGCGGCGGAGTATCTTGCCCACGTTGGTCTTCGGCAGCTCGTCGCGGAACTCGACCACCTTCGGCACCTTGTAGCCCGTCAGATTCTCCCGGCAGTGGGCGACGACAGCCTTCTCCGTCAGCGACGGGACCTTGCGCACCACGAACACCTTCACCACCTCGCCGGCGCGCTCGTCGGGCTGGCCGACCGCCGCCACCTCGAGCACGCTGTCCATCTCGGCGATCACCTCCTCGATCTCGTTCGGGTATACGTTGAAGCCGGAGACCAGGATCATGTCCTTCTTGCGGTCCTCGATGTAGACGTAGCCGCGGTCGTCCATGCGGCCCATGTCGCCCGTACGGAACCAGCCGCCCTCGAGCATCACCTTCTCGGTCTCTTCCGGGTGGTTCCAGTAGCCCTCCATCACCTGGGGTCCGCGGATGCAGATCTCGCCGACCTCGCCGCCGGGCACCTCGCCACCGTTGTCGTCGCGGATGCTGACCTCCGTGGAGGAGATCGGCAGACCGATGGAGCCGTTGAATGCAGCATCGTCCGTGATGGGGTTGATGACCGCGGCCGGAGAGGTCTCGGTGAGGCCGTAGGCCTGGGTCAGCGTGTTGCCCGTTACTTCCTTCCAGCGCCGGGCCACCGGTTCCTGCACGGCCATGCCGCCGCCCACCGTGATCTGCAGGCTGCTGAAGTCGAGATCGGCGAAGCCCGGTGTGTTCAGCAGCCCGCTGAACAGGGTGTTCACGCCGGTGAAATAGGTGAACGGATACTTGGAGAGCTCCTTTACGAAGCCCTGGAAGTCGCGTGGGTTCGGGATCAGGATGTTGTGGCCGCCCAGCTTCATGATGCCCAGGCAGTTCCCCTCCAGCGAGAAGATGTGATAAAGCGGCAGCGCCGTGATGGCGACGACGTCCTGGTCCGGGTCCAGCTTCGCGCCCAGCCAGGCGGTGGACTGCTCCACGTTGTAGACCAGGTTGCGGTGGCTCAGCATCGCGCCCTTGGCCACGCCGGTCGTCCCGCCGGTGTACTGCAGGAAGGCGAGATCGCCGAGGTCGATATCCGGCGGCTGGAACACGAGGCTGCCGCCGTCGTAGAGGGCGTCCCGGAAAGATACGGACCCGGGCAGGTCGTAGGCCGGCACCTGCTTTCTGATGCGCTTCACGACGAAATTGACGATCTGGCGTTTCGGCGTGCCGAACAGGTCGCCCACCGCCGTCGTGACCACCGTCTCGACGGGGGTTTCGCCGATCACCTTCTCGAGGGTCGTGGCGAAATTCTCGAGTATGACTATAGCCTTTGCGCCGGAGTCCCTGAGCTGATGCTCGAGTTCCCGCGGCGTGTAGAGCGGGTTCACGTTGACGATCACCAGCCCGGCCCTGAGCGCCGCGCAGAGCACCACGGGGTACTGCAGGATGTTCGGCAGCATGATCGCGATGCGATCGCCCTTCGACAGGCCCGCCCGCTCCTGCAGCCAGGCCGCCATGTGCCGGGACAGGCGGTCCAGGTCGGCGTAGCTCAGGGTGACGTCCATACAGGTGTAGGCGGGCCGCCCGCCGTACTCCTTGAAGCTCGTCTCGATCAGGTCCCGGAGCGAGCGGAAGCCGCCGTTGTCCACTTCCGCCGGCACGCCCGGCGCATATTCCTTCAGCCAGAATTTCTCCACGGAATCCCCCTCGTGTGGCCGGCGCGCCGCGGGCGCCGGGGAGAATGTGTCACCCGACTACCTATACACGGGGCAGGACAGGCGGGCAAGCGGCTGCCGGGCGGCAGCTCGTCATCAGCTGGCCATCATTCCGCCAGTGCCGCCGCCACCGCCGGCCAGGCGTTGTCCAGCATCAACGGCTGGGCCTCGGCGTTGGGATGGATGCCGTCGGCCTGCATGAGCCCGTCGTCGAGCGCAACCCCGTCCAGGAAGAACTCCACCCACTCCAGATCGTAGGTCTCGGCCAGCTCGCCGTACAGGGCATGGAAGCTCTCGGCGTAGCGGGGACCGTAATTGACCGGAATGCGCATGCCGAGCAGTACCACCTCGGCGCCGGCCTCCCGGCTCTGCTCGATCATGGCCTCGAAATTCGATCGCACCACGCCCAGCGGCAGCCCGCGCAGGCCATCGTTGCCGCCGAGTTCGATGATCACCAGCTCCGGTTCGTGGCGCGTGAGTGCCGAGCCGAGGCGCGCCAGCCCGCCGGAGGTGGTGTCGCCGCTCACGCTGGCGTTGACGACCCGATGCCCGTAACCTTCGTGCGCGAGCCGCGAGGCCAGCAACGACACCCAGGATTCCTCCACGGTGAGGCCGTAGCCGGCGCTGAGGCTGTCGCCCAGCACGAGGACGGTGGGCGGCGGGCCGTCTGCGATATCGCTGCGCGCAGTATCCGCCAGGGAAACATCCGCAACAGCCGGCACGCCGAATACCAGCAGCAGGGTCAGGAAGAGCTTGTTCATGTCAGTGGATTCAAATGCGGCGCTCGTCGCCGAGCATCTCAGTAAAAAGGTTACCAGTCCGGAAGGAAGTCTGACCATTCTGGACGACGTCAGTTTCGCGATCGGCCGCGCGGAGTCGGTGGCCATCGTCGGGCCGTCCGGCGCCGGCAAGTCGACACTGCTGGCGCTGCTCGCCGGTCTGGACACGCCCACCTCCGGCCGGGTATGGCTGGAGGGCCGGGAACTCTCGGCGCTGGACGAGGACGGCCGCGCTGCGGTGCGCGCCGCCCGCGTGGGCTTCGTCTTCCAGTCGTTCCACCTGGTGCCGTCGCTCACGGCCATCGAGAACGTCATGCTGCCGATGGAACTCGACGGGGCCGAGGATGCCAGGGAGCGGGCCGCGGCCATCCTCGCCGAGGTGG
The DNA here is from genome assembly GCF_040706615.1 of Lentisalinibacter sediminis. NCBI lineage: Bacteria > Pseudomonadati > Pseudomonadota > Gammaproteobacteria > Woeseiales > Woeseiaceae > Lentisalinibacter > Lentisalinibacter sediminis. Next base: position 172,325 of record NZ_JAPDRF010000005.1, on the reverse strand, counting down.
GGCTGGCAGCCCGCAAGGGCCATTACCCGAACCAGCTATCGGGCGGCGAGAAGCAGCGGGTGGCCATCGCCCGGGCCTTCGCCACGAATCCGGCGGTGCTGTTTGCCGACGAGCCCACCGGTAACCTGGACGCGGCCACCGGCGAACGCATCATCGACCTGCTGTTCCGCCTGAACAGCGAGTCGGAGGCCACGCTGGTGCTGGTCACCCACGACGAGCCGCTGGCCGGGCGCTGCGATCGGCGCCTGTCGCTGGAGGCGGGAAGCCTGGTCGGGCAGTGATGAAGACCGCCGCGTTCGCATTCACGGCGCTCAGGCGCGAGGCGCGCTCCGGCGAGCTGATCGTACTGGCGGCGGCGCTGGCCATCGCGGTGACCTCCCTCACGGCGATCGGGTTCCTCACCGATCGCATCGCGCAGGCAGTGGCGCTGCAGGCCGCCGAAGTGCTTGCCGCCGATATCCGCCTGCGCTCGGCCCGGGGGATGGACGAGGCGCCCCTCGCCTCCGCCCGCGAACTGGGGCTCGAGACGGCCGAGACGCTGACCTTTCCGAGCGTCGTATTCGCCGGCGAGCGAAACGCGCTGGCGACCATCAAGGCCGTCGGCCCCGGCTATCCCCTGCGCGGCGCCGTGCGCATCGCCGACGAGATCTTCGGCGCGGAGCGGACCGTGGGCGGTCTGCCGCCACCGGGTACCGTGTGGGCCGACGACGCCCTGCTGGCCCGCATCGGCGCCGGTGTGGGCGACGCGGTCGAGGTGGGCGCGTCCACGCTGACCGTGGACGCCGTGCTGACCTACCGTCCGGACCAGACACCCGGATTTGCCGGCCTGGCGCCCAGCCTGCTGATGAACCTCGACGAGGTGGCCGCCACCGGCCTGGTGCAGACCGGCAGCCGGGTCAGTCACGCGCAGCTGTTCGCCGGCGAACGCGAAGCGGTGCGCCGCTTCGTCGAGGAGTGGCAGGAGCGCCTGCCCGACACGGTGCGGCTGGAGGACCGCGGCGATGCGGGTGAGGAGCTGAATGCGGCGGTGGAACGGGCCGGGCGTTTCCTCTCGCTGGCGTCGCTCGTGAGCCTGCTGCTGTCGGCCGTGGCCGTGGCCATGTCCGGCCGGCGCTATGCGGAACGGCGGCTGGACTCGGTGGCCCTGATGAAGAGCCTGGGGGCGTCGCAGTCGTTCATATTCCGGGTCTCGCTGCTGCAGCTCCTGATGATCGGGCTGGCCGCGGGCTTGGTCGGCGCCGGCATCGGTTTCCTGGCAGAAAGCGGGCTGTCGCGGCTGCTCACCGGCCTGATCGGCAGCGACCTGCCGGCGCCCTCTCTGACGCCGGTGGCGCTCGGCGTGGGCACATCGCTCATCCTGTTGCTCGGCTTCGCGCTGCCCTCGCTGATGCGCCTGAAGAGCACGCCACCCCTGCGTGTGCTGCGCAGGGACATGACGCCGCCGCCGCCCGCCGCCTGGCTCACCACGCTGGCTGCGCTCGGTGCGCTGACGGCGCTCGTCTACTGGGCGGTGCGCGACGTCGCCCTGCTGGTCCTGGTCCTGGGCGGCACGGCAGTGATTGCCGGTGTGCTGTATCTGGCCGGGCGTCTGCTGGTGCTCGCGCTGTCGCGGATGCGGGGCCGGGTGGGCGTCGCCTGGCGCTACGGACTTGCGAACGTCGCCCGCCGCGGCGGCGACAGCGCGGTGCAGGTGGTGGCATTCGGGCTCGGGCTGATGGTCCTGCTGCTGCTCACGCTGGTACGCAACGACCTCCTGGCCGGCTGGCGCGCCACCCTGGACGAGGATGCGCCGAACCACTTCCTGATCAACATCCAGCCGGACGACCGGGCGAGCGTCGCCGACATCCTCCGCGGCGCCGGCATCGAGGAGCCGGAGTTCGTGCCACTCGTGCGCGCGCGGCTGACGGCCATCAACGGGACGCCCATCGGCCGGATCACGTTCGAGGACGAGCGGGGCCGCGGCATGTCGGAGCGGGAGCAAAACCTCTCCTTCACCGCAGAACTCTCCGCCAGCAACCGGGTGGTGGCGGGCAACTGGTGGCCGCCCGGCTACGACGGCGAGCCGCTGGTGTCCGTGGAGGCCGATGCCGCCGAGGAACTCGGGGTGGGGCTGGGCGACGAGTTCTCCTATCTGGTGGCGGGCGAGCCACTCACTGCCGAGGTGGCGAGCATCCGCGAGATCCAGTGGGACTCCTTCGAGCCCAACTTTTTCATGGTGCTCTCGCCGGGCGCGCTGGAGGGCTACCCGAAGACCTACATCTCCAGTTTCTACATCGATCCGGACAGCAAGGGCGTGCTGCTGGAGCTGGTGCGCAGCCACCCCAGTATCTCGGTGATCGACATCCAGGCGCTGATCGCGCAGGTGCGCGGCGTCATCGACAAGGCCGCCCTGGCGGTGCAGTACGTCTTCCTGTTCACCCTGCTGGCCGGGCTGGTCGTGCTGTTCGCCGCGGTTCAGGCCACCCTGGACGAGCGCCGCTACGAGAGCGCGCTCCTGCGCACCTTCGGCGCAAAACGCCGGACGGTGATGGCCGGTCTCGCCTCGGAGTTCCTGGCGCTGGGACTCCTCGCCGGCGTATTCGCGGCGGCGGGCGCGACAGTCCTCGGCATGCTCGCCGCGAAACGGCTCTTCGACCTGGACTACACCGTCGATCCGGTGCTGTGGCTGGCCGGGATGGTGGCCGGCATGTTGCTGGTGGGTATCAGCGGCACGCTGGCCGCCCGCGGTGCGGTGAATGCGCCGCCGGTCAACACGCTCCGCCGCGCCTGATTACCCTTTCTTTCCTGGCCGCCCTGCGGGGGTATCCATCTTGCTCCCGACAAAAGGTCGCGGCGATGGATACCCCCGCATGACGGCCGTGCTCGCGGTGGCGTAAAGGAAGCGCCAGTCAGTTGCGGTGACTGACGGGTGCCAAACCTCCGGCTAAGGGCCCGCCATCGACCGGGGCGTACTGCGGAGGCCGTCCGGACCGACTGGAGCCAGGACGGCGGGAAGGAGGTCTGGCCGAAGCGAGCGAGGACAGGACGTCCGAGTGAGCGTCCGCCGCGGTACGCCCCGGTCGATGGCGGGCCAACGCCAAAAGAAAGACGGATCGGGCCTGAAGGCCCTCCTACATGTGTTACACGGATTTGAGGGCCTCGAGGGCTTCCTTGCGGGACTGCTTCAGGTCGACGATGGGCCGCGGGTAGTCCTCGCCCGGCGTGAAACCGAGGCGTCGGGCCTCGTCCGCGGGCAGCGTCCACGGCTCGTGGAGGTAGCGGTCGGGCACGTGCTCGAGTTCGGGTACCCAGCGGCGCACATAGCTGCCGTCGCCGTCGAAGCGCTCGCCCTGGCGCACCGGATTGAAGATGCGGAAATAGGGCGCGGCGTCGGCGCCGCAGCCCGCCGACCACTGCCAGCCCATGGTGTTGTTGGCCAGATCCGCGTCCACCAGCGTGTCCCAGAACCAGCGCGCGCCCTCCAGCCAGTGCAGGCGGATGTTCTTCACCAGCAGCGAGGCGACGATCATGCGCACCCGGTTGTGCATCCAGCCGGTGTGCCACAGCTCGCGCATGCCGGCATCGACGATGGGTATGCCGGTGCGGCCACGCTGCCAGGCCTCCAGCATGTCCTCGCCGTCTTCCCGCCAGGGGAAGTCCCGGTACTTCTCGTATAGCGGTTCGTCGGTCGTGCGCGGGAAGTGGTAGAGCACGTGGTGGGCGAACTCCCGCCAGCCGAGCTCGCGCAGCCAGGCCGCGGTGCCGTCGGGATAATCCTCCGCCCGGGTCGCGATGCGCTGCCAGGCATGGCGGGGTGAGATCTCGCCGAAGTGGAGGTGGGGCGAAAGCCGGGAGACGCCGTCCACGGCCGGGATGTCCCGGGTCTCGTCGTAGTCGCGCAGTGCACCGTCGGCGAAGGTCTCCAGCCGCTGTCGGGCGCCGGCCTCGCCCGGCGTCCACTGCTCCCGGAAGCCTCCGGCCCAGTCGATTCGCGGCAGATAACCCAGTTCGCCGAGATCCAGCGACGCAGGCCAGGTATCCGGTGGCCGCGCGGTATGCGGCGCTTCATGCGTTTCCGGCGGCGGCAGCTCCTGCTTCGCCCGCCGCCAGAAGGGCGTGAACACCCGGTAGGGGTCGCCGCTGCCCGTGGCGATCTCCCAGGGTTCCAGCAACAGCGCTGCTTTCTCGCTGCGGCCGCGGATACCGGACTCGGCCAGCCCCTCCTTCACACGGGTGTCCCGCTGCACGAGGTGGGGGTCATACAGACGGTTCCAGTGCACGGCATCCGCCCCGGTGTCGCCGGCCAGCTCGCGCAGCACGGCCAGCGGATCGCCGCGGCGGATCACCAGCCGGCTGCCCTTCTGCCGCAGCGCCTCGTCCAGTGCGGCCAGGCTGTGATGCAGCCACCAGCGCGAGGCGCTGCCGTGCGCCCACTCGCCCTCTTCGTCGTCATGGATGAAGACGGGGACGATGGTGTCGCTCTCGTCCACGGCCCGGCGCAGCGCCGGGTTGTCCGAGAGCCTCAGGTCCCGACGAAACCAGATCAGCGCGGTGCCTCGCGACATTCAGTTCACCCGGTTGCGAGGCTCGCCGGCGAGCCAGGCGCGGGCGTTGGCGGCGAGTTCCTCGATGGCGCGCTGCCGGGACTCCCGGGCCGCCCAGGCGGTGTGGGGGGTGAGGATCAGGTTATCGCCCCGGTAGTCGAGCAGCGGGTCGCCGTCCACCGGCGGCTCCTGGGGCAGCACGTCGATGCCGGCGCCCGCGATGCGACCGTCGCTGAGTGCCGCGGCCAGAGCGGCGCTGTCCACCAGCGCGCCGCGGGCCGTGTTGATGAGTACCGAATCCGGCTTCATGCGGCCCAGTTCACCGGCGCCGATCATCCCCCGGTTGTCCTCCGTCAGTGGGCAGTGCAGGCTGAGCACATCCGACTCGGTGAGTACCTCCTCGAACGGCCGGCGGCCCGGCCGCAGGGAGTCCGCGCCCGGGCGTTCGCTGATCAGCACCTCCATCCCCAGCGCTTCGCCCATGCGGCCGACGCCGCGGCCGAGCGCGCCGTAGCCGACGATGCCGAGGCGTCTGCCGGCCAGTTCCCGGATGGAATAGTCGAGCAGACAGAAGTTGCCGGCCTGCTCCCAGTCGCCGGCGGCGACCAGCGCCGTGTACTCGGCGAGCCGGTGGGTGAGCGAGAGCATGACGCCCGTGACGTGCTGCACCACGGACTGCGTGCAGTAGTCGCGGATGTTCGCCACGGCGACACCCTGCTCCCCGGCCGCCTCGAGGTCGATGTTGTCGACGCCCGTGGCCGTGAGTCCCACGAAGCCCAGGCGGCTCGCGCCCTCGATCTCCGCACGGCCCAGCTTCACCTTGTTCAGGAAGACCAGTCTGGCGTCTGCAATACGGCGGGCGACCTCTTCGGGCTCGGTGGCACCGTGCACCTCCAGGCTGCCGCCGACGGCGTCAGCCAGCGGGGCGAGGTCCAGGTCGCCGGCACCCATAGTGTCCAGGTCGAGGAATACGGCGTCGGCTTTGGGGCTATTGCTCATTGTGATGGCCGGGCGAAAACGATTAGTTTAGCAACCGTGGCCCGATGCGAGGCCAGTGACAGGCGGAGCCGGCGGGGCGGGCAATTGGACGGAGCACTGACATCGGTAGCGGCAGCTCGCGGTGGACCGGGGAGGACGCCGGCGTGAAACCGTTCTGGGAGACCACGCCGCTGGCGGCGATGACCCGCGAGCAGTGGGAGTCGCTGTGCGACGGCTGCGCCCGCTGCTGCCTGCACAAGCTGGAGGACATCGACACCGGCGAAGTGGGCTACACCCGGGTGGCCTGCCGGTTACTGGAGCTCGGCAGCTGCCGCTGCTCGGACTACGCGAATCGTTCCGCGCGGGTGCCCGACTGTCTCGTGATGAGCCCGGATTCGCTGGACGAGATGGCCCGGCTGCCCCGGTCCTGTGCCTATCGCCGCATCAGCGAGGGCCGCGGCCTCGCCTGGTGGCATCCGCTGGTTAGTGGCGATCCGGAGACCGTCCACGAGGCCGGCATCTCCGTGCGTGCCTGGGCGGTGTCCGAGAACGAGCACGGCGAGCCGGATCCGGAGTGCGACATGATCCCACTGCCCGGCGGGTCCGGGCCCTGACGGCCGCCGCGAGCGGCGCGAGGAGAGAGCGATGGCCGATGCCCGATTCATCCCGCTGCCCGCCTACCGGGAGTTCCCGGTCGCCGACATGCGCGACCGGGCGCGGCGCTTCCACGAGGAACTCGAGCGCCGACGCAGCGTGCGCGATTTCTCGTCCCGGCCCGTGCCGCGGCAGATCATCGACGACTGCCTGCGTGCCGCGGGCACCGCCCCCAGCGGTGCCAACCGTCAGCCATGGCACTTCGTCGTGGTCAGCGGTCCGCAGACCAAGCGCCGCATCCGCGAGGCTGCGGAGGCTGAAGAGCGGGAGTTCTACCAGCGCCGCGCGCCGGACGAATGGCTGCAGGCACTGGCGCCGCTGGGCACGGATGCGGAGAAGCCCTTCCTCGAGAAGGCGCCGTACCTGATCGCCGTATTCCTGCAGAAATACGGCCGTCTCGAGGACGGCACCCGGGCAAAGCACTACTACCCTCAGGAGTCCGTGGGTCTCGCCACCGGCATGCTGATCACGGCGCTGCACCACGCCGGCCTGGCCACCCTCACCCACACGCCCAGCCCGATGGGCTTCCTGAACGAGATCCTGGAGCGTCCGAAGAGCGAGCGGCCGTTCCTGCTGCTGGTGACGGGCTATCCCGGCAAGGACGCCAGAGTGCCGGACATCCGCCGCAAGGCGCTGGAAGAATTCGTCACCTACAACGACGTGTAGGAGGGCCTTCAGGCCCGATGAGTCGCGGCTGAAGCCGCTCCCACCATTGTCTATTCGCTCCAGTCGGTCCGGACGACCCCACGACCCTTATCCACCCGCTGAAGGGCCCGTAGCCGAGAGGAATGGCACGAGTCAGCAGGCGCCGCAGACTGGCAGTTCCTTCACGGCGCCACGGCCACAATAGAACGGGGTCTGGCAGAGCGGGATCGGGCCTGAAGGCCCTCCTACACGGGATCAGCCGGTGTTCTGCAGTCCCTGCGCGATGCCGTTCACGCTGGCCAGCAGCGCCGCGAACAGTTCGTCGTCGTCGCGCTCCTTCGCGCGCCAGCGGGCCAGCAGATCCACCTGCAGCAGGCTCATGGGGTCCACGTAGGGATTGCGCAGCATGATGGCCCGCTGCATCGTCTTGTCCTTCTCCAGCAGGTTCGCGTTGCCGGTGAGTTTCAGCACCATGTCCCGGGTCAGTTCGAATTCTTCGCGGATCACGGGGAAGAACTTCCCGTGCAGGGTGCCGGCCAGCTCCGAGTAGCGCGAGGCGATGGTCATGTCGGATTTCGCCAGCACCATCTCCACGTCGGAGAGCAGCGACTGCAGATAGAACCACTCCCGGGTCATCGCGTTGAAGGCCTCTTCGCCGTGGATCTCGATGGCTGCACGCAGTCCGCTGCCGAAGCCGAACCAGCCCGGCAGGATGTGCCGGCTCTGGGTCCAGGCGAATACCCAGGGGATGGCCCGCAGGTCCTGGATGCCCCGCTGCTTGCGCCGTGACGAGGGCCGCGAGCCGATGCGCATGCGCTCGATGACGTCGATGGGGGTGGCACAGCGGAAGTAGTCGAAGAAGCCCGGCCGTTCGTAGACCAGCCCCCGGTAGACCTTGCGGCTCTCGCCGGCGACGGTGTCCATCATCTGCCGCCACTCGTCCGGTTCCGGCGTGGTGCGCTCCGGGTTGGCGGTGGCGATGGATACCGACGCCATCAGCTGCTCCAGCGTGCGCAGCGCGATGCCGCGCAGGCCGTATTTCTCGTTGATGATCTCGCCCTGTTCGGTGACACGCAGGCGCCCGCGGATGGTGTCCGCCGGCGCGCCCAGTACGGCGGCGTGGGTCTTGCCGCCGCCGCGGCTGGTGGTGCCGCCGCGGCCGTGGAAGAGCGTGATGTCGAGGTCCTCGCTGTCGAGTTCGCGCACGAGGTCCGCCTGGGCCTCGTACAGCGCCCAGCGCGCCGAGGCCAGCCCCGAGTCCTTGTTGCTGTCGGAATAGCCCACCATGATCATCTGCTCGTCGCCGCGGTGGGCGAGGTGCTTGCGGTAGACCGGGTCGGCCAGCAGTTCCTGCATGATGCGGGTGCCGTTCCTGAGATCGTCGACGGTCTCGAACAGGGGCGCGACGTCCAGCGGCACCTTACCGCCCTTCGACGCCAGGTCGCCCCAGCGGCCCAGCAGCAGCACGGACAACACGTCGTCGGCGCCCTGCGTCATGCTGACGATGAACGGCCCGATGGCCCGTTTGCCGTACTTGCGCCGGCAGAAGGAGATGGCCTGGAACACGGCCAGGGTCTTGCGGATGCGGGTGTCGGTGCTGTCGGCCCTGGGCAGCTCGCGGTCCTGCAGTGCTTCGCGGATCCGCTCCGCCCGCGCCTCCGGAGTCCACTCCAGCCAGTCCTCGATGTCCAGACAGCGGCCCACCACCTCGCGGTGCACCAGTGCGTCCTGGCGCACGTCCAGGGTGAGGAGGTGGAAACCGAAGGTGCGGATGCGCCTCAATAGCCGGCGCACCGCGAACAGCCCGGCATGGCGGCCATGGTTCCCCCGCAGGCTGGTCGCGATGAGGCGGATGTCCGCCTCGAATTCCTGAGCCGATTCGTACGGGAAGGCGCCGTCGTCGTAAGTGGACTGCAGGCGCTCCTGCACGAGGCGGAGGTACACCCGGTAGGGCATCTCCCGGTGGCGCGCGGGCACCGCATGCCAGGCGTGGGGGAAGTGGCCCCGGTAGACCTCGATGCGCTCCAGAATGGCGGGCGCCACGCCCACGCGGGACATCGTCTGACTGAGTTTGCCGGACAACCGTCCGCACTCCCGATAATAGAGGTCCAGGATCAGGGATCGCTGCCGGGTCAGCGTCTCGCGGATGGTCTTCGCGCCCACGTTGGGATTGCCGTCCATGTCGCCGCCGACCCAGGAGGCGAAGGAGATGATGTCCGGTATCTCGATATTGTCGAGAGTCTCCTGGCCGTAGACGGCGCCGACGGCGTCTTCGAGGCTCTCGTAGAACGGCGGCAGCACCCGATAGAGCACGTCGGTGAGGAAGAACAGCACGTGCTCGAGCTCGTCGGCGACGGTCATGCTTTCGGAGGGGTGTTCCTCGGTCTGCCAGATGGTGGTGACCTCGGCGCGGATCGAGGCGAGCGCGGTGCGCTCCTCCTGGGGCGTCAGCGTGGGGTTCAGCATGTCCACCAGATGGCGGACGATATTCTGCTCCTTGCGCAGGATGGTACGGCGCGTAGGCTCGGTGGGGTGGGCCGTGAACACCGGCTGGATGCGGAGGCGATGCAGCAGCGTGTCGAGGTCCGCGTTGCTGACGCCGGCCTCGTGCAGGTCGCGCAGAGCGTACTCCAGGCCGCCGGGCTGGAAGGTGTCCTCGTCCCGCAGATAGTCCCGGCGCCGCCGGATGCGATGCACCTTCTCCGCCGTGTTCACCAGTTCGAAGTAGGTGGAGAAGGCGCGGATCACGTCGCGCGCGGTGTCCGGCGGCAGGGCCTGCACCAGGTCGGTGAGCTCGGCCGCCGCCTCCCGGTCGCCCTCCCGGCGGCGAATGGAGATGCGCCGGGCGCTCTCCACGAGTTCGTACAGGGACTCGCCGCCCTGCTCGCGCAACAGCTCGCCGATCAGCCGGCCGAGTGTGCGCACGTCGTCGCGCAGCGCCCGGTCCTTGCGCGCGAAGACGATCTCGCTGCGGCGCAGCCCCCCGTTGCCGCTGTCGGCTGGCTCGCTCACGGGCGGGTCAGTCGCGGAAGTTCTCGTACTGGAGCGGCAGGTCGATGTCGGCGTCCTTCAGCAGCGCGATCGCCGCCTGCAGGTCGTCCCTCTTCTTGCCATTGATGCGGACCTTGTCCCCCTGGATGGATGCCTGCACCTTCATCTTCGAATCCTTGACGAGCCTGACGATCTTCTTCGCCAGCGCCGAGTCGATGCCCTGGCGCAGCGTCACGGTCTGGCGCGCCTCGCTGCCGCTCTCCTCGACGTCGCCCGCCTCCAGGCAGGCGACGTCGATGCCCCGCTTGGCGAGCTTCTGGTGCAGGATGTCCATCATCTGCTGCAGCTGGAACTCCACCTGCGCGCGCAGGCGGATCGCCGAATCCTCCTGCTCGAACCTCGCGCCGGTGCCCTTGAAGTCGAAGCGGTTGGCGACCTCCCGGTTGGCCTGGTCCACCGCGTTGGTAACCTCGTGCATGTCCACTTCGGAGACGACGTCGAACGATGGCATGTGGCCCTCCTCAGGCTGCGTCCTCGGCTGCCGGCGCGGGCTCGGCCAGCAGGTCCTCGATGAAGGTGGTCATCTCCCGGGTCAGCTGCTCGTAGTGCTCGCCCGTGCCCGGACCCTGGAATCCGGTATGGATCTGGCGCACGCGCCCGCCCCGGCCGATGAAGATGGTGGTGGGGAAAGCGAGCACGTGATTCAGCGCCGGCAGGGTCTTCCCCGCTTCCGTCTTGTCCGAGATGCCCGCAATCAGTGTGGTGTACTCGATGCCGAACTTCTGCCGGAACTTCTCCACCTGGGCGGCGGCTGCATCGAAGTCCTCCAGGTGTTCGTACATGAGTGCGATCACCTCCAGGCCCTGGCCGCGCAGCCGCTGGTACAGCGGCGCCATGAACGCGGCCTCGTCGTGGCAGTTCGGGCACCAGCTGCCGGCCAGCGTCACCACCACCACCTTGCCGCGGAAGCGTTCGTCGTCCAGCGAGACGGGCTCGCCGCGCGTATCGGGGAAGGTGAAGGTGAAGCGCTCGTAGCCGGGCTTCAGGAAGGTGAGCCGCCGGGCGTCTGCCAGCGTGGCGCGCGGGTTGCGTACGGCCGACCAGGTCTCCTGCCACTCGGTGCCGGACCAGAAGCGGCCAGTGAGCCGGCCGTCTTCTTCCACCGCCTTGAACAGGAACGCGTGGGCACCGTCGAACTTGGACAGCGTCACCTCGCGCCCGCGCACCGTGCCTTCCAGGTAGCGGTAGTCGCCGGTCTCGGTGAGGAAGGTGCCGAACAACCGGTTGCCGCGCTGGGCGAACTCGCCCACGGCCGGATGCTGGTTGCCGTCCGGTTCCGTGAAGCTCACCTCCCAGCGCCCGGAGACGTCCACTTCCGCCGTGGCGTGAGGCTGGCTCGGCGCGGCCGTGCCGGGAACGGCGGCGAAGGGGATGCGCTGCTCCTTCCCGTAACGTTTCACCAGCGTCAGCGTCCCGGTCAGCCGGCCCTCCGCCCACTCCGCCTCGATCCGGTTGTTGTAGGCCGGGAATGTCAGGGTGATCCGACTGCCGGCGACGGCGACTTCGGGTACACGTACCCGCTCCTGGCCGTTGATCAGTGTGGCGCGGTGGCCGGCGCCGTCGCGGCCCAGCTCCAGGCCGAACGGCGCGCGGCCGCCGGGCAGCTCGAGCCAGGCGCGCCAGGCACCCAGCGGCGGCTCGGACGGCGCGTCGGTGGGTTCCTGGCCGCAGCCCGCCACCAGCGCTAGGGCCAGTGCAGCGAGCAGTGCTCTCCCAAACCTCGGCATGTGTTCGGCTCCGTGCAACGGTGTTCTCTCCGGCCGGCGGCAGCTCACAGATAGCCCTCGGCCTGCAGGGAGAACAGTGTAGCGTAGTGCCCGCCCAGCGCCATCAGCTCTTCGTGGCTGCCGGCTTCGGTGACGCGGCCGTGCTGGATGACCAGGATGCGGTCGGCGCGGCGCACCGTGGAGAAGCGGTGTGAGATCAGTATGGTGATGCGTCCGGCTGCGAGTTCCTGGAAGTGCTCGAACATGGCCGCCTCGGCGGCCGCGTCCATGGAGGCGGTGGGCTCGTCCATGATCAGGATATCGGCACCCCGGTCCATGAAGGCCCGGGCGAGTGCGATCTTCTGCCACTGACCGGTGGACAGCTCCTGCCCGTCACGGAACCACTTGCCCAGCTGGCTCGAATAGCCGGCCGGCAGTCGCTCGATGAAGGCGTCCGCCAGGCCGAGGCCCGCCGCCTCGCGCCAGCGCCCTTCGTCCACGAAATGGTCCACGTCGCCGGCCCCGATGTTCTCGCCCACGGTGAACTGATAGCGGGCGAAGTCCTGGAAGATCACGCCGAAGCGCCGGCTGAGCGCGTCCGGGTCCCAGTCTGCGAGCGGCGTGCCGTCCAGCAGAATGCGCCCCTCGGTGGGCTGGTACAGGCCGGTCATGAGCTTGATCAGGGTGGTCTTGCCGGCCCCGTTCTCGCCAACCAAAGCGAGGCTCTGCCCGGGGGCGATGTGCAGGTCGATGTGCTCGAGCGCAGCGGTCTCGTTGCCGGGGTAGGTGAAGCCCACTCTCTCGAAGCGGATGCCGTCGCCGGGTCTTTCCCCGGCCGTGCGGTCGCCGCCGGCGACGGTGCCCGGCTGCTCCAGGTACTCGTACAGGTTGGAGAGATACAGGTTGTCCTCGTACATGCCGCCCATGGCGGTGAGGCTCGCCGCCACCGCGCTCTGCCCCTGCTTGAACAGCAGCAGGTACATGGTCATCTGCCCCAGCGTGATGCTGCCGTCCACCGTGCTGACGGCGATCCAGGCATAGGCGCCGTAGAATGCCGCCGTGCCGATCAAACCGAGGAAGAAGCCCCAGGTCTCGCGGCGGATGGTGAGCCGTCGGTCCTCACGGTAGAGTCGCTGGAAGATGTCCCGGTAGCGATCGAGCAGCAGCGGGCCCAGGCGGAACAGCTTCACCTCCTTGGCGTGGTCCTCCCGGGCCAGCACCGTCTCCAGGTACATCTGCATGCGCGACTCCGGCGAGCGCCAGCGGAACAGGCGGAACGCGTCGCCGGAGAACTTGGTCTCGGCGGCGAAGGCCGGCAGTCCGGCCAGCACCAGGAGGAGGACAGCCCAGGGCGAGAACTGGAACAGCAGCACGGCGTAGCTGACCAGGGAGATGCCGTTCTGGGCCAGCGAGAACGTGCGGTTCACGAGGCTCAGCGGCCGGCTGGAGGCCTCGCGCCGGGCTCGGGTCAGCTTGTCGTAGAACTCCGCGTCCTCGAACTGATCCAGCGACAGCGTCAGTGCCTTCTCCAGGATCATGGTGTTCACACGCTGGGCCAGCCGGGCGCGCAGCAGGGACTGGCAGAGCGAGATGGAGCGCTGGCTGGCGGCGGTGAGCACCAGCAGCCCGCCTTCCACCGCCACCCAGGTGAGCGCCTCCCGGTAGCCGCCGCCGGACTGCATCGCGGCCACCACGGAGTCCACGATCTGCTGGCCCACCCAGGCCACCGCCGCCGGCAGCAGGCCCGCCGCCACGGTGGCCAGCCCCAGCCAGAGGGTCAGCGGCCGGGAGGTGCTCCAGACAAGTTCGATCGCCCGGCGGCTGTAGCGGAATACGCCGACGCCCGGAGCGCCCCAGCCGTCGTCGGTGCTGCGGGACATGGGTGCGGGGAGCCGGACGGCTCAGTCGCTGCCGGCGCTCTCCAGGACGCGCAGGTGCTTGCGGGCCAGTTCGATGAAGCGCGGCGTCAGGCCGGCGTCCTCGTAGATGGGGTCGCCCTGCTCGTCCTCGCGGATGACCCGCTCGCCGGGCTCATAAGGCATCGCCGCTTCCAGTTCGTCGAGAGCGCTGCCCAGCAGGTCGGTGATGATCTGCTCCAGCTCGGGGCCGCCGAACAGCTCCTCCAGCGCGTGCAGCCGGGCCGCATCCTCCAGCGGCAGGCGGACCGCGTACTCCTTCTCGGTCCGGGTGACACGGGGCGTCTTCTGCCAGATTTCCAGCAGCTGCTTGAAGCTCATGGGCGGACTCCTGAAGGGGCGGCCACAAGGGTGGCCAGGCGAAGGCCGGGCAGCGGTGGTGCGCCGCGGCGGGCTCGCGGGGACCATAGCAGAAACCCGATCGCGGCCCAAATCCGGCCGGCGCGGGAATGCTGCGGCGCATCAGCGGCCGCCCGGGGTGGCCCTGCCGGCATCGCTGATGTGAGAAACTCCCGGTCCGGCCGCCGGGGTGCTCCCGTATACTCGGCGATCCCCCGGCGGGGTGGCCGCGTTGCTGGTTGACGTTGCGAGGACGGTTTGGAAACACTCACGCCCGATGCCCACGGCATAGCGGTCCTCGTGCTGACCGTGATCGCGCTGATCCTCTTCACGCGCGACAACATCCCCCTGGAGAGTTCGAGCCTCGGCATCCTCGTCGTGCTCATACTCTTGTTCCAGATCTTCCCCTACACGTCCGACGGCGCGCGGCTGCTCGGTCCCGCCGATTTCTTCGGCGCTTTCGGCAACGAGGCGCTGGTGGCGGTGTGTGCTCTCATGATCGTCGGCAAGGGTCTGGAGACCACCGGCGCGCTGCAGCCGCTGGCGAGCGCGATTGCCGCGGCCTGGACGGCCCGCCCGATGATCGCGCTGTTGCTCACCCTGGTGGCCGGGGCGGTGCTGAGCGCCTTCCTGAACAACACGCCCATCGTCGTGCTGCTGCTGCCCATCCTGGTGGCGGCCTCGCTGCGCTCGAAGGTGCCGGTGTCCGGGGTGCTGATGCCGATGGGCTTCGCCACCATCCTCGGCGGCATGGCCACGACCATCGGCACCTCGACCAACCTGCTCGTGGTCGGTATCGCGGCCGATCTGGGCCAGGCACGCCTGGACATGTTCGACTTCGCGCTGCCGGTGGCGATTGTCGGCGCCGTCGGCATCCTGTTCCTCTGGCTCGTGGGTCCGCGGCTTGTGCCGGAGCGCGTGCCGCCCCTGGAGGACACCTCGCCGCGGGTCTTCAGCGCCCAGCTGCACGTGGACGAGGGCAGCTTCGCCGCCGGCAAGACCCTGTCGGAGGTGCTGGCGCGCACCGGCGGGCGCATGCGGGTCGACCGCATCCGGCGCAGCGAGTCCCTGTTCGTCGCCAAGCTGCCCTCGGTAAAGCTGCAGCCGGGCGACCGGTTGTTCGTGAAGGATACGCCGGACAACCTGAAGGAGTACGAACGGGAGCTGGGCGCCACCCTGCACGGGATGGGCGGCAAGGAGCAGACCGGAGAGGACTCGAAGGGGCAACAGCTGGCTGAGGTGGTGGTTACCCGCGGCTCGCCCCTGCATCATCGCACGCTGGCCGACTCCCGTTTCGCCCAGTCCAGCGGCCTGCTGCCGCTGGCGCTGCACCGGGCGCGCATGCCGGCCTCGCGGCTGACCTCGGACATCGGCTCGGTGCGTCTGCGCGCCGGTGACGTACTGCTGGTACAGGGCTCGCGCACGGCGATCGAGACGCTGAAGGCGAGCGGCAGCATGCTCGTGCTGGACGGTACGACCTCGCTGCCACACACGCATCGGGCCAAACGGGCGCTGGCCATCATGGCTTTCGTGGTGTTGACGGCCGCATTCGGGCTGCTGCCGATCTCGGTGAGCGCGCTGGCGGGCGTCGGCCTGATGCTGGTGGCGAACTGCCTCACCTGGCGCGACGTGAGCGATGCGCTGAGCCGCCCGGTCATCCTGATCATTGTCGCGAGCCTCGGTCTCGGCGGCGCGCTGATGCAGACCGGCATGGCCTATTACCTCGCCCACGAGTTCGTGGACATCACCGACGCCCTGCCGATACCGATCATCCTGAGCGCGTTCATGCTGATCATGACGGTGCTGACCAACGTGGTCAGCAACAATGCCGCGGCGGTGATCGGCACGCCCATCGCCATCAGCATCGCCCAGCAGCTGAACGCGGATCCGCTGCCGTTCGTGCTCGCGGTGCTGTTCGGCGCCAACATGAGCTATGCCACGCCGATCGGCTACCAGACCAATCTGCTGATCCTGAGCGCCGGCGGCTACAAATTCTCGGATTTCCTGCGGATGGGCATACCGCTGACGCTGATCATGTGGCTCGGCTTCTCGCTGGTGCTGCCGCTGCTGTACGGCCTGTGAGGCCCGTGTGGAACCCGTGGCGCTTGACCCTCCGCCGGGGGCCGTGGATACTCCCGACGGTCATGAACGCTCCGAACGCAATCAGCATCCGGTGGTGGCGGCCTCTCCGGGAGAGGGTAGCCGGCTAGCGTTCACCAGACAGGACAACCGAAAACCCATCTCCGCAGCACCGTGGGGATGGGTTTTTTTTTGACGCGAGACTCACCAAGGGAGACCGGGACAGACATGCAGGGCCCGTTCGACATAACCGCCGACCTGGACACGCCGGTATCGGCCTGGCTGAAGCTGGCGGATCTCGGCCCGCGTTTCCTGCTCGAGAGCGTCGAGGGAGGAGAGCGCCTGGCGCGCTATTCCTTCCTCGGTTTCGGGCCGGGCCGCGAGGTGCGGCTGGATGCCGACGGTTTCCGGGTGGACGGCGAGTCGCGTCCGCTGCCCCGGGGTCGGGACGAACTGCTGGACAGCCTGCGCCAGGCACTGGCCGGCGTGCCCCGGCTCGCGCCGGAGGCCGAAGAACTGCCGTTCACGGGCGGGCTGGTCGGCGTCTCCGGCTACGACCTGGTGCGTTGGTTCGAACGCCTTCCGGACGGCCCGCCGGCCCAGGAGGGCATGCCGCTGGCCGCCTATGTGGCGCCGGAGTCGCTGCTGGTCTTCGACCATCTCACCCGGCGTGCCGCCCTGCTGCACGCCGGTTCCGAGTCCGAGCGGCGGGCCCTGCGCGCGGAGGTGATCGGTCGGCTGCGCGGTGCCGTGCCCCAGGGTGAGGAGGGTGAGGGTCGCAGGGTCGTGCGGGACGCCGGCGGTGCCGGATCCGGCGGCCGCGTGGTGGACGATGCCACCGCCAGCGTCTCGCCGGAAGACTACATGGCGGCGGTGGAGCAGGCCAAGGAGCACATTGCCGCGGGCGACATCTACCAGATCGTACTGTCGGTGTGTTTCTCCGGTGCCACCACGGTCTCGCCCTTCGAGGCCTACCGCGCGCTGCGGCTGCTGAACCCCTCGCCCTATCTGTTCTTCGTGGACCTCGGCGACCTGCAGGTGGTGGGCTCGTCGCCGGAGGCGCTGGTGCGGCTGAACGGCCGACAGGCTTCCCTCAGACCCATCGCGGGTACCCTGCCGCGCGGGGCGACGACGGCAGAGGACCGGGCCAACGAGCAGCGACTGCTGGCCGACCCCAAGGAGATCGCCGAACACGTGATGCTGGTGGATCTTGCCCGCAACGATCTCGGTCGCGTGGCTGAGGCCGGCAGCGTACACGTGGACCCCTACCTCTCCATCGAGCGCTACAGTCACGTCATGCACATCGTCAGCGGCGTGCAGGGGACGCTGGCGGAGGGCCGCGATGCGTTCGACCTGTTCGCCGCCGCCTTCCCGGCGGGCACGCTGGTGGGCGCGCCGAAGGTCCGCGCCATGGAGATCATCGACGCCATGGAGCCGGTGGGCCGCGGCCTGTACGCGGGCACGGTCGGCTATTTCGGCCATGGTGGCGACATGGACCAGGCCATCACGATCCGCACGATGGTGTTCCGCGACGGTGAGTACCGCTTCCAGGCGGGCGCGGGCCTGGTGGCCGACAGCGTGCCGGCGCGGGAGTACGACGAGGTGATGGCGAAGAGCGCCATACTCCGCCGGGCACTGGATATGGCGAAGGAGGGGCTCTAGTCATGCTGGTCAAGGGCATAGCTGACGGCAGTGACGGGCAGGCCGTGGCGAGCATCCTGCTCATCGACAACTACGACTCCTTCACCTACAACCTGGTGCAGGCCTTCGCGGCGCTGGGCGCCGACGTGCACGTCTATCGCAACGACTGCATCACCGTGGAGGAGGGGCTGGCGCTCGAGCCGACTCACCTGGTGATCTCGCCGGGGCCGGGCCGGCCGGAGGATGCGGGTGTCTCGCTGGCCATGATCGCCGCCTTCGAGCGCCGGGTGCCCGTGCTCGGCGTGTGTCTCGGTCATCAGTGCCTGGTGCAGCATTTCGGCGGCCGCATCGTTCGCGCAGGCCGTCTGATGCACGGCAAGACTTCGGCGGTCAGCCACGACGGCCTGGGTGTCTACCGCGGCCTCCCGCAGCCTTTCGAGGCCGGCCGCTATCATTCCCTGTGCGCCGAGGCGGACACCGTTCCCGACGCGCTGCTCGTAACGGCCCGCACCGAGCAGGACGAGATCATGGGCGTGCGCCACCGGGAGCTGCCGCTGGAGGGCGTACAGTTCCATCCCGAGAGCGTGCTGACACCGGAGGGCGACGACCTGATGCGCAATTTCATCGAACAGCAGCCGGGAGCGGAGCATTGAGCAAGGGCAGCCGATTGCTGGACCGCCTGCTCGAAGGCGAGCACCTCTCGGAGCAGGAGGCCCACGGGCTGATGCATTCTCTGGCGGAGGACGCGTATCCCCAGGCGCTGGCCGGCGCCCTGCTGGCCGGCCTGCGCGCCAAGGGAGAGACCGCGGAGGAGATCCGGGGATTCGCCGCCGCCATGCGCGAGTTGGCCCGGGACCCGGGCATACCGCCCGGTGCACCCACCGTGGATACGGTCGGCACCGGCGGCGACGGCTCGGGCAGCCTGAACCTGTCCACCGGCACCGGCCTGCTCGCGGCCGCCTGCGGCGCCCGGGTGGTGAAGCACGGCAATCGCTCGGTGTCGTCGCGTTGCGGTAGCGCCGACGTCCTGGAAACCCTCGGCCTCACGTTGCCGCTGGACGAGAAAGCGGCGGTGGAGTGCCTGGAGGCGACCGGTTTCACCTTCCTGTTCGCTCCCTACTACCATCCGGCCATGAAGGCCATCGCCCCCATCCGCGGCGCCATGGGCGTGCGCACGGTGTTCAATCTGCTCGGGCCGCTGGCCAATCCGGCGTCTCCGCCCTATCAGCTCATCGGCGCCTTCAGCGAGGAGGCGGCGCAGCTCATGGCCGCGACGCTGGCGGGTATGGAGATCGAGCGCGCCTTCGTGGTGCATGGCGAGCCGGGCTGGGACGAAGCCACCCCCTGCGGCGAGTTCCTGCTGCTGGACGTCAGCCCCGGCCGCATTACGGAGACCCGTCGGCGGCCCGAGGACTACGGCCTCGCACGCTGTAGCCCCGAAGACCTGGCCGGAGGCGATGCCGTGGTGAATGCTGCCGCCATCCGCGACGTGTTCTCCGGCGAGGACCGCGGCCCCCACCGGGACGCGCTGCTGCTCGGCGCCTCGCTGGTGCTGGAGGTAACGGGCGAGGCCGCCGGCCCCGGGGAGGGCGTGGCCATCGCCGCCGCGGCCCTGGACGAAGGCCGCGCGGCGCGGGTACTGGACGGCCTGCAGGGCTTCGGGGGCTGAGCCATGGCCGATTTCCTGCGCGAGATGGCGGCGGCGAGCCGCCTGCGCTGCGAAGCGGCGCGGCGGGAGCACCCCGCCGATGAACTGCGCCAGCGCATCGCCGACGGTGAATCACCCCCGGGTCTGGCGCTCGACCGTTTCGACATCATCGCCGAGATCAAACATCGCTCGCCCCGGGACGGCGCGCTGGGCGTGGACCCGGGCGGCGCCGTCCACGACGACGCCGCCCGCGCGGAGATCTATGCCGAGGGCGGCGCCGCAGCGGTGTCCGTGCTGACCGAACCGTCCCGCTTCGGCGGCGACCTCGAGCACCTCGCGCGTGTGGCGGCGGCCCTGGCGCCGCGGAGCATCCCGGCCATGTGCAAGGATTTCCTGGTGGATGCCTACCAGTTGCTGGAGGCGCGGGCGGCCGGTGCGGGTGGCGTGCTGCTGATCGCCGCGCTGCTCGACGACGAAGTCCTCGCCGACATGCTCGACCTCGCGGAGGATTTGCAGCTTTTTGTGCTGCTGGAGTGCTTCGATGCCGGCGAGCTGGAGCGCTGCCGCAGGCTGCTCGACGAGCCTCGCTTCCACGAGCGCGGCAACGACGGGCGCCTGCTCATCGGGGTCAACAGTCGTGACCTGCGCACCCTGGAGGTGGACGACAGCCGGCTGGAGGCGCTGGCACCCCTGCTGCCCCACGCGGCGCCGGCGGTGGCCGAGAGTGGTTTGCAGGTGCCGGCCGATGCGGTGCGGCTGGCCACGGCCGGCTATCGCCTCGCGCTGGTCGGCACCGCGCTCATGCAGGACCGCAGGCCCGGGCAGCTGGTGCGCACCATGCGCGACGCCGGACGCGCGGCGCTGGGCGAATGAGCATTGCAGGAATAAGCGAGAGCGCGTGAGCACCTGGGTCAAGATCTGCGGACTGAGCAGCCGCGAGGCTGTGCAGGCAGCTGCCGAGGCAGGCGCCGACGCGGTGGGCTTCGTGTTCGCCGAATCGCCGCGCCGCGTGTTGCCGGGCGAAGCCCGGCGGCTGTGCGAGGGGCTGGACCGGCGGGTGGTTCGGGTCGCCGTGATGCGGCATCCCGGCCCCGACGAGTGGGCCGCGGTGCGGGACGGGTTCGCCCCCGACTGGCTGCAGACGGATGCGGCGGACTTCGCGACGCTGGAGCTGCCCGACGCTTGCGCCCGGCTACCGGTTTACAGAGACGATAACGCAGGTTTGACGTCGCGTTCGACGGAGATACCCGCACGTTTTCTCTTCGAGGGAGCGCGCAGCGGCACCGGGCAGCGGGCCGACTGGTCGGCGGCCGCGGCACTCGCGCCGCGGGCCGAGCTGGTGCTGGCCGGCGGCCTGTCGCCGGACAACGTGGAGGAGGCGCTGGCCGCCGTCGCACCCTGGGGCGTGGACGTTTCCAGCGGCGTGGAGCGGGCGCCGGGCTACAAGGACCCGGCCCGGATCGCCGCCTTCGTGGAACGGGTCCGCCGATGGGACCGGCGGGCAACGGAGTCGAGATCGAGAACACAGGATGAGTGAGGCCACATGAGTGAAGCCATCAACGAATTGATCGCAGCGAGCGAGGCACCGGGCCTGCTGCAGAAGCTCCTCAGCAGGGAGTTACCCGACGATCGCGGCCGTTTCGGGCCATTTGGCGGTCGCTACGTGCCGGAGACCCTGGTCCCGGCGCTGGAGCGACTGGAGCAGGGCGTCCGCGAGATTCTGCCCCGGGAGGACTTTCAGGCCGACTACGGCCGGGAACTCCGGGAGTGGGTGGGACGGCCGACGGCGCTGACCGGCGCGCGCCGGCTTGGCGAGGCCTGGGGTGCGGAGGTCTGGCTGAAGCGCGAAGACCTGGCGCACACGGGCGCGCACAAGATCAACAACGCCATCGGCCAGGCGCTGCTGGCGAAACGCCTCGGCGCCAAACGGGTGATCGCCGAGACCGGCGCCGGGCAGCACGGCGTGGCCTCCGCCGCGGCCTGCGCCCGGGTGGGGCTGCCCTGCCGCGTCTACATGGGCGCCGTGGACATCGTGCGCCAGGCTCCCAACGTGGATCGCATGCGCCGGCTCGGCGCCGAGGTCTGCCCGGTGGAGAGCGGCGACCAGACGCTGCGCGCCGCCATCGACGAGGCGCTCAGGCACTGGGTGTCGGACCCGGAGGGCATCTACTACCTGCTCGGCTCCGCGGTGGGCCCGCATCCCTACCCCTACCTGGTCCGCGAGCTGCAGGCGGTCATCGGCCAGGAGGCGCGGCGGCAGATGATCGAGGTCGGCGGGCTCCCCGACGCGGTCTTCGCCTGCGTCGGCGGCGGCTCCAACGCCATCGGCCTGTTCCACCCCTTCATCGGCGACGAGGACGTGCGGCTGATTGGCGTCGAGGCCGGTGGCAAGGGCACCGGACTGGGCGAGAACTCGGCCACGCTGTCCACCGGCCGGCCGGGCGTGCTGCAGGGCTGCTACACGATGATCCTGCAGGACGAGAACGGCCAGGTGCAGGAGACCCACTCGGTGTCGGCGGGCCTCGACTACTCCGGCGTGGGGCCGGAGCACGCCTTCCTGCAGGCCATCGGCCGAGTGGAGTACGAGAACGCCAGCGACGACGAGGCACTGGACGCACTGGCCGAACTCTGTGCCGCCGAGGGCATCCTCACGGCACTCGAGACCGCCCATGCCTTCGCAGCCGCCCGCAAGTGGGCGGCAAGCCACCCCGGCGCCCGCATCCTGATCGGCAATTCGGGCCGCGGAGACAAGGACATGCCCACGCTCACCCAGTATCCGATCGGAGGAAGCCGCGATGCAGCCGCATGAGACCATCACCCGGGCGCTCCGCGAGGCGAAGGCGGCGGGGCGCGTCGGCCTGGTGCCGTTCCTGACCGCGGGCTACCCCAAAGCCGACCGTTTCGCGGATGATCTCGCCACGATCGCCGCCGTTGGCGACGTCGTGGAGGTGGGTGTGCCCTTCTCCGACCCGATGGCCGACGGGATGACCATCCAGCGCTCCAGCCGCAGCGCGCTGGAGCAGGGCGTCAGCCTCACCTGGATCTTCGACCGCCTGGAGGAGGCCCGGGACCGCATCGAAGCACCGGTCATCCTCATGTCCTACCTGAATCCGCTGCTCGCCTACGGCTACGGGCGGGTCGCGAGCCGGTCGCTGGAAGCCGGCGTGGCCGGCTTCATCGTGCCGGACCTGCCCTGGGAGGAGAGCCGGGAATTCGGGGCACCGCTGGAGGAGGCGGGTCTCGCCCTCGTACAGCTGGTCACACCGGCGACGCCGGAGGCCAGGCTGGCCCGCCTGTGCGACGCGAGCCGGGGCTTCGTCTACGCCGTGACCATGCGCGGCATCACCGGCGGCGGTGCTGCCCTGCCGGCGGACACCAGCGCCTACCTGGACCGGGTGCGTGACGCCGCCGAGCTGCCGGTTTGCGCAGGTTTCGGCATCCGCACCGCTGAACAGGTGGCCGAGGTCGGCCGGCATGCCGACGGCGTCATCGTCGGGTCCGCGCTGGTCGAGGTGCTGGAGCAGGGTGACGACCCGGCGGCATTCCTGGAGTCGCTGAGGGCCGGTCCCGGGTGAGCCGGTGAAAAAGGTCTTCGCGGCCGAATCCCTGGTGACCGTCGCCCATTACCGAAACCTCCTCGAGGGCGAGGGCATCGACTGCTTCCTGAAGAACGAGAACATGGGCTCGATCATGGGCGAGATCCCCTATGCCGAGATCTGGCCGGAACTCTGGGTGCGCAACGACTTCGAGGCCGCACGAGCCGATGAGATCATCCGCGAGGCCCGCCGGGCCGAGGCGGACGACGGGCCTGCCTGGCGCTGCCGGCGCTGCGGCGAGGAGAACGAGCACCAGTTCGCCGTCTGCTGGAACTGCGGCCGGCCCCAGGATCGGGACACGACCGAGCCCTGAATCTTATGTAAAACAGTGACTTCGGCGGCCACCCCGTTCTGTGAACCGGGTCCGGGCGCCGGCCCCGCCCGCGGCGGTACGGTCACCCTTCCTGCCACCGGGGAAGGGACGCATCATGGGACTGAAACGGCTGATCACGGCGGCGGCCGCTCTGGCGCTCGCCGGCTGCGCGAGCATGAGCGCCGAGGAGTGCCTCATCGCCGACTGGGAGGCCATCGGCTACGAGGACGGTGCCCGGGGTGCCTCGGCCGACACCATCGGCCGTCACCGCAAGGCCTGCGCCAGCGCCGGCATCACACCGGACTTCCACGACTACGAACGCGGCCGGCAGGCGGGCCTGGTCGAATACTGCCGGCCCGGCGTCGGCTACCGGGTGGGTGCCTCCGGCGGCGGTTACGGCGGGGCCTGCCCGGCCGATCTCGAGCCCGACTTCATGGCCGGCTACGTCGAGGGACGCGAACTCTATGAGCTGCGCTCGGAGGTATCCCGGATCGAGAACCGCATCGATGCCCGGGCGAACGAGCTGGAGAGGGTCCGGGCCGACATGGCGGCGAACTCGGCCCGCCTGATCGCCGGCGAGGCCACGGCCGAGGAACGGGTGCGCCTGCTGATGGAGACCAAGGAGATATCCCGGCGCGAGGGCGAGCTGGAGTCCGAGATCGCGGCGCTGCATCGGGACGCGGCCGTGGCGCGCTCCCGCCTCGAGGACTACGAGGCCCGCGCCGCCAGCGCGTACTGAGCCCGCTCGCGGCGGAAGCGTCCTGGCCCGCGCCCTAGCCCGCGCCGGGCCGCCCGGCCAGGCCGGCCAGCGCCGCCGCGCCGAAGGCGCCCCAGCCGAGCCAGGCTGGCTGCCCCGTCGTCAGCAGCACGATGCCGCCGATGAATGCGGCCGCGGCCACGGCGAGCGCGAAGCGCTGTCGTTGCTGGCGCGCCATCGAATCACGTAGCTCGCGCAGTTCCGGCGCGTCGAAGCGCACCCGCAGGTCGCCGGAGGCCGACTGCTCGGCGATGGTCCTGAGCCAGTGGGGCAGCTCACGCAGCGTCTCGCGCAGCTCCGGCAGGTGGTCGCGTATGTCGTCCAGCATCGCACGGCCGCCCAGCCGGTCGGTCATCCACTGGCGCATGATCGGATAGGCGGTCTCCCACAGGTCGAGCTGCGGGTAGAGCTCGCGCCCCAGCCCCTCGATGTTCAGCAGCGTCTTCTGCAGCAGGATCAGCTGCGGCTGCACCTGCATGTCGAAGCGGCGCGCCGTCTCGAACAGCCGCATGAGCACCTGAGCGAAGGAGATCTCGTCCAGCGGCTTGCTGAAGATCGGCTCGCACACGGTGCGCACCGCCGACTCCAGTTCGTCCACGCGGGTGTCCGGCGGCACCCAGCCCGAGTCGATGTGCAGCCTCGCCACCTTGTGATAATCCTGCTCGAAGAAGGCAAGGAAGTTCTCGGCGAGGTAGCGCTGGTCCACCGGGTTCAGGGTGCCCACGATGCCGAAGTCGACGGCGGCGTACTTCGGGTCTTTCGGGTCGTGCACCTGGATGAAGATGTTGCCCGGGTGCATGTCCGCGTGGAAGAAGTTGTGCCGGAACACCTGGGTGAAGAAGATCTCCACGCCCTTCTCGGCGAGCCGCTTGATGTCCGCCCCGGCTTCCTTTAGCGCCCGCATGTTGCTGATGGGGATGCCGTAGATGCGCTCCATCACGATGACGTTGACGTGGCAGTAGTCGAAGTAGAACTCCGGTACGTGCAGCAGATCCGAGCCGGCGAAGTTGCGCTTCAGCTGGGCCGCGTTCGCGGCCTCGCGCATGAGGTCCAGCTCGTCGATGATGGTCTTCTCGTATTCGCGCACCACCTCCACCGGGCGCAGGCGCCGCGCCTCCCGCCAGTAGCGGTGTGCGAGCCCGGCCATGAAGTACATCACCTCCAGGTCGCGCTCGATCACCTCGCGCATGTCCGGGCGCAGCATCTTCACCACCACTTCGGTGCCGTCCTTCAGCGTGGCGGCGTGCACCTGGGCGATGGAGGCGGCCGCGAGCGCCTGTTCCTCGAAGCTGCCGAAGACCTCCGTGACGGGCTTGCCATAGGCCTTCTCGACAATCTCCAGCGCGAGCTCGGAGGAGAAGGGGGGCACCTGGTCCTGCAGCTTGGCCAGTTCGTCGGCCACCTCAACTGGCAGCAGGTCCCGCCGGGTGGAGATGGCCTGTCCGAACTTCACGAAGATGGGGCCCAGCTCCTGCAGCGCCAGGCGGATGCGCACGCCCAGGGGCTCGTCCACGACCGCCCGGCCCGGCAGCAGCCGGAACACGAAACGCATGGGACGCAGCAGATGGGTGGCGACGATCAGCTCGTCCAGGCCGTAGCGCACCAGCACCCGCTGGATGGCGATGAGGCGGAGCAGCAGACGCGGGCGCATCATGAGCGATTGTCTGCGGAAAGCGCCCGGCTGCGTGCCTCGAGCCGTGCCACGTCGTCGCGCAACCGGTCCACCTCGGCGTAGAAGGCCTCGACCTCGCCCCGGGAGGGCAGGTCGCCCCGCTCCTCGGTCACGTACTCCGAGACGTTGCGGGTCAGGGTGTCGGCCACCTGCCGTCCCCACAGCCCGATGCTGCGCACCAGCTCACCGGCCTGGCGCGCGCCGGCGTCGCCGAGCACGCCCGAGAGCCGTTCCTCCACATCCGGCTGCGCGAAGCGCAGCAACTCGCGGAAGCGGGTCGCCGTCTCGGTGTCGCCGTCGATCTCGATGCTGCCGCTGCGGATCGCCTCGGCCGCGCCGCCGGTGAGCAGCCGGGGCAGAGCCAGCAGCGAGCCGGTGATCACCGTGTCCGGGTCATCCACGTAGTCGGTGTGCAGCTCCAGCCCGGCGGCGGTGACCCGGACATAGAGAGACAGGAACGAATCCCGGACCCGTACCGCAATGACGCGGCCGTCGAGTTCGTCGCACAGGTCCCGTGCCGGCGTGCTCTGCGCGATCTGGGCGTTCACCAGAGTGAGCGCCGGCCGGAACAGGGTTTCCAGGGGATCCACGGAGTATGGGCCTCAGAGGTGGTAACCGATGTGCAGGGCGGCGACGCCCCCGGTGAGATTGACGTAGCGGCAGCGCTCGAAGCCGGCGTCGCCCATCATGCCGAGCAGCGTGTCCTGGTCGGGATGCATGCGGATGGACTCCGCCAGGTACTGGTAGCTGTCCGCGTCGCCCGCCACCATGCGGCCGAGCAGCGGCAGCACACGGAAGGAGTACAGGTCGTAGAGCGGCTGCAGGGCCTCGGCGGGGCGGGAGAACTCCAGGATCAGCATCTTGCCGCCGGGCTTGAGCACGCGGTACATGGAGGCCAGCGCCGCCTCCTTGTGGGTGACGTTGCGCAGCCCGAAGGCGATGGTGACCAGGTCGAAGCTGGCGTCGGCAAACGGCAGGTTCTCCGCGTCCACCTGGGCCATGCTCACGTTGCCGATGATGCCGGCGTCGAGCATGCGCCGGCGTCCCTGGCGCAGCATCGCCGCATTGATGTCCGCCAGCACCACGTGGCCCGTCTCTCCCACCTGCCGGGCGAAGCTCATCGCCAGATCGCCGGTGCCGCCGGCCAGGTCCAGGGCGCGCTGGCCGGGACGGGCGGCGGCCTCGCTCACGGTCCGCCGCTTCCACAGCCGATGGATGCCGCCGGACATGAGGTCGTTCATGAGGTCGTAGCGTTCGGCCACGGAATCGAAGACGCCGCGGACGAGGTCGGCCTTCTGATCGGACGCCACCCGGCGGTAGCCGAAATGGGTCTCGCTGTCGCTGGTCTTCTCTTTGCTCATGGCGGGGTCGGACGGTCACTCAGCGGGATTGCGAGCATACCCCGCGGCCTTGAGCCGGTCGAGGTAGTCCTGCCAGCGTTCGTCCCGTTTCTCGCCCAGTTCCCGCAGGTAACCCCAGCGGTACAGGCCGGTATCGTGACCGTCGTCGAAGACGAGTCGAACTGCGTAGTGGCCGACGGGCTCAACGGTGGTGACCTGAACGTTCTCCTTGCCCGTCTGCAACGTTTCCTGGCCCGGGCCGTGGCCGCGCACCTCCGCCGACGGCGAGTACACGCGCAGGTACTCGAACGGCAGGTCGAAACTCGCGCCGTCGGCGAAGCTGACCGTCAGCAGTCGGGATTGCCGGCGCAGACGTAGCTCGGTGGGTGCGTCTTCCATGGGGCTGACCTCTCAGAGAATGTAGCGACTGAGGTCCTCGTCCTGGACCAGTTCGCCGAGATGCTCGTCCACGTACTCTGCCGTGACCGAGAGCGTGTGGCCGCTCCTGTCCGCCGCCTCGTAGGAGATGACCTCGAGCAGCCGCTCCATCACCGTGTGCAGCCGGCGCGCGCCGATGTTCTCCGTGTTCTCGTTGACGCGGAAGGCCACGTCGGCGATGCGCTCCACACCGTCGTCGGTGAACTCCAGTTCCACACCCTCGGTGTCGAGCAGCGCGCGGTACTGGCGGGTGAGCGAGGCGTCCGGCTCGGTGAGTATGCGCACGAAGTCGGGCGCCTTCAGGGAGTCGAGTTCCACCCGAATGGGGAAGCGGCCCTGCAGTTCGGGGATCAGGTCGGAGGGTTTCGCGACGTGGAAGGCGCCGGAGGCGATGAACAGGATGTGATCGGTGCGCACCATGCCGTATTTGGTGTTGACCGTGCAGCCCTCCACCAGCGGCAGCAGGTCGCGCTGCACGCCTTCCCGGGACACGTCCGCGCCCATGCTCTCGGAGCGCTTGGCCACCTTGTCCAGCTCGTCGATAAAGACGATGCCGTGCTGCTCCACGGCCTCGAGCGCCCGGGCCTTCACCTCCTCGTCGTCCAGCAGCCGCGCCGCCTCCTCCTCGGTGAGGATCTTCAGCGCCTCGCGGACCTTCAGCTTGCGGGTCGTGCGCCGGCCCTGGCCCAGATTCTGGAACATGCTCTGCAGCTGGCTGGTCATCTCCTCCATACCCGGCGGCGCCATGATCTCGACGCCCGCCGGCATGGCCTGGGTCTCCACCTCGATCTCGCGCTCGTCCAGGTCGCCCTCGCGCAGTTTCTTGCGGAATTTCTGCCGGGTCTCGCTGGATTCCTGCGGCGGCTGCTCCTCGGCGGCGAACCCCACGCCGCGGCGGGCCGGCGGCAGCAGGGCGTCGAGCACGCGCTCCTCGGCGGCGTCCTCGGCCCGGTGGCGCACCTTGGCCATCTCGGCCTCCCGCGTCATCTTGATGGAGACGTCCATGAGATCGCGCACGATGGAGTCCACTTCCCGGCCCACGTAGCCCACCTCCGTGAACTTGGTGGCCTCCACTTTGATGAACGGCGCGCGGGCGAGGCGCGCCAGGCGGCGGGCGATCTCGGTCTTGCCGACGCCGGTGGCGCCGATCATGAGGATATTCTTCGGCGTGATCTCGCTCCTGAGCGGCTCGGCCACCTGTACCCGCCGCCAGCGGTTCCTGAGTGCGATGGCCACGGCCCGCT
Organism: Lentisalinibacter sediminis; assembly: GCF_040706615.1. Lineage (NCBI taxonomy): Bacteria > Pseudomonadati > Pseudomonadota > Gammaproteobacteria > Woeseiales > Woeseiaceae > Lentisalinibacter > Lentisalinibacter sediminis. The sequence goes on along the minus strand of NZ_JAPDRF010000005.1, from coordinate 143,785 downwards.
TGGCGTTGTCCTGGCCGACGATGTGCTTGTCCAGCTCCTGGACGATCTCCCTGGGGGTCATAGACATGTCATTCGGTCCCGGCTTCCGTATCGCCGGGAAGTTCCTCGATGGTGATGAAACGGTTGGTGTAGACGCAGACGTCGCCGGCGATCTCGAGCGATTTCTGCACGATCTCCCGGGCGCCCAGGTCCGTGTTCTCCAGCAGCGCGCGGGCGGCCGACTGGGCGTAGGGCCCGCCGGAGCCGATCGCCATCAGGTCGAACTCGGGTTCGATCACATCGCCGTTGCCCGAAATGATCAGCGAGGTTTCCCGATCGGCTACGCACAGCAGCGCTTCCAGCCGGCGCAGCATCCGGTCGGTGCGCCAGTCCTTGGCCAGCTCGATGGCGGCCCGGGTCAGGTTGCCGTATTGCTGCAGCTTGCGCTCGAAATACTCGAACAGGGTGAAGGCGTCCGCCGTGCCGCCCGCGAAGCCGGCGATCACGCTGCCGTCGGCGAGGGCGCGCACCTTGCGGGCGTTACCCTTCATGACGGTGTCGCCCATGCTCACCTGGCCGTCGCCGCCGATGGCCACGCGGCCACCGCGTCTCACCGAGACGATGGTTGTGCCTCTGTACTGCTCCATGGATCTGCCTTCGCTGTTGCGGACGCCGGCTATTTGCTTTTGTTGCGCGCCCTGGGATGGGTCCGGTCGTATATCTGGGCCAGGTGCTGGAAATCAAGGTGGGTATAGATCTGCGTCGTGGACACGTCCGCGTGGCCCAGCAGTTCCTGCACCGCGCGCAGGTCGCCGCTCGACTCCAGCAGATGAGAGGCGAACGAATGGCGGAACAGGTGGGGATAGACGCTCCGGTCCATGCCCTGGCGCTTCGCCCAGTGGACGATGCGTTCCTGCACGGAGCGGGGTGCGAGCCTCGTGCCGCGGCGGCTGACGAACAGCGCGCGCTCCTCGTGGCCGGCCATCCGCACCCGGGTCCGCTGCCATTCCGCGAGCGCCTCGAGCGCGCGGCGGCCCACCGGCACGATACGGGTCTTGGCGCCCTTGCCGGTCACCGTGACCGTGGCATCCGACGGGTCCACGTCATGCAGGTCCAGGGCCACGAGTTCCGCCAGCCGCAGCCCCGACGAATACAGGAGCTCGAGCATGGCCCGGTCCCGCACGGTGAGCGGGTCGTCGCCGGGGAACTCCAGCAGCCGCGCCATCTGGTCGGCATCCAGCGTGCCCGGCAGGCGCTTGCCCGCCTTGGGCGCGCTGACGTCGGCGGCCGGGTTGCGCTTCAGCACCTTCTCCCGGATCAGGTAGCGGAAGAAGCTGCGCACGGCGGACAGCCGCCGCTGGATGGAGCGGGGCGAGAGTCCGCGACGGTGGCAGGCGGCGGCGAACGCCCGGATATCGTGGGTCGTGAGGTCGCGCCAGCCGTCGTGGCCGGCGCGCTCGCAATAGTCGACCAGGGCCGCCAGGTCCCGACGGTAGTTGGCTACCGTATGCGCGGAGCAGCGCTTCTCGAAGGCGAGGTGCTCGAGGAAGGCGTCGGTGCGCTGGCGTTCTTCCGGCGACAAGGGGCCGACCGGTCAGTAACGCCTCACGGCCGCGGCCACGAGCTCGCCGATGCGGGTGAGGAAGTCGATGCTCATGGCCGGGTGGAAATGATCGGCATCGACGCTGCCGATGCCGATGAAGCCGAGCGCGGCCCCCTCGCCGAGGGGCAGCAGCGCCATGCTGCCCACCTCGTCGGCGGAGGCGCCGAACAGGAATTCACGCTGGCTGTCGCGCACCCGGCCACAGCGGGCACGGGCGGCCGACAGGAAGGTCTCGAAGGGGCCGAGCCGCGGGTCGTCCCGGCCGATGACGTGCAGGAAACGCCGTTCGCCGACCCCGGCGTAGTCCGCCGCGTCGCCAAACAGCACCATCACGGCGTGGTCGGCCCCGAAGCCCGTGCGCAGTTCACGCGCGATGCAGGCCAGGGTCTCCTCCCGGCTGTCCGCCGCCATGAGAGCCAGCGCCAGTGTGTGGATGCGGGCCGCCAGTCGGTCGTTGGCGCGCGCCACCTGCAGGAGCTCCCGCAGCTTGCGCTCGAGCTTGAGGTTCTTCTGCCGGAGCGTCGCCACCTGGCGTTCCACCAGCGAGACGGCGCCGCCGCCTGCAGCATGGGGCAGGCGCAGCGTGTCGAGCAGGCGGGGATGGTTCTCGAAGAACTCGGGATGGTGCAGGAGATAGTCCTCCACGGCCTCCTCGCTGGCACTGTCCACCACGGGCTCTCGTTTGTGCTGTGTGCTCATAGGGCGACGGTTCCCTCAAAGGAGTACTGGGCCGGGCCGGTCAGCCAGACGGCCTCACCGGGGCCGCGCCAGCTTACCACGAGATCGCCGCCGGGCAGGCCGAGGCTCACCTCGTCGCCGAACAGGCCGCGGCGTCTCCCGGCCACCATCGCAGCGCAGGCGCCGCTGCCGCAGGCCAGGGTCTCGCCGACCCCGCGCTCCCACACCCTGAGCCGGGCATGGTCGCGCCCGCGGGGTTCCAGGAAGCCCACGTTGCAACGCTCGGGGAAGGCGGGGTGATGCTCCAGCGCGGGCCCGAGTTCCGCGACCGGTGCGCCTTCGACGTCGTCGACGAACAGCACGCAGTGGGGATTGCCCATGGACAGCGCTGCGACCTCCACGGTACGGCCGCCGGCCTCCAGGCGGTAGGTGCCGGCATCCGCTGCCTCCGTCATCGTTTTTGCTGTCGTTGTCTCCATCGGGATATCCGCCGGCGCGAACCGGGGCTCGCCCATGGATACGGCGGTGACGCCGGGTCCGGCGATCCGTGCCTCGGAGACCCCGGCGCGGCACTCCAGGCTGAGCACCGACGGTGCGCCCGGCGCCTCGCCGAGCAGGCGGGCGATGCAGCGCAGTCCGTTGCCGCACTGCTCCACCTCGCCGCCGTCGGCGTTGAATATCCGGTACCAGGCGTCGGTGCCGGCACTGCGCGGCGCTTGTATCCAGAGCAGCTGGTCGAAGCCCACGCCCTCCCGGCGATGGGCCAGGCGGCGGATGGCGGCGGCGTCTGGCAGCGCAGCATCGGGCTGGTCGCGCACCACCATGAAGTCGTTGCCGAGACCGTGCATTTTTACGAAGGGCAGCTGCATGGGCGTACTGTAGGTCAAATCGACGGGCAGATGGCGCCGCTGTCCCGTGGACTTTCTAGCGGCGCGGCGATACTTTACATAAACTGCACAAAACCAACACGAAGCGCAGGGAGACATCATGCGTCACATCATCGTGCTCAACCCGAAAGGCGGTTGCGGCAAAAGTACACTCGCCACCAATCTCGCCGCCTACTATGCCAACGAGGGCAAGAGCGTCGCGCTCGCGGACTACGACCCGCAGCGCTCCAGCCTGGACTGGCTCGAGCGCCGGCCGGAGGGCTATCCGGAGATCGTGGGCCTCGCCGCCTTCGAGGAGGGGCTGAAGCACCTGCCCCGCAGCGCCGACGTGCTGGTGATGGACGCACCCGCCCGTTCCCACGGACCGGAACTCACTTCGCTCATCAATCACGCCGAGACCATCATCGTGCCCGTGCTGCCGTCCACGGTCGATATGCAGGCGGCGAACCGTTTCATCGACGAGCTCCTGGCCGTCGGCAAGGTGGAGCGCAAGCAGGCGCGCATCGGCGTCGTCGCCAACCGGGTGCGCGAGAACACCCTGATCGCCGGTGATCTGGACGAATACCTGGAGAGCCTGAAAGTACCCTACGTGGCCTGGTTCCGGGAGGCCCAGAACTACATCCGCGCCTACACCCGGGGGCTCGGCGTCGCGGAGCTGCCCGAATACCTGGCCTGGCCGGAGTGGGACCAGTGGGAACCGCTGATGGAGTGGCTGAACTCGCGCCGCAGCCGGCCCTGACAGCCAGCGACTGAACCGGTGCTCCGGCGTCAGCCGTCTGGCAGCGCTCCGGACTCCTCCAGGCTGGCCCGGATGCCCGCTGCCGGGTCGTCGTAGGCGAGTTCCACGCCCAGCGCCTCGCGCAGCCGCCGCGTGTCCAGGCGGCGCGATTCGGCGAGAAAGCTGTAGCGCATCGGTGACATCTGCCGCCGTGCTTCCTCGCGGCTGATCGCGGGCGGCGCCGGCAGGCCGGCGGCCTCCGCCACCCGCCGGAAGAACGCTCCGGAACTCTCGCCGCTGCCGTCCGCCACGTTGTAGATGCCGCCGGGCGCGGACGGGGCCAGCGCGGCGATGCACACGCGCGTCAGGTCTTCCACGTGGATGCGGTTGCCCGGCGACGCGTCTTCCTCCCGGATCACGGGCTGACCCGAACGGATCGCCTCCAGCGGCAGCCGGCCGGGTCCGTAGATGCCGGCGATGCGCAGGACTGCCCAGCTCACCCCCTGCTCGTCCGCCCAGTGCCTGAGCGCCGTCTCCGCGGCCACCCGGCGCAGGGCGCGCTCGGTGGAAGGTGCCGGCGGGCGCTCTTCGTCCACGAGTTCGCCACCGCAGTCGCCGTAGACACCGCTGGTGCTGGCCAGCACGAAGCGCTGCGGCTGGCGTGGCAGCGCCGAGAGGAAGCGCGAGAGGCGCGGATCGTCATCACCCCCGCCCTCTGCCTCGGCGGGCGGGACGAGATAGAGGACGCGCAGCGGACCGTGCGGCAGCCGGGGCAGTGCGCCGGTCTGGTCGAGGTCGACCGCCGTGGCGGCAATGCCGGCCTCGGAGAGCGCTGCCGCGGATGCAGCGGAGCCGGTCAGGCAGTGCACAACGGCGCCCTGTGCCGCCAGACGACGGGCGACCCGCCGGCCGGTGTAACCGGCGCCCGCGATCAGCGTCAGTGTAGCGGTCATTATTCGCTTGTCCCGACTCAGGGGCGGCTCAGCGGTGCTCGTCGCCGGCTTCCCCCAGGTGCGGCAGCGCGAGCCGGTCCGAGGTGGCGACCATGTTCAGGCCGGAGCGGTAGGCGTCGGCGGCGGCCTCGCCTTCACCCAGGCGGGTGAGCAGGCGGCCGTAGAGTTCGTAGGTCTCGGGCGTGGGCCCGATGGCGAGCGCTGTCTCGAGATAACTCCTGGCCTTGCCCCAGAGTTCCTGGCGCATGCACAGCCGGCCGGCGGTCAGCAGCAGGGCAGCGTCCTCGCCGTGCTGCTTCAGCCAGTTCTCGGCGTGACGGAGCTGGCGTCCGGTGTCTGCCGTTTCCAGTTTGCCGTACAGGCGGGCCAGACCCGGTGACCAGCGGGCGCGCAGCCGCCGTCGCAGTTCGGCCTCGGCCACCTCTTCGCCCCCCGCACGGGCCAGCGCGTCGACGTAGGCGGCGATCAGCACGTCGTCGTCGCGCCGCGACCTCGGTATCTGCTTCCACACCGCCGTTACGCGGGTCGGATCTTCCCCCACCTGCTCGAGCTTGCGCCGGTGCACCTCCCGGGTCCATTCCTGCAGCGTCCCGGCCGGGATGCGCCCCTGCTTTCTGAGCTTCGGCAGCAGCTCGGCGAGCTGATCCCAGTCTTCGAGCTCGCGATAGAGCCGGCCGAGCAGGAACAGGGCCTGGGAGTGGTCAGGCGCGTTCTCCTGCAACCGCCGCAGCGTCGCCAGCGCCTGCTCGTATTCCTCGGCGGCGAGCTGCAGCTCGGCCTGGGTCAGGAGTACGGCGTTCGCGGCATCCGGGGTCTCCTCGTAGGCGAGCCGCAGCCACTTGTCCCGGCGCTCGCCGTCGCCCTGGAGCTGGGCAGCCCGTGCCGCGGCCAGATAGTTCAGCAGCGGGGCGTCGGACCGGTCCACGCGTCGGGTCAGCAGCTTCTCGCCCTTGGAGAAATTGCCCTCGGCCACCTGGATCAGGCCTTTCGTGAACTGGTGGCCGGCGCGCCGGGCACGGAACTCCCCGGCCTTCTCGCCCAGTTTCTTCGGCGCCTTGAGGAGCTCCCAGGCGAGCCAGAGAGCGAACATGGTGGAGAGGATCAGTGCCAGCAGGATGGGCACCGACATCTCGATCAGCCAGCCGCGGATGTTGATGACCACATAGCCCGGGTCGGCGAACAGGAGGTGTGCGCCCAGGGCGCCCAGGATCAGCGTGGCGACAACCCAGGCTCCGAACTTCATTCGGCTCCCTCGTCGGCTCCCCGGCCATCTCCCTGGGCCAGGGCCTGGCGCTGGCGGAACAGCCGCAGCGAGGCCGAGATGTCGGGCAGCTCCGCAGCGACCGGGCTGTCGGCGAGTTCGGCGATGGTCTCGACGGCGCCGCTCACCGCCTTGGCCTCCCTGTCGAAATAGCGCTCCAGCCAGCTGCGGGCGTCCTCGAGGCTCTGGCGGAATATGGCGCCTTCGCCCTGCAACAGCGCGAGGCGCGCCGTCTGCAGCTGCAGCGCGATGTTGGTGCGCAGAAAATACTGTGCCTCCGGCGACAGCAGCGGCTCCAGCTGTTCGTTGGTGCGGCGCACGCTGACCATGTCCGAGAGGGCGTTCTTCACCGCCGTCCAGGCGCGGCTGAATCCGCTCAGCTCCTCGCCTATCTCCGGCCGCGGCCGATCCTCCGGCGTCACCTCCTCGTCCAGCGGCAGCGACTGGATGACGTCGGCCAGGCTCGCCAGCGTCAGCGTAACCCCTTCGATGTCGACGTCCTCCACGGCCCGCAGCGCGGTGATCTCGTCGGCGAGTTCGCGACGGACCGGCGTGTAGACGGGGTCGCCCAGCTCACGGATGCGGCGGTCGGCCAGTTCGAGCGCGAACGCCGCCAGCTCCGCGTTACCGGCCAGCTGCGCCTGGGCGTTCGCGAGCTGCATGTAGTACTCGGCCTCGGCCACGAGCCAGGCGTCACGGGCGCCGGCCGATACGCCCTGGAGATTGGCCATGGACTCTTCGAGGTTCTCCATGCGGCCCGGCAGGGACTCGACGATGTCACGGCTCTCCCGGAACTCCCGCCGCAGCCGCGCGAACTCGTCCGCATCGGCAGCCTGGCGAGCAGATTGCTGCGCCTGCTGCACCGATTGCTGCAGTGAGGACAGTCGGCCGCGCAGTTCCGCCACGGTGTCCGCGTTCTCCGCCGCCCGCGTCTCCAGCGTGTCCACCGCGGCTTCCAGGTCGGCCGTGTCCGCGCCGGCGCTGCGCTCCAGCCACCAGCCGTAACCGCTGAAGCCGGCAGCGGCGAGAGCGAGGACGAGTGCCAGCGCAGCGACCAGCGCGACGGTCCTGCCGCCGCCCCCGCTGCCGTCGTTCCCGCCGCCGCCGGGTACGGGCGCGGCCGTGCCCCCGGCATCGTCGGCCGGTTGTGCTGCGGGGGATTCGCCGGATTCCTGTTCGAAGGCGGCTTTGGGAGCGGCCGTCGCGGTCTCCGCGGTGTCGTCTGCGGGCACCGGCGACTCCCGCGTGCGGGCGGCGGCCTCGCTCTCGTCTACCGGCTCGCGCCCCTCGCGGTCTTCCGGCTGGCCGGCGCCGGCCTGGGCGTCGTCGTCCGCTGCGGTCTTCGACCCGGGCTTTTCTTGCTCAGTCATGATCTGCTCTGTCCCGTATCCCCGTCGGGAAAGACCATCGCCCGGACGAGGTCGGACGGCTCCGGGCCTTGCGCAAGCAGGGTGTCCACAGCGATGTCTTCGCGTACGGCGAGTTGTAACACACGATCGCTGGCGCTCACCAGTGTGGCGCCCCGCAGCACCGCCGCGCCTTTTTCCCCCAGCAGTTCCGCGAGGTTATGCAGCGTGGCCACGCTGAGGCAGGTCACGTAGCGGAGCCGACCCTCGCGCCAGGCGGCGATGACCGTCTCGATCTCGCCGGCCCCCGCCTGTGGCAGCCGGCGTTCATAGACCTCGGCGTAGTCGACCGTGGCGCCGCGCTCGCGCAGGGTATCGGCGAGCAGCTCGCGCCCGCCGCGGCCGCGTACGATGAGCACGCGCCGGCCGCCCATGTCTGCGAGTTCGCCAGCGGCCAGCAGGCTCTCGCTGTCGTAGCCGCCCGCGGGCGTCAGGTCCGGCGGCCGGCCGGCCCGGCTCATCGCCTCGGCGGTGGCGGGACCGATGGCGGCGTAACGGCAGCCGGCCAGCGACAGGAACCGGGCGCCGTAGCGCACCGCGTTGGGGCTGACGAAGACGGCCAGGTCGGGCGTCTCGCCGCCGGCCTCCGGCCGTTCCAAGGGAACGATCTCGAGCGCAGGCAGCAGCCAGGCCACGCCGCCCGCCTCCTCGACGGCCGCGACGAGCGGGCCCGCCTGATCCCGGGCCCGGGTGACGAGGACACCGGCGCCGGCCAGCGAGGGCCGGGTCATGCCGTCGCGGATTCCGCGGCGGCGAGGATCTCGCCGGCGCCGGCCGAGAGCAGCCGGTCCGCCAGCGTGGCGCCCAGGGACTCGCCGTCCGCGGCGGCGCCTTCGATACTGTCCTCCAGCATCCGCGAGCCGTCGGTGGCGATCACCCGGGCGAGGATCGTGATGCGCTCGCCGGCCGTGGTCGCGTAGACCGCGATCGGCGAATGGCAGTCCGCGCCGAGGGCGACGCCCACCCGGCGCTCTGCGGCGACGACCAGCCGCGCCTCGGCGTGCTCGAGCTTGCGCAGTACCTCGATCAGATCGGCCCTGTCCTCGTGGCATTCGATGCCGACGATGCCCTGGCCGTTGGCCGGCAGTATGATCTGCGGATCGACGCATTCGGCGATGCGCTCGTCGAGCCCCAGCCGTTTCAGCCCCGCGGCGGCGAGCATGATGGCGTCGTAGTCGCCCGCGTCCAGCTTGCCGAGGCGGGTCTGTACGTTGCCGCGAAGCGGCCTCACGGTCACGTCGGGCCGGCGCACCAGTACCTGGGACTGGCGCCGCAGGCTGGAGGTGCCGACGACGGCACCGGTCGGCAGGGCGTCCAGCGTGCTGCCCACCATGGCGTCCCGCGGATCCTCGCGCTCGAGCACCGCCGGCAGGGCGAAGCCGGACGGCATCTCGCCGGGCACGTCCTTCATGGAATGCACGGCGATGTCGGCGTCACCCGCCTCCATCGCCACCTCCAGTTCCTTGATGAACAGGCCCTTGCCGCCGATCTTGCTGAGGGTGCGGTCGAGGATGCGATCGCCCTTGGTCGTCATCGGGACGAGCTCGACCGCTTCGACCTCGGGCAGCGCGTCCAGGCGCTCCGCCACGTGGCGGGCCTGCCAGAGTGCCAGTTCACTCTCCCTCGTCGCGATTCTCACCCTCATTGAATGCCTCCCTTGAGTCGTTGGCGGATCTCCCCGACATGGCGCCTGCTGACGGGCAGCGTATGTCCGGTGCGGCGGAAGCGTACCACCGGTTTGCCGTCGGCATCCTTATCCAGCGCCTCGAGGTGCTCCAGCGCGACCAGGGAATTGCGGTGGATGCGGCAGAAATCCGGCGCGAACTCCTCCTCCAGCGACTTCAGCGACTCGTCGATCAGGTCCTCGCCCCGGCGGTGGCAGGCGCGCACGTACTTCTGGTCCGCCTGAAAGTAGTAGATGTCGGCGACCGGGATCAGGCGCAGCTCGTCGCGCACCCGGGCGCACAGGTGGCGGCGCCGTTCGCCCGTGTCGGCGATGCCGGAGAGCTGGCCGCCGCTGAGTCGGGCCGCGCGCCCCAGAGCCTGCTCCAGCTTGCTGCGACGGATGGGTTTCAGCAGATAGCCGACCGCCTCCGCCTCGAATGCCTCGATGGCGTACTCGTCATAGGCCGTGGTGAAGATCACCGCCGGCGGATCGGGCAGCTGCGCCATGTGCCGCGCGGTCTCGATGCCGTCCATGCCCGGCATGCGGATGTCCAGCAGCACCGCGTCCGGTCGCAGCCGCTCGCAGAGTTCGAGCGCCTCCCGGCCGCCGGCCGCCTCGCCGGCGATCTCGCACCGCTCCAGCCCGGCGAGCTGGTCGGCGAGCCGCTCGCGGGCCGGCCGCTCGTCGTCGACGATCAGTATCCTCACGCCTCCGGCTCCTCGGCGGGGAAGCGCAGTGTCACGCTGTAGCGCTCCTCGCTCTCGTCCACGTCCACGCCGGCGCGGCGGCCGAAGGCGAGCTCGAGGCGCTGGCGGATGTTGTCGAGCGCCAGCCGGTTACCCTCCCGGCGCGTGGCGCCCGGCGCGCGCGGATTCGAGATGGTGAGCACCACGTCGCCGTCGTCCCTGCGGCCCCTGATCGAGACCGCGCCGCCCTCGGGCAGCGGCTCGATGCCGTGATAGATGGCGTTCTCGAGCAGCGGTTGCACCATCAGTCCCGGGATGCGGGCGCGCATCGGCAGTTCGGCGACGTCCCAGTTCACCGCCAGGCGCTCGCCCAGGCGCAGCTGCTCCATGCGCTGGTAGATGCGCGCCACCTCGAGCTCCTGCTTCAGCGGGATCATGCTCTGTGCTTCGGCGAGGGTGGCGCGGAAGAGGTCGGAGAGGTCCTCCACCGCCTCTTCGGCCCGGCCGGGATTGCTGCCGATCAGCGCCGCGATGGTGTTCATGCTGTTGAACAGGAAATGGGGTCGGATGCGGGCCTGCAGTGCGCGGATTCTGGCCCGCGCCTCCAGCTCAACGTTGCGCCGCCATTCGCCGGCCACGTAGAAATATCGCAATGCCACCGCGGAGACCAGGCCGCTGATGCCGAGGTTGCGCAGCAGGAACCAGCCATGGGTCTCGGTTTGCAGGAATGCGCTGGCGTATACGCGGTCGAGCCACCAGGCGCATTCGGAGATCAGCAGGGTCACGAGTTGCAGCAGCACGAAGCAGAGGCTGAGTGCGGTGACGACGTTGATGCCGGCCAGCCAGCGGCGGGCCCGGCACAGGACTGCCGCACTGGTGAGCGCTATCCAGAGGACGAACAGCGAGTTCGTGGAGAGGCCGAGCAGGAACGAGTCACCCTCGGAGGTACCCGCCAGCGTGAGGACGAGCGCCACCATCTCGGCGATGAGCACCACGACGAGCACCGCCCGGGCCGAGCAGAAGTCGGGCAGGTAGGACTGCCCGTCGCTGGTCTCCTCGCCCAATGCCGCCACAGTGAACTCCGCTCGTCCCTGCGCAGGGATTCTACCCCAGCGTCACCGGGCCGGCGGGGGCCTCAGTTGCAGTGCTCGTTGACCGCTTCCTCGGCCTTGGCGCGGGCTTCGTCGATCTCGGCGTCGTCCAGGTACTGGCGTTCGCCGTCGTCGTCCAGCCGGTACAGCCGACGGGAATTGACGTAGCTGCGCAGCCGCTCCCGCGCCTCTTCGCAGCGCGCGGCCTTCTGTTCGCGCTCTGCCGCAGCATCCGCGGCCTGCTGCCCCGCCTCGGCGCGGCGCTCCGCCATGGCCGCGTTGGACTCGGTGCGGGTCGTCTGCCGCTGCTCGTAGCGCCTGGCGACCGTGGCCCGGTCCGTCTGCCGGGTCTCGATGTCGAGCTTCTTCGCATCCTCGCTGCCCGGCTTGTCGCCGTAGTGCACGGTACCGTCGGCGTCGCGCCACATGTAGACGTCGGCGACTACCGGCGCTGCCACGAAGAGAGTGGCGCCGAGAACGATCAGCCCTGTCCGGATCAGTCCATTCATGTCCCAGATTCGTCTTTCCCAGATTGGTCTTTGGAGGGGTTTCAGCCAGCGATGACAGAAGTCTAGCATCGGGGCCGCTCGCATTAAGTGAACCAACTCCCATTCCGGCGTGCGGGACGGCCGCGGATTATGTTCACACTCTGGCACGTCCGGTCGGCGACTGCCCCCCGGCAAAGCGGCGCAGACACAAAAAAAGGGCCCCTGACGGGGCCCGTAACCGTGACTGTTCGGAACAGTCCTGGAAGGTGGGTATCCGCCGGCACCGGGAGGGGGACCGGATGACGCCGGCGGATACCCTTAGTGATTATTGTGGTGTTTGTCCTATTCGCCGCCTCCCTTGACGAACTCCGGGTACGCCTCGAGGCCGCATTCGCTGAGATCCACGCCCTCGTACTCCTGCTCGTCGCTCACCCGGATGCCGATGGTGACCTTCAGGATGAACCAGACGATGAAGCTCGCGATGAATACCCAGGCCAGAATGGTCACCAGGCCGAGCAACTGGGCGCCGAACGTGGCGCCGTCGTTGGTCAGCGGCACTGCCAGCAGACCCCACATGCCGACCACGCCGTGCACGGAGATCGCGCCGACCGGGTCGTCGATGCGCAGCTTGTCGAGGAACACGATGGAACCCACGACCAGCAGACCACCGACGAGACCGATGATGGTGGCCACGCCCGGCGTTGGCGTCAGCGGCTCGGCCGTGATGGCCACGAGCCCGGCCAGGGCGCCGTTCAGCGCCATGGTCAGGTCCGCCTTGCCGAACCAGAGCCGCGACAGGATCAGCGCGCCTACCAGGCCACCCGCGGCGGCCATGTTCGTGTTCACGAAGATCATGGAGACTGCGTTGGCTTCGCCGACGTTGGAGACCATCAGTTCGGATCCACCGTTGAACCCGAACCAGCCGAGCCACAGGATCAGCGTGCCCAGGGTGGCCAGCGGCAGATTACAGCCCGGGATGGCGTTGATCTCGCCCTTCGGCCCGTATTTGCCCTTGCGCGCGCCGAGCAGGATGACGCCGGCCAGCGCCGCGGCGGCACCGGTCATGTGCACCACGCCGGAGCCCGCGAAGTCCTGGAAGTTGGCCTGATCCAGAAAGCCGCCGCCCCACTTCCAGTAGCCCTGGAGGGGATAGATGAAACCCGTCAGCACCACCGCGAAGGCGAAGAACGACCAGAGCTTCATGCGCTCGGCGACCGCGCCGGAGACGATGGACATGGCGGTGGCCACGAACACGACCTGGAAGAAGAAGTCGGACAGACCGGAGTAGTAGATGTCTCCGCCGCTGGCGATCACGTCTTCCGCGGTGTTGTCGGCACCGAGGAAGAAAGAAATCCCCGGGAACCAGCTGGATACCGCGTCGCCGGGGTACATGATGTTGTAGCCGACCACCATGTACATGATGCAGGCGATCGAATACAGACCGACGTTCTTGGTCAGGATCTCTGCCGTGTTCTTGGCACGGACGAGACCCGATTCGAGCATGGTGAAGCCGGCGGCCATCCACATGACCAGCGCGCCCATCACCAGGAAGTAGAAAGTATCCAGGGCATAGGCGAGTTCGGTCACCTGCCCGCTTAACTGTGTGAGTTCTTCCACTGGGGGAGCCTCCCTTTATCGTTATACGGTCAGACGGCCTCCGCGCCGGTCTCTCCGGTGCGGATGCGTATCGCCTGTTCGAGGGTGGTGACGAAGATCTTGCCGTCGCCGATCTTGCCGGTGCGGGCCGTGTTGGTGATCGCCTCGATCACCTGCTCGGCGATGTCGTCGTCCACCGCGAGTTCGATCTTCGCCTTCGGCAGGAAGTCCACGACGTACTCGGCGCCGCGGTAGAGCTCGGTGTGGCCGCGCTGACGGCCGAAGCCCTTCACTTCCGTTACTGTGATGCCCTGTATGCCGATGTCGGCCACCGCCTGGCGGACGTCATCGAGTTTGAAGGGCTTGATGATCGCTGTGATCAGCTTCATTGCGTGTACCCCTGTTCTGGTTGGCTGTCCCGGGGGCGGCAGCCGCTGCCGCCGCCCCCGAGGCGTTCAGTCGAGATCGAAGCCCTTGCCGATGGTGAATACGATCGACTCGTCGGTCTCCGTCCGGCCCGTCAGGTCGTCATCCGCCAGGATCAGCATCACCCCGAGGTCGACGCCCGAGAAATCCCAGCCGTAGCCGAGCTCCAGGTAGCTGCCGTCGAAGTCCTGGCTGAAGCCGCCGTAGGTCGCGTAGAAACCCTCGTACTCGCCGGTGATGGAGTAGAACGTGTAGTCCTGGGTCGGACCGTCGAAGTTCTCGTACTCACCCAGTGCCACGGCAACGCTCAGCCATTCGTAGCCGCCGCTCAGGTTGATCTCCTGGTAGGTGTCGTCGAAGTCGCCGGTGTAGTAGTAGCCGGTGAAGCCGATGCCGTACGTGAAGCCCTCGATCTCGCCGCCATAACCGAAGTAGCCGTCGACCTCGAGACCATCGGCGCCGGGGCCATTGTCCACGTCGGCTGCCCACGTGCCGACGTAGAAGCCGTTCTGCTCGAAGTCGAGACCGGCATAGGCGGACGAGTTCTTCTGGAAGATGCCCCGGAAGTGGTATTCGCTCATCCAGCCCACGTTGGCGGAGAAGTCAGCCATCGCCGCACCGCTCGCGAGAAGGCCGGCGGCCATCATTGCCGTCTTGCTGATTAGTTTCATGAGTGTCCTCTGCTTGATGTCTTGTAGTAGTTGTATGCCCGGCAGCCGACCGGGCCGGTGCCATTGCGGGCTGGTTAAAGCAGATTCCGTGCCAATCGGTAATACACCGTTGAATCAATCAGTTACGCGTTTCGCGCTGAGTTGCTCGCCCCGTTGTGGTGCAAACGATTTGCTGCTTTGCATCATCATGGACATGCTCCGGCACCCGTTTCCGGGCTGGCGGAGCCGATTCCGGCCTGGCGTTTCGCTGCCGGCTGCGTTAAACAAGGGCCCATGGAAAGAGAGACGATCGACAGCCTCGCCAGCCGGCTCGCGGCGGCCGTGCCCCAGGGCCTGCGCTCCGTGCAGGGCGACCTGGAGGAGAACTTCCGGGCGATGCTCCGCACCGCGCTCGCCCGCATGGATCTGGTGACCCGGGAGGAGTTCGAGGTCCAGGCCGCGGTTCTGGCCCGCAGCCGCTCGCTGCTGGAGGAGCTCCAGAAGCGGGTCGCCGAGCTGGAGGCCGAAGGCGGCAGCGGCGAGAGCAACACCGACCAGGACTGATACGGCGCCGGCGTGCCCGGCACCCGACGTTGAATCTGTCAGGGACGTCTGCCAGGGAGGGCGGATGGGAATCGCCACGCTCCATAGCCGGGGCCAGAACGGCCTCGAGGCGCCCCCGGTCACCGTGGAGGTGCACCTGTCCGGCGGCCTGCCCCGTTTTTCCATCGTCGGCCTCGCCGAGGTCGCCGTACGCGAAGCTCGCGACCGGGTCAGGGGTGCCATCCTGGAGAGCGACTTCGAGTTCCCCCAGAGCCGCATCACCGTCAATCTCGCCCCGGCGGACCTGCCCAAGTCGGGCGGCCGCTTCGACCTGCCGATCGCGCTGGGCATTCTCGCCGCCCGCAGGCACGTACCGGCCCCGGCGCTCGGGAACTGCGAGTTCTACGGCGAACTCGGCCTCAACGGCGAGCTGCGGGCGGTGCCGGGGGTATTGCCTGCCGCGGTCCGCGCCGCGGCTGCCGGCAGGGCGCTGGTGGTACCCGCGGCCGTTGCCCGGGAGGCGGCGCTGATCCGCGGGGCTACCGTGTTCGCCGCCTCGAGCCTTACGGAAGTGGTCGCCCACCTGCGCGGCAAGGCGCGGCTGCCGGCACTGGAGACGGGCCTGCCGCCGCTGGCGGACAACGCCTGCGAGGACCTCGTGGACGTGATCGGCCAGTCCCGGGCCCGTCGTGCGTTGGAGGTGGCCGCGGCCGGCGGCCATCACCTGCTGCTGGTTGGCCCGCCGGGCACCGGCAAGAGCATGCTGGCCTCCCGGCTGCCCGGCCTGCTGCCGCCGCTGACCGAGGCGGAAGCCCTGGAGACCGCGGCCGTCGACTCCGTCGCGGGCCGGTCCTTCGACGGCGAGCGCTGGGGCCGGCGGCCTTATCGGGCGCCGCACCATACCGCCTCGGCACCTGCGCTGGTGGGCGGCGGCAGCACGCCGATGCCGGGCGAGATCTCACGGGCCCACAACGGGGTCCTGTTCCTGGACGAGCTGCCGGAGTTTCAGCGTCCTGTGCTGGAAGTGCTGCGCGAGCCAATCGAGCGGGGCCACATCACCATATCCCGTGCCCGGCGCCAGACCGATTTCCCCGCGCGCTTCCAGCTCGTCGCTGCGATGAACCCCTGTCCCTGCGGCTACCGGGGCGATCCCCGCCACGAGTGCCGCTGCACCCCCGGCCAGATCGCGATGTACCGCAGCCGCATCTCCGGGCCATTCCTGGACCGCATCGACATCGGCGTGGAAGTCACGCGGCTGCCGCCGGAGGTGCTGCGATCGGGCCAGTCTTCCGGTGAGCCCACGGCGGCGGCGGCCGCGCGGGTCGCCGCTGCGCGCCGGCGCCAGATCGAGCGGGCCGGGAAGCTGAATGCGGCGCTGGGCGGCCGCGAACTCGCGGCCCATGCGCCGCTGGACGATGCCTGCCGCCGGCTGCTGGCGACAGCCGCCGAGCGCATGGCGCTGTCGATGCGGGCCTGCCATCGGGTCATCCGGGTGGCCCGCAGCATCGCAGACGTCTCCGGCAGCGAGCCGATCGACGCCGCTCACCTCGCCGAGGCGGTGAGTTTCAGAAATACGATTACGGGTGCCGCGGGGATGCGGACCCGGCAGCCCGGGACCTAGCGGCTCTCTTCCACCATGTAGTCGACCGCGGCGATCACCTCTTCGTCCGAGAGATCGGCGCGGCCGCCCTTGGGCGGCATGTAGCCGGCCTCGCCCTGGAAGCCGTTGATGGAATGGTCGTAGAGCGTCTCCATGCCCTTTGCGATGCGTGCCTGCCAGGCGGAGGCATCGCCGACCACTGGTGCGCCTGCCACGCCCGCGCCGTGGCAGGCGATGCAGGCCTGGTTGTACACCTGAGGTCCCGACAGGGTTGCCGCCACCGGTGTCGGTGTCGGCACCGTCGCCGCCGCCGCGCGCGCGGCGGCTTCCTCGCCCGGCATCACCACCTCGCCGATGGGCGCGATGCGCTGCTTCACCTCGGCCTGGAACACTGCCTCCGACTCGGCACCGGGCGTGCGGTCCGTGATGGACTCCGCCAGCAGATAGATACCTACCGCCACGGCGATCAGGATGCCGAGGATCAGCATGAAAATGTCGAAGAAGCGACGGTCGTGCGTGCTCAAGAGATCACTCCGGTTGTTGCAGACGGGCGAATTGGCCGCCGGCGCCGGGCGCCGGGCCGGGATGTCAACAGCCGTCCATTATACCGGCGATACCTGCGATTTGGCAGCGCCCGGAACACCCCGACGACCGTCTGTCTCAGTCCCGTAGTTGCTGTTCACACTGGACGATTCGCGCGTCGTCCTTCCTCACCCATTCGCCCGCCTCCCCGAACAGCTCGACGTGGATTTCACGGGCCTCGCGAAGCAGCGGCAGGGCGAGGTCGCAGCGCCCGTGGTCGCGGTGGGTCTGTGCATGTCCGTAGAGGGAGAGAGCATAGAGGGAATGGCCTTCTCCCACTTCCTGGCGGTAGATGTCAGTCGCCTGGCGATGCAGGCGATCGGCTTCCTCGTAGCGCCCCAGTTCGTTGACGATCGCCGCCTTCTCGAAGAGGAAGCTGCCTCGCCGCGTGCCGTAATCCTCGCCCAGACTCTGCCGGAAGAGCCGGTCCGCCTCGTCGATGGTTGCCAGGGCTTCCTCGAGCTTCTCCTGTTCCCGCAGCGCCCAGGCCATGTTGAAGAGGGTGATGGCGCAGCGTGTGCAATCGTCCCCCTGGACCTGGCGCAGGAGGCGGATCGATTCCCGGTACTTGTCGATCGCCGCCTCCTTGTCGATGTGGCTCAGGACGAGCCCGTAGTCGCCCGTGAATCCGCCCATCACGTCGGCTGCGGCATTCCCGGCGCGATACGCAGCCTCGGCGCGGGCCATATGCTCCGCCGCAACATCGAAGTTTGCGGCGCGCCTTTCCAGCAGGCCGAGCCGCCGCCATGCATTCGCGTACACCAGATCGTCTGTCTTGCCGGCCTGCTCGTAGATGTCGATGATGCCGCGATACTGTTCACGGGCCCCATCGAAGTCCGACAGCCGATAGGTCGCGTAGGCCAGGTTGCTGCGCAGCGAGCCGCGCTGTCTGAAATCGACATCGGGGTGGTCGATCAGCTCGGGCAGTGCGGCTTCCAGCAGCTCGCGACTGTCCGCCCATTGGTTCATGCTGTTCAGCGCACCGGCGAGCGCGTTGACCAGGCGTACGCGCACCGACGGCTGATCCGCGAGCTCGGTCCCGAGCAACTCCGCGCCGCGCACGACCGCCTCGGGCACCGTCCGCGGCTCGCCCGGGGAGAGCAGCGCATTCGAGCCGGATATCATCCGCAGCAGGAAATCCGAGATGCCCTCCGCCGTGGCGGCCTCCTGCTGTGCTCGCTCATTGGCCTGAATGGCCGCTGCCCGTTCATGCTCGATCGCCTGGATGTACCACGCCGTCGAGGCAATCGTGATGGCAGAGAACAGAGCTGTGATGGCGGTGGGCAGCCAGTTGCGGCGCAGGAACTTGGCACCGCGTTGCAGCGGTCCGGGATCACGCGCGGCGACAGGATAGCCACCGAGATAGCTGCCCAGATCGCGCGCCAGCTCCGCAGCGGAACTGTAGCGCTCGCCGGGCTCCGCGCGCAGACACTTGTTGATGATCGCAGCAATCTCGGACGGCAGCCGGGTGAGTAGCCGCGACTCGGCCGTGATCGGGGCTTTGCGTATAGCCCGGGCCGTGGCCGAGGCCGGCGTTTCTTCCTCGAGCCCCGGCCGCCGGTCGAACAGGTCGAGGAACAGCAGCCCGAACTGGTAGATATCGCTGGCGACCGACACCGGCTCGTTCAGGAGCTGCTCGGGACTGGCGTAGCGCGGCGTCATCGGGCGATGCGTTGCGGTCATGTCGTCCGGGGACTCGAGGATCTTCGCGATGCCGAAGTCCAGCAGCTTGAGGCTTCCGCCGCCGCCGACGAGCACGTTCGAGGGCTTGAGGTCCCGATGCACCACCAGCTTTCCGTGAGCGAAGTTGAGCACCTGCGCGAGACCGAGCATCAGCCGCGCTTTGCCGCGCGTATCCAGGCCGGCGTCGCGGACGTAGCGGTCGATCGGTTCGCCTTCGACCAGCTCCATGATGATGTAGAGGTTGCCGGACTCCGACACCCCGGCATCGAAAAGCTGCGCGATATTCGGATGGGCGAGACTGGCGAGGATACGGCGCTCCAGTTCGAAACGCCGGGCATATTCGCCGCCAAGGCCGGACGGCACGACCTTCACCGCGACCTCGCGCTCGAAACTGCCGTCGGTCCGCACGGCCCGGTAGACCCGGCCCATACCCCCGGCGGCGATCAACGAGAGCAAGCGGTACTGCGCGATCGTGCTGCCGACCAGCGGGTCGTCTTCGCTGCCGGCCGCCAGCGCCTCCAGATCGCGGATTGCGCCGCCCGTCTTGAACCTGTCGTCGTCCTGCATGCCGGTCTGCTCCCCCAGCCTACGCCCCCCCGGCCAAGTGCCCTCCAATCAGGTAGATCGGAAACCGAGCGCGGAATCCGCCAATCAGGTGGCAGACGGCCCGGCATAGCCGGTAGAATACGCCACCTTTCCCAAGGCGCCCGTAGCTCAGCTGGATAGAGCGCTGCCCTCCGAAGGCAGAGGTCGCAGGTTCGAATCCTGCCGGGCGCGCCAATTCTTCCCGGGTTTATTCCGGTCACATGGTTTACACCTTATTCCGGACACAGGGTTAACACTTTGTCCGGGACCAGTGACCCGGAAACGGGTTCGATGCACAGTCCGCGCGAACCCCCACGATTTCCACAGCATTTCCAGAGGTTGCTCCGTCGCCACGCGCGGCCGTACGCGGTAGAACTAGGCCACGAGCCGCAGCAACCGCAGTTTCTCGAGCGACCCCCACCTGATCCGGCGCTGGAACGGGCTGGCTCTGCTGGTGATACCGGCGGAGCGAAGCGTGAGCCACGTGCCCGTGGGCTGGCTCGCCCGTGTGCTGCGGCGTTTTCCGGGCATCGAGGTCTTCGATATCCGGGGGAATCGACTCGGCCGATTCAGGTCCGGCGCGGAAGGCCGCGCCGATGCGGACGCTGATGACGCCTGAGGGACAGGAGGCGATCATCGAGATATTCGACGAGTGCCATTACGCCGATCTGCTGCAGATCTACTCGCGCGCATTGCGAGTCTGGCGCATGCCCCAGCGGGGTGTCGATCAGACCATCGCGACGCTGGAGGGCCGCCTCGCCTGGTTACGCGACCTGCGTGACAGCCTGGCCCGGTACGAGGCGGGGTCGGACCGGCCTCTTTCCGTGGAAATGCCCGGGCCAGCCGACGTGATCGTGCAGAGTCATCTCCCGGAAGACCTGCAAGCGAGCCGGACGCGCAGAGGCATCCGGGACACCGACGAGCGCTTCGAAGAGATACTCTGGGACTGGGACATCAATCCGATGATGTGCTGGCAGACCATGGCCTCCATCATGGACGAGCGGGCCCTCTGGCTGCGCCGCCAGACCCCTGTACTGCAGGCGAATGGCGACCGAGTGCGCGAACTCCACGGGCGGGTCGTTAGCCTGAGATGATAACGCCGGCCGGACCATCCGGCCCGCCGGCCACGCAGGCGTGACCGTTTCCCGGTCCCGAAGCTGCTATAAGGGGCAGGATCCTGACGCGGGGGCCCCGCATGACCGACGACCAGGAACGCTGGCAGCGAATCAATACCTTGCTCGAGTCCGCTCTCGAGCGCGACGAGTCGGAGCGCGACGCCTGGCTGCGCGAGGCCTGCAAGGGCGACACGGCGCTGTACGAGGAAGTCGCGCAGCTGCTGGCCTTCGACGGGGAGCAGACAGAGGACATCGGCAGCGCCATCCGCGAGGTGGCCGGTTCGCTGGAGCCCGATCTTGCCGCCGCGATGGACGGACGCCGGGTCGGGACATGGCGCATCCGCCGCAAGATCGCCGACGGCGGCATGGGCTCGGTCTACCTGGCGCACCGGGTCGACGCCGACTTCGAGCAGACGGCGGCGATAAAGCTCCTGCCTCCCCACCGCCTCGATCTGGCGGCGACTGCCCGATTCGTCGAGGAGCGCCGCATCCTCGCCTCGCTGGAACACCCCAACATCGCGCGGCTGATCGACGGCGGCATGCTGGACGACGGCGTGCCCTACATCGCCATGGAGTACGTGGACGGTGTCAGCATAGAGCACTACTGCCGCGATAACGCGTTGAGCAACGAGGCGATACTGCGTCTGCTGATGAAGGTCTGCGACGCAGTGCAGTACGCCCACCGCAAGCTCGTGATCCACCGCGACATCAAGCCGAGCAACATCCTCATCGACCGGCAGGGCGTGCCGAAGCTCGTCGACTTCGGCATCGCGAAACTGCTGGACGAGGACGCCGCCGGCAATGATCTGACCCGTGCCGACCAGCGCATCATGACGCCGCTGTACGCCAGCCCGGAGCAGATCGCGGGCCAGCCGATCACCACCGCCGCGGACGTCTACGGCCTCGGACTGCTCGCCTATCGGCTGCTGACCGGGAGGATGCCGTACACCGAGACGTCGGAGCGGCCCGCCGATGTTGCCCGCGCCATCCTGTACACGCCCGCGGAGCGGCCCAGTGCGGCCGTGACCTCCGACCGGCCCCCCGAAGTCGAGGTGCAGACAGGGGGCCGCAGCGAGCGCTGGGTGGAGCGGCAGCGTCGTGCGCTGAAGGGCGACCTCGACGTCATCCTGCTGAAGGCGCTGCGCAAGGAGCCGGAGCGCCGCTACGAATCCGTGTCCGCGTTCGCCGACGATCTGCGGCGCTACCTGGAAAACCAGCCCGTACAGGCGCGTCCCGACAGTTTCGGTTATGTGACCGGCAAGTTCCTGCGTCGCCACCGGCTGCCGGCAGGCATCGCCGCCGTGCTGCTCGCTGCGGTGGTGGGGCTCACGACCTTCTACACGGCGCAGCTCGCCGCGGAACGGACGACAGCCCAGCAGACCGCTGATTTCCTGGTCTCCCTGCTCGATGCCCGCAACCCTTACCGCGGGCAGGACGGCACGGTCACTCTCGACCACATAGTTCGGCGGGGCGCCGAGCGCATCCGCGACGATGCCGAACTCGCTCCCCGCGTGCAGGGGCGGCTCCTCACGACCATCGCCGACGTCTACTCGTCGATCGGTCGCATGGAGGAGGCCGGTACGCTGATCGACGATGCGCTGGCGCAGTTGGGAGCGGGGCTGCCGGCCGACCACCCCGACGTGGCGATGGCGCTGTACGTCCAGGGCAAGATCCTGCGTATTACCGGCAACTACGAGGGCGCCCGGGCGTCTCTGGAGCGCTCCCTCGCGATACGGGAGCGCGAACAGGGCAGCGTCTCGATGCCCGTGGCGCAGGTCGCGAGCATGCTCTCGGCCGTGGCGAATGCGGAGGGCGACAACGAGACCATGTGTCGCTGGGCGCAGCGCTCCTACGACATACGCCACGCGCTGCTGGATGCCGACGACGCTTCACTCGCGCCGGGCATCAACTCGCTCGCACTGTGCCACTGGCAGCGCGGCGAGCTGCAGCAGGCGGCCGGGTTCTATCGCGAGATCCTGCGCCTCCAGAAGGCGCAGCCTGCACCGAACGATGCCGCCATCTCGAGCACTCTGCATAATACCGGTCTCGTCTTCTACGAGATGGGCGACTACCGGAAGGCGGTGGAGACCTACGAGGAGTCCATCGAGCGGCGCATCCGGAGCGTCGGCCGGGCGGACGCTGTCCTGCCGCTGACACTCTACTCGCTGGCGACCACCCGCAACCAGCTCGGTGAGTTCGTCGCCGCCCGCGAGACCTTCGAGCGGCAGATTCTGCTTCAGGTGGAGGCGGTCGGCGCGGATCACCCGGAACTCGCCTTCTCCCTGACCGGTTACGCGTTCCTGCTGGAGGAGATGGGCGAGCTGGATCTCGCCGGCGCCATCCTCGAGCGGGCCACGGCCATCTATGAAGCCGCTATCGAGCCCGACAATCCGGATCTCGCGCCCACACTCATCGCCAGCGGTAACGTGGCACTGAAGCGCGGCCGCCTAGCCGAGGGGCGGGCGCTGATGGAACGCGCCCTCGCGATCCGCATCGCCGCGCTGGGCGAGAAGCATCCGAGCACCTGGCGTTCGCGCACCGCGGTGGCACGGGCGGCATTCGCCGCCGGGGACTACGCCGACGCTCGCGAGCTCCTGCAATCGGTCGTCGACGGGAAGACCGCGCTGGACCGCCCCGAGCATCCTTACGTTGCCGAGGCCCTCGGCTGGCTCGGCAGGACCGAACTCGCCGCCGGGGATGCCCCCGCCGCCGTCACCCTGCTGGAGCGTGCCCTGGAGCTCGAGCGCCGGCAGCTCGACGATGACCACCTCGGCATCCTGGAGCTGAGGCTCGCCCTCGCAGAGGCGCTGGCCCGTGCCGGCCGGACTGCGGAAGCGCAAGCCCTGCGCGAGGAGACCGCTCCGGCGCGGCGCGGGATCTTCGAGGCGTGGCGGCAGGCGTTCGCCGCACGGGTGGACGTACTGGCCGCGCTGGACGGAGAGCAGGCCTCCGGCGGCGCGCCCCGAGGTCCCGCCGACCCTTCGTGATCGTTTTTCCCTCCGTTTCCTGCTTTACAGGATAAGGGGCGATCTGACGCCCCGACCCGGCGGCGCGGAAGACGCCGCCGACCGTCAACGGTAGGGAGAGCGTAGCGATGAAAACAACAATAAGCCGGATGGCCGCCTGCCTCGCGGCCTGCGCGCTGGCCACGACGGCCGCGGCGGACCCCGCCATCTACGACCCGGGGTCACTCGGCTTCGAGAGCCAAGACCAGAGCATGTGGGGCCCGGGCGAGGCGTTCCAGCTGGACGAGGAGTATTTCTTCGGCCTGGAATGGGACGAGAGCACTTCGTTCGGCAGTATCAACAACTTCCCCGGCACTGGCGGGACCATCACCAATCCGCTCTACACGACCTGGTCGATAGCGCTGGCCGGTTGCACTGGATTGGGATTCTCGCGCAGTGCCTGCATCAACGGCGATGGCCTGCTGCCGGAACTCGGCGAAGCACCGGCCCGGAGAGTCGCCAACCCCGTATCCGCCGTCCCCGTCGGCGCCGAGGTCACCCTGGCGACGGACGGCAGGGTCGGCTTCGAGTTCGGCGTCACCATCGACAGCGGCTCCGTCGACACGGCCGTGGGCTTCGACAACGTGACAGCGACCATCCCGGATGCGATCGAGGCCGGCGCGAATGGCGGGCTGGTGAACCTGAACCCGACCGCCGACCTCACCGGCGACGACCTCACCAGTCAGTTCCCGACCCTCGTGCTCACCTCGGGCCTCGTCTTCGACATCTATGCCGGCATCGACGGCGAGGCCTGCATCGGCGGCTGCGTCCCCATCAATGCCAGCATGAACGTGAACCCCGACCTGCCCATCGTCTCGTTCAACGAGGACGGCGAGGGCGGTATCGAGTGGTTCGGCGGCGATCCCCTGCTGGAGGCGGTGCTCGGCGCGGGCGGCGTCTCGCTCCCGACCGGACTGCCGGCCGAGGATATCCCGCTGGCCGGCGGACTCGCCGAGGTGGATCTGTTCCTGCCCCAGCCGAACGCAAACTACGACGGCACCGACGGCACGAGCCTGTTCGCCAGCGGCCAAAACGATCTCATCAACCTGACGCTCGACTTCGACAACCTGGTCTCCCTCGTCGCCACCCAGGGCGCCACCCAGAACCTGTACGGCGGGTCTCTGGACCTGGGCTTCGGCTCCGCCAGCTGGGACTTCGTCGACGTGGATTTCGGCCCCGCGCTGGACCTGCGCCAGGAGTTCACGCTGACGCCCACGCTGATGGTGGATCTCGCCTTCTCGCGGCCGGTGGACTACCTGGGACAGATGGTCGACTTCGTCGGCGGGCTCGAATGGAACGCCTTGCCGGACTTCATGTTCGCACTCGGCGAGACGCTGGTGACGCCCACCTTCTACCTCGGCTACGAAGGCCAGCGCAACGTCGCCGGCTTCCTGAACGAGTTGCTGCTGGACATCAACGGGCTGCTCGAGATCGACCTCCTGACCTTCGGCATCTCCATCGGCAAGGACCTGGGCATCCTCGGCGACTACACGTTCAACCGTTCCTGGGGCCTCGGCTCGCTGGTGGAGGAGTTCGATATCGGCCGCCTGTCGCTGTTCGATCTCGATTTCGGCCTGGGCGGTTTCAGTGAGTACCAGGCTTCCTCGTTCCTCGTGAACGTCGGTGAGGCAACGGCCGTCTCCGAGCCCGGCTCTCTCGGCCTGCTGCTGCTGGGCCTGTTACTGCTGGCCGTCGCCGCCAATCGCCGGCGGCCTGCAGCAGAGCCGGCGCCATTTACTGCAAACGAAGGAGCACTGGCATGAAACTCGCGATTCTGTATCTGTCGCTGGGGCTCCTCGCCGCCGGCCCGGCCTTTGCCGGCGACGGCGAGGCAAGGCACGCCGTGCGCGGTGCCGGTGTCGTCGACTGCGCAAGCTTCCTGGCCGAGAAAGGAGCCGCCTCGGACGCCTACGTGATGATGGGCGGCTGGATCGACGGCTACATCACGGCCTACAACCAGCTCTCCGAGTCCACGTACGACATCACCACGTTCCAGTCCACGGAGCTGTTGGTCAGGGTCATCGAGGGGCACTGCGAGGACAACCCGGAACACCGTCTGTTCACCGTGGTGAGTTCCATCGCGGAGCAGCTGCGCGAGCAGCGTCTGCGCGAGGCCTCGCCGATCCTGAACGTGCGCGTGGACGGGAAGGCGACCCGACTGTACCGGGAGACGGTCGCACGCATGCAGGCGCGTCTGGGCGAGGAGGGGCACTACGACGGGAAGGCATCCGGCAACTACGACGCCGCGACCCTGGAGGCCGTGCAGTCCTACCAGGCGAGCATCGGCTACGAGCCCACGGGCTTCCCGGATCAGGCGACCCTGTGGAAGCTGTTCGCGGGCACGGACTCCTGAGTGACTGAACGGGTCGGTGTGGCGGCGATGGCAATGGCAATCGCCACTGCCGCAGCGCCGGTCCGTTGGCGTGCGGGGACGCGCGCGCTACGGTGACGGCATGCAGCCAGCCGGAGCACCCCCCCCCATGATCTTCGTCTTCGAGGTCCACATAAAGCCCCATTACACGGCCGAGCAGTACGCCGACGCCTGGGTACGCGCCAGCCGCATCATCCAGCGGGCGACCGGCGCTCGCGGTACGCGCCTGCACCGCAGCATCGACGACCCGCACGTGCTCCTCGCCATCGCCAGCTGGGAGTCCAAGGAGGCGCGGGACGCGATGGAGTCCACGCCGAACGAGCGGGTGCAGGCGATCATCGCAGCGGAGGCCGAACATGTGGACATCCGCGTGGTCGGCGAATTCGAGGACCCGGAGTGGGTCGTGGAGCCGCCAGCCGGGCCTGACTGACGGAGGATTGTCGGGCGAGCGTCAGAGTGCCGCCTCACAGTCCGGCGAGGCTCGCCTCGCGCAGCCCGCCCAGCCACTCGTAGATATCCAGCTCGGTGAGCCCCGCGTCCTCGATCAGGGCGATGGCCTGTTCGGCCCGGGCGAACGCGGCGGCCGCATCGCCGGCGTCCAGGTCCAGCTTCGCCAGCCGGTGCATCGCGTTCCAGACTTCCCGATGCGACTCGCCGAAGGCCTGCACCCGGATGTCGAAGGCACGCTGCAGCTGCACGCGTGCCGCGTTCGGGTCGCCCCCGTCCGTGTAGATCAGGCCCAGGGTGTAGTGGGCATTCGAGGTCAGCGTGTGATCCGCGCCGTACTCGTCCCGGAATATTGCCAGCGCCTGCTGCCCGCTCTCCTCCGCCTCGTCGAGGCGACCGAGCCGCCGATAGACGTCGGCGAGCTGGTCCAGCGCGCGGGCGTAGCGGGAGTGCGTGGGCCCGGCCGCCGCACGCCAGATGGCCGCCGCCTCCAGCCCATGGTCGAGAGCGCGGTCGAGATTGCCTCGCTGGACCTCGATGCTGCCGAGCAGGTTGAGGTCGAAGGCCACGTCCACGTGGTCGTCGCCCTTGGTCCTGCGGTCGATCTCCAGACCGCGGTTGGCGTATTCCAGGGCGTCGTCGTAGCGGTTCATGTTGGCATAGAGCGCGCCCAGGTTGACGTAGGCGGTGGCCGTGTCCGGGTGGTCCTCACCGAGCACGCGGCGGCGTATTTCCAGGGATTCCCGATACACGGCCTCGGCCTCGCCGAAGCGGGAGAGGGTGGAGTAGACGATGCCCAGGTGATTGAGCGTCGTGCCGCGCAGGTCGCTGTCGCGCCACTTCGGGGCATCCAGTACGGTCTGAGCGCGCCGGTAGTAGCCGATGGAGCCCTCGTAGTCGTCCAGGTAGTACGTGATCGTGCCGAGCAGGTTCAGGGAGCGTGCCATCTCCGGGGTATCGCTGCCGCTGGCCGAGCGCTGCAGTGCGAGCGCCTCCTCGGCGAGCTGCTGCGCGGCGGACCAGTCCTCGCGCCGGTAGTGCAGCCAGGAGAGCTCGTTGAGGGAATCGATGAAGCGGCGGTCCTGCGGCTCCAACAGCTCGCGGTTCAGCAGTACGGCCTCCTCCATGAGTTCCCTGGCGTCGTCGTACAGCCCCAGGCGCTCGTAGACGCGGCCCATGGTCTGCAGCATGCGTGCGCGCACGTCGTCCCCGTCCGTGAGCTCCTCGCGGATGCGCACGGCGCCACGGTCCAGGATCTCCCGCGCCGTGACCGTCTCTCCCCGGGCGGCGGCCGGGTCCGATACCTCGAACAGGTCCACCAGGAACTCGGTGGTGTTCTCGGCCACCTGCCGCTCGCGCACCGCGGTATCCCGCTCCTCGGCGAGCCGTTGGGTGTAGAACACGGTCTGCGCGGCGATGGCGCCGCCGACGACGACTACCGCCGCCGCGGCCGCGCGGTGGCGGCGCAGGAATTTCCCCGTGCGGTAGGCCCGGCCGTCGCCCCGCGCGCGTACCGGCTGATCGGCCCGGTAGTTACGGATGTCGTCCGCGAGCTCCTTCACCGTGGCGTAACGGCGCTGCGGGTCCTTGCGCAGCGCCATCATTATCACGTTGTCCAGGTCGCCCCTGAGGCGGCTGGCGCGCTCCGGCTTGCCTGCCGCCGCCGCCGCCCGGCTCGGCAGGACCGGTTCCGTGTGGCAGACGATGTCGCGGATCTCGGGAGAGGTGCGGGAGGCGAGATCGAACGGCAGCGCATCGGCCATGAGACGATACAGGATCATGCCCAGGCCGTAGACGTCGGTGGCGGTCGTGACCGGCTGGCCGCTCAGCTGCTCGGGGCTCGCATACTCCGGCGTCATGACGCGGGCCTCGGCCCGGGTCAGCGGCTCGGTGTCGTCGGGATCCAGCAGTTTGGCGATGCCGAAGTCGAGCAGCTTCGGCACACCGTCCCCGCCCACCAGGATGTTCGAAGGCTTGATGTCCCGATGGACCACGAGTTTGCGGTGGGCGTACTGCACCGCGTCGCAGATGGCGAGGAAGAGGTCGAGGCGCCGGTCGAGCGAACGCGTGGCCGCGTAGTCGACGATGGAGACGCCGTCCACGTACTCCATGACGATGTACGGTACGCCGGCCTCGGTGCGCCCGCCGTCCAGCAGGCGGGCGATGTTCGGGTGCTCGAGGTTGGCCAGAATCTGCCGCTCCACGCGGAAGCGTTCGATCACCTGCGGGCTGGCGCGCAGCCAGTTGGCCATCTTGATGGCGACGCGCTGTTCGAACTCGTCGTCGGCGCGCTCGGCGAGATAGACCTGGCCCATCCCGCCTTCGCCGATGACGTCGAGCAGGCGGTAGGGTCCGATGCGCTCGCCGGCGGCGGAGCCGCTCCACCAGCCCGGCGATGCGGTGCCGGCGACGTCGCCCGCCATGTCGCCCACGATGCCGCCGAGCGCCTCCGTCGCGCCGCCGGCGTTCTCCAGCAGGGCCAGTATCTCCGCGGCCAGGGCCTCGTCGCCGGCGCAGGCCTCGTGCACGAAGTCTGCGCGCTCGGGTTCGGGGCGATCGAGCGCGTTACGGCAGATCTCCTTGATCCTGAGCCAGCGTTCCCGTTCCATCCCGAGCCTCCGGCCTACTTGCCCTTCAGCCCGAACCGCGGCCGCCAGATGGCGAGGATCACATTGGCCGTGAACAGCGCGAGCAGTATCCACCAGGCGCCCCACTCGTCACTGACGAGGCCGGCGAGTTCGGCGGGGGCGATCTCGCCGCCCAATGCCTTCTCGCTCAGTTCCGCCGCCCGCTGGGCCGGGCCGTCGATGGCCATCAGCGTGGATTCGAACACGAGGATGCCGGCGAGTGCCTTCGCCCACACCCAGGGTGCCTCGGCGAACGGGTAGTGGGCGGCGATGGCGAGCAGCCCGCTCAGGACGACGATCAGCATGGAGGGCATGATCAGCCACTTGGAGAGCATGGCAAGGCTCTCGCGCATCGCCGCATAGGCCTCCAGCGACTCGACCGGCGGCGCGGTCGCGAGCACGAGCATGTAGGCGGCCAGGCCGCCGGTGATGCCGATGGTGCTCATCGTGTGCAGGAATTTCAGCAGGCGGCGCATGGCCTCTCCCAACCGCGGTGTACCGTGCCGCATGATATTCTGCCGATCCGAACATCGCAGCAACAGACCGGTTGGGCAGACGATCATGGACACCGCGAGAACAATGCAATTCGTCGACGGCGTCTGGGACACGGAGATCGTCCCGTCGCTGGAGGACTACATCACCATTCCCGCCCTCTCGCCCCTGTTCGACCCGGACTGGCAGGCGAACGGTCACATCGACCGGGCCATGGATCACATCGCCGAGTGGTGTGCGGCGAGGGACATCGAAGGGATGACCTGGGAGATCGTGCGGCTGGAAGGCAAGACGCCGCTGCTCTACATGGAGATCCCGGGCGCCACGGATGAGACGGTGCTCTTGTACGGGCACATGGACAAGCAGCCGCCGTTCACCGGCTGGCGCGACGATCTCGGACCCTGGAAGCCGGTGATCGAGGACGGCAGGCTCTACGGGCGTGGTGGCGCCGACGACGGCTACGCGGCCTACGGCTCGCTGGCCGCCATCGAGGCGCTGCAGAAGCAGAGTATCCCGCATCCCCGCTGCATCGTGCTCATCGAGGGCTCGGAGGAAAGCGGCAGCCCGGACCTGCCCGCTTACCTGGATCACCTGAGCGAGCGGATCGGCACGCCGGGCCTGATCGTGTGTCTGGACTCGGGCGCCGGCAACTACGACCAGCTCTGGGTCACAACCTCGCTGCGTGGCGTCGTGGTGGGCGACCTCAGGGTGGACGTGCTCACGGAGGGCGTGCATTCGGGCACGGCCAGCGGCATCGTGCCGTCCAGCTTCCGCATCGCCCGCGCACTGCTCGGCCGCATCGAGGACGCCCGGACCGGCGAGATCAACGTGACCGAGTTCCTGGCGGAGCCCGAAGGCGAGCGCCTGGAGCAGGTGGGCCGCGCCGCCGAGGTGCTCGGCGACGAGGTCTGGCGGGACTTTCCCTATGCGGAAGGCACGGGTCCGAGCACCGACGACGTCGCCGAACTGGTGCTGAACAATACCTGGCGTCCGGCGCTGTCGGTGGTGGGAGCGGACGGCCTGCCCGAGGCCGCCAGCGCGGGCAACGTGCTGCGCACCCACACCACGCTGAAGCTGTCGCTGCGCCTGCCGCCCACGGTCGATGCGCCGGCGGCTGCCCGGCGGCTGAAGGAGATCCTGGAGGCCGATCCGCCCTACGGCGCCGGAGTGGTCTTCGACATCGAGGGGCCCGGCAGCGGCTGGGCCGCACCGGTGCCGGCGCCCTGGCTCGCGCGCAGCCTGGAAGCCGCCTCCGAGGCGTTCTTCGGCCGGCCCGTCTGTTACCGGGGGGAGGGCGGGTCCATCCCGTTCATGAACATGCTGGGCGAGAAATACCCCGAGACCCAGTTCCTGGTGTCCGGTGTGCTCGGCCCCCAGTCCAACGCTCACGGACCGAACGAGTTCCTGCACATTGCCACCGGCAAGCGGATCACGGCCTGCGTCGCGAGGGTGCTGGCCGATTACGCGGCCGAGCACACCGGCGTCGGCGAGCGCGCCGCCTGACGGGTGCCGGCACGCCCCGCGCAATCGACGCCGCGGCAGGCACGCGCCGCGGTCCTGGTCCTGACGCTGGCCGCCTGCGCGGCCGTTGCCGCCCAGCAGAACGTGCTGGGTGACTTCGGTCGCGGCCTCGACGGCTGGGAGGAGCGCAGCTTCGTCGGCAACACGGACTACCGGGTGGTGTCGACGGACGGGGAGGCGGCGGTGCGGGCCGAGGCCGAAGGCACGGCCAGCGCGCTGTATCGGCGCACGGAAATCGACCTCGACGCGACGCCCTATCTCCGCTGGCGCTGGCGGGTGCAGGGCACCTACGGCGAGAGCATCGACGAGACGGCCAAGACCGGCGACGACTACCCGGCCCGCATCTACGTGGTGCGCCGCGGCGGGCTCGCGTTCTGGCGTACCCGCGCGCTGAACTACGTCTGGTCCAGCGCGCAGCCTCTGGGGTCGCGCTGGCCGAATGCCTATGCGGGCGACAACGTGCAGATGCTGGCCGTGAACGCGGGCAAGGCGCAGGCCGGTGAGTGGGTCGGCCACGTGCGCGACGTACGCGCCGACTGGCGCGAGGCCTTCGGCGAGGAGATCGACACCCTGGACGGCATCGCCATCATGACCGACGCCGACGATGCCGGCGGCTCGATGACCGCGTGGTATGCCGATATCCGCTTCTCGGCCGCCGCCCCCGGGGAAGAGGCTGGCGCTCCGGCAGGTGCGGGAGCCAGCGACAGCCGCTAATCGTCGCGGCCCTCTCCATCCTCCGCGCCGGCGGCGCGTTCCACGACGTAGTCCACCAGGCGGTCCAGCTCCGCCGGCGTCATGACGTCCCGGTACGCCATCCACGTGCCCGGCACCATGGATTCCGGGTTCATGATGTAGCCGCGCAGCAGCCCCGGGCTCCAGGTGATGCCGGAACCGGACAACGCTTCCGAATACGTGTAGCCCGGCCGGCTCGCCGCCGGCCGCCCGACGATGCCGTGCAGGTTCGGTCCCACCCGCTGGGGCGCGCCGGCATCGATGCTGTGACAGCCCTGGCAGGCCAGCCAGAGGTCCGCGCCGGTCAGCGCTGCCGGGGTCGCGTCCGGCGTGGGCGAATCTGCCGTATCGCCGTCGGCCGCCACCGGCGCGCGTTCGCCGCACGCTGCCAGCAGGGCGCAGGCCGCCAGGCCGAGCACGGCTGCGGGCAGGCGGAACAGCCACTGGCGCGATCGATGGACAGCGGGAGGATTCTTCATGCCAGTCGCCTCAGTGTCTCGAGCACGGCGCGATCGGCGGATTCCATCGCGCCCTCGATGCCCGAGTAGGACACGGCCGTGTGTTCGCCGGCGAAAGACACCCGGCCGTGCGTTTCGGCGAGTCGCATTGGCATCCCCGCCGTGATCTCGCCCGGCCGCCAGATCGCCCAGGCGCCCTCGCTGAACGGCTCCTCCGCCCAGCGCACCACCCGGCCCACCGACACCGCG
This sequence comes from Lentisalinibacter sediminis, assembly GCF_040706615.1. Taxonomy (NCBI): domain Bacteria; kingdom Pseudomonadati; phylum Pseudomonadota; class Gammaproteobacteria; order Woeseiales; family Woeseiaceae; genus Lentisalinibacter; species Lentisalinibacter sediminis. The sequence goes on along the minus strand of NZ_JAPDRF010000005.1, from coordinate 111,687 downwards.
CCGCGGGCGCCGGGGATCAGTCGCTCGCACTCCGCGAGGATCGCCGCGCCCGCTTGTTCCTCGTCCATGCCTGCGTAGCGGTCGCAGTCGTCGCCGTTGATCCAGACCGTGAGGTTGTGGCCGCCCGCCTCGTTCGGCGCGGGCCAGGCGAAGACCCGGCCCAGGGGGCCGTCCGTCCACCAGCTGGGGGGCGCGCCGGCTTCCTCCCAGAACGGCCCGGCGGCCAGCAGATGGGCCTGGGTGATCTTGTGGTAGTGCACCTGCCGAAACGCGTCGCCCGCGGCCTGTGGCAGCGCGGGCTCGAACCGGAGCCGGCGCACGGCGGTGGCGGGCAGGGCGCAGATCAGCGCGTCTCCCCGGTACGTCGCGCCGCTCTCGCATTCCACGACCACCTCGGCCGCGCTCTGCCGGACCGCGAGCGCCCGCTCGCCGAGCCGCACCGGCGCCGACAGGGAGTCCGCCATCGCCTCCGGCAGCCGCAGGTTGCCGGCCGCCACGTGCAGCGACGGCAGGCCGGCGCCCCGCGCCATGGTAATGGCCCGGCCGATGCTCTCGCCCACCCGGTACAGGGCGAGCAGGGAGGTGTCCTCCAGCCGGTTGCCGTAGCTGTTGTTGGCCTCGATCCAGGCCAGGGCCGTGTCGTCGAGCCCGCGTTCGCGGAAGAACGCCGCCGCGGATACGTCCCACTGCTGCGCCGCCGGCGTGCGCCAGTGGGTGGAGGTCTGCAGCGGATTGCCGCGCAGCAGGGCGCCGGCGAGCCGGTCCGGCGTGACCTCACGCAGCGGCGGCGGCAGGGTATTCAGCGGCGAGTCCGGCCAGTTCGCGCGGTCGACGATACGGCCGTCCAGGATGAGGCCGGTCTCCACGTCGCGGGGCGAGGCGGTCAGCGGCACCCCGAGCGCCCGGGCGGCTCCGATCGCCCGGCCGTAGTTCGGGCCGAAGATGTTGGCGCCGGCCTCGGGCGCGCCGGGCAGCTCGTCCAGCGTGCGAATTCGGCCGCCGACCCGGTCCCGCGCCTCCAGCACGGTCACCGTGCAACCGCGCTGCTCCAGCAGCCGCGCGGCATGCAGGCCCGCGAGGCCGGCGCCCAGCACTATGACGCTGCGGCCGCCGGCACTGCCCGCCAGGGGCCATGCGGCGGCGAGGAGTGCGCCGCCCGCCCGGACGAGGAACTGCCGGCGGCTCGGCATCAGGTCGCCGTCTCCTCCGCCAGCCAGGCGTCGATGCGGGCCTCGAGGATGTCCAGCGGCAGGTCGCCTTCTTCCAGCACCTTGGCGTGGAAGGCGCGGATGTCGAAGTCCTCGCCGAGCGCGGTTTCCGCGCGCCGTCGCAGCTCCAGGATCTTCAGCTGGCCGATCTTGTAGGCCAGCGCCTGGCCGGGGATGGCCATGAAGCGCTCGGCCTCCGACACCGCCCGGGTCTCCAGCACCGCCGAGTTGGCGTACATGTAGTCCAGCACATCTTCCCGGCTCCACCCCTTGGCATGCAGGCCGGTGTCCACCACCAGGCGGATGGCCCGCCACAGCTCCGCGTTCAGCTGGCCGAAGCGCTGGTAGGGGTCCTCAAAGAAGCCCATCGCCTTGCCCACCGGCGCAGACTCCGCGTACAGACCCCAGCCCTCGGCGAAGGCCGTCACGCCGCCGTGGCGGCGGAAGTCCGGCACGTCCTCCAGCTCCAGGTTGGAGGAGCGCTGGAAGTGATGTCCCGGCACTGCCTCGTGCAGGAACAGTGACTCGGCGGCCCAGCGGGGCCGTGCCTCGGGCCGCCAGGTATTGAGGTAGAAGATGCCCGGGCGGCTGCCGTCCGCGGACGGCCGCTGGTAGGAGCCTTTGGCCGCTGACTGCTCCCGGTAGCGCTCCACGGGCCGGATCTCGTAGTCCGCCTCGGGGATGCGGCTGAACAGCCGCGGCGCCGCCGCGTCGGCTTTGTCGCGCAGCGCCTCGTAGGCAGCCACCATCTCCTCCCGGGACTCGAAGTAGAAACGGGGGTCCGTGTTCAGATGCTCGAAGAAATCCTGCAGGTCCCCCTCGAAGCCCACCTCTTCCTGGATGGCCCTCATCTCGCCGTGGATGCGCTCCACCTCGTCCAGCCCGATCCGGTGGATCTCGTTCGGCGTCAGGTCCGTGGTGGTGTGGTGGCGCACCAGCCAGGCATACCAGTCCTCGCCGCCGGGCAGAGCGCCCAGCCCCGCGGATTCCCGCGCGGCCGGCAGGTACTCGTTGCGGATGAAGGTGTGCAGGCGTGCGTAGGCGGGTACGAGCCGCTCCGTGATCGCGGTGGCGTAGGCCTCGCGCAGCCGGTCCCGTTCCTCCTCCGCCACCGTGTCCGGAAACTCGGCCACGGGGCCGTAGAACAGGCTCTCCGCAGGCTCGTCGACCATGTGGGCCCCGAGCTGGGGCAGTGTGCGCTCCATCAGGATGGCCGGCTGCACGATGCCGGCGTCCATGCCCTTGCGCATGTTGACGATGGCCTGGTCCACCCAGTCGCCGAAGTCGTCGATGCGGCCCAGGAATTCCTCGTAGTCGGCGGCCGTCTCGAACGGCTGCGGCCCCTTGCCGGAGCCGAGCATCGCCAGGCGGTTGGCCGGGTTGTAGAACTGGTTGACCGGCGTCAGTTCGCGGGGGAAGGCGTAGCCGGCCAGCTCGTCGCGAAGCTCGTAGAGGAACAGCTCCCGGCTCAGCTGCCGGTCGGCATCGAGTGCATCCGCCGGGATGGCCTCGGCGGCCGCCAGGCTGCGCTCGAGCAGTTCCCGCTCCGCCCGGATATGGGCCGGCGAGATGCTGACCGGCCAGCGGTCGTCCCAGCGGTGATCGCCGAGGAAGGTCGCCTGCACCGGGTTGAGCTCCAGCCAGGCGTCCCAGTGCTTGGCGAACAGGCGGTCCAGCCGCTCGGCCGGCGTCCCGGCGCCGGCTTCTGCCGCCGGCGCGGCGGTCTCCTCCGGGGCCGCGGCCGCAGACGCCGGGGCGCTGTCCTCCTCCGTGGCCGGGCCGCTGCAGCCGGCGGCGAGCAGTACGAGGGCGAACGATAGTGTCAGACGGCGGAGCATGAGGCCTCCTTCAGCGGGGACGGTCGTCGGTGTGGGTGGGCACGTCGGCGTCGAAGGCGCCGGGCTCGTCCTCCCGGGTGTAGCGGGCGTCTTCGTCTTCCACCTGGTCGAGGGCGGCGATCTTCTTCAGCCACGGCGTGGCGATCAGGAAGCCGAGGAAGACGATCGTGCAGAAGATCACGATCTGGCGGTAGCGCTCCGGAAACTCGGCCACGTTGTCGCCCCGGAACTCGCCGGCGAGCAGGCCGGCCAGCAGGTTGCCGAGGGCGGCGCCGAAGAACCACATGCCCATCATCTGGCTGTAGTAGCTGCGCGGCGCGAGCTTGGAGGTGGCCGACAGCCCGATGGGGCTCAGGCACAGCTCGCCGGTGGTATGGAAGAGATAGGTCATCAGCAGCCACACGGGCAGCACCTTGCCGCCGTCCTGGATCAGCGAGGCGGCGAACCACATGAAGCCGAAACCGATGCCGAGCTGCAGGAAGCCCAGCGCGAACTTCAGCGGGATGGAAGGATCCAGGTTGCGCCGGCCCAGGTTGATCCAGAGCGCGGAGAAGAACGGCGCCAGGATGAGGATGTAGAGCGGGTTCAGCGACTGGAACACCTCCGGCGGGATCACGAGCCCGAGCATCTCCCGCGCGGTGTAGCGCTCGGCGAACAGGTTCAGCGAGGAGCCCGCCTGCTCGAAGCCGGACCAGAACAGCGCGGCGCCGATGAACAGAGCCACCAGCACGATGGTGCGGTTGCGCTCCAGCCGAGTGAGCTTGGGGTCCAACAGCACGCGGCCGAAGAACAGTACCGCCACGGCCACGATCACGTAGACCGTGGTCGCGGCGAGGCCGACCGCGTCGAAGGCGATCAGGCCTTCCAGGCCCAGGACCGCGAGCAGGAACAGCCCTGCCGTCGCCACGTAGATGGCCAGCTTCAGGTTGCGCACCTTGCGCTCGTCGCCGGGCGGAGTCGGGAATGGCTGCCGGCCGAAGTCGCCGAGGTGTTTCTGGGTGGCCCGGTAGACCACCAGACCCACGATCATACCGACCGCCGCGGCGGCGAAGCCCCAGTGCCAGCCCATGTTCACGCGCAGGAAGCCGCAGATGAGCGGGCCGAGGAAGGCGCCCAGATTGATGCCCATGTAATAGAGCACGTAGCCGGCGTCCCGGCGGGCGCCGCCCTCCGGATAGAGTTCGCCGACACAGCTGGAGATGTTGGGTTTCAGGAGCCCGGTGCCGACCACGATCAGGATCAGGCCGAAGAAGAAGCCGTAGGCCTCGCCCACCAGCCCGAAGCCGGGCAGCGAGAGCACGATGTGCCCCGCCGCGATGATGATGCCGCCGTACCAGATGGAATCCTGCTGGCCGAACACCCGGTCGGCGAGCCAGCCGCCGGGCAGCGCCGCGAGATACACGCCGGCCGTATACAGGCCGTAGATGGCGGTGGCCGTGGCGTCGTCGAAACCCAGCCCGCCCTCGGCGATGCTCGCGACCATGAACAGCACCAGCAGCGCGCGCATGCCGTAGTAGCTGAAGCGCTCCCACAACTCGGTGAAGAACAGGGTGCCGAGGCCGGCGGGATGGCCGAAGAAGGTCTTGCCGGGCGTGCCGGCGGCGGGTTCGGGTTGACTCATCCAGGTGCTCCCCTTTGCGAGAACGGAATCCATGCCGACGAACGGCGGAGGGAGCCTATCCTACCTTCTGACGGGCGGGTTGTGGGCTGGACGGCGGGTCTGCGCGGTGGCGGGGATTCCTATTCGCTGGTCAGGAACACGACCGGGACCTCGGCGAAATAACGGCTGCCGTCGGCGTTCACCACGACCTGCAGCGTGGCGCCTTCACCCCGGGGCGCCGGCAGCGTGCCCGACCAGACCGTGGCTTGTTCGTCCGCGGGGGAGAACGCCACGGGCTCTGAAGCGGTGCCGGCCGCCGGCGCGAGTCCCACGGTGGCTCCGCTGAGGGGGAAGCGTGATTCGATGCGCAGCCGCAGTGCCGCGGCATCGAGCGACATCGGTGTCAACGTCAGGCGGAAGGACTCGTTCTCCAGGTCGCAGGTACCACTCGGCCACCGGCAATTCGGCTTGGCGAGCAACGGATAGTCCTGTCCCGGACGGGCTGCGTGGGGACGCTCGGCCACGAACCAGTCCACCGCGAACCATGCGAGGATGGCAAGTATCGGCGCCACCAGCATCGCGGCCACGACGTGCCAGTTCTTCAACATGATTCCCCTTGCTCCGATGCGTCCCGCGGTCTGGGACAGCATAAAAGAAAAGGGGCTCCGAGCGGAGCCCCTTCCCGTACGGACACCCGTACCTCAGTGCCCGGTTGCCGTCCCTGCTCCGACGGGCACCCGGATCTCCTCCACCAGGTGCTGGATGTGCTCTGGCGGCGCGGTCGTGACCCGCGATACCGCGAATGCGACGGCAAAGTTGACGATGGCCCCGACGGCGCCGAAGGCGTTCGGCTCGATACCGAAGAACCAGTTCTCCGACATGCCGCCGAGGTACTCGGTGCCCGGGATGAACATGATGCCCTTGTGCTGGAACACGTAGAGCAGCGTGACGCCGAGACCGCTGATCATGCCGGCGATGGCGCCCTCCTTGTTCATCCGCTGGCTGAAGATACCCATCATCAGCACCGGGAAGATCGAGGAGGCCGCGAGTCCGAAAGCCAGCGCCACGGTTCCCGCAGCGAAGTCGGGTGGATTGAAGCCGAGATAACCTGCTAGCACGATTGCGCCGGCCATGGCTATTCGACTCGCCATCAGTTCCTGCCGCTCGGTTATCTGTGGCATGAACACGCCCTTCAACAGATCGTGGGATATGGCCGAGGATATGGCCAGCAACAGTCCCGCAGCCGTGGACAACGCCGCCGCCAGGCCGCCTGCCGCGACCAGGGCGATGACCCAGTTCGGCAATTTGGCGATCTCCGGGTTGGCCAGCACCATGATGTCGTTGTCCACTTTGGTGAGTTCGTTCAGCTCGGGATCAGCCGAGTAGCGGATGCGACCGTCGTCGTTCTTGTCCGTCACGTCGAGCAGGCCGGTGGCCTCCCACTTCTCGAACCACCTTGGACGCTCGTCGTAGACCAGGTACTGACCTTCGGCCGGTTCCATCGTCTCCATCAGATTCAGGCGCGCCATCGCGGCCACGGCGGGGGCCGTGGTGTAGAGGATGGCGATGAACACCAGCGCCCAGCCGGCGGAGGAGCGGGCGTCCTTCACCTTCGGTACCGTGAAGAACCGGATGATCACGTGAGGCAGCCCGGCCGTGCCGATCATGAGCGACATGGTGTACATGAACATGTTCAGCAGGCTGATCCTCGCATTGGTCGTGTACTGGTCGAAACCGAGGTCGGTGACCATGCGATCGAGCTTGTCCAGCAGGAACGTCTCTGAGCCAGCCATGGTCGAGCCGAGGCCCAGCTGCGGGATGGGGTTGCCGGTCAGGTTCAGCGAGATGAAGATCGCCGGGATGGTGTAGGCGAGGATCAGCACGCAGTACTGGGCTATCTGGGTATAGGTAATACCCTTCATGCCGCCCATGACGGCGTAGATGAACACGATGCCCATGCCGATGGACAGCCCCAGGTCGTAGTCCACCTCGAGGAAGCGCGAGAAAGCGACGCCGATGCCTTTCATCTGCCCGATCACGTAGGTGATGGAGGCGACGATGAGACAGATCACCGCCACGATGCGCGCCGTGCGCGAGTAGTAGCGGTCACCGATGAACTCCGGCACCGTGAATTTGCCGAACTTGCGCAGGTATGGCGCGAGCAGCATGGCCAGCAGCACGTAACCGCCGGTCCAGCCCATCAGGAAGACGGAGCCACCGTAGCCCATGAAGGCGATCAGCCCGGCCATGGAGATGAACGAAGCGGCCGACATCCAGTCGGCGGCCGTTGCCATGCCGTTGGAGATCGGGTGCACGCCGCCGCCGGCGACGTAGAAATCCTTGGTGGTACCGGCCCGCGCCCAGACGGCGATGCCGATGTACAGCGCGAAGGTGGCGCCGACGATGAGATAGGTCATTGTCTGCAGTGTCATGGCCGGCTCCTATTCCTCTTCCTGCACACTGAACTCGCGGTCCAGCTTGTTCATGCGCCTGGCGTAAAAGAAGATCAGCACCACGAACGTGTAGATGGAGCCCTGCTGGGCGAACCAGAAGCCGAGCTTGTAACCGCCGATCCGGATGTTGTTCAGGGGCTCCACGAGGATGATTCCGAACAAATAGGAGACGATGAACCAGATCACCATGCAGACTGCGACGAGCCGCAGATTCCGCCGCCAGTATTCCTTGCGGTCAGACATATATCCCCCTGTGGCGTGTTGCCGCCTGTTCCTGCCGAGCACCGAACTTAGCAAAGGCCGCTGTTCGCGGGGATAAGACGTTAGTATTAGACTCGGCTCTCGCGGCGGCCCCGACGGTCGCGGCAGTCGGGGGGAATGGGCATTTGATCAGCTGGTGGTTGCTCGTTGCGCTGTCGGTGGCCTACGTGGCGCTGCTGTTCGGCATCGCGTCCTGGGGCGACCGGGTGGACGTGCGTCGCTACGGGCCCTGGACGGGGCCGCTGGTATACAGCCTCTCGCTGGCTGTGTATTGCACGTCGTGGACCTTCTACGGGGCAGTCGGCAGCGCCTCCCAGCAGGGCTGGAGCTTTCTGCCCATCTATCTCGGCCCCGCGCTCGTGTTCCTGTTCGGCTGGGGTGTCATCCGGCGCATCATCGCCATCAGCAAGCGCCAGAACCTGACCTCCATCGCCGACTTCATCGCGGCCCGCTACGGCAAGGCGAGGAGCCTCGCCGTGCTGGTGACCGTGATCGCCATCGTCGGCTCCGTCCCCTACATCGCGCTGCAGTTCAAGGCGGTGGTCGGAGGCTTCGACACCATCAGCGACTACACCAATGCCGCGCCCGCGCTGGACACGGCACTGGTGGTGGCCGGCGCGCTGGCCCTGTTCGCTATCCTTTTCGGTACCCGCCGGGTGGACGCCACGGAGCACCACCACGGCATGATCCTCGCCATCGCCTTTGAGTCGCTGGTGAAGCTAACGGCCTTCGTGGCCGTGGGGCTGTTCGCGCTGTGGCTGCTGGGCGGTGACGGTACGCCGATGCTGGCGCCGATGGCGGGCGCAGGCGGCGCGGCACAGGTGCCCAGCCCTTTCTCCGCCGGAGGTCTGCCGCAGGAGTTCGTCACGCAGACGCTGCTGGCGAGCGCCGCCATCTTCTGCCTGCCCCGCCAGTTCCATGTGGCCGTGGTGGAGGCCCACGAGGGCGCGGACAACCGCTCGGCCCGGTGGATGTTCCCCCTCTATCTCGCCGTCTTCTGTCTGTTCGTTGTGCCCATCACGCTGGCGGGCCTGCGCTTCCTGCCGCCGGGGCTGTTCGCCGGCGATACCTACGTGCTCGCCTTGCCGATGCAGGGCGGGCAGGACTGGCTGACCGCGCTCGCCTTCCTCGGGGGCTTCTCCGCGGCCACCGGCATGGTTATCGTCGCCAGCGTCACGCTGTCCACCATGGTGAGCAACGAGATCGTGATGCCGCTCCTGCTGCGCGCCAACGCGCTCGGCGGCGGTGAGATCCGCACCTACCCGCGGCTGCTCCTGCACGTGCGGCGCATCGCCATCGTGGCCATCGCGCTGATCGCCTATGGCTACTACCGGGTCATGGACCAGACCACGGAGCTTGCATCCATCGGCCTGCTCTCCTTCGCCGCCGCTGCGCAGTTCGCACCACCGATCCTGCTGGGCATGTACTGGCCCCGCGCCACCCGCTCGGGTGCGATGGCGGGGCTGGCGGCCGGTTTCGCGCTGTGGATCTACACGCTGATGCTCCCTTCCGTTGCCCGCGCGGGCACGCTCGGCAGCGAACTGGTGGCCAAGGGCCCGTTCGGCCTCGGCTGGGCACGGCCCGAGGCGCTGCTATTCGACCTCGGCGTGGATCCGCTCACCCACGGGGTGTTCTGGTCGCTCGGCGCCAACCTCGGCGTCTTCCTGCTGGTCTCGCTGGCGTCCCGGCAATCGGTGGTGGAGCGCATCCAGGCCCGGGCATTCACGGATGCAGGCCGGGAAGGGCGGGCTCACGCGACCCCTTTCGGCGAGGGCGAGATCGTGGTGTCGGACCTGCGGGCGCTGGCCGGCCGTTTCGTCGGCGAGGAGAACGCCCGCGGCGCCTTCGAGGACTTCGCCCGCGGCCGCGGGCGGGAGCTCGCGCCGTCGGCGACCGCCGACCGCGGCGTGCTTCAGTTCACCGAGCGGTTGGTGGCGGGCACCATCGGTTCGGCTTCGGCGCGCATCGTGATGACCACGGCGCTGCGCAAGACCGGCATGGAGATCGGCGACGTCCTGCTGCTGCTGGACGAAACGTCCCAGGCCATCCGCTTCAACCGCCAACTGCTGGAGGCCACACTCGAGAATCTCAGCCAGGGCGTTACCGTGGTGGACGCCTCCCAGCGACTCATCGGCTGGAACTCCCGCTATGAAGAGATCATGGGCTACCCGCCCGGACTGCTGAGCGTGGGCAAGCCCGTGACCGACCTCGTGCGCTACAACGGGGCCCGGGGTCGCTACGGGCGCACGGACGTGGAGACCCGCGTGGCCGAGCGGGCGCGCCTGCTGCGGGCCGGCTCGCCCTTTCGCTACGAGAGCGAGTTCTCGGACGGCCGGGTCATCGAGATTCGCGGCGAGCCCATGCCTGACGGTGGTTACGTGACCACCTACAGCGATATCACCGAGTTCAAGCAGACGGAGCGCGCACTGCGCACGAGCGAGCGGCAGGTGCGTACCTATACGGACAACGCGCCGGCGCTGATCGCCTACGTGGACGCGGATCGACGCTATCGATTCGCCAACAAGGCGTATCTGGCCTATGCGGGCATGAGTCGGGAAGAGATCATCGGCGCGCCGCTCAGCGCCGTGCTGGACGAACGCCAGCTCATGGCCCGCTCGCAGTGGCTCGAGGCCGCGTACGGCGGCGAACGACAGGCGTTCGAGCTGGAGATGACCGGTGCCGACGGCGAGTCCCGCTACATGCTGGGGACCTACATCCCGGACATCGACGGGGACGGCGCCATCATGGGCGTCTACGCCGTATTCCAGGATATCACCGAGCGCCGCCGCGCCGAACTCGGGCTGGAGGAGGCCAAGACGATGCTGGAGCAGCGGGTGGCCGACCGTACCGCCGAGCTGGAACGGGCGATGAGCGCGCTGGCCGAGGCGAAAGCCCAGGCGGAGGCCGCCAACGTGTCGAAGACCCGCTTTCTGGCCGCCGCCGCTCACGACCTGCTGCAGCCGCTGAATGCGGCGAAGCTCTTCACCGCTCTGCTGGAGGAGAAGAGCGCCGGCATGAGCGAGGAGCAGCGCCGCCTGGTGTCCCGTGTGGAGAGTGGGCTGATCGCGGTGGAGGATCTGCTGAGCGCCCTGCTCGATATCGCCCGGCTGGATACCCGCGCGCCACGGCCGAAAAGGGAGAGTTTCCCCGCGGCCGAGCTGTTCGCCACGCTGGAGGCGCAGTTCGGCGAGGCCTTCGCCGAGCGGGAACTCGCCCTGCGCTTCGTGCCGACCCGGCTCTGGGTGCACACGGATCCGGCATTGCTGCGCCGGATTCTGCAGAACTTCATCAGTAACGCCCGGCGTTACACGCGCAGCGGCGGGGTGCTGGTGGGCTGCCGCCGCCGGGACGATACCGTCGCCATCCAGGTCTGCGATACCGGTGTGGGTATCGCGGCGGAAAACCGGGAGGCGGTATTCGAGGAGTTCCGCCGCCTCGCCGGCAGCGACGAGGGTTCGAAGCGCGGGCTGGGGCTCGGCCTCGCCATCGTCCAGCGCATCGCCCGCGTGCTGGAGCATCCGCTGAACATGCGCTCCGAACTCGGCCGGGGCAGCTGCTTCGAGATCGTCGTGCCCCGGGCCGAGCCGGGCCGGCGCCCGGCCCCCTCCACGGCCGAGCCCCGCCCGCTCTCTTCCATGGACGGGCATCACGTCCTCTGCATCGACAACGAGCCGGACATCCTGGATGGCATGCAGGGCCTCCTTGCCCGCTGGGGCGCGCGGCCCCTGCCGGCGGCGGACCTGGACGGGGCAAGTCGGCGCATCGCCGCCCTGCAGGAGGAAACCGGCGAACGGCCGTCCGTCCTGCTGGTGGACTATCACCTGAACCACGGCGTGACCGGCCTGGAGGTCATCGAGGCGGTGCGCGCCATGACGGCCAGCCCGGTACCCGCAGTGGTCCTCACCGCCGACTACAGTCAGGAAGTCGCCGACGCGGTACGGGAAGCCGGCCACGCGCTGCTCCACAAGCCGGTGAAGCCGGCCGCCCTGCGCGCCCTGGTAACCCGCATCATCGGCAGAACGTAGGAGAGCCGTCAGGCTACAAAGACTGGTCGTCGATGGTGAGTTTCTGCATCGCCAGCACCGCCCGGGTGCGGTTGCTCACTCTGAGCTTGCGCAGAATGGCCGTCACGTGCGCCTTGATGGTGGCCTCGGAGACGCCCAGTTCGTAGGCGATCTGTTTGTTCATGAGACCCTCGGCAAGCATGAGCAGCACGCGGAACTGATGCGGGGTCAGCGCGGCCAGCGCAGCCGCGATGTCAGCCTCCTCGCCACCGAGCTGCTCGCCATTCAGGTCGACCCCGTCGGGTAGCCAGACCTCGCCCTCGAGCACTGCCGTAATGGCCGATTCGATGCGTGCGATGGATGAGGACTTGGGGATGAAGCCGCTGGCGCCGTGACTGATAGCGCGCCGGATGATCGCCGGCTCGTCGCTCGCGGAGACGATGACGGTGGGCAGCGTCGCGAACGCACTTCGGATCCAGGCCAGCGCCGAGAATCCCTTCACGCCGGGCATGTTCAGGTCCAGCAGCAGAAGATCCGCCTCCGGGCTGGCCTCCACGGCCTGCTGCAGGGTCTCGAGGCTCTCCGCCTCGACGACACACGCGCCCTGCACGCAGTTGCGCACGGCCTGGATCATCGCCTCCCGGAACAGCGGATGGTCGTCGGCGATGATGAAAGTGCTGTCGCTGGGCGCTGACATTTCCGGGTCCGGCGGCTTCCCCCATTAATTGCCTAACGGTTTCTGCGGTTGGCTATCAGGTCATCGACGACGGCCGGGTCGGCCAGCGTCGACGTATCACCCAGGCTGCCGTAGTCGTTCTCCGCCACCTTGCGCAGTATCCGCCGCATGATCTTACCCGAGCGTGTCTTCGGCAGGCCCGGTGCCCACTGCAACAGGTCCGGCGTCGCGATTGGCCCGATCTCCGTGCGTACCCACTTGCGCAGGTCGGCCAGCAACTCATCGGTGGGTTCGATCCCCTCCATCAGGGTCACGTAGGCATAGATGCCCTGACCCTTGATGTCATGGGGATAGCCGACCACCGCCGCTTCCGCCACTGCCGAGTGCGCTACCAGCGCGCTCTCGATCTCGGCCGTTCCCATGCGGTGGCCGGATACGTTCAGCACGTCGTCCACCCGCCCGGTGATCCAATAGTAGCCGTCCTCGTCACGCCTCGCACCATCGCCGGTGAAGTAGCGGCCGGGGAAGGTCGAGAAATACGTATCGATGAAGCGCTGGTGGTCCCCGTAGACCGTGCGCATCTGGCCCGGCCAGCTGTCGAGGATCACGAGATTGCCCTCCGTCGCTCCCTCCAGCGCCTCGCCCTCGCCGTCGACCAGCGCCGGCCGGATGCCGAACAAAGGCTGCGTGGCCGAGCCGGGCTTCAGTGCCGTGGCGCCCGGCAGCGGGCTGATCAGGATGCCGCCGGTCTCGGTCTGCCACCAGGTATCGACGATCGGACAACGGTCCTCGCCCACCACGTGGTAGTACCACTCCCAGGCCTCCGGGTTGATGGGTTCACCCACCGAGCCGAGCAGCCGCAGGGATTTTCGCGAGGTCTTCTTCACCGGCCCCTCGCCCTCGCGCATCAGCGCGCGGATGGCGGTGGGTGCCGTGTAGACGATGTTCACCTCATGCTTGTCGCAGACCTGCCAGAGACGGCTCGCATCCGGATAGTTCGGCACGCCCTCGAACATCAGGGTGATGGCACCATTCGCCAGCGGGCCGTAGACGATGTAGCTGTGACCGGTCACCCAGCCCACGTCGGCAGTGCACCAGTAGACGTCGCCGGGCTCGTAGTTGAAGACGTATCTGAACGTGAAGGCGGCATAGACCAGGTAACCGCCGGTGGTGTGCAGCACGCCCTTCGGTTGGCCGGTGGAGCCCGAGGTATACAGGATGAACAGCGGGTCTTCAGCATTCATCGGTTCCGGCGGGCAGTCCGCGTCCACCGATTTCTCCGCCTCGTGCAGCCAGACGTCGCGGCCTTCGGTCCAAGCCACGTCGCCGCCGGTGTTGCGCACCACCAGCACCTTGTCCAGCCTGGTCACGCCGGGCTTCGCCGCGGCCGCGTCCACGTTGGCCTTCAGCGGCACCTTGCGCCCGCCGCGCAGGCCCTCGTCCGCGGTGATCACCACGTTGGAGTCGCAGTCGACGATACGCCCGGCCAGCGCGTCCGGCGAGAAGCCGCCGAATACCACCGAGTGCACCGCGCCGATACGCGCGCAGGCCAGCATGGCCACGGCCGCCTCCGGGATCATGGGCATGTAGAGGGTCACCCGGTCGCCCTTGGCGACGCCCAGGGACTTCAGGACATTGGCGAAACGGCAGACCCGCTCATGGAGCTGGCGGTAGGTGATGGTGGCGTCTACGGAGGGGTCGTCGCCTTCCCACAGGATCGCCGGCTGGTCGCCCCTGTCGTCCAGATGCCGGTCGACGCAGTTGTAGCAGACGTTCAGCTCGCCATCCTCGTACCAGCGGATGTGCAGGTCGTCGGCGGCATAAGAGACGTCTTTCACCTTCGTGAACGGCTTCGTCCAGTCCACGATGGCGGCCTGCTCGCCCCAGAAGCCCTCGTTGTCCTCGACGGAGCGACGGTACATCTCCCGGTACTTCTCCTCGTCGACGTAACCGTGCTCCCGATAGTACCGGTTGACCGGATGGGTCTCGTTCATTGCCAGCCTCCGCTCGCTCTTGCGCCGGCGGTGCCCGGTGACACCGCGCCCGAGCCTATTCTGCGGTTCCGGGGAGGCAGCAGCATTAGACATTGGTCTAGAACCGGACCGGAAACCGACGTATCCGCGTTTTTGCTGATGGCTATTTCCGATCCGATCGGCGACCATCGAACCGCTTGAGGACAAGTAGTCAGGGGGACCGTAACAATGACCAGACCAAGCAATCGACTGACGACCGCGGCACTTGCTGCGGTGATCGTTCTCGTCGCTGGCGGGCCCGCCGCTCTCGCGCAGGGCTCCGATGAAGACAAGATCGAGCGCCTGGAGGCGCGGGTGGCGGAGCTGGAGGCCATCGTTCGCCAGCTCGTCGGTGTGAAGCAAGCCGAGGAAGGGCCGACGTCGCTCTCCGAGAGGGAGCCTGCGACGGAGCAGCCGGCCAAGACGAATTATTCCTTCGGCGGCTACGTCAAGGCCGATGCCATGTTCAGCGACTACGGGGCGGGAGACCTCGCGCCGGGCAGCGCCGGCACCCAGTTCTACATCCCCGCCACCATCCCGGTGGGCGGCGACGGCGAGGGCTATGACGCCGATTTCCAGGCACGTGAATCCCGCATCAACTTCCGCGCCGACCACGAGACGGCCGGCGGCGACAAGGTCTCTGCCTTCATCGAGATGGATTTCTTCCTGAGTCCGGGCGGCGACGAGCGGGTCAGCAATTCCTACAATCCGCGGCTGCGCCACGCCTTCGTGAGGTACAACAACTGGACGATCGGGCAGACCTGGTCGACCTTCCATGACGTCAGCGTGCTGCCGGACCAGCTGGACTTCATCGGCCCGTCGGAAGGCACCGTGTTCCAGCGGCAGGATATGATCCGCTACACGAACGGTGCCTGGGAGTTCGCGGTCGAGAATCCGGAGACCACGATCACGCCGTTCGGCGGCGGCGCCCGCATCCTGACCGACGATGGCGCTGTCCCGGATATCGTGGGCCGCTACACCCACGAACTCGATAACGGCTTCCTGAAGGCGGCCGCTCTCGTTCGTCGGCTCGATTACGACATCGGCGGGCAGAGCGATACGGAGACCGCCTACGGCCTGTCGCTGTCGGGCAAGCACCAGTTCGGCCGCGACGACATCCGCTGGATGGCGACCTACGGCAGCGGCACGGGCCGCTATCTCGGCCTGAACACGGCCAACGACGCCGTGCTGGATGCCGACGGCAACCTGGAGGCCATCGACCAGTTCGGCGGCTTCGTGGCGTTCCGCCACTTCTGGCAGCCGAAATGGCGCTCGAGCTTCACGCTGTCGTACCTGTCCATCGACAACGACACGACGCTCACCGGCACCGGCGTGACCAAGGACGTCTACAGTATCCACGCCAACCTGCTGTACGAGCCGTTGCCCAAGCTCGTGATCGGTGGCGAGATCATGTACGCGGAGCGCGAGATCGAGTCCGGCCTCGACGGGGACCTCACACGGTTCCTGTTCTCCACGAAATACGGGTTCTGAGACGACAAGACGCCTCTCCCCGTGGCCGGCGACATCCCCGTGATGTCGCCGGCCCTCTTTCTTCCCTGGTCAGGCGTGTAACAATCGCTCCATGAACGAGATCCCGGAGATCGAAGCCTTCCTGGGTCGATTGCCCGGCTTCGACCATCTCGACGAGACCGGACTGCACCGGGCGGCCCGTGCGGTGTCCGTCGCCTACTACCGCCGAGGGCAGGACATCCTGTCGATCGGTGTCACCAACACCCACCTGAACATCGTGCGCAGCGGCGCCGTGGAACTCACCGATGGCAACGGCGACCTGGTCACCCGCCTGGCCGAGGGCGAGTGCTTCGGTTTCCCCTCGCTCATGAACAACGCGCCCACCCGCAACCACTCGGTGGCGCTGGAAGACACGCTGATCTATCACCTGAAGGGCGAGGCGTTCGAGGCGCTGCGCCGCGATAACCGGCGCTTCGACACCTGGTTCATCCGTGCACTCTCCGACCGGCTCACCATGCGCCCGGTAACCGGCGAGATCCGGGGCGGTGCAGCCGGCAGCGTGCGCGAGATGGTCAGTCGTGGCCCGGTCACCATCGAGGCCTCCGCCACCATCCGCGAGACGGCACGGAAGATGGTGGCCGAGCGGGTCTCCGCCATGCTGATCACCGAGAGCGGCCGCATGACGGGCATCGTTACCGATCGGGATTTCCGCAGCCGTGTGGTCGCCGGTGATTTCCCGACGGACCACGCGGTGGCCGAGATCATGACCCCGGACCCGATCTCACTGGACGCCGAGTCCCATGCCTACGAGGCGGCGCTGGTGATGATGCAGAACGTCATCCACCACCTGCCCATCACCGACGACGGCGAGCTGCTGGGCATGGTCGCCCGCAGCGACTTCATGCGTCTCGAGACCGAGCACCCGCTCTATCTCGTGAGCGACATCGGCAGACAGCACTCGGTGGACGGTCTGGTCGAGGCGTGTTCCCGGCTGCCCGGCCTTATCGCCGGGCAGATCGAAGCGGATATCGCCGCGGAGCAACTGGGCAAGTTCATCACGGCCATCACCGACAGCGTCACCCGCCAGCTGATCCGCATCGCGCGGGACGAGCTCGGCCCGCCGCCCTGCCGCTACGCCTGGATCGCGCTGGGTTCACAGGCGCGCCACGAGCAGTCCGCCGTGAGTGACCAGGACAACGCACTGGTGCTGGAGGACGGCGCAGACGACGAGGCCGAGGTGTATTTCGAGCGCCTCGCGCGCATCGTCAACGACGGGCTCGATGCTTGCGGCTGGGTGCATTGCCCCGGCGGTGTCATGGCCATCAATCCGCGCTGGCGGGTCACCGTCAGCGGCTGGAGAGACCATTTCACCCGCTGGATCACGGTGCCGGAGGAGAAGGCACTGATGCATGCGAACATCTTCTTCGACCTGCGTGCCGTGGACGGTGAGGCGGAGCTGGTGGAAGAGGTCAAGGAGAGTATCCGCGAGACAGCGAAGAACAACGAGCTGTTCCTTGCGCTGATGGCGAAGAACGCCATGAACTTCCAGCCGCCACTGGGTTTCTTCCGTCAGTTCGTGCTGGAGAGATCCGGCGAGCACAAGAACACGCTGAACCTGAAGCTGCACGGCATCATCCCCATCGTGGAGACCGCCCGCATCCGCAGCCTCGCCGCCGGCGAGATGCGCGTCAGCACGCGCAACCGGCTGCGTGCCGCGGCGCTGCAGGGCGAACTCGCCCGCGCTGACGCCGAGAGCCTCATCGATGCGCTGGATTTCATCGAGAAGCTCCGGCTGGAGCATCAGAGCCGGCAGATGAACGCGGGCGAGAAGCCGGACAACCACCTTTCTCCGTCGGAGCTCTCGCCGCTGGCGCGGCAGAACCTGAAGGCCGCCTTCTCGCAGATCCGGACCAGCCAGGCGGCGCTGCTGAACCGATTCCACCTGGCATGAGCCAGACGGCGCTGAAGCTCCGGCGCTGGCTGGCCAGGCGGCGGGTGGGAAAGGATGCGCCCGGGCGTCTGCTCTCGTCGCCGTTGCCGTCCGCGTCGGCGCCCTTCGCCGATACCGAGTTCGTCTGCCTGGATATAGAGACCACCGGCGTCGATGCCCGCAACGCGGAGATGCTCAGTATCGGCTGGGTGCTTATCCGGCAAGCACGGGTGGAGATGAGTACGGCGGAGGCCTGCATCGTGCGCCCCCCTGGCGAGGTGGGCGAGAGTGCCACGGTGCACGGTCTTACGGACACGCTGTGCGAAGCGGGAGAGAACGTGGCGGATGTCCTCGAACGCCTGCTCGAGGTCCTGCGCGGCCGTGTGCTCGTGGTGCACTACGCCGGCCTCGACAAGGGCCTGCTCGACCGGCTGTGCCGTCGGTATTTCGGCGCGCCGCTACTGGTGCCGCTGGTGGACACCCTCGCCCTGGAGCGCCGGGCGCGCAGCCGCCGCCATCACCTCGACGAGCAGCAGTCGCTGAAGTTGAGCGCGCTGCGCAGCGCCTACCATCTGCCTCACTACTCCCAGCACGATGCGCTCGCCGATGCGATCGCGACGGCCGAGCTGCTGCTGGCGATGGCGGCGGCGCGCGGCACGCCGGAGAGCGTCAGGCTACGGGATTTGCTGTCCTGAGCCGAGCGGAGATGCGAAAGCTAGGTGGCCCTGCCGTCTCGCGGGCTGCCCCGCCTGAGCAGATACCGCTGCTGAATCCACAGGACCGACGCCGCGAGCAGCAGTGTTCCCATGGCTCCCGCCGCTCCCAGGAAGTAGACGTCGGTGTAGACCATGATCGGGTTTTACCGGGGTTCCGAGGGATAAAGGGATCGGTTGCCCGATGCGGAGACGCTCAGGTACCCAGGGTCGGCGGCTGCGGATTTCGGGGGAGAGAATCCGCAGCACGCCGGACCCGGGATTTTTGCTGAGCAATGGATCATCGCGGTGCAATGCCGGGTATCGGGCCTAGTCCGCCGCCGCTTCGGTGATCCGCAGCCATCTGACTCTGGCGCTGGTGTCGACCACGCATACGCCCTTCCAGAGAACGGGGCCGCCCGCCTTGCCCGTGACTTCGAGCGTATAGCGGTAATTCCGGGCCCCTGCCGGTGACTGGAACAGTTTTCTGGTGAAGTCCTCCTCGGTGCCGTAACGGCCGGCTATCTCGTAGGCCGGCGGCTCGCCCTGCCGCTCGCCGATGGTCTCTATCAGCCTGGCGGTACAGGCCTCGACCGCGTCGCGTTCCGTTGCACCGGCGCTCGCCAGTCCGGCCCCACTGACCGACAAAGCGAACACCAGCATTGCTCTCGGCAAAATACGACTCATCGGGCAACTCCTTTGCGACGGCTGTTCCAGGGACGCGATTCAGCCTATGGCGCACACGCTGCGGCGACAAACGTGCAATTCTCGTCGGCACACGAATCCTGCTCACTCGTCCGTGTAGAAGTTGTCCAGTAGCCAGGTCTTGAGGTTCTGGACCTCCTGGCGGGCGCTCTCCTCCGGTCTGAGGACGAGAAAAAAGCTGTCGCCGGTGTCGAACTCTTGCTCGAACACGCGGGTCAGGCCGCCCGATTCGAACCAGGCCTTGCCGAGCGGCCACGACACCAGCGCGATGCCGAGTCCCTTCTCGGCGGCGCGGGCGATGGCCGACATGGAGTCGAGGCGGATGAGCTTGCCCGGGCGCACCCTGGGGACGCCGACGGAGTCGCTCCAGCGGTCCCAGGCGTTACGCCTGCCTTCGTGCACGATCAGTGTCTGACCGTCGAGCTGATCAGCGGACCGCAGGCCTGTCTCGGCGAGCAGCGACGGTGCACACGCCACGACGAAGCGATGGGCGAACAGACGGTGTGCCTCCAGACCCTGCCACTGGCCATTCCCCACGAGGATCGAGATGTCCGCTTCTGCGGGGTGCACGTCCATGCTGCTCGGCTGGGTCACGATGCGGATATCGGTGTCCGGATGCTGTTCCTGGTAGGAAGCGATCGCCGGCAGCAGTGCCTCGCTGGCGAAGAACGGCGGCAGCGAGAGCCGCAGGATATCGCGCCCGTAGCGGTCGCGGAGCTGATCCGTCTCCGATTCCAGGCGAGCGAACAGTGTGTCGAGGATGGAGAAATAGGCCTGCCCGGCTTCCGTGAGTTCCAGCGAACGGGTCTTGCGGTCGAACAGCGTGACGCCGAGCCGGCCCTCCAGGGCGCGGACCTGATGGCTGACGGCCGAGGGCGTCACGAACAGCTCTTCCGCAGCATTCTTGAAGCTGAGGTGGCGGGCTGCCAGCTGAAAGGTCCGCAGATGGTTCAGGGACGGCAAGCGCATGATCTGTCGTGCATGAAGACGCGACGCCCTCTCGTCCTGCGTCTACCGCGGACAGGGCAACGGACAAGTTCAGCAAGAAACGTGCCAGGCATATGACCCGACGAATCCCTTATTCGGCGGGCCGGCAGGGACGGGGTCCGCCTGCAGTTGGTGCAATGCAGCAAACCGACGCACCCTGGCGGTGCCGATCTGATCCCGGAGGACGGCTACCCTTCCCGGCCCCCTTCTCGCTGCGAATCGGCGCTAGCGGTCCTGAATCTCTTTTTGCCTCATCGGCATCCCGTCGATGAGGGCATAAATCCCGTCCATCGGCGCAACATCGCCACTGGACAGTTTGACCGTCCCGTCCTTCCCGATCAGCCTGAGTGCGAACGACTCCGGCCGGATGCCGAGGGCTTCGCGCGCCGCGGCGGCCTGGTCACTTGTCAGGATCCGGTCGCCCGCCGTCGATGCGCCATCGTCCAGGAGGACCACGAGGAGCATGTCGCGATCCTCGAACGCGTCGCGCGTTGCCGAGACCGCGTCCAGTTGATCTTGCAGCTGCCGGTCGTCCCGCTGCGGGGCGCTGACCACCAGCACGCGCTTCCGCCACCGATATTGATCCAGCGAGAATGGAGGCTGGACGGCTACGGCACCGACGCTCGCCAGGCGCAGCTCGAACGGGCCGTCGCGTTTGTCGTAGATCATCAGGCCCATGCCCGTGATGGCGCTGCTGTCGAGCGGCGGTCCGTCCAGCTCGGTGCCGCGAAATCTCGGCACGAAATGCGAGAATGGCACGTCGACGGTGTGCCAGGCGCCTGCGACCGTATCGAAGTCGGCCCAGTAGGCGACCGGCCGGCCGAAATAACGGGCATCCGTGCTCAGGCGCCAGGTGTAGCGGCGCCCGTCGCCCCGTACGCGCAGGCGGATCGCGTCAAACTGCGACAGGTCGAGCTGCAGCGGCCCGGTGCGGATCGAGCTGAAGCCGCCGCCTCTCGTATTGGTGCGGCCCGCGAAGCGCAGCTCCCCCGGCTGCAGGTCGAACCCGCCCTCGCTGCGCCCGCCCATGACGTTGTCGTTCACGACGTACCAGCCCAGATCGGCGCTGGCAGGGGTGAAGTCCGTAATCAGCCGGCCCGCCGGTGCGGCGTCTTCGGCGTCGGACGAGGTTCCTGCAGACGTCATCAGCGCGAGTCCGAACAAGAGGGCACGCCCGATCACCGGTGACGAGGGCGCGCACGCGGTGCGAGTCGGATCAGGCCGTCGTCGCCCGCAGGCAACCGGGTACGGTGGAGAGTCGTGTTCATTCGGCCAGTTTGCGACGACTCGTCTGCCGCGGCAACCGGGGAATCGAGTCGACTATACTACCGTCGTTCCGGGCCCGCGGTGGCGTCAAGGATAGTTTTTATGTTCGCTCGTGATCTCTCCGCCGGAAAGCCGGTCCGCGATGTGCCGGCCGCTGACGATCGGGATGTGGTGATGACCGCGAACGCCCGACGCGGCGAGATCTTTTTTCCGCTGATGGGTCTCGTGCTCCTCGCCCTGGTTATCGCCGGCTTCGTGCCCCCGGCGTTTTCGCGACCGGGCGGGCCGGCGGCGATCCCGCTGCTGCTGCACGTTCACGGTGCGATATTCGCCGGCTGGTTCGTGCTGTTCATCGCCCAGGCGCGGCTGATCGGCGCCGGCAACGCGCGGCTGCACCGGCGCATCGGGGCGGCGAGTCTCATCCTCGCGCTGGCCATCGTCGTGCTCGGATTCGCCGTCATCGGCGGCGCCTACGCCCGCCCGGACTGGAGCATCGCCGGCCTGTCGCCCGCGGCATCGGTAATGTTCCCGTTCACCGATATCGTGAATTTCACGGCGGCCTTCGCACTCGCCTTCGTCAATCGGCACAACCCGGCTGCGCACAAGCGCTTCATGTTGCTTGCGGGGATACTGATCATGGATCCGGCCGTCGCGCGTCTGGTCGCCACCGCCGGGCTCCCCGTCCCGATGATTCTGGTGATCGAACTGGCGCTGCTGGCAGCGCTGATCGTCTACGACATCCGCACGCGACGTCGGCCGCATTGGGCGAGTCTCACCGGTGTCGCGCTCTTTGCAGCGGCGATGTTCGCGAAGCTCGTCATCGCCGGCTCCGCCGGCTGGGCTACGTTCGTCGATGGGCTGTTCGGCTGATCGTCCGCGGAGCCCGCGGAACACGCTCAGGGATCTCGCCGGGCAGCCGCTCTGCGCGCGTACAGCCTCAGGCCCCAGATCAGAAGGCCGGCTGCACACAGCAGGAGGCCGCTGAATCGCCCGATGGTCTCGTCGCCGAACCAATGAAACATCAGCGCGCCGCCGGCCAGATAGAGCATCGGCAGAAGCCGGTAAAGCCACGCGGGGAGCCATGGACTCTGCATCGGCGCATCCTCTTCCATCGAACAGACTCAGGTTAGCCGCGGCCGGCTTCGTCCACCGGGAGTCACTTCACGGTTCGGAGATATCAGCCGTTCGACCACTCATGGAGTGCAAGGAAATGACAAACACCTTTCGGGTTTTCGCAGCGGCCCTGCTGATCGGCCTCTCGGCCACGGCCACAGCCCAGGAAGAGCCGGGCGGTCTGCTGATCGAGACGGTCAGCGCCGAGACCCGACGGCCGCTCGCCGGCGTGCGCGTTACCGCGACCGACCGGGACGGCAGAACCGTCGAGGGCGTGACCACGGCGGAGGGTATCGTCGAGTTCGACGTGCTCGAGCCGGGTCTCTACGCGGTGACGGCAGAGGGCCCGGACCTGGTGACCGCCCGCGAACCCAGCGTGCGGATCGTCCGCCGCAAGACGACGCCGCTCGGCCTCGAGCTGCTCGCCATGGAAGAGGCGATCGACGAAATCGTGGTGCGCGCCCGCGCGCGCGTCGCCGATCCGTACGGCGCAGTCAGTAATTCCTACTTCAACCGTGAGGAGCTGCGCAGCGCCGTGGGCGCCGGCAGCGACGTCATGCGTGCGCTGGACGGCCTGCCGGGACTGGTCTCCACCGGCGAGTTCGCGAATTTCTCCGTCCGTGGCCGCGGACCGCGGGACAATCTCATCTTCATCGACGGTCTGCCGTTCGACCGGGTGGTGCACTTCGACCAGACCCTGGGCGAGGAGGAGGATATCGGTGGCGGCGGCCGATTCTCCATCTTCGCTCCCAACTCCATCACGGGCGCGGAGTTCTCGCCGGGCGGTTGGAGCGCCGCCTACGGCGGACGCGCCGGTTCCCTGCTGATGCTCGACGTGGCCGGGGGCACGCCGACGCCCAGCGCGAGCCTGCGGGTCGACATCGCCGGCGTCGAAGTCGGCTACGAAGGACCCAGCGGCGTCCACGACGAGACCACCCTGTTCCTGACGGCGCGGAACTTCGATTTCGGCCGCGTCTTCGACACGATCGACGAGAAAGACATCGGGCAACCCGAGCTGACCGATGTGGTGCTGAAGACGGTGACCGAGCTGGACGGCAGGAACACGGTCGAGTTCCTGGGCATCTACGCCCCCGAGGAATACACGCGTGACATCGACAACGTGCTCGAATCGCCGGACTTCGAGGACGTGTCCCTGATCGACGCCGAGCAGGACCTGTACCTGGCGGGGCTCACCTGGCGGCGCCTGGTCGGGGAGAGCGGCGAATGGACCAACCGTGTGTATGTCCGGGCGAACGACAAGACCTCGTCGGAGGGCGAGGCCTACCCGGACCTCGTGCCGGACGGGACGCCGGCCGGGGCAGTCCCGGTGCGCGAGCGCCTCGTCACCGTCACGGAGAAAGAGACGGAGACGGGCTGGCGCAGCGATTACGTGACGCAGAACCGCTTCGGTCAGGGTTCGGCCGGTCTGCGCGTCTGGCAGACCGACGTCGATTACTCGACGTTCCTCCGCGAGGACTGGGACCGTTTCGTCTACCGCTCGACCGACCCGCGTCCGCCGGGCCAGCAGTACATCACGTGGACGCCGGAGAACATCAACGCGGTGTACGAAGCGCGGGAGGTCAGCTATGCGGCGTACGGCGAGCAGATCTTCGAATTCGGGCGCTGGGACCTCAGAGCCGGGCTTCGCTATGACCGCGACGGCTTCGCCGACGAGTCGCTCGTCTCTCCCCGTCTTGCAGCGAACTGGCGGCTCGAGTCCGGTCTGCGCTTATCGGCCGCTGCCGGCCTGTTCTATCAGTCGCCCCGGTTCCTGGTCCGCTCCGCGAGCCCGGACAACTTCGACATCGAGAACGAGCGCATCACTCACCTGAGCATCGGCTTCGAGCAGGACTTCGGCCGCAACTGGTCGCTGCTCGTCGAACCCTATTACCAGTGGCTCGACAATCTGGTGGTCGAGGAAGGCCGTGCCAGCGGCCGGGTCACGAACGACGGCGAGGGCACCAACCTCGGGCTCGACGTGGTTCTCTCCCGGCGCTTTGCCGACGGCTGGTTCGGCAACGTGGTCTACGCCTGGAACAATGCCCGCATCGACGACAACGATGGACTGGGCGAGTACGACACCGACTTCAACCGGGAGCACTTCTTCTCGATCGGCGGCAGCTGGGAGATCAACGAGCGCTGGAAGGTGGGTGCACGCTGGAAATGGGCAACCGGGCGGCCGACCGACGATTTCATCATCCATGCGGACGTCCTCGGGCCGGGCGAACCGCTCCGCTATTCGAAGGAACTCACTCGCCAGAATGCGCTCCGGCTGGATGATTATCACTCGCTGAACATCCGTATCGATTACCGCCGCACGCTCGGCCCGGTGGATCTGGTTGCCTTCCTGGATGTCATCAACGTCTACGGCGGTCCGGGTGCCGGTTCGCAGGAGTTCGATCCGCGGCGGGGCATCAATGTGGCTGAGGAAGAGGAGGCGTTCCCGATCATCGGCCTGATCTTCGAACGTTCCTGGTGACCGCGGCCTCGTACGCCGCTCGCCGGGGTGCGGTCAGCGGGACGAGGCGGTCAGTGCCAGCACCAGGATGGAACTGGCGGCCACCCACGAGCCCAGGATCCTCAGCCCGATGCGCTGCCAGGGCTTCTTGCTGAAGAAATCCGCGACTCCGCAGGCGTAGATCAGCCACAGGTTGAGGCCGACCCCCGTGCCGACCAGCGCCAGTATCCGCTCCCGCCCTTCCAGCGCCTCTGGCGCGGAGTCGAGTCCGAGGAAGAAACCCGCGAAGGCGCCCGCCGCCGGGTAGAGCGGTAGCGGCGCCCTGCGGCCGACAGCCGTCAGCAGCCCGATGGCCATCGTGCCGGCCAGCAGTAACCCCCGGACCGTCTCCGGAGCCGCGCCGGATCCGGCGAGAGCCAGACCCGCCGCGGCGGCCAGGAAGAACGCGGGCAGGGCGAGCCGGTTCTCCCGCGGCCCGCGCTGCCCGAGGAACAGGCCCGTGGCGAGTATCAGCAGTATGTGGGCCGGCACCAGCAGCGGATGCAGCACCCCGTTATAGAACTCGTTCATCCCCTCCACCGGGCTGTGGGCGTGGGCCCTGGCCGGCAGGACGGCCAGGGCCGCTGCGAGGAGGAGTGTGGCCCTCGCTATCACAGCACGCCGGTCAGGAAGCCCACCCCTGCAAGCGCGATTGCTCCGCCACCGGCCCGGATGGCGACGCGCCCGGCGCGCCAGCGCGCGGCGAGGCCGAGGGCGATGCCGGAGAGATGCAGCAGGCCGGTCGAGATGACGAAGCCGGCGCTGTAGGCCAGCGGGCTGGCCGCGTGCGGCAGTTCGGTGCCGTGGGCGTGACCGTGGAATACGGCGAAGACGCCGACGATAACGGCGGCGGCCCACAGCGGCGGCCGCGCGGCCAGGGCCACCATGGCGCCCAGCACGAGGGCCGATGCCGCGATACCCGCTTCCACGGCGGGCAAGGGCATGCCCGCCACGCCCGCCGCGCCGCCGACGGCCATCACCAGCGGGAATACCACCGGCAGCAGCCAGATGGCCGGCACGCCCAGAAACGCGCCCCACAGGCCGACGGCGACCATGGCGACGACGTGATCCCAGCCGAACAGCGGATGCAGAAGGCCGCTGACGAAGCCGCCGGCGAAGCCTTCTGCTTCGTGGGCCAGCGCCGCGTCGGCGAGCAGCAGCAGAAACAGCGTGGCGATGATGGTTCGTGTCAGGGTCATGATCCGGTCTCCCTCCTCCTGTCCGGGTGTGCGCGCCGAGGCGCCGTGGCCGCTATTCCGGCGCCCTGTCGAAGAACTGGACGATAGCGCCGTCCGGCGTCTTCACGTCGAACAGACGCACGGCGCCCCGGGGTTCCAGTGCTAGTTTCCGGATCGGCGCGGCGATCGTCCATCCCCGGGCCTCGATGGTCGCCAGCGCCGACTCGACGTCCTCGACCGGGAAGCGCACCGCCAGGATGCCGAGGTTGGGCGCATGGCAGCGGTCGGCGTAATCCCGGCCGTCCAGCCCCATGATCTCGATCATCTCCATGCGGCCGAATTCGCCCGGCGTGGGGAAGACTATCCCGGCCCGGTACGGGATCTCGGTCGTCAGGTTCACCGGGATGCCCAGCGGCATCGGGGTGGGCTCCTCGGCGACATAGGGCGGGCCACTGTAGAAGGTGGCGAAGCCGAGGACTTCGGTGAAGAAACGGTATGCTGTGTCCCGGTCGCGCACCATCTGCATCACGTTGAACGGACCCGTCATCCGCTCGAAGTCGGGGATGGCGTCGGGCAGCGGCGGCGCCAGGCGCTCGTAGCCCTGCACCTGGATCCCGTCCGGACCCCGGTAGATGACCACGTTCAGTTTCGAGGTACCCCACTCGAGAGAGGTGATCGGGGTCTCCGTCCACCAGCCGAGGCGGATGGCATCAGCGTAGACGGCCTCCATGTCCTTCATGCGGACCATGAGGCTGAAGTAGCAGCCGGTGTCCCAGGCGCGAGACCCGGGGCGCATCGGCACCCCGGGGCCCGCGTTATCGAAGCGCACCAGCCGGACGAGACCGCTGTCGTAGCCGGGCGGGCCGATGAGCATTGCCTCCCCGGCCGCCGACTTCGGCAGGCCCCAGGCGGCGACGGCGTCCTCGCCGAGGGCCCCGCGCCATTTCACCTCGTAGCCGCCGATCTCCAGGAAGAAGCGGGCGGTGCGATCGAGGTCGGTGACGCTGACCACGGCTTCCTGCCAGTCCGAGGTGGTGACTGGCGGCATGCGGCCCCCATTGCTGTTGCCCATGCCCATGCCCATGTCCGGGGCCGCGGGCGCGGCAGTCGCCGCCAGCCAGAGCGCGAGTGCGGCGCGGAGCCCGGTGCGTCTCCCCATGAACGTCTTCCTCGCTGCGATGTCGTCAGCGCGCGGGCGGGCTGTGGTCGCCGAGCACCCGGATCGGCTCGCCGACGACGCTCTGCACCCAGAGCATCTGCACCAGCACGATCACCGCGATGGCGAGCGGCGTGGCCAGCAGCACCCCGAACAGGCCGTAGAACAGCCCCAGCGCGAACTGTGCCGGCAAGAGTACCGCAGGTGGCAGCGAGACGGCGCGCCGCTGGATCAGCGGCGTGAGGAAGTTGCCCTCGATGAATTGGACGGCGACGTAGACCATCGTGACCCACAGCGCCATGGGCAGGGACTCGGTGAGTGCGATCAGGAGCGCGGGAACGATGGAGGTGATCGGCCCGATGTAGGGGACGAACGAGAACAGCCCGGCGATGACGCCGAGCACCAGCGCCAGCGGCATGTCGATGAGCCACAGCCCCAGCGTGGTCAGCAGCCCCACCCCTGCCATCGAGGCGAACCGCCCCACCAGCCACCAGCGCAGGGCATGACCCAGCGAGAAGAGGATCTCCCGCGCCCGCTCCCGCCTGTTCTCCGGCACGAGATGCAGCACGCCGCGGACGTAGATGCGGGGCTGCAGGGCCAGGTACAGGCCGATGACCAGGATGGCGGCGATGTTCGCGATCAGGGTGAAGACGGTGGAGAAGACGCCGGTGATGCCCGCCACGATGTCTTTGCCGCTGGGCGCGAGCGCGCCGGGATCGAGGTTTTCGATCGGCGTCTGCAGCGGGGGGTGGGAGACCGCATCGCGAACCTGATCGATGGCGGCGGGCAGCCGGTCGGCGAGTTCGGAGGCCTGCTCGCTGAAGCGTGGACCGGCGAGGAGGAAGAAGGCCAGGATGGCGAGCCCCAGCAGTGCGACCACCATCAGCCGTGCGAGTGTGGCGGGCACCGGCACGAGCCGCATCAGCAGGTAGGCGAGACCATCCAGCAGCAGCGCCACCAGGAGGGCCGAGAAGGCGACCAGGAAGACCGGTGAGCCCGGCCACACGAGCAGCACCGCCAGGGCCGTGAGCAGCACGGCCCCGAACACGGTCATCCACCGCGGGGGTTGTGTCGTGCGGCCGGTCATCCGGCCGTCAGCGCCGCCGCCGTTCCGGCTGCCTCTCCTCGTCGTCGTCCGTGCTGCCGAAGCGCTCGCGCAGCGCGGGTGCGACGCCCAGTGCGACGCCTGCCACGAGGGCGGCGATCACCACGTCGGCGGAGCGCACGCCGCGGCGGTTGAGATTCTCGCCGAGGCTGCGGCCCATGCGGGCCGCCAGTTCCACCGGCGGGGTCTCGGGCCGTCGGTCACGGGACTGACGGGCCTGGGGACCGTGGGGCTGGCGCAGCGGCTGCCGCGCGTAGCGGTTCGCGACCAGTCCCGCGATCAGCGCCAGCACCAGCAGGGTACCGGCCGTGACCAGCGCCGCCGCCCACGCGGGCATGGCGATGCTCAGGGCCAGGTAGCCGGACATGACGGCGAAGCCGATCGCGGCCAGCGCGATCACGGCACAGACCGCCAGCAGCACGGCGGCCACGGCCTGGTGCTGCCACCAGGTCCGGAAGCGCTCCGCGATACGGGCGGCGAGCCTGTGGAGTCCTTCCACGAGGGCGCCGCTCAGTGTCTGCGGTCCAGGATCAGCCCCATGACGAAGCCGGTGCCGAAAGCGGTGAGGATGCTCGTCAAAGGGCGCTCCTCCACCTCCTTCTCGATGGCGCCGTAGGCGTCCGTGGCCCGCTTGCGGGCCTCGTCGCGGGCGTGCTTTGCCCGCTCGGTCGCCTCTTCGTAGAGGTGCTGGCCTTCGCTGACGCCGGCCTCCTTCATGGTCTTGACCAGCGCTGCCATGTCCTTGCGCAGGTCCGCCATGTCCGAACGCAACTGGTTCAGTTCCTTGTCAAAGTCGGTGTTCGTGGTTGCCATGGTTCTCTGCCTCTCCGGATCCATCCGGTTCTGCTCACAATTCTGCTTTCCGCGCCGGCGTCGAGGCTGCCGGGTGCGTTCGTCGTCCCGGCAGCGGCGCCAGCCCGTACTCACACCCGACTTCATTCTATGCCCCTCTGCGGGGGGCGGGTATTGCGAAAACTCAATACGTCACAGGGGGTCGACCGCAATCGGTTGCTTCCGCGGACGGCTGGCCGTAGGCTCCCCGGCACCATGCCGGCCGATCCCACCGCCTCGCGATTCGTCGACACTGCCCTCGGCATCCTGCCGGGGCTGGCCATCGCCGTCACCGTCGCCATGGCGGCCCAGTTCGTCGCCGAGCACTACGGCGGGCCGGTCATGCTGCTCGCGCTGTTGCTCGGGATCGCGTTCAACTTCCTCTCGGAGCCGGGGACCCGGACGGCCGCGGGCATCGAGTTCTCGTCGAAGCGCGTGCTCAGGATCGGCGTGGCGCTGCTGGGGTTGCGCATTACCTTCGACGACATCGCAGCGTTGGGCACGCTGCCGCTGGTGCTGGTCGTCGCCGGCGTAGCCGGCACCATCGGCATCGGGCTGGCGCTGGCAATGCTGCTGCGCATGCCCAGGTCCTTCGGCATGCTGACCGCGGGTGCGACGGCGATCTGCGGGGCTTCGGCCGCGCTCGCGATCTCCGCCGTGCTGCCGAAGCATGCCCGGCTGGAGCGGGACACGGTCTTCACCGTGGTCGCCGTCACGGGCCTCAGCACCATCGCGATGATCGTCTATCCGATCATCGTCTCCTCCTTCGCCATGGATGACACGTCCGCCGGCATCTTCCTGGGCGGTACCATCCACGACGTGGCGCAGGTGGTGGGCGCGGGCTACATGGTGTCCCAGGAGGCGGGCGACGTGGCCACCTTCACCAAGCTGCTGCGGGTCTCCATGCTGGTGCCGGTGGTGTTCCTGATCCTGGCGGTGACCCATCGCCGTTCCGGCAGCACCGGCGGCACGCTGCGCTCCACCCTGCCGGTGTTTCTGATCGTGTTCGTGGTGCTGGTGGTCGTCGGCAGCTACGGGCTGGTGCCCGAGGGCGCGCGGGACTGGCTGATCGGCCTCTCCCGGGGCTGCCTGGTCACCGCCATCGCCGCGCTGGGCATGAAGACTTCGCTGAAGGAACTCGCGGCCGTGGGCCCCAAGGCCATCGGCCTGGTGCTCGCCGAGACGCTCTGCCTGGCCGCCTTCTTCCTGCTCGTGCTCGCGTGAACGTATCCGGCCGGGCGCTGGCGCCGGGCGGTCAGGGCGTGCCGGCGGGCGACGGTTTCGGGCCCGGCCCGGTGAGCGGCCCGGCAACAGGCTCGGGAATCGGCTCATCCAGCATCAGCGCCCGCACGTAGCGTCCGGGTGGCGAGCCGAACGACAGCAGCCTGTCGTGGTAGCGGCGCAGGCTGAAATCCTCGCCCTGGCGCGCCTCCACCTCCCGGCGCAGGTCGGCGTGCTCCTGGTAGCCGACGAAATAGGTGGACAGCTGGGCGGAGGTGAGCCGTGCCCGGGTCCACTTGCCGGCGGCTTCGCTTTCTTCCTGGAAGGCGCCTTCGACCATCAGCCGCATGGCCTCGTCACGGGTCATGCCGTCGACGTGGATCGCCTGGTCCAGGATGGCATTGACCACGGCGCGCAGATACCACTTGAGGTTGATGAGGCGCATCAGCGGATCGCCGCCGAGGTAGCCCTCCTCGATCATCAGCCGCTCGGCATACACCGCCCAGCCCTCGATGAACGGGCCCGATGACAGCACGGAGCGCAGCACGGAGGGGTATTCGTTGGCGTGCGCCAGCTGCAGGTAATGCCCGGGCATGGCCTCGTGGATGGTGAGGTCCTGCAGCGAATACAGGTTGTACTCTCGCAGGAACGACTCCACCTGCTCCTCGGTCCACTCCGCCGGCAGGGGCGCCACGGCATAGAAGGTCTTCTGGCCCTTGTCGAGGGGGCCGGGCGGATCCAGATAGGCCACGGCGACGCCGCGCTGGAACTCGGGCATGACGATGATCTCGATGGGCTCCTCGGGCACCCGCACGAGGTTCTTCTCGCGAACGAAGGTGGTGGTCTGCGCGAGCTGGCGCTTCACCACCTCGACGATCTCGCCGCGTTCCGGCAGAGCGCCGTAGGCCACCTCCAGGGCGGAGCGGATCACGGCCTGCTTGAAGTGCTCCGTCGGCGTGTCGGGGAACTGGGTGTAGGGGTAGTGCTCGGCGTAGACGGTCTTCGCCACCTCGTACATCTCGCCCCGCACCCGCTGGTATTCCCGTTCCGCCCGTTCACGGACCTGGGCGCGGCCGAGGGGCGAATCCAGGGCGAAGGCGAGCTTGCGCTCGAACAGCTCCCGGCCCAGCCGGAAGTCGCCGGCGGCCGCCGGCAGCAGCGTCTCCTCGAGCCAGACCTGGTGCTCTCCGATGGCGGCCCGGGCAGCGTCCACCGCCGCCTCGAGCCGCTGCCGCGCATCGGCGTCCAGCGCGTCGGCGGCTGGCAGCACCATGGCGTCGATGACCGTCAGCACGCCCCGGTTCTGGGCGACGGCGGTCTCGGCGTGCACGGGCGGCACGCGGGACGGCTCGAGCGTGGCGCGGACCTCTGTCAGGAACCGGGGCATGGCCTCGAGCCGGCGGGTCGCATCCGCCAGACGCTCCTCGAGCGGCGCGAACTCGCGCGCCATGAGAGCGTAGATCGCGCTGCCCGCGAGCCCGGTGTAGTCGAGGGGGTTCCAGGCCCAGTCGCGGAGCTGCTCCAGCCGCCAGATCGCATAGCGTGCCTCATGCTCCAGCAGGCCGGCATCCACCCGGGCGGCCCGGGAGAGTGCGTTTCGGTCGATGGCGGCCAGTTCCTCCAGCACGCCGCGATAGAACACGGCCTCCGCCGCGCGGGCCTCCGGCGTGATGCGGTCCAGCTCGCCGTCGAAGCGATGATCGCCGAGGCGGGTGGCAGTGACCGGCGAGAGCGCCGGCATCTCGTCGAGATAACGCTCGGCCAGGGCCTCGAAGCGGGCCTCGGCCGGCGCGGCCGAGGCCGCTGGCGCGGGTAGCGCGGCGGCAATCAGGATGGCGAGGAAGGCAAGCAGTGCCGAGCCCCTGACCGCGGCCGGAGCCGGGCGGCGAGCCGTACGGCCGGCGGGCATCGGGCTGCGGTCCCCGGGCGCGCTCAGGCTCGGCCGCCGGCGCCGGCGTGCCATTGCTGCTCCGCCGCGGACGCCTGCTCCAGCAGGCTGTCGAACAGGGCCCGGGCGCTCTCCATCGGCACTGGCAGCATGCCGAGGCGGATGGAGGTGACCATGGCCAGCGCCTGCACCACGTCGCCGTTGCTCACCGGCGTGTCGGCGGTCACGTATTCGCTGAGTGTCTCGAGCAGCGCCTCCAGCATGTCGCCGACCGCCGCCGGGTCGCCGGTCTCCGGGTGCAGGGGGAATTCGATGGTCCGTTCTTTGCCGTCGGCGGTCTTCAGGCTGAATGCAAGCGCGTCCATAGTCTCTCCTTCGGAGGGCGTCGGGCGCCCCGTTCGATGCCGGTCGGGCTCCGGCACACTCTCAAAACGAAAAGACCGCTGCAACTCGGCCCGAGCGGCAGCGGTCTTCATTCTCGCCGGGCCGGCGCCGGGCCGGCGAGCCATTCCCGTTGGTGACGTCGCGTGACGACGCTGCGCAAAGACCGGGCGATTGGTCGATCAGGTGCGCTCGGCGGCCACCAGCTCGTCGATGACCTCCAGCAGCGTGTCGTAGCCGCCGGCTTCCTGGCCGCCTGTCCGATATTTGCCGTTCACGACGATGGCCGGCACGCCGGTGACGCCGTAGCGGCGGTTCAGGTCGGCGGCGCGACGCAGCTTCTGGTCTACCTCGAATGAATTCCAGGCCTTGTCGAAGCTCTCCTCATCCACGCCGAAGCGGGCGAAGAACTCTTTCAGGCGGCCCTCGGAGGCCAGCGTGTTACCGTTGCCGTGATACTCGGTGAAGAATGCCTTGTGCAGGCCCTCGTGGTCCTCCAGCGCGCCTGTCCTGGCCAGTACCTCGGCGGTGTAGAACGCCCGGGCGTGGGTCTGCAGCGTGCGGTTCCAGACGGCCGGGATGCGCACGAAGACCACGTCGGCAGGGATGTCGTCCGCCCAGTCCTCGATGATCGGGTCGAACGTGGCGCAATGGGCGCAGCCGTACCAGAACACCTCGGCCACCTCGATCTTGTCGCCGCCGGTCACGGTCGGCTGGGCGGGCATCAGACGGGCGTAGTGTCTGCCTTCGGTGAAGCGGGTCTCGCTCTGTTCCTTGTTGCCGCCGCTGCCCGCCAGTCTCAGCGCGCGGTCGTCCGCCGGCGCTTCGTCGGCTGTCTCGCCGGCCGATTCCAGCACCGGCTGGGCTTCTTCCTGCGCAGCAGATTCGGCCACGGCCGCCTCCGGGGCGGGAGCCGCTTCTTCCGTCGCGGAACGGGTATCCGCCGTATCCGGCGCAGGCGCCTCGCTCTCCTGGCCGCAGGCGGCGAGGGCGAGAGTGGCGAATGTCAGGGGCAGTAGGAGGAGTCTCGGCTTCATGATGTCCCTTCTGTCTCTGGCCATGGTCGTGGGCAATGGTCGTGTCTTTGCTGGTCTCTGTCCGCTGTTCGACCGGCGCGCGCCGGTCGAGTTCAGCCCCTTACTTCAGGCCCTGGACGTAGGAGGCCAGGGCCTCGATCTGCTCGTCGTTCAGGCGCTCGGCGATGTTGTTCATGACCTTGTTCATGCTCGACTTGCGCTCGCCCGAGCGGTAGGCCTTGAGCGTGGACGCGGTGTAGGTGGCGTGCTGGCCGCGCAGTTTCGGATAGGCGGCTGCCGGATTGCCGAGCCCCCGCGGGCCGTGGCAGGCGATGCAGGCAGAGATGCCGGCCTGCTGGTCACCACCCCGGTAGAGGCGCTCGCCCATCTCAACCAGATCCGGATTTGCGACCGCGCGGGGCGGCAGATCCTGGGCCTCGAAGTAGACACCCAGGTCTTTCATGTCCTGGTCGGAGAGGCCCATGGCCTGGCTGGACATGAGCACGTTCTGGCGGTCGCCGTTCTGGTACGCCATCAGCTGCTCGTACACGTAGCGCGCATTCTGCCCCGCCAGATTGGGCCATTCGGGGTTCACGCTGACGCCGTCGGCTCCGTGGCACGCGGCGCAGGTGGTGGACTTGGATTTGCCGGCCTCGGCCGACCCGTCGATCAGGCTCTCGGCGGCAACGCCGGTGCCGAGCAGCAGGAGGGAGGCGAGGCAGGCCGGTCGCAGGAAATTCCGCAGAAAAGTCTCAGGCATCATTCAGTTCCAACCATTCCAAACCGTTGCAGTGATCAGGTCTCGGCCGGACGCCGGGCTGCATCCGGATCTCCAATTCAGCTTTGGGGCGGCGGCCGGTCCGGCCCGGCTCGCACAGGGAGCGTGATAGACTCGCGCAAACCTCGAATTATACATGAAAAGGCGCCTGCCGAAGGGTCTGTACGCCCATGTCGCAATACCCTGCCGCCCGTTTTCTCGCCAGCGCCCACAACCCCTCCCAGTTCCTGCCGGACAGCGGCCGCGAGGTGGCCTTCGCGGGCCGCTCCAACGCCGGGAAATCCAGCGCGATCAACACCATAGTGAACCGCCGGCAGTTCGCGCACACCAGCAAGACCCCCGGACGCACCCAGCTCGTGAACTTTTTCGAACTCTGGGAGGAGGCCCGTCTCGTAGATCTGCCCGGCTATGGGTTCGCCCGGGTGTCGGCGTCCATGCAGCGCCACTGGCGCGGGCTCATGAGTGCGTACTTTGCCGAGCGCCGGAGCCTGACCGGGCTGTTCCTGATCGTGGACATCCGCCGGCGGTTGACCGATTTCGACTGGCAGATGCTGGATCTCGCCGAGGGGATCGACGTGCCGGTGCACGTGCTGCTCACCAAGGCGGACAAGCTCAAGCGCGGCCAGGCCGCGTCCGAGCTGGCGAAGGTATGCAAGGAACTCGACGGAGCCGCCACCGCCCAGCTCTTCTCGGCGTTGAAGCGGGAAGGCGTGGCGGAGGCGCGCCAGCGTCTGGAGGTCATGCTGGGGAGCAGCGGGGAGGCGGCGGAAGTGGCGCAAACGGAAGCGCCATAAAAAAAGCCCCGACGCGTCTGAAACAGGGGATACGCGCCGGGGCCATATGTGCAACAGGCTTGGGGTGACCGTGTTGCAGTCCCGCCGAGGGAGGTCAGCGGGTGAGTGGATTGGGGCCACTCGGTATCGTTTGACGGGGATCTGCGCGGTGAGTTCCCGGCCGGACGCAGGAATCGGCCGGACGGCGAGTCCGGTCAGTGAGCCTCGTCCCAGTTGGCGCCGACGCCGGTGTCCACCTTCAGCGGCACGGCGAGTTCCGCCGCCCGGCTCATGCGCTCGACCAGGCCGGCGGCCACCGTCTGCGCCTCGGCCGCCGCCACCTCCAGCACCAGCTCGTCGTGCACCTGCATGATGACGCGGGCGTCCACGGCCTTTTCCGCGAGCCAGCGGTGTACGTCGATCATGGCGCGCTTGATGATGTCGGCGGCAGTGCCCTGCATCGGTGCGTTGATGGCGCTCCTTTCGGCGTACTGGCGGCGCTGCACGTTGCGGGAGTTGATCTCCGGCAGGTACAGGCGCCGGCCCATGACGGTCTCCACGTAACCCTTCTCGTGGGCCTGTTCCCGGGTGGAGTCCATGTAGGCGCGAACACCGGGGTAGCGGTCGAAGTAGCGGTCTACGTAGGCCTGGGCATCGGCCCGGGGGATGCCGAGCTGGCGGCCGAGGCCGAAGGCCGACATGCCGTAGATGAGGCCGAAGTTGATGGCCTTGGCGGAACGGCGCTGCTCGCCCGTGACAGCGTCGAGTGCGGTGTCGAAGACCTCGGCCGCCGTCGCCCGGTGGATGTCCTCGTCGTCGGCGAAGGCCGAGAGCAGACCCTCGTCGCCGGAGAGGTGGGCCATGATCCTGAGTTCGATCTGGGAGTAGTCCGCGGCGAGGATGCGGTAGCCGTCCGGCGCCACGAAGGCCTGGCGGATGCGCCGGCCCTCCGGCGTGCGGATGGGGATATTCTGCAGGTTCGGGTCGGAGGAGGACAGCCGGCCGGTGGCGGCCACCGCCTGATGATAGGAGGTGTGGATGCGCCCGTCCTCGCCGACGAGCTCGGGCAGCTTGTCGGTGTAGGTGCTCTTCAGTTTCGACAGGCCCCGGTATTCCAGGATCACCTCCGGCAGCTCGTAGTCGGCGGCCAGCTCCTGCAGTACGTCCTCGGCGGTGGAGGGCTGGCCCTTCGGCGTCTTCCTGATCACCGGCAGCTGCTGGCGCTCGAACAGGATCTCCTGCAGCTGCTTGGGCGAGCCCAGGTTGAACGGGCCGCCGGCGATCTCGTGAGCCTTCTCCTCGGCGGCGCGCATCTTCTCCGCGAGTTCCCGGCTCTGGGTCCTGAGCAGCTCGCAGTCGAGTAGCACTCCGGTCTCCTCCATCTCGGTCAGTACCGGTACCAGCGGCTGCTCGATCCCCTCGTAGACCTCACGCAGCCGGCCGGTCTCTGCCAGTTCGCCCCACAGCCGGTGATGCAGCTGCAGGGTGACGTCGGCGTCCTCGGCCGCGTAGGGCAGCGCCTCCTCCAGGGCAACCTGGTCGAAGGTGATCTGCTTCGCGCCCTTGCCGGCCACCTGCTCGTAGGGGATGGTCTCCAAGCCGAGGTAGTGACGGGCGGCGGAGCCCATGTCGTGGCGGGTGGCCGTGCTGTTCAGCACGTAGGACTCCAGCATGGAGTCGTAGCGCATGCCGGCCAGGCGGATACCGTAGCGGCGGAAGACATGGGCGTCGTACTTGAGGTGGTGGCCCACCTTGGGCTTCGACTCGTCCTCCAGCCAGGGACGCAGGCGCTTCAGCACCCGTTCGCGATCCAGCTGGTCCGGCGCGCCGGCGTAGTCGTGGCCCACCGGGATGTAGGCGGCCGCGCCGGGCTCGACGGAGAGCGAGATGCCGACCAGCCTGGCGGCCATGTAATTGAGGCTGTCGGTCTCGGTGTCGAGTGCCGTCAGTTCCGCGGCGTCGATGCGCTCGAGCCAGCGGTCGAGGGCCCCCTCGTCGGTAACCAGCTCGTAGTCGGTGCCCGGCTTGTCGGCGGCGGGCGCCGGCGCGCCGAAGGCCTCGTCCAGCTGGCGCAGCAGCGTGCGCAGCTCGAGCCGCTGGTAGAGCCCGCGCAGGTGCTCCACGTCCGGCTCGCCCGGCGCCAGTCCGTCGGGCTCGACGTCCAGCTGCACGTCGTCGCGGATGGTGGCCAGCCGGCGGGAGAGCTCCAGTTCCTGCAGGTGTTCGTGCAGGCTCTCGCCCACCTTGCCCTTGATGTTGTCCGCGTCGGCGATGATCTCGTCGACGCCTCCGTACTGGTTCAGCCACTTCGCGGCCGTCTTGGCGCCCACCCGGGGCACGCCCGGGATGTTGTCCGAGGTATCTCCCACCAGCGCGATCCAGTCGACGATCTGCTCGGGCCAGACGTCGTATTTCTCCTTGACTCCGTCCCGGTCCAGCCGGGTGTCGCTCATGGTGTTCACCAGCCCGATGCCCTCGCTGACGAGCTGGGCCATGTCCTTGTCGCCGGTGGAGATCAGCACCTCCATGCCGCGGTCGAGCGCCCGCCGGGAGAGCGTGCCGATGACGTCGTCGGCCTCCACGCCGTCGACGCGCAGCAGCGGCAGGCCCATGGCTTCCACGGCCTCCAGCAGTGGCAGCACCTGGGAGCGGAGCTCGTCGGGCATGGGCGGGCGGTTGGCCTTGTACTCCTCGAACATCTCGTCGCGGAAGGTCTTGCCCGGCGCGTCGAACACCACGGCGATGTGCTGGGGCTCTTCCTCGCGCACCAGCTTGTTCAGCATGTTCAGCACGCCCAGCACCGCACCGGTGGGTTCGCCGGCGGCGGTGGTCAGCGGCGGCAGGGCGTGGAAGGCGCGGTAGAGATAGGAGGACCCGTCGACCAGCACCAGCTTCTCGCGTTCCGTCATCCTGGTGCCCTCATCGTTCCGCGGCCGCGTCTTCTTCCTGCTCTTCTTCCGGCGCGCCCGGGTCGCCCCCGCCCGCGGGGATGCCGGGTTCGACCTGCTGCGGGCTCTCTCCCGGCAGGTACAGGGGACCCTTCTGCCCGCAACCCGCGAGGCCGCTGCCTGTCGCAGCCAGTGTGACCAGGGTCACCGCGAGGCAGCCCGCCCGGCGCAGCCGCGTGTCCGTCATCCTCTGGCCTCCGCCCGTGCCTCCAGGTCCAGCACGGCCATGGTGATGCGGCACACGGCTGTGCGCCGGCCCTCCTCGTCGGTCACCTCGATGCCCCAGACCTGGGTGGTACGGCCCCGGTGGAACGGGCGGGCGGTGCCCGTGACGATGCCCTCGCGCACGGGGCGCAGGTGATTCGCGTTCACCTCCAGGCCCATGCAGCGATAGCGGGCCGGGTCCACGGAGAGGGCGGCCGAGATGCTCCCCAGGGTCTCCGCGAGCACCACGGTGGCGCCGCCGTGCAGCACGCCGTATGGCTGGCGGGTGCGCTCGTCCACAGGCATGGTGCCGCAGAGATAGTCGTCGCCGATCTCCGAGACCTGCACGCCGATGTGTTCGTTGATGGTGCCTTTCTGGAGCTTCTGTACTTGCTCCAACGGAGGACGGCGTCCGCCGAACCAGATCATGTCGCTACCCTTGCCGGGCCGCGCCCGGAGTTACTGACCGGAAGGTCCTCAGTGTTCTGAAAGTTTGCGGGCGACGCGCCGGTAGGCCTCGCGGAAAGGGATGCCTTCCTCCGTGACCAGCCGGTTCGCCTCGCCCGCCGCATGCACGCCGGGCTCGAGCCGGACGTTCTCCGGCCGGAAGCCCACGCCGTCGAGCAGCGCGGCCATGATCACCAGGGTGTCGTCGGCGAGATCGATGCCGCGGAACAGCGGCGGCTTCAGGCGCTGCAGGTCGCGATGGTAACCCGAAGTGAGCTTGGCCGTGACCATCAGGCACTCGTCCAGGCAGGCCTGGGCGGTGGCCGGCGCGGCACGCGCGAGCTCCAGCACGTCCGGGTTGCGCTTCTGCGGCATGATGGAAGAGCCCGTCGTGAACGCCTCCGGCAGGCTCACGTAGGAGAATTCCTGGGTGTAGAACAGCAGCAGGTCGGCGGCGAGCCGCGCCGTGTCCTGCAGCGTGAGCGTGATCTCGAACAGAAGGCCGCTCTCCGCCTTGCCGCGGGAGAGCTGCACGGCCGTCACCGGCGCTTCCACATTCGCGAAGCCGAGCGCGTCCGTCGTCATCTGCCGGTCCAGCGGCAGGCCGGGCGTGCCGTAGCCGGCGGCGCTGCCGAGAGGGTTCCTGTCGATGCGCCGGCCGGCGGCGCGGAGCCCCGCCGCGTCGTCCCGCAGTGCTGCCGCGAAGCCGCCGGCCCAGAGGGCGACCGAGCTGGGCATGGCCTGCTGCAGGTGGGTGTAGCCGGGCAGCTCGAGTTCGCCCTGGCGTTCGGCGAGGCGATCGAGCGCCGCGGCCAGCGACCCGGCGCCGGCCGCCAGCGTGGCGGCGGCGTCCTTCAGGTACAGCCGCAGCGCCGCCAGCACCTGGTCGTTACGTGAGCGGCCCAGATGGACCCGGCCGCCGGCCTCGCCGATGGCATCGGTGAGCCGGCGCTCGAGGGCGGTGTGGGCGTCCTCGTCCGCCAGTCCGATGTGCCACTCGCCGGCCGCATGGGACTCGCCCAGACGGTCGAGGCCGTCGCGGATGGCAACGAGGTCGTCATCGCCGAGCAGCCCGCAGGCGTTCAGCATCGCTGCGTGGGCGATGGAGGCGCGGACGTCGTAGGCGACCAGCCGCTCGTCGAGACGATGGTCTTCGCCGGCGGTGTAGCGCAGCACCCTTTCGTCGAGCGGCGCGCCTTTGTCCCAGAGCCGGCTCAAGCCTCGCCCCCGGCATGATGCGAGGGGTGCTGTTCCTCCGGCGTGAGTGCCCCGATGTCGTTCACCACCAGCGTGCCGGTGCCCTCGTTGGTGAAGACCTCCAGCAGCAGGCTGTCCTCCACCTTGTGGGAGATCACGTGGACGCGCTGCACGCCATGCTCCAGCGCCTGGGTGATGGCGGCCGCCTTGGGCAGCATGCCGTCGGCCAGTGCGCCGTCGGCACGCAGCTTCTCGAGGCCCTTGCGGTCCAGGTAGGAGATGAGCGAACCCGGGTCGGACGCATCCGCCAGTATGCCGGGGGCGCCGGTGGCGAGGATCAGCTTCTCCGCATCCAGCGCCGCAGCGATCGCGGCGGCGACCGTGTCTGCGTTGATGTTCAGCAGCGTGCCGTCGGCGTCGGCGGACAGCGGGCTCACCACCGGCATCAGACCGTTGTCGAGCTGCTTGGAGAGCACCTCTGCGTCGACGCTGTCGATGTCGCCGACGAAACCGTAATCGATGGACTCCTCGCCTTCCTGGACGGGCGGGCGCCGGTGGGCACGGATGAGCCCTGCGTCCACGCCGCTGATGCCGACGGCCGGGATCTGCAGGTCGCGGCAGGCGGCCAGGATGCGGGTGTTGATCTGGCCGTTCAGCACCATGGCCGCGACGTTCAGCGAGTCGGCATCGGTGACGCGGCGCCCGGCCACAAACTTCGGATCGAAGCCGAGGGCCTTCGCGAGCTCGGTGGACTGCGGTCCGCCGCCATGGACGAGCACCACCCGGATGCCCACCTGGTAGAGGATGCCCACCTGCTCCATCAGCGCACGGGTCGAGGCGGGATCGACGAAGACGTCGCCGCCGGCCTTCAGCACGAAGACCTTCTTCTTGAACAGCCGGATGTACGGCGCTGCGTGTTTCAGTGCCGAGACGACGATGGCCCGTTCGCGCTTGCCGATCATGCTCCGCCTCCCAGCATCCGGTGCAGCACGGCCATCTGGGCCAGCATGCGGTTGCGTGCCTCCTGGATCACCACGCTGCGGGGGCCGTCCAGGATGCGGTCGGCCACCACGACGCCACGGCGCACCGGCAGGCAGTGCATGAAGCGGCAGTCATCGGCGGCATTGGCGAACCAGGGCTCGTCCACGCACCAGTCCACGTGCTCGCGGCGCAGCTTCTCGTCTTCCACGCGGTCGCCGTAGTGGCGGGTGGAAGACCAGGATTTCGCGTAGATCACGTGGGCGCCCTCCATGGCCTCGGAGCGGTCGTCGGTCTCGCGCAGGGAGCCGCCGCTCGCCTGGGCCGCGGACTTCGCCTTCGCCATGATCGGCTCGGGCAGTTCGAAGCCTTCCGGCCGCAGCACAGTCACGTCCATGCCCCGCGCAGCCGCCATGTGCACGGTGGCCGCGGGCACCGCCAGCGGCAGCGCCTTCGGATGGTAGGCCCAGGACAGCACGAACCTGCCGCCGTTGGCGGGGATAGCGAGATCGTCCATCGTCTTCCAGTCGGCGAGGCTCTGGCAGGGGTGGTTCACCGCAGACTCCATGTTGATCAGCGGCGTGTCGATCAGCGCCTGCAGTTCCCGGTACTGCTTCTCGGCCAGGTCCTCCTCGAGGTTGCGCCGCTCCGCGAAAACGCGGATACCGATCGCGTCCCCGTAGGAGGCGATCACAGGGACTGCCTCGCTGATGTGCTCGGCGGCCGAGCCGTCCATTACGATGCCGTGGCGGGTTTCCAGGCCGTGGATGGACATGTCCGGCGAGATCACGAACGAGCCGCCGCCGAGACGCACCATGGCGGCCTGGAAGGAGGCCAGCGTGCGCAGGCTGGGGGAGAGGAACAGCAGCGACAGCACCTTGCCCTCCAGTGCCCGGGGTTCGGGTCTCTCGTCCAGCCGTCCGGCCAGTGTTATCAGCTCGGCGATC
The DNA here is from genome assembly GCF_040706615.1 of Lentisalinibacter sediminis. Lineage (NCBI taxonomy): Bacteria > Pseudomonadati > Pseudomonadota > Gammaproteobacteria > Woeseiales > Woeseiaceae > Lentisalinibacter > Lentisalinibacter sediminis. The sequence goes on along the minus strand of NZ_JAPDRF010000005.1, from coordinate 69,927 downwards.
TCTTCGCGCTCGAGGTCTGCGAGGTCGTTGAATGTCTTCATGTTGTCGTTCCGGAGTCGTCGGTTATTCGTGGGAGAGCCGGATGTCGGCGAGCGCCTGCGCCAGGCGCTCGACGTGGCCGGTGTCGATCACATAGGGCGGCAGCAAACGCAGCACGGCGGGATCGCCGCTGGTCCCCGTGAGTATGTCACGCTCGAGCAGTGCGTCGCGCACCCGGGCCGCGGGCACCTTGCAGCGCAGGCCGAGCAGCAGCCCCTTGCCCCGGATGCCCGCCACCGGCCCCGTGACGCAGGTCGAGCGAATCTGCGCCTCGCGGTCGCGCACGTTGTCCATCAGCCCCTCACCGGTGATGGTGTCCACCACCGCCTCGATGGCGGCTGAGGCGACCGGCCCGCCGCCGAAGGTGGTACCCAGGTCGCCGGCACGCAGCTCCGCCGCCAGCGCCTCGGTGGTGAGCAGCGCGCCGCAGGGGAAGCCGCCGCCGAGCGACTTGGCGGCCGTGACGATGTCCGCCGCGACGCCCGCGTGCTGGATGGCGAAGGGCAGCCCGGAGCGGCCCGTGCCGCATTGCACCTCGTCGGCGATGAAGACCGCGCCGCGGGCTTTGGCCGCGTCGCCCAGCGCCCGCAGGAACTCCGGCGCCAGGTCGAAGGCGCCGGCCACGCCCTGCACGGGCTCGACGATGACGGCGGCGGTGCCGTCGTCCACGGCGTGGCGCGCCGCCTCGGCGTCGTCGCGGGGCACGAAGACCACCTCGAACGGCAGGCTGGGGAACGCATACCAGCGCTTGCGGCTGCCCCAGGTCACGGCCGCCGCCGCGGTGCTGCGGCCGTGGAAGGCGTGTTCCACGGCCACCACCTTGCGCCGCCCGGTGGCGAGACAGGCGATCCTGAGCGCGTTCTCGTTGGCCTCGGCGCCGCTGTTCACGAACAGCGCGCGGGTGAGGTGATCCGGCGCGAAGGCGGTCAGCTTCTCGGCGGCACGCGCGCGCACGGCGAGCGGCGACATATTGCTCTGGAACAGCAGTGTCTTCAGCTGCCGCTCGATGGCGGAGATCAGCGCCGGGTGGTCGTAGCCGAGTGCGGTCACGGCATGGCCGCCGTAGAAGTCCAGGATCTCCCGGCCGTCCGCGGTCCGCAGGTAGACGCCGTGGGCGCTGACCGTCTCGATGGGCAGATGGGGGTATACCGGCAGGGTACAGGCGGCCTCGACGGCTGCCGCGCTGCGGTTCGCGCACGGGTTCGTATCCGTATTCGTATTCGTATCCGTATTCGTACCCATGGGCGCCCTCATATCCAGCCGGGAGCCGGCTGCGTGAGACCCGCGGTCTCCGGCAGCGACCACAGCCGGTTCATCCATTGCATGGCACCACCGGCGGCACCTTTCAGCAGGTTGTCGATGACGACGAACACGGCGGCCGTAGAGCCGTCCGCGGCCACGCCGATGTGGGCGTAGTTGCTGCCGGCCACGTCCTTCACCCGGGGCGTACCGTCCACGATGCGCACGAAGGGCGCGTCCCGGTAGTAATCGGTCAGCGCGGCGGCGAGTGCGTCCCGGTCGGCGCCCGCGGCCAGCGGCGCCTGCAGCGTGGAGTGGATGCCGCGGGCGAACGGCCCGGAGTGGGGGATGAAACTGAAATTCGCGGCGACCCCGCTGGCCGCCTCGGACAGCGCGGCGATCTCCGGCGCGTGCCGGTGCGCCAGCGGCTTGTAGGCGAACAGGTTGCTGTGGCGTTCCGGATGATGGGTGGTCGCCGTGGGGCTGCGGCCGGAGCCGGTACTGCCGGTGATGCCGGCCACGAACACGGTCGGGTGGATCAGGCCGGCGGCGAGCAGCGGCACCGCCCCCAGCAGCACCGAGGTGGCGAAGCAGCCGGGATGCGCCGCATGGTCGGTGTCGGTCGCGGCCAGATGCTCGGGCACCGCGCAGCGGAACGCGTCGAACAGCTCGGGTGCGCCGTGGTCCTGGCCGTAGACCGCCTCGAAGGCCTCGCGGGCGGGGAACCGGAAATCCGCCGAGGCATCGACGATGTGCAGGCGGCTGCCCGCGCTGCCGGCATCGGCGAGCAGTTGCGCCAGCATCGGCGCCGAGGCGCCGTGCGGGGCCGCGGAGAACACCGCCAGCTCCTCATGCCGCTGCAGCAGCGCCGGCACGTCGTCCGGGCCGATGAACGAGGCATCCCCGTAGGCCGGGCCGAGCTGGGGGAACGTGGTCGCCAGCGGTTCGCCGGCGCGGCTGCCGGAAACGGCGGCGGCCAGCGTCAGGTTCGGGTGGGCGGTGAGCAGGCGCAGGAACTCGCCCGCCACGTAGCCGGTGCCGCCGAGTACCAGCGTCGGGATCATCGCGTCCGGCTTCGTCGCGTCCGGGACCGTCGTGACTGCGCGGGCGCTCACCGGCGTTCTCCACCGAGGCCGACGTGGCCTGCCACCAGGTCGCCGAGGCGCACGCCGTCGGTCAGGGCGTTGATGGCCTCGACGCCCAGGTCCTGGACGATCATGTCGATGCCCACCGCGTTGTCCGTGGCCGGGCCCGTGACCACCACCGGCTCGATGCCGTGGGTCTCGCGCAGCAGCTTCACGCCGCCCCAGGCCGCGACCGGGTCGTTGGCACAGAGCACCACGGCCGTGAAGGCGTCCTTCAGGGCCGGGTCGTTCAGGATGGCCGACACGCCGTAGGGCCCGAGAATCCCGTCGCCGAGTTCCATCACGATGGCGTCCGGCCGTTCCTCCGCGAGCTTGTTCAGCAGCGAGCGGGTGAGCGCGGGCCCGTTCGATGCGCTGGTGGTCACGACGCCGAAGTCCATGAACAGCAGGCCGTCCTCGGCGCCGGCATCCTCCATGGCCAGCACGTCCCGGCGCAGCGACACGCCGGTGGCCTTGCCTGCCGCCACCCGGTGGCGGTTGTGGCGCAGCCGGCTGACGATGGCGCAGGCCGCTGCCGTCTTGCCGGAATCCATGCAGGTGCCGGCCAGGGCGACGACGGGCACGCCGCGTACGTCGAGTCCGGCCTCGTAGTCCAGCGGGAACTCGCCCACCCGGGCGGGTACGCCGATGCGCTCACCGAGATAGGGGAACGTGAGCACGGTGCCGAGCACCCGGCAGTCGAACGCGGGACCGACGTCCGGGTTGGCGGAGTCGCAGATACCGAGCACGCCGCCGATGTTCAGGAGCTGCACGGTGTCGCCCGCGGCCAGGGTCTTCGGCAGGTGGCCCGAATAGCCCCGGAGCGCCTTGCGATGGCCGAGCGCGCCCACGATGACGTCGCCCCGCTTCACCGTGGCCATGCGCCCGCTGGTGAGCTCCATGGTGTTGTAGCGGGTCTTGTTGTTCAGCACCTCCACGGCGACGAGTACGCCCTCCTCGCAGGGGATCTCCTCGGACAGGCGCAGCTCGCGGCCCAGCTCGTGGTGCTGGGCCACCGAGGCGATCTTGTCGACGACGACGCTGCGCATCATCCGTCCTCCGCCTGGCGGGCAGCGCGGGTCTGCAGCATGCCGGTGAGCGACAGGATGCGGGCGTGGCCGAGCGCGTCGGCCGGCGTCCACTCGCCGGCCGCCTCGCCGTAGACGCCCTTGCTGGCGGCCATCAGCGAGTACGGCGAGGCGACGCCTTCAACGAAGACGCTGCCGGGCCTGAGCTGCACCGTCACCTCGCCGGTCACCCGCGACTGCGACGAGGCCAGCAGCGCCTCGATGTCCCGGCACACCGGATCGAGCTGGCGGCCCTCGTGCACGAAGTCGCCGTAGGCGGCGGCCACCGTGTCCTTGATGCGCTGCTGCGGCCCGCTCAGCACCAGCTTCTCGAGTTCCCGGTGGGCGGTCAGCAGAATCTCCGCGGCCGGCGCCTCGAACGCGACACGGCCCTTGGTGCCGAGGATGGTGTCGCCCAGGTGGATGCCGCGGCCGATAGCGAAGCTGCCGCCCAGAGTCTCCAGCTGCTCGATGAGCGCCACCGGTTCCAGCGTCTCGCCGTCGATGGAGACGGGGCGGCCCTGATCGAAGCCGATGCGGTGGCTCTCCGGCGCGCGGGCCGACGCCAGTGCGCCCGCCGACAGCACCCAGGCCTGCTCCGGGATGGAGCCGCGGGAGTCGAGAGTCTCGCGCCCGCCGATGGTCACGCCCCAGAGGCCGCGGTTGATGGAGTAGGCCGAACCGGACTTCGGCACGGGCATGCCGTGGTCCTCCAGGTAGGCGAGCTGATCCTGCCGCGCCCAGCTGTTGTCGCGCACCGGCGCCAGCACCTGGAGCGACGGATTCAGCGTGCGCAGCGCCACCTCGAAGCGCACCTGGTCGTTGCCGGCCGCTGTGCAGCCGTGGGCCACGGTATCTGCGCCGTGCTCGGCGGCGGCCGCGGCCATGCGCGCTGCCTGGATGCCCCGCTCTGCGCCGACGCACAGCGGATAGAGTCCGCCCCGGCGCACGTTGCCGGCGATCAGCCAGCGCAGCACCTCGTCGAAGAAGGACTGCCGCGCATCGATCAGCAGGTGCTCCGCGGCACCCAGCGCCTCGGAGCGGGCGGCCAGTTCCCGCCGCGCCTCCTCGTCGATGCCGCCGGTATCCACCGTGACGGTGATCACCGGGCGGCCGTAGTTCTCCTTCAGCCAGGGCACGCAGAAGGAGGTGTCCAGCCCGCCGGAGTAGGCGAGCAGGATGGGAGATTCCTGGCCGGAAGAGGTGGATTGGGCATTCATGGGGTTAGCTCCGCGAAGATGTCGTTGAGTCGGGTTTCCAGTCGCGCGCTCGCCGCCGCGCCGGGTGTGGCCACGAAGATGGTGTCGTCGCCGGACAGCGTGCCGACGATCTCCGGCCAGCGGCTGCGGTCGAGCGCCACCGCCACCCGCTGGGCGGCACCGATGCCGGTCTGCACCACCACCAGGTTCGCTCCGGCACGCTTCACGGCCCGCACGAAACCGGCCACCTCGGCGAAGGCGGCGCCGCGGGCGCCGGAGCCGGCCCCGTCGGCACCGGCCGTGCGCAGCCGGTAACCCTCGGCCTCCTTGGCGGCGCCGAGGATGCGCAGGTCCCGGGAGACACTGGACTGCGTCGCCTCGAAGCCTAGCTCGTGCAGCACGCGCACCAGGTCTCCCTGGGTGGCGACGGGGCGCTCACGGAGTATCGTCGCGATGGCGCGGCGACGCTCGATCTGTTGTTCGGCGCTGGCGGGCATGACAGGTAGCCTGAATAAATTTGCGCATATTTGTACTTGAATGCGCATAGCGAGTCAAGGCTGTCGGCGCATCGTTTTCCGGTTAACCTGCCCGCTCCGTTATCGTGGCTATTGGCGGCTGTTGCGGTCATTGCGATATCGGGCTACCGGGTACATGCGCGACGGGAGGAGACATGCTCGAGACCGTAGAGATGGAGACCGGCAGCCAGCCGGCAGGTGCTGTCATCTGGCTGCACGGGCTGGGCGCCGACGGCCACGACTTCGGGCCGGTGGTGCCGGAGTTGCGGTTGCCGGAGGACCTGCCGCTGCGCTTTGTATTCCCCCATGCCCCCATCCGGCCGGTGACCATCAACGCCGGCATGCGCATGCGGGCCTGGTACGACATCGTCGCCATCGACCGCCAGGCACGGCAGGACGAGGAGGGCATCCGCGAGAGCGCCGCCGCGACCGTGGAACTGATCGAGCGCGAGAAGGAACGGGGCATACCTGCCGCACGCATTGTGCTGGCCGGCTTCTCCCAGGGTGGCGCCATCGCCATCCACACGGCCCTGCGCTACCCGGAGCGCCTCGCCGGCCTGATCGCGCTGTCCACCTGGATGCCACTCGGCGAGTCCCTGGCCGGCGAGGGCAGCGCCGCCAACCGGGACCTGCCGGTGTTCATGGCGCACGGCCGGCAGGACCCGATGGTCCCGGTCGTCCTCGGCGAGCAGACCCGCGAGACCCTCGCTGCCGCCGGCTATCCCCTCGAGTGGCAGACCTACGACATGCCGCACGCCGTCTGTCCCGCCGAGATCGCCGATATCTCGGCGTGGCTGCAGGAGCGCTTCAGGCAAGCCGGAAGCTGACCCGGGTCTCGCCGGCGGCCTCACCGTCGGCGTCGAAACGCCGCTCGACGAACTCTGCGCTGCCGTCGGCGCGGAACAGGAGCACCGTGGAGCAGCGGGTGCCGTAGGTCGGCGTGAGGATGAACGGCGCGGACAGCACCCGGCGGACGGCCGGGTCCATTGCCGCGTCCAGCGCCGGGTCCGCTTCGCCGTCTTCGCCGGCAGGCCGGGTGTCGGCCAGTATCTCAAGGATGTCGTCCGGCTCGCTGCGCCCCGCTTCGAGCCGGGTGGCCAGGCGGTCCCGGGTAACCACCAGCTTCGGCCACGGCGTGTCGAGCAACGCATTGCTCACGCCGTGGATGCCCGGCTCCAGTTCGCGGCTGACCGCCTCGCGGTTGGTGTGGTAGCGCAGGGTCGTGGTATCGCCGAACAGGAGGTTGAAACCGGCGTATCGCTGCTCCTCGCGCTCCAGTCGGGACGCGAACCGGTCGGCCGGCTCGTCGCCGGCCAGCCAGTCGGTGAGCAGCACGCCGCGGGAGACCTCGCCGCCCCGCGGGGAGCCTTCGCGGTAATTGGTGACCACGCCGAAACGCCCGCTGCGGGTCACGCCGAGCCAGGTACCTCCCGCTTCGAGATCGCGGCCGGCCAGTAGTCCGGGTTCCTCCGGCCACCAGTCGGCGGGTTCGGCGGGGCGGGCGTGGAACTCGTCCCGGTTGCCGGCCAGGATCAGCGGCAGCTCCGGGTGCACGCGCCAGGCGGCGACAATGAGGCACATGTCAGGCGACGTCGCTGCCGCCGTCCTCCTCGAGCCAGTCGTCGACCAGCCGGCGGGCGATGGAGAGGCGCGGCGGCAGCTTCGGCCAGCCCGCCCGGATCTCGTGGCGGGCGAACCAGCGTGCGTCCTCGAGCTCGCCGTCGTTCAGCACGATATCGCCGGAATCCGCGACCGCGCGGAAACCCAGCATCAATGCGGACGGGAAAGGCCACGGCTGGGAAGACTCGTAGCGCACCTCGGCCAGCCGCACGTTGGTCTCCTCGAAGACCTCCCGGCGCACCGCCTCCTCCAGGCTCTCGCCGGGCTCGACGAAGCCGGCGATGGTCGAGTAACGGCCTTCCGGCCAGGTGGGCTGGCGGCCGAGCAGGCAGCGCTCGCCGGCCTCCACCAGCACGATGATGGCGGGATCCACCCGCGGGAAAATACGCCGGCCGCATTCCGGGCCTGTGCAGATTCGGGCGTAGCCGCCGGCGTCCGGCTCCGTGGCCGCCCCGCAGTGGCCGCAGTGCCGCTGCGCCTGGTGCCAGAGGATCATGGCGCGGGCGTGGGCCATCAGGCTGGCCTCGTCCGGCGGCAGGATGCCGCCGAGTGTGCGCAGGTCCCGGTACTCCACGCCGCCGGCGGTCGGCAGCACCGGCTCGTCCACTTCCAGCGCGAACGCCGGCGCATCGCGGAACACGCCCAGGAACACGAGGTCCTCGAGACGGGGCCGGCAGGGCAGGTCCGCGTAACGGAGCAGCCAGGCGCGCCCGTCGGCCTCGTCCGCGGGGCAGCGGCCCTGCCACACCGGCACGAATACGGTGTCCGGCCGGGTCAGCGCGTCGCGCTGCCAGTCCTTGTCCACCCGTCGCTCGCCGGCCCGGTCGACATAGGCGCCGGCGAAGGTGTTGTGGGACAGGATCGCCGCCATGGCCCGCCCTCAGACGAGGGCGTCGGCGCTAACCAGGAGCCCGTCCTCGTCGGCGTAGAGATGGTGACCGGGCTCGAACGCCACACCGGCGAAGGCCACGGCCACGTCCCGCTCGCCCCGCCCCAGCTTGCGGCTCTTCAGCGGCATGGTCGCGAGCGCGCGCACGCCAATGTCGATGCCGGCGATGTCGGCGGAGTCCCGGATGCAGCCGTTCACGACCACGCCGGCCCAGCCGTTGTCGGCCGCCAGCGCGGCGAGCTGGTCGCCGAGCAGTGCGCAACGCATCGAGGCTGAGCCGTCCACCACCAGCACCCGGCCGTCGCCGGGTCCCTCCAGCGCCGAGCGCACCAGCACGTTGTCTTCGAAGACGCGCAGGGTGGTGATCGGGCCACCGAAGGCGGGGCGGCCGCCGTAGGCACGGAATATCGGGTCAGCGATGCGGACCCGCGCCGCATGTTCGTCGCAGAGATCGGCTGTCTTGATGGTCATCCGGGCATTCTACTACGCCCGCGCGAAGGTGCCGTGTCCGGGCCGCCGGCTGCGCCCCGTGCGGATCTCGCAGGCCGGGCACTGGTGGAAGTTCAGGCCGTAGCGGTCGTGGAGATAATCCAGGCCGCAGTCGTTGCAGCGGGTAAGACCCAGATCGCCGTCGCCGCTCAGGGCCTGGAGCAGGTTCCAGCCCCATTCGAAACTGAACAGGCAACGCGGATGCAGCAGCTGGTAGGTCTCGTAGGAGCGGCATACCCGGTGGCCGTACTCGACGTCGGGGCGCGGCCAGCGGGCGTAGACCGCGTCGCCGGCGAGCTGGAGCAGGCCGCCCTGCACGAACAGGTAGGTGAGCGTGGTCGCCTCCAGCTGATGGACGGCGTTGCGGACGAACGGCACGGTCTGGCGGGGCGACTTCCCGCGCCGGCGCCGCACGCCGCCGCGGCCGCCCGAGAAATAGCGGCTGTAGATCTTGCGGATCCGGTCGTGGGAGAGCCCGGTGCACAGACTGATGGTCTGGGTGCGGGCCTCGTGGCCTATCATGCGCAGCGCCAACTCGAAGCGCAGCCGCTCGGTTTCATAGCGATCCCGGGTTGCCTTCATCCATTTGCCCTCCATTTATGTAATTTTTCGAACATATATGACATCATTTATCCGCTAGGATCACAAATGAGAAAAACGGACCAATATGGTCAATAAATCATAGATGTGGCAGTCAGTGGGGTGGGACATGACTTACAAGGCACTGAAAGACAACGATCTGCGGCATCTCGCCGCCATCAACCGCAGCTATCTCGAGTTCCTCGGCAGCAACGACCGGCATGCGGCGCGGCAGCTGGAGCGCCTGGAGCCAACGGCCCGGGAGATGCTGCGGCGGCTCACGCCGGAGCAGCGGGGCGAGGCGGCCAGCAGCCCGTTCCTGCTTTGCAGCGTCCGTGCGGTGGACGTTGGCGGCAGCGCAGCGGATCCGGGCAGCTTCGAACTGTTCCGGGGCGCGGCGCCGAGCGTGGAGCTGGTCCTCTACATGAGCCTGTCGCTGCTGCGGCGGCTCGCCTGGCGGCGACCCTTCGCGGCGCGCCTGCTCGGTGGGGTGGACGCGGCCTGGTGCGACGAGCTCGCCGGTCTGGACGAACCGGCGCTGGCGGCCATCGCCCATGCCCAGGCAGCCCGGCTGCGGCCGGTGCACGCAGCCGTGGCCGGCTTCTGGCCCGAACTGCTGCGCTGCGCGGAACTGGTGCCGCTGCGACGCCGCGCCGTGCGGGCGGCCGGGCTGCAGTTGCAGCAGCGCCTGCCGGCCACCCCGCCGCTCAGGGCCGCGGCCTCCCGTCTGCAGGCATCCCGCCGGCGCTCCGGCTGACCGGCCGAGGCGGGCGGCCGGCGACTATCCCGGTCAGACCAGCTCGGCCCGGTAGTAATGCCACAGCAGGCGGGCGGCCACGGCCCGGCGCGGCCGCCAGCGCGCGCCGCTCGCCGCGAGCTCCGCCGTGTCCGCGTCCGGCAGCAGCCGTTCGATGGCCCGTTCCAGCGCGAGGTCGCCGGGCGGCCAGACGTCGCGCCGGCGCATGGCCGCCATGACGTAGGCGCCGGCGGTCCAGGGACCGATGCCGGGCAGTGCGGTCAGCCTGGCGATCGCCTCTTCGTCCCCGGCGCGGGCCAGGGCGGCGAAGGACAGCCGTCGGTTCTGCACCGCCTCGCCCAGCGCGTGGCAGTAGCGGGCCTTCTGCCGGGTCATGCCGAGACGATGCAGCCGCTCCGGTCCCGCCGCCACCAGCCGCCGTGCCGAGATCCCGCCCAGTTCGCTGCGGATGCGGCGGTACAGCGTCGCCGCCGCGGCCAGCGACACCTGCTGTTCCAGGATGATGCGCACCAGCGTCTCGATCCCCTCCGGCCGGCGCCAGAAGGCGGGGATGCCGTGGCGCCGCAGCACGGGCCGGAACTCCGGTGCGGCGCGGGCCAGCGCCCGCACCTCCCCCGGGAATTCGGCCGTGTCGATGCGCTGGTCCATGCGGGGCTCCCTCATAGGTTCTACAATGGCGCGTTATGCGTGCACTCAGTATCCGGGACCTCAGGAAGGTCTATCCCAACGGCGTGGAGGCGCTGAAGGGCATCAACTTCGAGGTCGAGGAGGGCGACTTCTATGCGCTCCTCGGGCCGAACGGCGCCGGCAAGACGACGGCCATCGGCATCATCACCTCGCTGGTGAACAAGACCAGCGGCGACGTACGTATCTACGGCCACAGTATCGACGACGAGCTGGAACAGGCAAAGGCCTGTCTGGGCCTGGTGCCCCAGGAGATCAACCTGAACCTGTTCGAGAAAGTGCTGAATACGGTCGTCAACCAGGGCGGCTACTACGGATTGCCACGCAAGCTTGCCTACGAGCGCGCCGAGCGCTACCTCACCGAGCTGAAGCTCTGGGACCGGCGCAACGACATCGCCCGCAACCTCTCCGGCGGCATGAAACGCCGGCTGATGATCGCCCGGGCGCTCGTGCACGAGCCGAAGCTGCTGATCCTCGACGAGCCCACCGCCGGCGTCGACATCGAGATCCGGCGTTCGATGTGGAACTTCCTGCAGAAGATCAACGCCGAGGGCACGACCATCATCCTCACCACCCATTACCTGGAAGAGGCCGAGAGCCTGTGCCGGCACGTCGCCATCATCGACGAGGGCCGCATCATCGAGGATGCCAGCATGGCCGACGTGCTGCGCAAGCTGAACCGGGAGGTCTTCGTGTTGACGCCCGCCGAGCCACTGGATGCAGCGCCCCGGATCGAGCCGTACGAGCTCACGCTGCGCCCCGACGGCGACCTGGAGGTGATGCTCGAGAAGCGCCAGAGCCTGAACGAGGTGTTCGCCGCACTGTCGGACGCGGGCGTACGCGTGCTCAGCATGCGCAACAAGGCCAACCGCCTGGAGGAGCTCTTCATGGGCCTGGTGGAGAACAAGGGTGCTGCCGCCGAGATGAAAGCAGCGGCGCGGGCCGCGGCGGCGGAGGCCTGAGCATGGATGTGCGTGCCAACTGGGTCGGGCTCCAGACCATCGTGCACAAGGAGTTCACGCGGGTGATCCGCATCTGGGTGCAGACCATCGTGCCGCCGGCCATCACGATGACACTGTACTTCATCATTTTCGGCACGCTGATCGGCAAGCGCATCGGCGCCATGGACGGCTACAACTACATGCAGTACATCGCGCCGGGGCTGATCATGATGTCCGTGATCACCAACTCCTACGGCAACGTGGTTTCCTCGTTCTTCGGCGCCAAGTTCGGCCGTCACATCGAGGAGATGCTGGTCTCGCCCATGTCGAACGCCACCATCATCCTCGGCCACGTCGCCGGCGGGGTGGTGCGCGGTCTGATGGTGGGGGCACTGGTCTCCATCATCGCTTTGGCCTTCACGCGGCTGACGGTGCAGCATCCGTTCGTCACCTTCTCCATGGTGGTACTCACGTCGGTGGTGTTCTCGCTGGCGGGATTCATCAACGCCGTCTTCGCGAAGAAGTTCGACGACATCTCGATCATCCCCACCTTCGTGCTGACGCCGCTCACCTATCTCGGCGGCGTGTTCTACTCGATCTCGCTGCTGCCCGAGTTCTGGCAGAAAGTGTCGCTCGCCAACCCCATCCTGTATATGGTGAACGCGTTCCGCTACGGCGTGCTCGGCGCCTCGGACATCCCCATCGGCATCGCCTATCTCATCGTCTGCGGCTTCGTCGTGCTGCTGTTCACTGTAAGCCTCGTACTGATGAACCGGGGCGTGGGCATCCGGGAGTAGCGCCGTGTGCGGACGCTTCGCGTTCTATTCCGCCCGCGATGCCATGGCCGCGGTGTTCGGCGTGGAGGATCCGCCGCCGATCGAGCCCCGCTACAACATCGCGCCTACCCAGCAGGTGCCCGTCATCCGCGCCGGCGAAGACGGCACGCGGTATGTCGCCATGCTGCGCTGGGGCCTGGTGCCGTTCTGGGCCAGGGACACGAAGATCGGTAACCGCCTCATCAACGCCCGCGCCGAGACCGCCGCCGGCAAGCCCGCTTTCCGGGCGGCCTGGAGCCGGCGACGCTGCCTGGTGCCCGCCGACGGTTTCTACGAGTGGCGTGCCGGTCCCGATGGCAAGACGCCCTGGTTCGTGTCGGCGGCCGCCGGTGAACCCTTCGCCATGGCGGGGTTGTGGGAGCACTGGGAACCGAAGACCGGTGCGGACGAGGAAGCCGCGGGGCCGCTGGAGACCTTCACCATCCTGACGACGGCGCCCATCGACCTCATGGCCCGGCTGCACGACCGCATGCCGCTGGTGCTCGGTGCCGAGCGTTCGGCCGCATGGCTCGCGGGCGAGGATCCGGCAGGCGACGGCGACTCTCTGGCCGATCCGGCCGTGGCACTGCGCGCGTGGCCGGTCAGCCGCCGCGTGAACAGCCCGCGCAACGAGGATGCGTCGCTGGTGGAGCCCGCCGGCGACGAGCGCCTGGACGAGACGGGATCAGGCTGAGATCGCCTGCTCGAGGTCGGCCAGCAGGTCGTCCGGATGCTCCAGGCCCACCGACAGGCGCAACAGATCGTCCGGTGTCAGCGTCCCGGGCCCTTCCACCGGGGCACGATGCTCGATCAGGCTCTCGACGCCGCCGAGGCTGGTCGCCTGCGTGAACAGGCGCGTGCGGCCGGCGACCGCCCTCGCCTGATCCGCGCCGCCGGCCATGCGCACGGACAACATGGCGCCCAGCGGCAGCGGCGCACCCGCGGTGCCGTTCAGCCGGCTCTGGCCGATGGCAAGGCCGTGGCCGCGGTGGCCCGGCAGGCCCGGGTACAGCACCTCGCTGATCGCCTCGTGTGCGGCGAGCGCCTCGGCTACAGTGAGCGCGCCCGCGGACTGGCCCCGCACCCGTACCGCCAGCGTGGCGAGGCTGCGCAGCAGCAGCCAGCAGTCGAAGGGCGACGGACTCGCCCCGGCAACGCGCTGCTGGCGGCGCACCGCTTCCATCACGGGGCCGTGCCGGCCGATGACCGCCCCGCCCATGAGATCGCTGTGGCCGCCGAGGTACTTGGTCGTGCTGTGCATCACCAGGTCGGCGCCGAGGGCCAGAGGCTGCTGGATCACCGGCGTGGCCAGCGTGTTGTCGCAGGCCAGCAGCGCTCCGGCCGCGTGGGCGGTCTCCGCGATGGCGCGGACGTCGCTCACGCGCAGTAGCGGATTCGAAGGCGTCTCCAGCCAGACGAGTGCGGTGCGGTCGCCGACAGCCGCGCGCACGGCCGCGAGGTCGGAAGTATCGACGAAGCGGGTGGCGATGCCCCAGCGCGGCGCGAGTTCGGTCAGCTGCTGGCGGGTCCCCCAGTAGGCGTCCTCGGTGCAGACGATCTCGCTGCCCTCGGGCAGGGCCGCGAACACCGCGAACGAGGCAGCCGAGCCGGAGGCGAAGGCCACCGCGGCATCGCCGCCCTCCAGCGCGGTGAGTGCGGCCTCAGCCTGCAGCCGGTTCGGCGAGTCGTCGCGGATGTACGACAGCCCGGCCGGATTGCCGCGCCGGAACGTGGTGGCCGGCTGCCAGCCGGTGACCGCGGCGCCCGTGGCCGGGTCGGGTTCCCGGCCGGCATGGATGCCAAGCGTCTCCAGCTGCAGCGCCCGGTCGCGCCCCCTGTCGTCATGGTCGTCGCTCAACTGCCCGGCTCCCGCAGTTCCTGCAGCGAGGCGACCAGCGTGCCGGGCCCGCCGTGTACGCCGATGGCGGTGCCGAGTTCGGTGACCCAGGACTGCTCCACCCGGTCGAGCCGGGCTTCCAGCCGGCGGCGCAGCTCCTCGGCTTCCTCGCCGCACTGGGCATGGGCCACGGCCAGCCGGTAACGCCGGCCGGCCGCCACGCGCCTGGCCACGTAGCGGACGAACTTCGGCAGCCGGTTGGCACGGCCGAAGATCACGCCGCCCGAGGTCACCTGGCCGTCGGGGGTAGTGCGCAGCACGGGATTGAGGTTCAGCCACTCGGCGACGACCTTGCGCGAGTGCGGCACGCGGCCGCCGCGCACCGCGTAACGCAGGTCCTTCACCAGGCCGAAGCTCCAGGTGTGCGCGATGGCCCATTCGGTCTCGGCCACCACCGCCCCGGCGTCCATGCCCGCCCGGGCGCACTCGGCGGCATGCATGGCGACGAGGCCCTGGCCCAGGGAGACGTTCAGGCTGTCGATGACGTGGATGCGCCCGTCGGCTCGCACACGCTCGGCGGCGGACCGCGCTGCCTCCAGGGTGCCGCTCACCTTGCCCGTCAGGCTCACCGAGACCACGTCCGGGAAATGACTGGCGAGGAACTGGTACTGGCGGCGGAAGTCGCCGGGCGCCGGTTGCGAGGTGGTGGGATGCACCGGGTTTTTCTTCAGTTCCTCGAAGAACTCGTCCGGTGCGATGCTGACCTTGTCGAGGTAGCCCTGGTTGCCGAAGCTGATGCGCATCGGCACCACGTGGATGTCGAGGCGTTCCATCTCCTCCTCGGGGATGTCCGCCGCGCTGTCGGTGATGACGGCCACCTGCACGCCCGCGCCATGGGTGGCGTGCTGCTGGCGGTGCATGTCGTCGGCCTTCTCGCCGGAGACGGCGCCGTAGCCGGCGGCGACCCGGAATACCTCCTCCGGCTCGTTCACGTGGATGTGGATCTTGGCCTTGCGGCGGGTACCGGCCAGCACCAGGCTCGCGCCCAGCGCCGAGAGCTGCTCCCTGAGCCTGCGCCGGTCGATGTCCTCGCCGGTCACCATGCACTCGGTGCAGTAGCGGTAGTCGAGGTCGCCGTCTTCCCCGGCGGTGGCGCTGAATTCCTCGACGACGGACATGAAATCCGCCTCGTCCAGGTCCACGACCTTGCCGTCGCGAACGTAGTCCAGCATGCCCGCCACCATCTCCACGAAACCCTGGGCGCCCGCGTCGACGACACCGGCCTTGCGTAGTGCGTCCAGCTGGTGGGTGGTCTCCGCCAGGGCCTTGCGGGCGGCTTCCAGGCCGCTGCCCAGCAGGCTCGGGAAATCGATCTTCGGCATGTGGCCGAGCTGCTCGCGCAGCCTCGAGGCGAATGCGGCCACGACGGACAGGATGGTGCCCTCGCGGGGATCGGAGAGCGCATCCCTGGCGTACTCGGAGCCCACCGTTACGGCCCGGGCGAAGGTCTCGGGCGTGATGCGGCGCACCTCGACGGCCGCATCGCTCACACCCTGGAAGAACTGCGCGAGTATCGCCCCCGAGTTGCCCCGGGCGCCGTCCAGCATGGCGTCGGCCACGCGGATGAGGACCCGGTTGGCCGGCAGCTCCTCGGCGCCCTGCAGCGCGCCGCGTACGGCCGACAGCGTCAGCGCGAGGTTGGTGCCGGTATCGCCGTCCGCCACCGGGAATACGTTGATGCGGTTCAGCAGGTCCTGATTCTCCAGCACCCGATGCACCCCGGCGCTGAGCGCGAGGCTCAGGTGTCTGCCGTCGAGATACTCCACCGCCGCCGCGTCGCCCGCTCCGTTCATAGCCGTCCTCCCTAGTCGCGGGGCAGGAGGAAGCGGCGGCCGTTGTGCTCGAGCACGACGCCGTTCTGGATGATGGAGGCCACCCGCGGTCCCGCGGCGAGCTCGTCGCCCTCCCGGTACTTCATCGTGTTGACGTAGACGAAGCGGCCCCGGGGCTGCTCGCTCCAGACGTGGATATCCAGATGCAGGTCCGGCAGGCCCGTGTCGCCCCGCACCCTGAGTTCGTCCAGGGTGGGCAGGGCCAGCGCCTCTTCCTCTCCGCTCGCTCCGGCCCCGGCGCGCGAGGTCGCTGCGGCCGCGGACGGCTGCCGGGTGGTCTCCCGGTCGGGCGGCGCCGTCTCGGCGCGGGCGGATTCCGCGGCTTCTGCCGCTGGCATGACGGCTGCCGGTGTTGCCGCCGCGGCCCGCGCCGCGGCCTCGTCCGGGGAGGGCTCCCCGGGATCCGGTGGCGCCGCGCTCAGCCTCTCGGTCCTCGCCCGGTCGACCAGGGCGGCGAGTTCGGGGGCCACTCGCTCCGGCACGGCGCCAGGCCCTGTCGCCGCGGACGCTGCAGTTGCCGTGTCCTGGGCCGCATCGGCGGTCGGCTCCGCCCCCGGCCGCAGCAACACGGCCAGCAGCACGATCACGTTCACCGCGAGTAGCCCCAGCAGCCACCAGATCCAGGCGGGTGCGCCGGGAGCTCCGCGGGCCACCGGCACGTCGGCCACGCCGAGTCCGCGCTGACCCTGGCGCTCGTTCTCGGATTTCTTCAGTGCGTCGAGTATGAAGGACATGGAATCCGCCGCCGTGTTATCCGCTGACCGTCAGGCGCGGCGTCTGCGCCAGGCCGAGGTCGGAGTTGATCAGGATCTGGGTCTGCTGGCCGGCGATCCCGTCCACCCGCAGTCGCTGGCTGCGCTGGTACTCGCGCAGGCGCTGCTCGAGGTCGCGGTCGAAGTACTCGGAATCTCCATCGTCGAACGGCCGCCCCTGGATCTCGCTCAGGCTGCGCCGCAGCCAGCGCACGCCATCGCCGCGCATGCCGTACTGATAGGCGACGACGTCGCCGAAGGGCGGCCGCCACAGCAGCACGAAATCGCCGTACCAGTAGTCGCCGATCTCGGATAGCGGCAGTTCGTAACGCTGTCCGCCGAGCAGGATCACGCCGGTCTCGTCGTTCAGGGACGCCAGCACCACCCGATGATCGGCCGCGTCCTCGTTGGTGAGGGTGAGTATGGCGGGCCGGTCGAACTGGCGCAGGGTATTCCAGGTGCCGCGCTGGAACAGGCACTGCAGGCCCTGGCGCCCGGCCTGGTCGCAGGCCGCGCCGGCCTCCGGGTCGTAGCCCGCCGTCCAGATGTCGAACAGGGTCGCGAAGGCCCGGACGCTGTCCGTCGCTTGCGGATTGTCGCGCAGGATCGCGGCCAGGGAGGGGTCGGGATCGCTGCCGATTCCGCTTTCCGCGGGGGCGTTCCGGCCGGATTCGCCGGCGGCCATCCCGTCTTCCGGTGACGGCTGCGCTGCCTGCGTCGGGCGCGGTTGTGACGACGCTTCCGCCGCCGTGATCGGGGACGGGGCCGCGCCCGCGGGTCCGGCGGCGGCACCGGGCGGCCCGATCATCCGGACCACCGGGCGGGCCGGAGGCTGATCGTCGGTTGGCGCCAGGTAATACCAGGCGCTGAAGGCCAGGGTGGCGAGTGCGGCGGTGCCCGCGAGCGGCACCAGCCATCGCTGCCAGAACGGGTTCTCCCGCTGGCCCGAGATCTCCGCCGCGGCGCGCCGGACCAGGGTCTTGTCCACCTGCCGGCGCTCGCGGCTGTAGGCGCCGAGCAGCGAGCGATCGCAGATGACGTTCACGAGCCGCGGGACCCCGCCGGAGAGCCGGTACACCTCCCGCTTGGCCGCGGGCGTGAACAGGTCGGTGACGGCGCCGGCCACCTTCAGGCGGTGTTCGATGTAGCGGATGGTCTCGTTCCGGTCCAGCGGCTCCAGGTGATAGCGGGCGGTGATCCGCTGGGCGAGCTGGCGCAGATCGTTGCGGGCCAGCAGCTCGCGCAGTTCCGGCTGGCCGATGAGTATGATCTGCAGCAGCTTCTGGCGGGTCGTCTCCAGGTTGGTGAGCAGCCGGACCTGCTCCAGTACCTCGGCCGCCAGGTTCTGGGCCTCGTCCACCACCAGGATGGTGCGACGGTCGTCCGCGTGGGCCGCCAGCAGGTTTTCGTTCAGCGCGTCCACCAGCGCGCGCAGGCTGTCCCGTTCTTCCGGCTGAGGTATGCCGAGCTCCCGGCAGATGGCCACCAGGAACTCCCGGGCGGTGAGCTGGGGATTGAGGACCACGGCCACCTCGGTGCGCTTCGGCAGCTTCTGCAGCAGGCTGCGCACGAGCGTCGTCTTGCCCGTGCCCACCTCGCCGGTTAGCTGAATGAAGCCGTCGCTCTCGGTGACGCCATAGACCAGGTGAGCAAGCGCCTCCGAGTGACGCTCGCTCATGAACAGATAACGCGGGTCGGGCGTTATCGTGAACGGCTTTTCCGTGAGTCCGAAGAAGCTCGTGTACATGGTCCTGCCATATCAGGTCCGGCCCGCCATTCTAACCCAAGCCCCGGCATCTACATGCCACAGGTGCCATCGACGATACGTTTCCCGCTCAGTCCCGGTCCATGCTGCGGGCGCGGCTGAGCGCGGCGCCGCCGAAGCGCTCGCGTATGCGGTCCACGGTCTGGTCCAGCCCGCTGCCGGCGCCGTCACTGGCAGCGTCGAAGAGATCGAGCTGTTCCGCGGCGCTCAGTTCTGCCGCGCCCACGCCGAGCAGGCGTATGCTGCGGCCCGGGTACTCGTCCCGCCACGCCGCGAGGAGGTCGCACGCCGTCTCGAACAATGACCGGGTGGCGTTGCCCGGAGGATGCAGCCGTATCTGGCGGGTGTAGGTGGTGAAGTCCGCAGCCCGGATCTTCACCTGCACCGTGCCGGCGACCAGCCGCTTCGCCCTGAGGCGTGCCCCGGTGCGTTCGGCGAGCCGCAGCAGCCGGCGTTCCTGCTCCTCGACGGACTCCAGGTCTTCGTCGAAGGTCTGCTCGGCGCTGATGGACTTCTCGGGGCGGTGCACCACCACCGGCCGCTCGTCGATGCCGGCGGCCCGCTCCTGGGCACGCCGCGTATAGCGCCCGAACACGGGCCGCAGGGACTCGGGGGCGGCCGTGCGCAGATCGGCGATGCTGCGCACGCCGAGGGCGTGCAGCCGCGCGAGCGTCTGGCGGCCGATGCCCGGCAGGGTTTCCACCGGCAGGGGGTCCAGCGTCTCGCGCAGGTTCTCGGGCGTCACCAGCACGAGTCCGTCCGGCTTGTCGAGGTCAGAGGCGATCTTGGCCACCAGTTTGTTGGGCGCGATGCCCACCGACGCGCACAGTTCGGTCTCGGCGCCGATGTCGTCCTTCACGGCGCGGGCGATCTCCATGGCGTCGCCGAACAGATTCAGGCTGCCGGTGACGTCGAGGAAGGCCTCGTCCAGGGACAGCCCCTCCACCACCGGCGTGTAGCGCCGGAAGATGCCGAAGATCTGCCGGGATACCGTCTGGTAGTGCTCCATGCGTCCCTTCACGCAGATCACCTCCGGGCAGCGGCGCAGCGCCTCCCGCGTGGGCATGGCGGAGCGGATGCCGTAGCGTCGCGCCTCGTAGCTCGCGGCGGCCACCACGCCGCGCGCGTTGCTGCCGCCGACGATGACCGGCCGGCCGCGGAGCTCGGGCCGGTCGCGCTGCTCCACCGAGGCATAGAAGGCATCCATGTCGACGTGGAGGATCCAGCGCTGGCGCTCGTCGTGTCGGTTCATGGCGCGGAGCGGCGACCCGTCCTCAGCTGGCGCGATGGATGATGAAGTCGGCCAGCCAGCGCAGGGGCTCGGCGGCCTCGCCGAAGTGGTCGAGCGCCGCCGTACCCGCCGCATAGAGCTCGTCGCAGCGCAGCTTTGCCTCGTCGAGTCCGAACAGCCCGGGCCAGGTGGCCTTGTCGTGGCTGGCGTCGGCCCCGGCCGTCTTCCCGATCACCTCGGTTTCGCCCTCCACGTCCAGGATGTCGTCGCGGATCTGGAAGGCGAGGCCCAGGCACTCGGCGAAAGTGGCCAGCGCGTGGCGGGCCTCGTCGCCAGCATCGGCCGCCAGCAGGGGCGGGGTCAGGATGGAGGCGGCGATCAGGCGGCCGGTCTTCAGCCGGTACATGTGCTCGAGCGTATCCCGGTCGAGCCGCCGGCCCTCGGACTCGAGGTCGATGGCCTGGCCGCCGGTCATGCCGAGCGATCCGCAGGCCCGGGTGAACAGCTCGATCATGGCCAGCTGCGCCGTCGGGCCCGCAGGCGGCACCGGCGCCTCGGCCAGCACCTGGAAGGCGAGCGGTTGCAGCGCGTCGGCGGCGAGTATGGCCGTGGCCTCATCGAAGCGCCGGTGCACGGTCGGCTTGCCCCGGCGCAGGTCGTCGTCGTCCATGGCGGGCAGATCGTCGTGGACCAGTGAGAACGCGTGCAGGAACTCGATGGCCATGGCCGGCGGGTCCAGGTGAACAGGGTCCACGCCGAGCACCTCGCCGCTGGCATAGACCAGCAGCGGCCGGATGCGCTTGCCGCCGTTCAGTGCCGCGTAGCGCATGGCTTCGTGCAGGCGCAATGGCAGCCGGTCCGGCGCGGGCAGGGTACGGTCCATGGCGGCGTCCACCCGGGCGGTGTAGCTGTCGATGCGATCGGCGAAAGACATGGTTCTCGGTGGCTCCCGATTGCGTCGCTCCGGCATGCGCTGGCACGAGCCGCTAATCTGCGTCGGCGGAAGCGTACACCGAATCCGGCGCCGATGCCTCGGCGCTCCCGGTGCCGTCACCCTGCCGGCTCGCGCTGTCGGCGGCCGGCCGGGCATGGGATAATCGGCGCAGATTCCCTGACGGTCTTTCTCCATGCGGGCCACCGCCGTAGCGCACCCCAACATCGCCCTGGTGAAATACTGGGGCAAGCAGGACAGCCGCCGCAATCTGCCTGCCGTCGGCTCCCTGTCGATCACCCTGGATGGTCTGCGCACCCGCACCCGGCTGGCCTTCGAAGACGCGCTCGACGCCGACCTCGTCGTGCTCGACGGCAACCGCGGCGGCCCGGCCGGCGAGCGGGTGGCCGCCTGCCTGGACCGCTTCCGGGCGCGTACGGGCGTCCGTCGTTTCGCCCGGGTGGAGAGCGACAGCAACTTCCCCGTCGCCGCCGGCCTGGCTTCGTCCGCCTCCGGTTTCGCGGCCCTTGTGGCCGCCGCGGATGCCGCCGCCTCGACCGGCCTCGACAGAGCGGCACTGGCACGGCTGGCGGGCGCCGCCTCCGGCTCCGCGGCCCGCTCGCTCTATGGTGGCTTCGTCCGGCTGGATCGGCCGCGCGCCGGCGAGACGGACATCTCGCTGACGCCGCTGGCCGGCGCGGAGGAGTGGCCCCTTGAGGTGGTGATCGCCGTGACCGATCCAGGGCCGAAGCCGGTGGGCTCCACGGCGGCGATGCTGGCGAGCGAAGCCACCTCGCCCTACTACGGCGCCTGGGTGGCGGCCCAGGAGGACGACCTGGACGAGGCCGCGGCCGCCGTCGCCGGACGCGACTTCGAGCGTCTCGCCGCGGTAGCCGAGTACAGCTGCCTGAAGATGCATGCGCTGACGCTCTCGTCCCGGCCGGGCATCCTTTACTGGAAGCCGGCCACGCTGGCCTGCCTGCACGCCGTGCGCGAGTTGCGCGCGGCCGGCCATGGCACCTTCTTCACCGTGGACGCGGGACCGCAGGTCAAGGCGGTGTGCCTGCCGGAGGCAGCCGAAGCGGTCGCGACGGCGCTCACCGCGGTGCCCGGTGTCACTGGTCTCCTGCGAGCCGGGCTGGGCGGAGCGCCGGAGATCGCGGGGTCCGGGTGAGCGGCGCAGACGCTCCGGGCAAGCTGGTGCTCACCGGCGAGTACGCAGTGCTCGACGGCGCGCCCGCCATCGTGACGGCCGTCGATCGGCGCGCTGTCGTGACCGTCGAGACTGCGGCGGACTGCCGGGTGCAGGCGCGGGGTCCCGATATCGCGCCGGCGGCATTCGGTCTCACCGGCGACGGAAGGCTCGACTGGCACGCGGACCGCGCCGCCCAAGACTACCGCCTGCTCGTCGCGGTCACGGAGACGCTGGCGGAGCGCGCTCCGCTGCCCGCCGACCGGCCGTTCCAGATCCGGCTCGATACCTCCGCTTTCTACAGCGGCGCGGACAAGCTCGGCCTCGGTTCCAGCGCCGCACTGACCGTCGCCCTGACCGCAGCGCTGTGCCGCCACTTCGGCAGGACCTTCGAGGACGGGCTGGCCTACGAGGCGCACCGGCGGCTGCAGGGCGGCGAGGGCAGCGGGCTGGATATCGCGGCTTCCGTCGCCGGCGGTGTGATCCGTTTCGTCGTCGGCGATCCTCCGTTGGTGGAGCCCGTGCGCTGGCCCGACGGGCTGGAGGCGCTGTTCGTGTGGACCGGTCGTTCGGCCCGGACCACGCCGCGGGTGCGCCGCTATCGGGAATGGCGCCGCTCGCCCGCAGCCGACGGGCCTGCCGACCGCCTGATCCGGCGTGCGGCGGAAGCGGCCGCCGCCTGGCAGGCCGGCGACACGCAGGCCGTGCTGGAGACCACCGCCGCCTGGGCCCGCGCTCTCGACGGCGTCGGCGAGGCGGCCCGCATCGATATCGGCGGTGGCGGGCACGCGGAGCTCGCCCGGCTGGCTGACGGGGCCGGCGTTGTGTATAAACCGAGTGGCGCGGGCGGCGGCGACCTCGGTCTGGCACTCGCCGGCGATCGACGGCGGTTACAGTCGTTCCGTGCGGCAGCGGAGCGCGCCGGTTTCCGACCCCTGCCACTCCGCCCGGACGACGGCGGACTCGCCACGGTAGAATGACCGGCCCGGACACCCCATGAACGACCAGCCAGGAAATACCAAGAATTCCCGCGTGCCCGGGCTGTATCGGCTCAATGTCGCCGAGCGCCGCCGGCGCCTGGCCGACATGCAGATCATCACCCAGGACGATGTCCGCCTGCTGGAGAGCATGCGCGGCGGGCTCACACCGGAAGCGGCCGATCGCATGGTCGAGAACGTGATCGGCGTGGCCGGTCTGCCGCTCGCCATCGCGCCCAACTTCCTGATCGGCGGCCGCGAGGTGGTGGTGCCGATGGCGGTTGAGGAACCCTCCATCGTCGCGGCGCTGTCTTCGGCGGCCAGGCTGGTGCGGGAGTCCGGCGGTTTCGCGGTGCAGGCGGAGGAGCCGTTGCTGGCGGGACAGCTGCACATCGTCGGCGTGGACGATGCCGATGCCGCGGTCGGCAAGCTCCGCGAGGCCGAGGCCGAGATCATCGAGCGGGCCAACAGCCTGCAGCCGAACATGGTGGTGCGGGGTGGCGGCGTCCGCGGCATCCACCTGCGCGCACTGAGCCTCCCGGACGGGCGGCCGCTGGTCGTGCTGCACCTCGACGCCGATACCCGCGACGCCATGGGCGCGAACCAGGTGAATACACTGTGCGAGGGCGTGGCGGGGCTGGTGGAATCGCTCACCGGCGGCCGCGTGCACCTGCGCATACTCTCCAACCTCACGGACGGCGCCCTGGTGACCGCGAGCTGCCGCATCCCGGTGGAGCGCCTCGGCGAGCGGGGCGAGGAGGTGCGCGACGCCATTGTGCTGGCGAACGATATCGCACTCGTCGATGCCTACCGGGCGGCCACCCACAACAAGGGCATCATGAACGGGGTGGACCCGGTGGCGATTGCCACCGGCAACGACTGGCGCGCCATCGAGGCGGCGGCCCACGCCTGGGCCAGTCGGGACGGCAGTTACCGGGCGCTCACCCGCTGGCAGACCGACGCTGACGGCGCTCTCACCGGCGAGCTGACCCTGCCGTTGAAGACCGGCATCGTCGGTGGCACGCTCCGCGCCAACCCGGTGGCGCGCTTCGCGTTGCGGTTGCTGGGCGTGCATACCGCCAGAGAGCTCTCCGGCATCCTCTGCGCGGTGGGCCTGGCGCAGAATCTCTCGGCGCTGAAGGCGCTCGCCACCGACGGCATCCAGCGCGGACACATGACGCTGCACGCGCGCAGCGTCGTCTCGGCGGCCGGCGCGCCGCCCGAGCACTTCGACCGGGTGGTGAACGAACTCGTGGCCAGCGGCGAGATCAAGCCATGGAAAGCGAGCGAGCTCATTCACGCCGTGGCCGAGGAGACCCGGGAGCAGGAAGAGGCCTTTCTGGCCGAGGCCAGCAGCGGCGCCGGCAAGGTGATCCTGCTGGGTGAGCATGCCGTGGTCTACGGCCGGCATGCGCTGGCCGCGCCGCTGCCGCTGGCGGTGCATGCGGTGGCGCGGGAGCAGGGCGATGCGCTGCGGCTGCGTGTGCCCGAATGGGACGTGGACCGCGCGATCGACCCCGATGCGCAGGACGACAACCTGCTGGATGCCTGCCTGCGGCTGGCGGTGCGCGAACTGGGCGTGGCCGGCCGGGGCATCGACATCATGCTGCGGCCCCACCTGCCGCCGGCCATGGGGCTGGGTGGTTCGGCCGCGATTGCTGTCGCCGTCGTGCGCGCGCTGGACCGCTGTTTCCGCCTCGGCCTGGACGATGCCGCGGTGAACGCACTGGCCTTCGAATGCGAGAAGCTCGCTCATGGCACGCCTTCGGGGGTGGACAATACGGTCGCCACCTATTCCCGCACGCTGCTCTACCGGCGCGAGCCGCCGGTGAACCGGTTCGTCGACACGGGCGATCTGCCGCTGGTGGTGGCGATGAGCGAGGTACGCAGCCTCACCTCCGACATGGTGTCCCGCGTGCGGGCCGGCTACGAGCGGGATCGCGAGCGCTACACCCGGCTGTTCGACGAGATCGACCAGCTGACGCTCGAGTCGGTGGACGCGCTGGAGCGCGGCCAGCCGGAGGAACTCGGCTACCGCATGGATATCTGCCAGGGCATCCTCAACGCGCTGGGCGTCTCCGCGCCCGTGCTCGAGAAGATGATCGGCATCGCCCGCGACGCCGGCGCGCACGGCGCCAAGCTCACGGGTGCCGGCGGCGGCGGCTCGATCGTCGCGTTCTGCCCGGACGGCACCGGGCCGGTGGCCGAGGCGCTGGAGAACGCCGGCTTCCGCACGTTGCAGTTGCACGGCGACCGGGGTGAGGGATGACGGATCAGGCCCATGACATCGTCTCCGACGACTCCGAGTCGCTGATCCTCGTCGATCGGGACGACAACGAGCTGGGCACCCTGTCCAAGGCACGCTGCCACGACGGCGAGGGCGTGCTGCACCGGGCATTCTCGCTGTTCGTCTTCGACACGGGCGGGCGTCTGCTGCTGCAGCGTCGCGCCGGCGACAAGCGCCTGTGGCCCGGCTACTGGTCGAACAGTTGCTGCAGCCATCCGCGGGCGGGCGAGGCGATGGACGAGGCCGTGCACCGGCGCCTGGCCCAGGAGCTGGGCATCGCGGCCGAGCTCGATTTCGTCTACAAGTTCGTCTACCAGGCCCGCTACGGCGACGCCGGCGCGGAGCACGAGCTCTGCTGGGTGTACGCGGGCGTCACTGCGGAGGCGGTGCGCGCCAACGAGACGGAAGTCGCGGAATGGCGGTTCGTGGAACCGGCTGTGCTCACGGCCGAACTGGCCGGGCACCCGGAGCACTACACGCCCTGGTTCCGCATGGAGTGGGAGCGGCTGACCGGCGAGCATGCCGGCACGCTGGCACAGATCCTGGAGCGCCTGGGGGCGGCCGCTCAGCCGACGTAGCGGTAGTACTCGATACCGAGATCCTGGAACTGGCGGTCTTCCCGGTCGCCGACCCGCTCGATGACGAACTCGTCGTTCGCCAGGTAGTCGAGCCCCTGAACCCGGCGTCCGTCGTGCAGTGCCTCGTACTGGGCCTGACTCAGGTCCAGCGCGGGTTCCAGACAACGGCGGAAGCCGATGCGGGCCGTGGCCTCGCGCCAGGTCTCGCACATTGTGATCGGGATCACCTCGGCCGCATCGCCGCTGCCGTAGCCGAGCGTGAGGATCTCCTCGCCGGTGAGGTCGAGACCGCTGTCCATGGCCTCCTCGAAACCGGCGGCCATCCAGGCCGGCAGCGCCGCGGTGTACAGGTTGCCGAGGTCGCGCATGGTCTCGGACCCCAGCACCAGCTTGTCGAGCACGATCTCCTGGTAGTCGGGCGTGCGGCGGAAGATGCGAAGGACTTCCATGGTGAGCGGATAGGCCTCGGTGTTCACTCCGCCTTCCGTGGCCAGTTCGGCCAGGGCCGGCACGGCGTGCAGTTCGGCCACTAGCTGGTCGGTGTCCACCTCCGCCTCACGGCAATAACCGTCGAGGATGGCGTGCTCCTCCGCGTCGCCGTGGGCCAGCGCCCAGATCCACGCGGCTCCCCAGCCAGTCTCCGGCATGCGCCGATAGGGGCGGTGCATGAAGACGGCCTTCAGCGGGCGCAGGTAGGGAGCGGGCTTCACGCCGCGCTTCTCGTACATGTCGGCGAGGGCCTGCAGCGTCTCGTCGAGATAACAGGTGGTGGAATACTTGCCGTTGAAGACCGGGAAGTCCTGCACCTGATGCGTCTCACTGCGGTCCTGGCCGCAGAAGCGCAGCATCGGCTTGCGGAAGTCGATGTGCCGGTAATCGGAGGCGGAGCCGGCCTGGGTCAGGTCCACCACGGCCAATTTCGGATCTT
This sequence comes from Lentisalinibacter sediminis, assembly GCF_040706615.1. Classification (NCBI taxonomy): domain Bacteria; kingdom Pseudomonadati; phylum Pseudomonadota; class Gammaproteobacteria; order Woeseiales; family Woeseiaceae; genus Lentisalinibacter; species Lentisalinibacter sediminis. The sequence continues at coordinate 43,600 of NZ_JAPDRF010000005.1, read as the reverse complement.
CTTCCAGCAGCATCGCGACGGCGCCTGCGCCCTGGGTCTGCTCGCCGCTGGAACCGCGGGCGTATTCGGCGATATCCGCGCAGACCACGATCGCCTGGCTGCCCGCGCCGTCCAGCGCCAGATGACGGATGGCGCCCTTCATCCCGTACACGCCGCCGAGGCAGGCGTGCTTGAACTCCGGCACCTCGCAGCTGCGCGCTATCGGCGGCTTGCCCTCGGCGGCGAGCGCCTTGTCCACCATGCCCTTGACGATAATGGCGCCGGCCGAGTTGTCGGTGCTCGACTCCGTACCGAGGCCGAGGAACTTCACTCTGCCGGGGTCGACGTCGTACTGGCGGATCAGCCGCAGCACGGCCGTGGCGGCCATGGTGTAGACGCTGTGACGCTGGCCACGCATCCGGAAACTGCGCCCGACGACCTTGCTGATCTTCGGCCACGGCGCACCCGTCCACTCACACCAGTCCTCCAGCCAGACGCGGTAAGGCGGGACATAAGCTGCGAGTCCACTGATTCCTATGGGTTTTTTTGTCATGGACTGATAGGTTTACACTTACGACTGTCAACTTGCCTTTACGGCATTTACTGCATTGTCGCGCTACCGCGCTCCGGACACAAGTCCCGGCGGCCGACATTCTAGCCCGAAGCGCCCGGTAACGGCGATACCCGGGCCGCTCCAGCGCCCGTCGCTGCCGCGCCGCGCGAGCGCGCCCGGCCTCACAGGCTGAGCGCCGCCACCACGAAGGTGGCGCTCATCATGATCACGAAGGCCAGGAAATAAGCTACGGACAACGCCATGAACTTCGCGAAGGTGACGAGGAATTTCTGCCGATAGACCCGGCGCAGGGAGCGGAACAGGTAGACGGGTATGTAGAACACGACGACCACGGCGCCGAGGTCCGCTAGCCAATCGAAGCCCCGCACCAGATCGACCAATCTGCCCAGCAGTACCTGCAGGGTCAGTACGAGAAAGACGAAGGACTGGTAGTGGACGATGAACAGAAGATGTTCCACGTAGTATCGGCGTGACAACGGATACAGGACCTTCAGTACGAACGCGAGCACCGGCAGGAAGGCGAACAGCGCCGTGGGCAGGTCGTCGATCAGGGCACGGCCGAGCCCGCGCCCCCGATCCGCGAGCACGCGTCGGCAGGCTTCGCGCAGCCGCTCCTCCGTAAGCCGCTGTCCCAGCCAGCCGCCGATCTGGAACTGCAGATCGGCGCAGGCTCCGGTGACGTTTTCCTCCGTTCTGTCCTCGTCTGCTTTTGCCGCAGCCGCATCGCCGCCCGTATCCGGCGCGGCCTCCGGTGTCTGCTCCGCCTCGATGGCATTCTCCGGCTCCGGGGCCCGGCGTTCGATCTCCTCCGGCGGCACTCGTCCGTCGATGCTGTCCCGAGTTCCGCTCGTAACTTCGGTCGCTGCGTCTCGGGTTGCTTCGTCGATGGCCGTCCCCGGGTCGCCGCTGAATTCGACCTGGAATCCGTCCATGTCGAAGAAGGCGGTGATGAAGAAGATCAGGCTGAAGGCGAGATACATGCGGAACGGCGGCATGAAGCGGGCACGCCGGCCTTCCAGGTACTCCGCCGTCAGGTAACCGGGCCTGAGCAGGAGGGCGCGCAATGTGCGCCAGAGGCGCGAATCCATGTCGAGCAGGTCGCCGAGACCCTCGGCGATCAGCCCCCACAGGCTGATCAGGCGGCTGCTGGAACGCTGGCCGCAGATGCCGCAGTACTGGCCGTGCAGGACGTGGCCGCAGTTGAGGCAGCGGGGCGGGGCCAGTTTGTCGTCGCCCGTGCCGGCCGCGGTCAGAATGCGACGTTCGATGCGCACCGAATCGCCGAAGCGCTGCTCGGCGGCCGCGCGCATGCGCCCGGCATCCCCGGCGAAGTACTCTTCCAGCGCGGCCCGGTCGGTGAGCGTGTAATGCACGGTGTGCGTGGGCCACTCGCCCTCGGTGCCCGGCACCACGTCCAGAATGCGGGCGCCGGTGAAGCCGGGCAGCTCCAGCATGGCGCCCACGTGCTGCGGCAGCCAGTCCCGCAGGTCGGCCTCGACGGCCGGGTCGCAGGCGACCGTGACCTCGTAGATGACACGCGGCTCTTCCACCGTCTCCTCTCCCCGCGGCGACGGCGTTCCCGGGCCCCGCCGGTTTCAGTGCCACGCCACCGGACTGTGCCGCCGGCTCAGGTGTTCTGACTGCTCTCGCTTCCTTCCTCGACCGCCGATCCGGCGGTTGCCGAGGCGGCGCGTTTCTTCTTCGTCGTCTTGCTCTTGCGCCGCGCCGCCTTCTTCTTTTTCTTCTTGCTGCCCGGCCCGGTGGCTTTGCCGGCGCTCCCGCCCTTGCCGCAGGCGAACGCATCCGGCGGGAAGTCGTCCACGTGGATGATGGCCATCGCCTTCTCGTGATAGGCGAGCAGTTTCTCTGCCTCCTCCTCGCCGAGGTAGCCGGCCTCCCGTGCCTCGGCCACCTGATCGGGCAGGTACTCTGCCTTGATGCGGCCTTCCTTCTCCATCTCGCGCACCTTTCTCTCGATGGGCTCGACTTCCAGCGCCATCTCCAGTGTTTCCTGCAGCAGGCCGAGTTCGCTGCCGGGCACCTTCGCCCGGAAAGCCTGCGCTGCCAGTCGTTCGCGGGTCTCACCCGGCGTGATCACCAGGTCGACGATCTGCTGGCCGAGCTCGTCCGCCGGCGACGAATAGGTGCGGCCGCGCGGGAATACGAGCGCGCGCAGCAGGATCGCCACCGAACGGTTCGGGAAGTTCCTGAGGAAGCTGTGCAGCTGCTCCTGGGCCTCGTACATCAGCGTGCGCACGGACCACTCCACCAGCGGCAGATCGGACGAGCGCCGGCCCTGGTTCTCGAAGTGCTTCAGCACACAGGAGGCCAGGTACATGCTGCTGAACACATCGCCGAGCCGCGCCGACAGCAGTTCGCGCTGCTTGAGCTTCCCGCCGAGCGTGAGCATGGCGAAGTCGGCCACCAGGGCGAACGCCGCACTGTAGCGGTTGATGTTCTGGTAGTAACGTCGGGTGGGCGTGTTCAGCGGCACACGGCTGAACTTCGCATGGGTGAGCGCCAGGAAGAACGACCGGGCGGCGTTGCTGATGGCATAACCCACGTGACCGAACAGCGACTTGTCGAACTCGCGCAGGCCGCGCTCCCGGTCCTCGTCCTGCGCGGCGTGCAGTTCCTTCAGGACGAACGGGTGACAGCGGATCGCGCCCTGACCGAATATGATCAGGCTGCGGGTCAGGATGTTGGCGCCTTCCACGGTGATGGCGATGGGCGCCGCCTGATACCCCCGGCCCAGGTAGTTCTTCGGCCCGAGCATGATGCCCTTGCCGCCGTGCACGTCCATGGCGTCGTTGGCGATCTTCCGGCCGAGTTCGGTGCAGTGGTACTTCAGTACGGCGGACGGCACCGCGGGCTTCTCGCCCTGGTCGATGGCGCCGGAGGTGACGCTGACCGCCGAACTCATTATGTAGGTGTAGCCGGCGATGCGGGTGAGCGCCTCACCGACGCCCTCGAACTTCGCCACCGGCAGATGGAACTGGGTGCGAATGCGGCTGTAGGCGCCGGTGGCATAGACCGCCGCCTGGCCGCCGCCCAGGGCGCTCGAGGGCAGGGTGATGCCGCGGCCGACCGACAGCAGCTCCACCAGCATCTTCCAGCCCTTGCCCGCCATCTCCGGCCCGCCGATGATGGCGTCCAGCGGCACGAACACGTCCTTGCCGGTGGTGGGGCCGTTCTGGAACGGGATGTTCAGCGGGAAGTGGCGCCGGCCGAACTCGACCCCCGGGGTGTCCGTGGGTACCAGGGCGGCGGTGATGCCATAGTCCTCGGGGCCGCCCAGCAGCCCGTCCGGGTCCTTCAGCTTGAACGCCAGACCGAGCACGGTGGCGACCGGTGCCAGCGTGATGTAGCGCTTGTCCCAGTTGAGCCGGATGCCGGTGATCTGCTCACCGTTGTATTCGCCCTTGCAGACCACGCCGGTGTCGACGATGGCCGCGGCGTCGGAGCCGGCCTGGGGCGAGGTGAGCGCGAAGCAGGGGATCTCCTCGCCGCTGGCCAGTCCGGGCAGGTAGCGCTTCTTCTGCTCCTCGGTGCCGTAGTGCAACAGCAGCTCGGCGGGGCCGAGGGAGTTCGGCACGCCGATGGTGGAGGAGGCGGTCGCGCTGCGGGAGGCGAGCTTGGCCAGGATCATCGCGTTGGCGTAGGCGGAGAACTCCAGGCCGCCCCACTTCTTCGGGATGATCATGGCGAAGAATTTCTGCTTCTTGATGTAGTCCCAGACTTCCTGCGGCATGTCGCCGAGCTCGTGGGTGATCTCCCAGTCGTCGAGCATGCGGCACAGTTCCTCGCAGGGGCCGTCGATGAATGCCTGTTCCTCTTCCGAGAGTTTCGGCGCCGGCATCGACAGCATGCGGTCCCAGTCGGGCAGGCCGGTGAACAGCTCGCCGTCCCACCAGACGCTGCCGGCCTCCAGGGCTTCCTGTTCCGTCTTCGACATGCTGGGCAGCATCGTGCGGTAGACGTCCAGCACCGGCCGGGTGATCCGCTGGCGGCGCAAATCCTCGAAGTTCAGTGCCACCATGCCGGCGAACAACACCCAGAGCACGAGCAACCAGAGGAAGTGCCCGTCGCCCAGGAAGGTGTAGAGGACCAGCGCCACGCCGGCGGCCATGGTCGAAGTCCTGAGGTCCACCCGGTGGTAGGCGAGGGCGATTGCTCCGCCGAAGAACAGCAGGAACCAGAACAGTCCGATCAGAAAATCCGCCACGATTGCATCCTCTCTACTCGGGCGCACACGCACCCGTGTACCACGCTGTCACGGTGACAGCGGTCCATCAATAGGCACTATACCGGAGCCCGTCGGGCGTCTGCAGGCAGCCGACGGGCCTGTCGGAGGCGTGACGAGGGAGTGCGCGCCTCAGAGCAGGGATTCGATGGCGGCCCGCTCCTCGCGCAGTTCGGCGTCGGTGGCGTCCATGCGCGCGCGGCTGAACTCGCTGATGTCGAGGTCCTGCACGATCTCGTAGGCGCCGTCCGCGCAGCGCACCGGGTAGGAGTAGATGACGCCGGGCTCGATGCCGTAGCTGCCGTCGGCGGGGATGGCCATGCTCACCCAGTCGTCGCCGGGGGTGCCGAGCCACCAGTCGTGCATGTGGTCGATCGCCGCCGAGGCCGCCGAGGCCGCCGACGAGGCGCCCCGCGCCTTGATGATGGCCGCGCCGCGCTGCTGCACCGTCGGGATGAACTCGCCGCTCAGCCAGGCCTCGTCCACCCGGTTCGCGGCGGGCTTGCCGCCGACCAGCGCATGACTCACGTCGGGATACTGGGTGGCGCTGTGATTGCCCCAGATGGTCAGGCGGCTGATGTCGGCGACGTGGGCATCCAGTTTCGCGGCCAGCTGGGCCATGGCCCGGTTGTGGTCCAGGCGGGTCATGGCGGTGAAGCGGCCCGGGTCGATGTCCGGGGCGTTCGCCTGGGCGATCAGGGCGTTCGTGTTGGCGGGGTTACCCACCACCAGCACGCGGATGTCCCGATCCGCGTGGTCGTTGATGGCCCGGCCCTGCACCGAGAAGATCTTGGCATTCTCCTGCAGCAGATCGGCGCGTTCCATGCCGGGCCCGCGCGGCTTGGCGCCCACCAGCAGCGCGAACTGGCTGTCTTTGAAGGCGACGTTCGCGTCGTCGGTGGCCTTCACGCCCGCCAGCGTATCGAACGCGCAGTCCTCCAGCTCCATCACCACGCCCTCGAGGGCGCCCAGTGCCGGCGGAATCTCCAGCAGCTGGAGCACGACCGGCTGGTCGGCGCCGAGCATCTGGCCCGAGGCGATACGGAAAGCGAGCTGATAGCCGATCTGACCTGCAGCTCCGGTGATCGTGACGTGGACGGGATTCTTCATTTTGCTGACACCTGACTGCCCTGCGGGGTGCCGAATTCTAGCACGGTCGGGTGTCCGGACTCAGTCGGCCGGGTCGGGCTCCGGCCCGTGGCGGACGGTCCAGGCCTGCCGCTCCCGCTCCGCCGCGGCCTGCTCTCCGGCGGCCTCCAGTTCCGCGATGCAGGCCAGCCAGGCGTCGGCGTTCCCGACGTGGTCCGTGCAATGGGTCGAGGCCGTTGCGGTTTCTTTGCCTGCCAGCGATTGCGCCGCCTTGCGGCTGGCACGGCCGAGTTCCGATACCGCCTGCCCGGCATCGGCCCGGTCGGGCTGCAGGGCGTAGGCCGGGACGGCTGCCTCCTCGGGCAGGGTGTCGCCGACGGGGCTGTGCGGTGCGCTTTGCCGGAGGGGAGACGGCTGTCCGCCGTCCGGCGGCGTGGCGACCTGCAGGACCAGCGCCACCGCCAGCGCCAGGGTTGCAGCGATGGCCAGAGGCCGCTGCCAGGGCCGTGCCGGCGGCGCCCGGCGGGCCCGCCCCCGGATGCGCTCGTCCAGCGCCGCGGGCGGACGTTCGCGGGCAAGTTCCCGGTAGGCGCGTGACACCGTCTCGTCGACCACCGTCGCGGTGTCACCGTCCGTGTGACGGCTCTTGTCGTGACCCTGTCCGGGATCAGCCATCGTCTGCTCCTCCCGCGCCCTCGGCCAGCGGCGCAAACCCTTCGCGCAGCTTCCGATAGGCATAGCGCAGCCGGCTCTTCGCCGTCTCGGTACCCACTCCGGTCGCCTCGGCGATCTCCGCGACCGACAGACCGCCCTCCTCGCGCAACAGGAATGCGTCGCGCTGCTCCGGCGGCAGTGCCTCGAGCAGGCGCTCCAGTCTGGCCCGGGCCAGCGCGCGCTCGGTTTCCCGCCCGGGGTCTCCCTCGCGGGTCGTCAGCGCCACGGCGTCGGCGTCCTCCTCCCGGCCGCGGTTGCGATGGCGCCGATAGTGGTCCACGAAACAATTGTGGGCGACCCGGTAGAGGTAGGTGGAGAACCGGGCCGTCGGCCGGTAGCGGTGGCGCGCAGCGATGAGCTTGCCCCAGGCCTCCTGGAACAGGTCCTCCGCCGTGGCGGTGTCGAGGCAGAGCCGCAGGAGATAGCGGTAGAGGCCGTCCTTGTGCCGGCTGTAGAGGGCATCGAAGGCGCTCGCGTCACCGTCCCGGTAACGCAGCATCAACCGTACGTCCGGGTCCGATGGCGTCATCGGACCAGTGTATGCGACCGCCCGCGGCGGCGTAACGGCATCGGCGTCGGGCACCTGCTGCTCCTCGCTGCTCACTCCTGTAGGAACGGCCGCGGCCGCCCGGCGGGGTTCGGCCCGTCCGGAATGTGAAGCTGGTCTTGATTTCTCCGCATCTGGTGTTATAGTTGACTACAACACCCGTTCACGTAGGCGCAGAGTCGCCTGGCAGCGAACGGAGAAGGGACGAAACAGGACCGAAACCGGGCACGGACCCGGGGACAAAGAGGCTGAAAAGATGAACGGCGGACAGGAGACAGGCGGAAGACTCACCCTGGGGCTTACGGTGCTCATGCTGATGGCGATGGCGCTGGTGGCGAGCGAGCTCAGGTCGGGCGGCGCGGATGGCGCGGACAGGCCATCCGGTCCGGACCACATCCTCTTTCTGGAGGCCGGCAAGGGCTGAGCGAGGGGATGAGTGAGTGGCACCGCAGCGCAGATCGGATACTCCGCGGACATGGCCGGGACCGGTATGGCCAATATGGCCGGTCCCCGGGGCAGGGAACTGATGGAAGCTGACTGGAGCGACAATCAGCCGATCTATCGCCAGCTCCGTGACCGGGTCGTGGCGATGATCCTCGAGGGTGTGCTGCAGGACGGCGACGCGCTGCCGTCGGTACGCAACGTCGCGGCCGAGTACCGGCTGAATCCGCTGACCGTGCTGAAAGGCTACCAGGAACTGGTCGACGAAGAACTCGTCGAGAAGCGTCGCGGACGCGGCATGTATGTCCTGCCGGGTGCCCGGGACCGATTGCTGAAGGACGAGCGTGAGCGATTCCTGCAGCAGGAGTGGCCCGAGGTGGTCGCGACCATGCAGCGCCTGGAGCTGGACCCGGCGGACCTTCTGGCGCGGGCGGAACAGGCGAAGGACGAGGGGAGCGACGGATCATGACGGCCATCGTGCAGGCGCACGGCGTCTCGAAACGCTACGGCTCGACCCGCGCGGTGGACAACGTCAGCTTCGACGTCGAGCCGGGCCGCATCGTCGGGCTGATAGGCCCGAACGGAGCGGGCAAGACCACGCTGCTGAAGACACTGCTGGGCCTGACCGACTGCGAGGGCGAGCTGCGGGTGCTCGGCCTCGACCCATTCCGTCAGCGCAAGCAGCTGATGCAGAACATCTGTTTCGTCGCGGACGTCGCCGTGCTGCCGCCCTGGATCCGGGTGAGCGACCTGCTCGACTTCGTCGAGGCCGTGCATCCGAACTTCAGCCGCCGGGAGGCGGACGCCTTCCTCGAGCGCACCCCGGTGCGACGTGACGCGAGGGTGAAGGAACTCTCCAAGGGCATGGTCACTCAGCTGCACCTGTCCATCATCATGGCCATCGACGCGAAGCTGCTGGTGCTGGACGAGCCGACGCTCGGGCTGGACATCCTCTTCCGGAAAGAGTTCTACACCACCATCCTGAACGACTATTTCGACGAGCAGCGGACCATCATCGTCACCACCCATCAGGTGGAGGAGATCGAACACATCCTCACCGACGTGATGTTCATCGACGACGGCCGTGTGGTACTCGACCAAAGCGTGGACGAAGTCGCCGCGCGCTACGTCGAGCTGACTACCAGCGGTGACCGGGCGGAACAGGCCCTGGCTCTGCAGCCCATCGCACGGCGAGACGTATTCGGCAAGAAGGTGCTCACGTTCGAGGGCGTTGACCGGGACCGCCTGCGCAGCCTGGGAGAGGTGAAGACCCCCGGCCTCGCAGACCTGTTCGTCGCCAAGCTCAGAGGAGCCAGAGCGTGATGCGCAGAGCCTATTTCCTGATGCAGCGGGAGCTGTGGGAGCATCGCGCGCTGTATCTGACGCCGCTGGTGATCGGCCTGGTGGTGGCCCTCGGCGTGGCCACCGCACTGGTGACCGGCGGCGCCAGAGCCATCGGCTTCGAGAATATGGTGGCCGGCATGCAGGTCGGCGGCGACGTCGGTTCGGCGGCGGGGGTCTTCGCGCTGACGGTCGGACCGTCGACGGTCTTCGTCGTCGGCCTGGCGTTCCTCGTCTTCTTCTATTCCATCGACGCCCTCTACGCCGAGCGCAAGGATCGCAGCATCCTGTTCTGGAAGTCGCTGCCACTCACCGACACCGAGGTGGTGATCTCGAAGCTGGTGACCGCCGCACTGCTGGCACCCGTGATCACCTTCGGTTTCCTCGCCGCCACGCAGCTCGTGATTCTGTGCCTGTCGACCATCGCCGTCTGGCTCGGCGGTGGCAGTGCCTGGGAGCTGGTGTGGCGGCCGATGCCGTTGCTGCAGGTCTGGACTCTCTCGGTCTATTACCTGGTTGGCGCCTCGCTCTGGTTCCTCCCGTTCATCGCCTGGGGCCTGTTCTGCTCGGCGTTTGCGAAGAAGAACGTCTTCCTCTGGGCCGTGCTGCCGTTCGTCGTGATCCCCCTGGCCGAGCGTCTGGTCTTCGATACCGGCGTCTTCGCCCGGCTCGTCTTCAGCCGCCTCGGACAAATGCCCTGGATCACGGCGAGTTTCCGCGGCGACGACCTGCGCATCTCCGTAGGCGACCTCCCCGACAGACTGGCCGGCGAGTTGAATCTGCTCGCGCTACTGGATCCGTGGGAGTTCCTGGCGATGCCGGGTCTGTGGGGCGGGCTGGCGGTGGCTGCCGGTTTCACCGCCGGCGCGGTCTATTTCCGCCGCTACCGGGACGAGACCGCGAACGGCTGAACGCCGCCGGCGCCGACCCGTGTCGGTTTCCTCAGAACTTGCAGATGACGGCGCCGGCGGCGCGGCGCGCCTTGTCCCTGGCTTCCTCTATGCTCTCGCCTCTCGCGAGCGCGACCCCAAGCCGCCGCGACCCCCGGATCGACGGCTTGCCGAACAGCCTGAGGCTCGTATCCGGCTCCTGCAGCGCCTTGTCCACGCCCTTGAAGCGGATATTGTCTGAGTCGCCTTCTGCGACGATGGCGCAGGAGGCCGACGGGCCGAGCTGGCGAATCACCGGGATTGGCAGGCCGAGAATAGCGCGGACATGCAGCGCGAACTGAGAGTTGTACTGGGAGATCATGGTCACCATGCCGGTGTCGTGGGGTCGCGGCGAGACCTCGCTGAACCAGACCTGGTCGCCCTTGACGAACAGTTCGACGCCGAACACGCCCCGGCCGCCGAGCGCGCCCACGATGGACCCTGCCACCCGCTGGGCACGTTCCCGCGCGGTCTCGCTCATGGGCTGGGGTTGCCACGACTCCCGATAGTCGCCCTTCAGCTGCAGATGGCCGATGGGCTCGCAGAAGCTGATGGCGTCGTCGTGGCGCACCGTGAGCAGCGTGATCTCGTAGTCGAATTCGATCAGGCTCTCGACGATGACGCGGCCGCCGGCACTGCGCCCGCCCTGCAGCGCGTATTCCCAGGCGGCGTCGACTTCTCCCGCTTCGCGCACGACGCTCTGCCCCTTGCCCGAGGAACTCATCACGGGCTTCACCACGCAGGGCAGGCCGATCGCCTCGACCGCGTCCCGGTACTCCGCCTGGGTGCCCGCGAATCGGTAGTCGGAAGTCGGCAGTTCCAGGTGTTCTGCAGCCAGCCGGCGGATGCCTTCCCGGTCCATGGTCAGGCGGGTCGCCTGGGCCGTCGGAATGATGCAGTGGCCCGTCTCCTCGAGTTCCTGCAGCACGGGTGTGGCGATGGCCTCGATCTCCGGGACCACGAAGTCCGGCTCCTCGTCCTCGATCACCTGGCGTAGCGCCACCGGGTCGAGCATGTCGATGACGTGGGAGCGGTGCGCCACGTGCATGGCCGGCGCATTGGCATAGCGGTCGACCGCGATCACCTCCACGCCGAAGCGCTGCGCCTCTATCGCGATCTCCTTGCCGAGTTCGCCGGAGCCGAGCAGCATCATCCGGGTGGCATGCTCGCTGAGTGCCGTGCCGATTTTTTTCATGGGTGGTCTGGTCTTGTGGTCTTTGGAGTCGCTGCTCGCGGTCTGGCGTCGTCTGCGTGAGTGTCGGTGCCACGATGGCTCAAGCGTCATAGTAGCCCATCGAGGCCCGACTGCCGAAGCCCGATTCACCGCCCGCTCGCGGCCCTGTCGTACTCAGTCGGTTTCCGCCCGGGCGCGGCCCGGCCTGCGGCGGCGGGACTGGCGCCGTACGGCACCGTCCGGCCGGGACGGGATGTCGTGGCGCTTCAGGCAGCCACGGAACTGGTGGTAGGTGAGGCCTAGCAGGCCGGCGGCCACGCGCTGGTTGTAGCGTGCCTTCTCGAGCGCGGCCCGCACGAGAGATATCTCCAGTTCCGCGAGCCGCTCCTTGAGGTCGGTGGGCAGACGCGTCCGCCCGGCGGGCGCCGGAGGCGTGGCAGTCTCTTCTTCCGGGGCCTCCGTGCGCAGTCTGAACGGAGAGTCGAAGGGGTCGAAAGCGATCTCTGCGATCTTCGCGTCCGGGTGCTCGCTGCGGTAGACCGAGCGCTCGACGGCGTTCTTCAGCTCCCGGACGTTGCCCGGCCAGTGGCGGCGGAGCAGCGCGGAGGCGGCGCGGGCCGTGAAGCCGGGGAAGTAGGCCCGGCGCAGCTCGGCGGTCATGTTGACCGCGAACGTGTAGGCCAGCGGCAGGATATCGTCGAGCCGTTCCCTGAGCGGCGGCACCGTGATCACGTCGAAGGCCAGCCGGTCCAGGAGGTCGGCGCGGAAGCGACCGTCTGCGACCCGGGTCTGCAGGTCCTCGTTGGTCGAGCCGACGATGCGTACGTCCACCTGCAGGGTCTCGCTGCCGCCGACGCGCTCGAACTCGCCGTACTCGATCACCCTCAGGATCTTCTCCTGGGTGCGGATGGGGACGGTGGCCAGCTCGTCGAGGACCAGAGTGCCCCCGTCGGCGCGCTCGAAGTGACCGACGTGTTTCCTGACCGCGCCGGTGAATGCCCCCGCCTCGTGTCCGAACAGCTCCGACTCCAGGATGCTCTCGGTCAGCGCCGCGCAGTTCACTTTCACCAGAGGCTGTTCCCAGCGCTCCGACAGGAAGTGCAGCCGGGAGGCAACCAGCTCCTTGCCGGTGCCGCGCTCGCCGACGACCAGCACCGGCTTGGCGAGCGGCGCCGCCCGCGAGACATGCTCGAGCATCTCCAGGAAGGCGGGCGCCTCGCCGATGATGGGTTGTTTCTGACGGTCGTCCAATGTTCGCCAATTATGCTACAAGATGGTTATTCATACTAAAAGTTAGTAAAAAACGCTATATTTTTTACTATTTCAGGTGCGCCATTCTTTTCTATTATTGTCATCAAAATCAATTAGTTGGATTCATTCGGTCGATCTGGCACGGAACCTGCTATATCCAGGATGACAAGGCAAACAACTGAGGAATGCGCTATGGGCATTTTTTCGCGATTCAGCGACATCGTTAACTCCAACATCAATGCCATCCTGGAGAAGGCGGAGGATCCGGAGAAGATCGTTCGGCTGATGATCCAGGAGATGGAAGACACGCTGGTCGAGGTGCGCTCGGCGGCGGCCCGATCCATCGCCGACAAGAAGGAACTCAACCGCAAGCTGGGCGCCCTGGAGGAGGAGCAGGCGGACTGGGAGCGCAAGGCCGAACTGGCGCTGGAGAAGGGACGCGACGACCTCGCCAAGGCGGCGCTGGTGGAGAAGTCCCAGGTGGCTGCGGCGGCCGAGCAGGTGCGGGCCGACTACGCCCAGGTGGACGAGGGCCTGACCCGGCTGAACGAGGACATCGCCCGGCTGGAGGCCAAGCTCAAGGATGCGAAGGCACGGCAGAAGACGCTGGTCTCGCGACACAAGACGGCGACCAGCCGCCTGGCGGCCCGCAAGAAGATCCACGACTACAAGATCGAGGACGCGCTGGTGCGCTTCGAGCAGTACGAGCGGCGCATGGACGATGTCGAGGGCCGCGTTGAGGCCTACGACATGGGCCAGCCCAAGGGGCTCGAGCACGAGTTCGCCAGTCTGGAAGCCGAGGAATCCGTGAACCGGGAGCTCGCCGAGCTGAAGCGCCGGCGTGCAGGCAAGCAGACCGGAAGCGCGACCGAAGGCGGGAATCAGGCTTAAATGGGCGAGACGATGTACATACTGGGAATCCTCTTCGTCACGATCGTTCTGCCGCTGTGGATCATCCTCCACTACGTGACGAAGTGGAAAAAGTCCCGCGAGCTCTCCGGCACCGAAGAGGAGATGCTCGAGGAGATCTGGACACTGTCGCAGAACATGGAGAGCCGGCTCAACGCGCTGGAGACCATCCTGGACGACGAGGTCCCGGACTGGAGGAGGAAGACATGAACCAGAATCCGTTCCACGAGCTCGGCGGTCGCCTGCGGCGGCTCTATCGGGACCGGGAGAACGGCCTGATATTCGGCCTCTGCGCCGGCATCGCCGATTATTTCGACTTCAACATTCTGCTGGTGCGCGGGGTGGCGCTGGCCGCCCTGCTGGTCGCGCCGCTGCCGGTCGGACTCACCTATCTGGTGGCCGCCCTGCTGCTTCGGGACCGGCCGCTGAGCGCACGCGATCATCACCGCGAGCGTGAATTCTGGCGTCGCGGCACGAGCATGGGAGACCGTCTGTGAGTGAGAGAATCCAGGAGAGACGCTTCTATCGTGACCGCGAGCGCGGCATGATCTTCGGCGTATGCGCGGGTATCGCGGACTACTTCGGTTTCGACCTGAAGGTCACGCGCATCCTCGCTGTCGTCGCGTTCTTCATATCGGCGCCGATGACGCTGCTGATCTACTTCGGCATCGCCCTGCTGATACCCTATCGGCCGATGGCGCCGGGAGCGGTGCGGGAGGATCCGGATTTCCGCCGGGCACTGCGCTCGTCGCCCCAGGCGACAATGGGGGAGATACGCCGGCGCTTCCAGCGGCTGGACAGCCGTCTCGCCCGCATGGAGCGCTACGTCACGTCGCCGCGCTTCGACCTGGACCGGGAGTTCCGGGACCTGGAGGCGCGGCGGGGACCGGGAGGTACTGATCGATGAGTTCGGCGCATATCTTCGTCATCGCCCTGGTCGCGATCGTGCTGCTGGCTGGCATCGCGAAGGAATACCTCCGCCACCACCGGCGGGAAGAGGACCCGAAGCGGGACGAGGAGTGGGAGGCCACGCTCGCACGGCTCCGGGAACTGGAGGAGCGCGTGCGGGTGCTGGAACGCATCGTGACCGATCCCCAGGAAGGCCTCCGCCGAGAGATCAACCGGCTCTGAGGACATGAAGCGGGAGCCGTCCCACAGCCAGGCCGGCGGCGCGGAGGACGCGCCCCTGACCGTGGCCGGCGAGCTGGACTGCCTGGCCGAGACTGCTTCGCTCCTGCTGATCGGGGCCGACGCGCCGGCCGGCCGGGACTGCGACCGCCTGCCCGCCGACGCCACGATCGCAGACCTGGATGGCCTGGGTGTCTACGACCTCGGCCTCGTGCTCGATCTGGCCGCCGCGGACGAGTCCCTGCTGGGGCGCCTGCGCGACCTGCACGCCCGGCGCCTGCTGGTCGCCGGGGGCGCTGCCCGGCGATTCGAGCCCCGGCGGATGCTCGCGCTGGGCTTCGAACACCACCCGAGCCCGGACGCGCACGGCGGCGCGTATCTCTACGACCGCGACAGCTTCAACCGGGAGCGGGAGTGGAACTCGCCCGAGAACTGGGCGAACCCGGAGAACTTCGACAAGTACCGCTGGTGAGCGGGCGGCTTGTCGCCCCGGCCCGCCGGGCCGATCTCCGGCTCTAGTCGCTCTGGCCCTTGTAGGCGCGGACCTGCTCATTGAAGCGGGCGCCCATCAGATGCATCTGGTCCACCGCGGCGTCATGGCGCTTGGTGAACATCGCCTCCCGTTTGGCGGCGGCTTCCTCGTCTACATCGCCGGCCTCCGCCGCTGCGGCGGCATGCTCTTCCTTGAGGCAGGCGAGGTAGGACTCCATGTCCGCCATGTAGGCCTTCACGGCTTTCTGTGCGGCAATCATCTCTTGCTGCGAGGCCTTCGTGCCGTCCGGCATCTCCACGTCCTGTTCGGGATATACGCATTCCGCCTGCGCGGCGGCAGCGAAGCTCGCGAGTCCCAGAACGACGGCGAGTCTGAAGCTTTTCATGATGAGCCTGATCCTCCGGATTGACAGTGTTTTGGTGCGACGCGGCAGCGGTCGGAGGGCGCCGCGGACGAGGCCGTCATTTAATCATCAATGGCCCGTCGCAGTGAAGTCGGGGTCCAACTTACTGATGCAAATGGAAAATTGGCTGATTCAGGCGAACAGTGCCCGGTGGGTGTCCGTGCCGTCCTGCTGCGCGATCAGCAGCGCCAGGTAATCGTCGGCGCTCATCGGCTCGCCGAACAGCAGCCCCTGCACATAGGTGCAATCCAGCGTCTGCAGGAATGCGAGCTGTTCCTCGGTCTCGACGCCCTCGGCCACCACGTCCATCTTCAGGCTGCGGCCCATCTCGATGATCGTCGCCACGATGGTGGCGTCGTCGGGGTCCACCGCGGCATCGCGCACGAAAGACTTATCTATCTTCAGCGTACTGATGGGGAATTGCTGCAACGCGCTCAGCGACGAGTAGCCGGTGCCGAAGTCGTCGATGGCGAGATGCAGGCCCATGGCGTAAAGGTCGTCGAGCATGCGGATCGTGCGCTGCGTGTCTTCCATCAGGGTGGTCTCGGTGATCTCCAGCTCCAGACAGGTGGGGGAGACGCCGTGGCGGCGCACGATCTGCTCGACCCGCTGCAGGAAATTGGCCTGCCGCAGCTGCTTCAGCGAGAGATTGACCGCCACCCGCCCGGGTATCGGCAACGTCTTCTGCCAGCGGCGATAGTCCGAGCAGACCCGTTCCAGCACCCACTCGCCGAGTTCCACTATCAGATTGCTCTCCTCCGCCAGCGGGATGAACTCGGAGGGCAGGATAAGGCCGCGGTCGGGCAGCTCCCAGCGCACGAGCGCCTCCGCGCCGATGACGCTGCCGTCGCGCAGGTTGTATTTCGGTTGATAGTGCAGCAGCAGCTCGTCGCGCTCGTAGGCGCGGCGCAACCGGCTCTTCAGCATCAGCCGCTCCACCGCGGCCTCGTTCATCTCGGGCCGATAGAAGCGGTGGCTGTTCCCGCCGACCTTCTTCGCATGGTACAGCGCTGCATCCGCGTTGCGGATGAGGTCGATGACGTTGCCCGCGTCCTCGGGGTAGAAAGCCACCCCGATGCTCGCTGTCATGAAGACTTCGTTGGACTGCACGTGGAAGGGCTCGGCGAGGGTGGCGAGCAGGCGGCCTGCCACCTCCGAGACCTCTCCTTCGGCGTGCTCCTCGTCGGGGATCTGCTCCAGGACCACGGCGAACTCGTCGCCTGCGAGGCGTCCGATCACGGTCTTCTCCGGCAGCTCGCGGATCAGTCGTTCGGTCATCGTCTCCAGGGTCGTATCGCCGGCGAGGTGGCCGAACGTGTCGTTGATGTCCTTGAAGTGGTCGGCGTCGATGTAGAGCAGCGCCAGGCAGCGGCGCTCGCGGCGCGCCCTGGCGATGGCCCTCTGCAGGAGGTGCTGGAACTGCATGCGGTTCGGCACCTTGGTGAGGGCGTCGATACGGGCGAGATAGCGGATGCGCTGCTCCGCACGCTTGCGCTCGGTGATGTTCTGCACGGCGAAGATGCGCCCGTCCGCCTCGCTGTCGTCCCCGCGCAGCGCCGAGCCGGTCCAGGAAACCGGTACGTGCTGCCCGCCGCGGGTGATGAACACGGACTCGCTCGGGGCGCCGCCTTCCGGCTCGGAGCGGAACTTGCGCCGGTACTCCGGCGCCACCAGGTCGGTAACCGGCAGGCCCACGAGTTCCTCCGAGCGATAGCCGAGCAGCCGGCCTATGGCCGTGTTCACCCGGTCAATCCGGCCGTCGGGGTCGCAGACGATCACGCCGTCGTTCATGCTGTTCAGGATGCGGTCGAGATAGTCGCGGGAGATAGTGGTATCGCGCAGCGTCTCGCGCATGTCGTTGAACGCCGTGGTGAGATCGCCGAGTTCGTCGCTCCGCTCCACCGCCATGCGCTCGCCGTAATGGCCGCTGCTGACGTCCCGGGCCTGGCGGATCAGCTCCTGGATCGGCAGTACGAGCCGCCGCGCCGCGAACCAGGCGACCGCGGCGCAGGCCAGCAGTATGAGCAGGGTGAATACGAGCAGCCGGATGAAGGCGCGGTTGCGGTGTTCCCGGGTGACCGACTCCAGCCGCTCGCGGAATCCCGCGATGCCCTCGACCACCTGGGTCTGGGCGAACTCGGCCTGCAGCTCGCCGATGTTCTCGCCGTTCGCGATGATCGGCCGCACGGCGACCACGGTGTCTTCTCCCCAATAGGGCGCGCCCAGCGCCAGCACGGCCGCATCCGTTGCGATGGGTGCGCCGGCGCGGACCACCGGCCGGTTCTCGGCGTCGACGATCGCAAGACCCCGCAACATATCCAGATCCGCGAGCGCCTCGTCCAGTACCGCCTGCACGGCGACCTCGTCGCCGCCGGCCAGCGGCGCGTCCACTTCGCGCTCCAGCGCCGCGACCGACTCGAGCACGCGGGCCTCGAACTGGCGGGTCAGCAGCTCTTCTTTCTGCGCGACGCCTGCCTCACTGAGTTCGCCGGCGAGATGGGTGTAGTTGACCACGAGCAGACCGGCCACCGTGCACACGATGGCCACCGACAGCGCGATCGCCGTCGTCAGATATTTCGGCAGCAGTTTCCGCCACATAGCGGAGCCGGTGGCCGTCAGGCCGACCCGGACCTCTCAGTCCTGCGCGTCGCGGTATCCCCGCGATGACCCGTGACGGACTCCAGCATGGTCGCTCCTCCGGTTTTCTTTCTTGTTCTTCTTCGGGAAGTTTTTCGCGACTCCCTCGCAGGCAGAGTCTAACCCAGCCGGGCAGCGAGCGGCGAGTGTCGCAGAATGCCGTCAGGCCGTCGCACGAATGCGCCGTCGGTCCGGTGCCGGCGGCCCGCCGCGTGTAGAATGAGCCAATCCGCGCGGAGGTTGCATGGCAGGAGCGGCCTGAACGGACTGGGGATGGAGAAGAAATGCGCACTGATCGTTGACGACTCGCACTCGGCGCGGGTGGTGCTGCGCCGTCTGCTCGAGCGTCACGACCTCGACGTAGCCACGGCCGAATCGGCCGAAGAGGCGCTGGAATACCTGGCCGACCATCGTCCCGACGTGATCTTCATGGATCACATGATGCCGGGCATGGACGGCTTCGAGGCGGTGCGCGCCATCAAGGACAACCCCGACACCGCCACCATCCCCATCATGATGTACACCTCCCAGGAGGGAGAACTGTATGTGGGTCAGGCCCGCGCCCTCGGCGCGGTGGGCGTGCTGCCGAAACAGGTGGCGCCGGTCGAGGTCTCGAAGGTGCTCGAGTCGCTGCGCCTCATCGAATCGAGCGCAGAGGCGGCGCCCGACGGCGGCCAGGCGGGCATCGCCCGGTCCAGCGGCGATACCGCGGCCGACCTGCAGGCGCTCTCGGGGCTGGATGTCGGCCTGCGCGAGATGATCCAGGACCTGTTCGAGCAGCAGCGCTCCATCATCCGCCGCGACCTGATCGACAGCTACGAATCCATCGCCGCGCGGGTGGCCGACGAGATCGGCAGCCGCCGGGAGCCCGGCGGCGACGAGGTGCCCGCCGACGGCAGCACGCTGCCCCGGGTGGCGCTGGCGGCCGTCGCCGTGCTGGCGGTGGCGGCGCTTGCCTTCGGCTGGCTCTACATCAAGGCCGAGCGCCAGTGGCAGGCGGAGCGCGGGCGCTCCGAACAGCTGCTGGAGCAGCTGCGCAACCGTCAGGCGCTCGTGGCCGACGGTACCATGGCCATCGAGGAGCGCATGAGCCGGACCCGCGCCGGCTACGCCAGCGCGCTGGATCAGGCGCTGGAGGCGGTGCAGTGGGCGGTGAACCAGAACGGCCGCTATGCCTGGACGGAACTCGCTTTCGGTGAAGAGCAGCGCCTGGTGCTGGAGGAGCTGCTGGATCGACTGGACGCCATGGGATTCGTCGGCCGGGTCCGCGTCGTCTCCCACGTGGGCGACTTCTGTCTGCAGGAAACCGGCGGCGACGATTACGAGGTGGCACCGGCGGAACTGCCGCTGACGGACTGCGACCGGCTGGGCCTGTCGGCCGAGGAGGCCGTCACCCGCGGCTTGCGCCAGTCGGTGGCTTTCGCGAACTTCCTCGGCACCGTCGACAGCCGCTACGATGGCCGCATCCGGGTGGAGACGGGCACCGCCGGCAACACCGAACCGGTGCTGGCCTATCCGCCGGTGACCGATGCGCTGCGCGCGGGCGAGTGGAACCGGGTGGCGGCGGTGAACAACCGCATCCGGGTGGCGATCCTGCCGGACTGACCGGCGCTCAGCCGGTGCCGGTCAGCGCTTCGTCGTCGTCCTGCCGAGTCCGCTTCTCGACGAAGGTCTCGGGCTCCCGGGGCCCGGTTGTACGGATGGCCCCGTCCACGACCGCGCCCTCGGCGACGGCGATCGCCTCGCCGGTGACGGTACCCTTGATTCTGGCACTGGGCGCGATTTCCAGCCTGCCGTTGGCGATCACCTCGCCTTCGATCTCGCCGGCCAGCACGACGTTGCGGGCCTGCAGCACGCCGATCCAGCGGCCGCCGGGCGCCACGGTGACCGTTCCATCCAGGTGGCAGTCGCCCTCCACCTCGCCGCAGATCACGAAGTCGCCTTTGCCCGAGAGTTCGCCCTGCACGCGGCAGCCCGCGCCGATCAGCGTGGCCGGGCCGCTGCTGCGGTCGAGTAGCCGGCGGAATTTCCTGTCGCTCATGTCGTCGTACCGGGGGTGAGAATTCGGGATTATGTTAGAGCTTCCCGTCCGGGGAATTCGTGACACAGTTGGCACTTGGCCCCGAAAGGCCGGGCCGCTATTCCACGTATCCCCGCTCCAGGGTCTCGATCTCGGTGACGATGCCGTCCTCGAAACGTACCCGCCGCATGAACTTGTTCGGCCCGAAATTCCAGGTGAGCTCCCGTATCTCGACCTCCACCCAGGGCGGCGTTCCCCAGCCGTAGATATGCCGCCGGATCACACCCGAGTCCGGTGCGCGCGTGGTCTTGCCGATGAACACGTTGCGGCGCAGGACGGTGCGTGTCTGCTCGTAATCGGGCTCTCCGCACATGTCGAGCACCTTCGTGATGTGCATGCCCTCGCTCACCAGCTTGTTGCCGCAGCGCATGGCGTGGGCCTCGGGCGCCAGTATCAGCGCGAGCAGCACGCAGAGTGCGGCGGCGGCCCGTTCGAGCCGGCCGGTCGGACGCAGCGATTTTCTGGGCGTTACCCGCATCATCCACAGTGTAGCGCGGCGTATCGGGCCTTGCAGCGGCGGCACGGGACGGGTATCCCTGCGTCGGCACAACGACGGTGACGCGTATGGAAACCGACCGACCGGACCATTTGGAAGAACTGCTGCAGCTATGCTGGGATTACCTGGAGGAGGGCGCCGGCTCTGCCCGCAGTCCCTTCCACACCGCTGTCCTCGGCACCGTCGAGCACGGCGAACCCCGGCTGCGGACCGTGGTGCTGCGCGCCGCCGAGCGGGAGGCCGGCCACGTGCTCTGCCACACCGATGTCCGCTCTGCGAAGGTCCGGCAGATCGGGGACGATGCGCCGGTGAGCTGGCTGCTCTACGACCCGGCGCGCAAGGTGCAGCTCCGCCTCGAGGGGCGGGCCAGGGTGCATGCCGACGATGCCCTGGCGACCGAGCGGTGGCGGGCCAGCGCCGCGGGTTCGCGGCGCTGCTACCTCGTGGAGCCGGGGCCCGGCGCCGTGCTGGAGAGTGCCGTCTCCACGCTGCCGCAAGGGCTGCGCCGGCGGCGGCCGGAGCCGGAGGAGACCGAGCCGGGGCGCGGGAACTTCGCCGTCGTGGCAGCGGCCATCGAGTTCATCGACTGGCTGCATCTCACCGCCGATGGCCACCGGCGCGCGCGCTTCCGGCGCGTGGGCCGTGCCCGGCACCGCGGCGATGGCCGTGGCCATGACCACGGACATGACTGCGGCCATGGCTGGGCGGGAGACTGGATCGCGCCGTGACACGGCCGTGGCCGTCTCACGGCTGGCGGCGCGTCGCGCTGTCGGTTTAGACTCTCCCGCTTGTCGCGGCATGCCGCAGCGGCCCGGTCTCCCGGACGGCGCGTCCGTCGGCGGGCAGCCGGGGTTGCTGCTGGGGCTCGAGGGGGCTCGGTGGATCGAAAACTCGATAAACGGCTGGAGCGCCTCGCCGCTTCCAGCACGGCGGGTCTGCTGCGCGGCGGCCGCAAGGGCGTGGAGAAGGAGTCGCTGCGCGTCACGCCCGAGGGCTATATCTCGCCGCTGCCCCATCCGCGCGGTCTGGGTTCGGCGCTCACCAACCGCTACATCACCACGGATTTCTCCGAGGCGCTGATCGAGTTCGTCACGCCCCCCTTCCCCGCCCTGTGGGAGACCATCCAGTTCCTGTGCGACGTGCACCAGTTCGCGTATCGACAGATCGGCGACGAGCTGCTGTGGGTCACCTCGATGCCCTGCCGGGTGGGCGACGAGGACAGTATCCCCCTGGCCGATTACGGCCCCTCGAACGTCGGCCAGATGAAAAAGGTCTACCGCCGTGGGCTCGGTTATCGCTACGGCCGGGTCATGCAGACAATCTCGGGCGTGCACTTCAACTACTCGCTGCCGGAACATTTCTGGCACGAGTACCAGGAGCACGAGGCCGACGCCGGCTCGGCGGACGCGTTCCGCTCCGCCCACTACTTCGGCCTGCTGCGCAACTTCCGCCGCGAGGGCTGGCTGCTGCTCTACCTGTTCGGCGCCTCGCCGGCGATGTGCAAGTCGTTCCTCGCCGACGACTACCCGACCATCCCCGAGTTCGACGCGGAGACGCTGTTCGAGCCCTACGCCACCTCGCTGCGCATGAGCGACTTCGGCTACAGCAATCGCACCCAGGCGAAGCTGAACATCTCGCTGAACGACCTCCCGAGTTACGTCGCCGATCTGGACGCCGCCATCAATACCTCCGAGCCCGACTACGAGCGCATCGGCCTGCTGGTGGACGGCGTGCACCGGCAGCTGAACTCGAACATCCTGCAGATCGAGAACGAGTACTACAGCCCGATCCGGCCGAAGCGCACGGCCCGCTCCGGCGAGCGCCCCACGGCGGCGCTGTTGCGCGGCGGGGTGGAGTACGTCGAAGTGCGCGCCCTCGACCTGAACCCGTTCGATCCGGTCGGCGTCAATCAGAACGAGCTGCGGTTCGTCGAGTGCTTCCTGATCTACTGTCTGTTGAAGGACAGCCCGCTCCTGGACGAGGAGGCTCTGGCGCAGGCCGGCGCCAACCAGACCGCCACCGCCCACTCGGGCCGCGACCCGGGTCTCTACCTCGAGCGTGACGGCCGCGGAGTCCTGCTGGCCGACTGGGCCGCCGATATCCTCGCCGACATGGCACCGGTGGCGGAGATCCTCGACGACGGACTCGACGGCACCCCCTACGGCGACACGCTCGCCCACCAGCGGGAGCTGATCGACGACCCGGACCGCACGCCCTCCGCCCGCCTGGTGGCCGAGCTGGTGGAGAGCGGCGCCAGCTTCTTCGAGTTCGCGCTCGAGGCCGCGCGCAGCCACAAATCGTATTTCCGCACGCTGAAGCCCGTGAACGAGCGCCGCCAGGCCGAGTTCGAGGAAGAGGCAAGGCGCTCCCGTGAGCGCCAGCGGGAGCTGGAGGCATCCGAGACCATCAGCTTCGAGGAGCACGTCGCCCGCTACTACGCGAGCGCCGGGGCCTAGCCGCAGTCCGGACCGCCGGTCAGGATTCGTCGGCGAACACGGCCGTGGTCACGCGCCCCTGCCAGTCGATGCCGCCCCGGTACATGCCGGGACAGTTCTGCGCGAACACGGGCACGCCCGTCTCGTCCAGGGCGATAAGCCCGCCGCTGCCGCCCAGCGAGCGCAGCTTCTCGCACACCACGCGCCGGGCCGCCGCGGCCAGTTCAGAGCCGCCGTAACGGATCATCGCGGCGACGTCGTGTGCCGCTGCCGTGCGCAGGAAGTACTCGCCGTCGCCGGTGGTCGACACCGCGCAGACGCCGTTCTCCGCCCAGGTGCCCGCACCGATCACCGGCGTGTCGCCGACACGGCCCCAGCGTTTGTTGGTGAGGCCGCCCGTGGACGTGGCTGTGGCGAGGTTACCCCCGTCATCCAGTGCCACGGCGCCGACCGTGCCCAGGCTGAATTCCTCCGGGCGCGCCGCGCTGTCGGCCCCCGAAGCTGCGCGGGCGCGCTCCCACTCGGCGCGGCGCCGGGGAGTCGAGAACCAGTCCGGCTCGACCATCGCGAGCCCCTGCTCGCGGGCGAAGGCTTCCGCGCCGGCGGCTGCCAGCAGCACGTAGGGCGTATGCTCCATCACGGCCCGGGCGGCGAGCACCGGGTTGCGCACGCCGCGGACGCCGGCCACCGCGCCGGCCGCCAGGTTGCTGCCGTCCATGACCGAGGCGTCGAGCTCGTGGCCGCCCTCATGGTTGAAGACCGCGCCGCGGCCGGCGTTGAACAGGGGGTTGTCTTCCAGCGCGACGACCGCTGCGGTCACCGCGTTCATTGCGCTGCCACCGGTGGCGAGCAGCTCATGACCCGCCGAGAGCGCTTCGCGCAGTGCTTCGTGATAGCGGGCTTCATCGTCGGGAGGCAGGTCGTCGCGGTGGATCAGCCCGGCGCCGCCGTGCACGGCGATTGCCGTACGGCGAATGCGACCGGGTTGGCTGCGGCTCACGCGCTCCGCCGCGCCGCGCCGAGCCAACCCGCCATCAGCAGCAGCAACCACAGGCCGTGACCGCCGCCACCACCGCCACCACTGGTCGCGGCGGCGGCGCTGCTCACCTCGATGCTGCGGCTCGTCGTATTGTCGGCCTCATCCGGGTCGCCCTGCGCCGCACTCACCACCGCTTCCACGGTTCCGGTGCCTTCCCGTGCCGCGTCGACCGCCAGTTCTATCGTCAGGGTGTCGCCGCCGGCGAGGGCCGCCGCCTCGCAGCGGACCGCACCCGCCGTGACGGTGCAGTTCGCGGTGCCGGGTGCGGCCGCCGGTTCGAGGAAAGCGGGGGTGCTTACGGTCACGACCACCCCGGTGGCCGTGCGCGGAGATGCGTTGGTCACGGCCAGGTCGAGCGTGGCACGCGTGCCGCGGGTGAGTGTTGCGGGCGCCTGCAGGGCAATGCCAAGGTCGGCAGCCGGGTCTATGCTCAGTGCCGCGGTGGCCGTGTTGTTGGACGGTTGTGTGTCGCTGTCCGCCCGCACTTCGACGGCCAGGTCGACCCTGCCCTCGTCGACCGCGGCGAGGGTCAGGTTCGCCGTCGCCGAGCCGCCTGCCGCGACCGTGCCTATCGTGCACTCGGCGCCGCCCGCCGCCGCGGTGCAGAGCGCGCCGGCGTCGCGCAGACTGACGCCCGCAGGCAGATCGACGCTCATCGACACGAGTTCTGCCGTGGCCGTGCCCAGGTTGCTGGCAGTGACCTCGAGATTGACCGTACCGCCTTCCAGCACCGTCGCCGGCGAGGCGGCCGCGGCGATGGTCATGTCGGCGTCCGGCAGGGCCTTCAGGCAGAAGGCGGAGGCGACCCGCGGTGCCATCTGCTCGAGGCTGCAGGCGGAGAATGTCGAGCTGCCGTTCAGCCGCGGCGCCATCAGGAAATTCTGCGGCGTGCTCTCGCACGCGGAGCCGTCTTCCCCGTCGTGGGGCGAGCCGAAGTTGTGGCCGATCTCGTGGGCGCCGATCAGGCTGTCCCTGGTAACGCCGTGGCGGCCCTCGCTCAGCCCCGCACCGAAACGGGTGCTGCAAAGAGCGCTCAGGTAGGCGATGCCCGCAGTGCCTTCGTCCAGGTCTCTGCCGGTGTACAGGTGCACCAGACCGAGGTTTCGCAGATCGGGTTGGCCGGACTTGTAGTCGCCGAGGTCGGACAGCAGCGTGCTCGGGTCGGTAGAGTCGGTGAGCGGGTCGTTCGCCGCCGTGAAGACCCGGAAGTCGGTGACGTTGATCGTCACGCCCACCTGCTCGGAGAAGATCCCGTCGATGTTGTTCAGCCGCGTGGCCAGTGCGGCCAGCGGATCCGGGTGGCGGGCTGCGAAGTCCGCATCCGCGAGCACGGCGATGTCGATCTCGCTCTCGACGGTCTTCGCCAGTTCTGCCACCAGGCCGTCGAAGTCCGCCTTGGCACTGCCCGCCGGTGAGACGGGCCCCTCGGCGACGGCGCAGCCGAGGGCGCCCGGCGCGAGGCGCATGTCCGCCAGCCGGAATACCACCGGCACTCCGCCGGGCTCCGCCGCAGGGCGGGTGGCGATCTCGGCGCCATCGTCCGCCACCGGGAGCGCGGCTGCGGATTCGAGCGCAAAGAGTTCGCCGCCGTCCCACATGAGGCCCGCCCAGCCACCGTCCCCGCCGCGGGTCAGGCGCAGCCAGGAGCCCGGCACCCCGGCGATGCGACCGCGATAGAGCTCGACACCGGCGTTACGCGCAGCACCACTGCGCCCGAGCGCCGCGGACAGCCTGGCGTTGGGCGCAAGTTCGAGGCGCCAGCTGCGGCCGAAGGCGGTGAAACCCAGCGTCCCGCCGCCCGTCGGTGCCGCGTCGAAGCGCCAGCCCTGCGGTGACTCGTGGTGGACGATGGTGACGTCCGCGGCGGCGGCGGACGGGGCAGGCGCCGGCGTCAGCGCCAGCAGCGGAAGGAGCCACAGGAGGCGGGTCAGTCTGTGCATGGGCTTCAAAGGGCCGCCAACCGGGGCCCGGCGTCGGTGTGGTGAACGGTAGCACCGGAGTTTCCCCGATATCGGGCACCGGATCGGCAATCATGGCCCCGAATTGTGTGCTGGTTCACAATTTGTCCAAGTCAGCGACCACCCGCGGCACAGATTATCTAAAATCCAGCGATCCGGCCCGTCGGGTTCGACAGCCGGTCCGCCAGCAACCCGGAGGCGTGAGAGCCCGTTGAAGAAAACATTCCTGCTCGGTCTGCTGCTCGGCATCGGCGGAGCCGTATGGCTCGCCGGCTGGTATCCGTTCGTGGATCCCGTGCGCTTCGCCTCGGACTCCGGCGTCGCCAGGAACGGCGGCCGCACGGAGAGTTTCCACGTCCAGATTCCGGAAGACCGCGTGCTCGGCGTGGCAGCCCTCGGGAGCGCGGCGCCGTCGGTACCGGCCGGGCTCTCCCTGCCCGCGGCCGCCGGCGACGGGGCGGTGGAGATCTACAAGTTGCGCAACGCCTCCGGCAAGGTCATCGGTCTGGCGAGCCGTATCGGCGGCGGTGCCGGAGACTACATCGACTGGACGCTCATGCTCCCGGCTCGGGGCGCGCTGTTCCTCACGGCGGCCGGCCCCGAGGTCTCGCCCCACGCGCTGACGTTGGCCGGCGCCGCTGCGGACCCGGCTGCGCAATCGTCAATGTTGCCGATGTTCGAGATGCTGGGGGATGTGGCCGGGGGCAGTGGCGAGTTCGCCGGAATCGCAGGCAGCTTCAGCGAGGAATGGAATCTGTCGGGCCGGGACGCCGAGGGACGCCTGGTCGGGGACATCGAGATCATGACGCTCACGCAGATCGGCACACGCCCGGGGAGGGCCGCGCCATGAAATACGCGCTCTCGCTGCTGGCCGGTGTCCTCTGCGGCGCACTGCTCGTGATTCTGGCGCTGTACTACAACCCGCTGGTACAGGAGAACACCCGGGTGCCGCTGGCGGCTGCACCGGACGCCTCGGTGGAGGTGTTCTACGATACTGCCGCCGACACCGTGGCACGCACCGGGCCGACCGACGGCCTGCTCGCCCCCGTCCCCGCGTCGGCCGAGACGCTGTGGGAGCCGGCGCTGGCGTGGACCGAGGCAAGGGTGCTGGTGCTGCGGGACGTGGACGGACGAGGGCTGGGCTTCGGCGTGCGTTTCGCCACGCTGGACTCCGCGACCCGGCCGCTCACCGGCGAATTGCTGGCGGACAGTGTCTGGAATCTGCATCTCCCGGGTCGTGGTTCCCTGTTCGTGGATGGGGTGGACAATCTGTGGCCGCTGACACGGCACGTGCTCGTGCCGGCGTGGCGCGCCGACGACGGCGTCTGGCAGGGCAGCTTCGACGGGGATATCACGGTCGGGCCCCGGCCCAGTCGCGTGGCCGTCATGACCGGCGGCGCCGGGGTTTTCGCCGGCACCCGGGGCGAGGCGAGGGAGTCACTGTCGGTGGAGGCGCTGTCGCTGCGTGACGGCCGACTCGCCGCGGAGGGCTCGCTGCTGGTCGCGATAACGGGCGCAGCCGGCCAGGCCGGCCCGGTCAGTCCCGAATAAAGCGGACGAACTCCGCGAGCGGCGCTCGCTCCGAGCGTAGCTGATTCACCGGCGCGTCCGGGTCCCGGTAGCCGAGCGCCATGCCGCAGAACAACATGTGCTCCTCCGGGATCTCGAACAGCTCGCCGATCGTCTGGTACCAGACCGCCCAGGCTTCCTGGGGGCAGGTGTCCAGGCCGTACTCCCGGGCCAGCAGCATGATGCTCTGCATGAACATGCCGAGGTCCGCCCACTGGCCCTCCTGCATGCTGCGGTCGATTGTGAACAGCAGTCCGACGGGGGCGCCGAAGAAGCGGTAGTTGTGCGCGAACTGCATCAGCCGCGCCGCCTTGTCCTCGCGGGGGATGCCGAGTTTGTCGTACATCATCTCGCCGATGCGGAAGCGCCGCGTGCGGTAGGGCTCCTTCAGCTCCGGCGGATAGATGTTGTACTCGGTGCCCTCGCCCTTCGGCGAGTGGGGCATCTTGCGCGCGACCGCGTCGAGCAGGCGTTCGCGCGCCGCGCCGGTGAGCACGATCACGTGCCAGGGTTGCAGGTTGCCGCCCGAGGGCGCACGGCTCGCCCGTTCGAGGATCTCGCGCACCGTTTCCTCGGGCACGGGCTTGTCCAGAAAGGCCCGCACCGACAGGCGCGAGTCCAGCGCTTCGGATACTTTCATGGTTTCTCGCTATTGATGATCGCCACCGTCGACCGTGTGAAGGTCCTTCAGTGATATGCCCGGGTCGGCCAGCGCCTCCACCGGTGGTGTGGCGCGCGCCGCGATCAGCGGCTTCGAGAGCATGAATTCCCGCGGGCTGTTGACGGCATCCACCGCCAGCAGCCGGCCCTCGGCCAGGTAGAAGCAGGCGAACGACCGTGCGCCAGGATCGCCAGGATCGCCCCGGATCACCGTCTGGTCACAGCCTTCGGACAACCCGGCGATCTGCAGCTTGAGGTCGTACTGGTCCGACCAGAACCAGGGCACCTGGTTGTAGGGTGCGCGCTCGCCGCAGATCCCGGCGGCGGCGGTCTTGGCCTGCTCGAGGGCATTGTGTACGGATTCCAGCCGCAGCTGGCGGCCGTAGACGCCGTTGGGATGGCGGGTGCAGTCGCCCACGGCGTAGACGCCGTCGGCGCGGGTGCGGCAGTGCTCGTCCACCAGGATGCCGTCGTCGCAGGCGAGCCCGGCGTTCGCCGCCAGCTCCGTTACCGGCTCGATGCCGATGCCCACCACCACGAAGTCCGCCGCCACCCGCTCGCCGGCGGCGGTTACCACCGCTTCCACGCGGCCGTCGCCCTCGAAGCCGGATACCCCCTCGCCGAGGCGCAGACGCACCCCGTGACGGCGATGCTCGGCCTCGTAGAAGTCGGAGACCGGGGGCGAGACCACCCGGCTCATCACCCGACCGGCCAGTTCCAGCACGGTGACGTCCAGCCCGGCGACCGCGGCGACGGCGGCCACCTCCAGCCCGATGTAGCCGGCGCCCACCACCACCAGGCGGGCGCCCGGCGCGAAGTGCGCGCGGATCGCATCCACGTCGTCGATGGTGCGCAGGTAGTGAATCCCGGGCAGGTCGGCGCCGGGTGCCTGCAGCCGTAGCACCCGGCTGCCGGTGGCGATGACGCAGTGGTCCCAGTCGATGCTGCCGCCGCTCTCCAGCTCTGCGCGGCGGGCCGCGGTGTCGAGTACGGTCACACGGTTCGACAGGCGCAGATCCACCTCCGCGTCCTCATAGAAGCCGGGGGGCTTGAAGTACAGGCGACTCTGCTGGAGTTCCCCGGAGAGATATTTCTTCGACAACGGAGGGCGCTGATAGGGCACCCACGGCTCTTCGCCCGCCAGCACGATGCGGCCATCGTAGCCCTTGTGCCGCAGCGTGCTCACCAGCTGGCCGGCCGCATGGCCGGCCCCGATCACGAGTACCGTCTCGCTCATCCCGCTATCTCCCGGCGCCGGTCACATGGCGCTGATGCCGCCATCCACCTTCAGCTCGGCGCCGGTGACGAACTTCGACTCGTCGGAGGCGAGATAGAGCACGGCGTAGGCGACATCGTCCGGGTCGCCGATGCGGCCCAGCGGTATCTGGCGGGTGAGCTTGTCCAGCCCCTTCTGCCGCCCCACCGCATCGAGCATGCCGGACAGGATCGGCGTGTCGATGAACACGGGGTGCACCGAGTTGCAGCGAATGCCATTGCCGCTGCGCGCACAGTGCAGTGCGACGGATTTCGACAGGTGCCGCACGGCCGCCTTGGCGGAGTTGTAGGCCGCCATGTTGTGGCCGGCGATGATGCCGGAGATGGAGGAGATGTTGACGATGCTGCCGCCGCCCGAGGCCGCGATCTCCGGGATCGAGTACTTGCAGCCGAAGAACACGGAGTCGAGATCCACCGCGTGCACGTGGCGCCAGTTTTCCCACGTCTCGTCCTCCACGCTGGACATGGAACCGATGCCGGCGTTGTTCACCAGGATGTTGAGGCCGCCGAACCGGTCCGTCGTCTCGGCGATCACTGCCTGCCAGCGCGCTGCGTCGGTGACGTCGTGTTCCAGCGCCAGCGCCGCGCCCTCGTGTTCGTCGTTGATGGCTCGCGCCTGCTCTTCGGCACCGGCGAAGTTGATGTCGGTCAGCGCCACCTGCGCTCCCTCCCGCGCCAGCATCCGGGCGATGGCCGCGCCCAGACCCTGCGCAGCGCCGGTCACCAGCGCCACCTTGTTGTCGACTCTGCCCACGATGCCTCCTCGCTTGCGTTGCTGCGGCCGCCACGGTGCTTCCCCGGCCCGGTATTCTAAGGGCCGCGGCCGGCGCCGCCTAATCCGACGCCGTCACCGGCTGCTAGACTCGCCGCCTGCGAGCAAAAGGTCACTGACGGGAGGGCCCGATGGCAAAAATGGTCAAAGCGATTCGCATCGAGGAATTCGGCGGGCCGGAGGTCCTCCGGTTGTGCGACGTCGAGGTCGGCGAGCCCGGCCCCGGCGAGGTGCGGCTGCGTCATACGGCAATCGGCCTGAACTTCATCGACACCTATCACCGCTCCGGGCTCTATCCGCTGGAACTGCCCAGCGGCCTGGGCAGCGAGGCCGCGGGCGTCGTGGAGGCCCTGGGCGACGGCGTCGAGGGTCTCGAGATCGGCCAGCGGGTGGCCTACACCGGCCGGCCGCCGGACGCCTATGCCGAGGCGCGCCTGATCGATGCCGACCTGCTGGTGCCGCTGCCGGACGCCATCGGCGACGAGACGGCGGCGGCCGCCATGCTGAAGGGCCTGACGGCCTGGTACCTGCTGAAACGCAGCTATCCGGTTCGATCCGGGGATACCGTGCTGCTGCATGCGGCGGCAGGCGGCGTGGGCCTGATCGCTGTGCAGTGGGCGAAACACCTGGGCGCCACCGTCATCGGCACGGTAAGCACCGCGGCCAAGGCCGAGCTGGCACGCGCGCACGGCTGCGAGCACATCGTGATGGCTGACAGCGACGACCTGGCCGGCGAGGTGCGGCGGCTGACCGGTGGCGCGGGCGTGGCGGCGGTCTACGACTCGGTGGGCCGGGATACGTTCTACGCCTCGCTGGACAGCCTGCGGCCCCACGGCGTGATGGTCTCCTTCGGCAATGCCTCCGGACCGGTGGAGCCCTTCGCGCCGCTGGAGCTGGCGAAGCGGGGCTCGCTGTACGTGACCCGGCCGGTGCTGTTCGATTTCATCTCCACGCGGCAGGCGCTGCTCGGCGCGGCGGGCGAGCTGTTCGAGGTGATCGGCAGCGGCGCCGTGAAGGTCGAGGTGAACCAGCGCTATCCGCTGGCAGAGGCCGCCGCCGCGCACCGGGACCTCGAGGCGCGGCGGACCACGGGCTCCACCGTGCTGCTGCCGTGAGTATCAGGCGGGCCTCAGCGGCCAGATGAGGGGCAGCACGATCATGACCACCGCGAACACCACCAGAGTGAGCGGCACGCCCACCCGCAGGTAGTCGGCGAAGCGGTAGCCGCCCGGGCCCATCACCAGGATGTTGGCAGGGTGGGAGATCGGGCTCATGAAGCTCGCGGCCGCCGCGACCGCCATGGCCATCATCGCGGTCTCCGGCGCGAGGCCCATGTCCGCCATCGCCGACAGCACGATCGGCGCCATGATCACCACCAGCACCGCGGGCGGAATCACCACCGTCGATATCGCGGTCATGGCATAGAGCGAGAAGATCACGGGCCAGGGGCCGGCATCGCCGGTGACCGAGAGTACGTGGCCGGCGATCCAGGCGGCCGCGCCGGTCTCCTGCATCGCGGTACCCAGCGGCAGCATGCCGGCGATGAGGAAGATGGCGCGCCACTCGATGGCCCGGTAGGCCTGCTCCATGTTGAGACAGCCGGTCAGCACCATCAGCGTGGCGCCGAACACGGCGGCGATCTGGATGGGCAGCCAGCCGACCAGCACGCTGGTGACCACGCCGAGCATGATGCCGGCGGCCACCGGGGCGCGGCGGGTATCCGGCGGCGCCTTGCCGAGGGGAGTCAGCACCAGGAAGTCCGGGTCGCGTTCCAGAAGTTCCAGCTTCTCCCGCGGCCCCACCAGCAGCAGCGCGTCGCCGAGCGCAAGCCGCACGTCGCGGAGATCCTCTTCGACGGGCGCGCCGTTGCGCCAGATGCCGACCAGCTCCAGGCCGTAGCGCTCGCGGAAGTTCAGCTCCGCCACGCTCTTGCCCACCAGCGAGCTGCGCGGGTCCAGGGTGGCGTCCTGCATGGCCAGCCGCCGGGATTCGAAGCTGGACAGCTTCATGGACGGCCTCGAGTCGAGGTCCAGGCCCTGCAGGGCCCGCAGCACGTCCAGGTCGCCGGGCTCGCCCTGGATCAGCAGCAGGTCGCTGCCCGCCAGTTCCGTGTCCGGCCCGGGCAGCAGCTCCAGATTGCCGTCCCGGAAGGTGGCGAGCACCTTGAAGTCGAACACGTCGGTGAGCCGGGTACGGCCCAGGCTGCGTCCGGCGAGCCCGGATTCCCGCGGTACGCGGACGATGAACAGCCGGTCGTCGGCGCCGTAGCGTTTCGTGACCTCGTCGGCGTCGAGCAGGCTCACCTCGGCGAAGTCGCTGACCTCGTGCAGACCCTCGATGGTCTCCTTGCGCCCCTGCAACAGCAGCCGGTCGCCGGCGCGCAGCGGCACATAGGCCAGGTTGGTGCGCCGCGGCGACTGGTCCCGGCGCTGGATGGCCAGCAGGTCCGCGCCGAAGCGCTGGCGGAAGCCGATGTGTGCCACCAGGTCGCCGACCAGGGGAGAGGAATCCGCCACCACGACCTCCGCCCGGGCGAGCTGTTCGGCGACCATGGACTGCAGCACCGGCGCCTCGCGCTCGATCACCAGGTCGCTCAGGCGGCGCAGCTCACTGAAGCGGTCCAGCTGCCCCTGCACCAGCAGCTCGTCGCCGGCGCGCAGCGTGGTCTGGCGGTTCGGCAGCGTCTCGCTGCGGCCGAAGCGCTGCAGCGCCAGCACCACCAGGTCGGCGGCCGAGGTGATGCGGCTCTCGCCGAGGGTCTTGCCGACCAGCATCGAGTCCTGGGGGATGCGCAGCGTGAAGGTGCGTTCGGCCAGCTTGTACTGGGATCGCAGTGCCCGCTGGCTGCGGCCCCGGTCACGTTTCTCGGTCTTGCGCTTCGGCAGGAACAGGCGGCCGACGAGCGCGACGAACAGCGTGCCGGCGAGCATTACGACGACGCCGACGGGGGTGAAGTCGAACAGGCCGAAGGGCTCGTAGCCGCCGCTGGCCATGGCATTGCTGACCAGCAGGTTCGGCGGCGTGCCGATCATGGTCATCAGGCCGCCGAGCAGGCTCGCATAGGCCAGCGGCATCAGCAGCCGGGATGGCGACACCCTGGTGCGCCGGGCGATGTCGACCACCACCGGCAGCATGAGTGCGGCCACACCGATGTTGTTCATGAACGCGGAGAGAAAGCCTGCGGTGAGCATGATCACCACGATCATGGCCACTTCCCGCCGTCCGGCCAGGCGCATGACCTGGCGGCCGATGACGTTGGCGATGCCCGTGCGCGTCAGCCCGTCGGAGAGGATGAACATCGCCCACACGGTGATCACCGCCGTGTTGGAGAAACCGTTGAAGGCCTCGTCGGGAGAGACCAGTCCGGTGATCGCGAGCGTGCCCAGCACGAGCAGCGCCACCACGTCCATGCGGATCCACTCGCCGATGAACAGGACGAGGGCCGCGGCCAGGATGGCAAGGACCAGCGCGATCTCGAACGTCATGTGCCCGGGTCCGACCTCCCTGTCGTGGCGGCTACAGTCGCCGCACGATGACGCTGCCGATGGAGTAACCGGCACCGAAGGAGCAGATCACCCCGACGTCGCCGGCGCCGAGCCCTTCCCGGTGCCGATGGAAGGCGATGATGGAGCCGGCGGATGCCGTATTGGCGAACTCGTCGAGCACGACCGGCGCCTCGTCCGCCCCGGCATCGCGGCCGAGCAGCCGCCTGACCACCAGTTGGTTCATGTTCAGATTGGCCTGGTGCAGCCAGTAGCGGCCGACGTCCGCCACGTCGATGTCGCTCTCACGCAGATGCTCGCCGATGTGATCGGCTGCCCGGGGCGAGACTTCCTTGAAGACCTTGCGGCCCTGCTGGCGGAACAGTTTGCCGCTGTCGAAGAAGTCGGCCTCGGGGCCGCGATTGATGAAGCCGAAATCGTTGCGGATGTTGTTCGAGTAGAGTGTGGCGAGCTTGGTCCCCAGCACCTCCCAGCGCTCCTCCGCCCGGCTCTCGTCGGCGCGCTCCAGCACCACGGCCGTGCAGACGTCGCCGAAGATGAAGTGCGCATCCCGGCTGCGCCAGTTGATGTGGGCCGAGGTGATCTCCGGGTTCACCATGAGGACCCGCCGGGCGGAGCCGCCGGCGATCGCATCGACGGCGTTCTGCAGGCCGAACGTGGC
Source organism: Lentisalinibacter sediminis (assembly GCF_040706615.1). Taxonomy (NCBI): domain Bacteria; kingdom Pseudomonadati; phylum Pseudomonadota; class Gammaproteobacteria; order Woeseiales; family Woeseiaceae; genus Lentisalinibacter; species Lentisalinibacter sediminis. Next base: position 9,300 of record NZ_JAPDRF010000005.1, on the reverse strand, counting down.
CGACGAGCAGGCCACGTTCATGTCGTAGGCATAGCCGCCGGCGCCGATGGCATGCTGCACCTCGACGGCCAGCGCGGGATAGGGTCGCTCCAGGTTGGAGCAGGAGAGGATCACCGCGTCGATGTCGCTGCCCTCGAGGCCGGCGCTCGCCAGTGCCTGGCGCGCGGCGGCCACGGAGATCTCGGCCGTGATCGACAGTTCGTCGTCGGCGCGCTCCGGGAACACCGGCCACATGCGCTCCGGGTCCAGGATGCCTTCGCGGGTGTAGACGTAGCGGTGGCTTATCCCGGAGGCGTTCTCGATGAACTCGGGACTGGATTTCTCCGGCGCCTCCACCTCGCCGGCGGCCACGGCCTCGGCGTTCTCTTCGAGGAACCGGTCGACCCAGGCGTTGTAGGCGGCCACCAGTTCCTCGTTGTCGATGCCCTGCTCCGGTACCCAGAGTCCGGTTCCGCTGATTACGACGCCTGTGCCCATGTCATTCCTTCACCCGGATCAGCCGGTACTTTAGCGACTCGGGCCAGTCCTGCACAGGGCGCCGGTCAGTGGAGGAAGGACCGGGCGACGCTGGCCCTGGCCGCAATTGAATCTGCGCGTCAACGTTTCCCCGGACCTTGCCGAGCGCTTACACTCGCCGCCGGCCACCCCCAGTCCAGCGCACAGGAATACCATGCCCGACCGTTACCGTCCGAGAGTCCCGCGCTATGCGGCCCGTCACGACATCCGCGGGGTAACCTACCACGTGAATCTGTGGGGCGACCGGGGAGCACCGCTGCTCGTGCTGCTGCACGGCTGGGGTGACGCCGGCTCCACCTTCCAGTTCGTCGTAGACGCGCTGCAGCGCGACTGGTTCGTCGTCGCGCCGGACTGGCGCGGTTTCGGCAAGTCCTGGCACCGCACCTACGGTTACTGGTTCCCCGACTACCTGGCCGACCTGGACGAGCTGCTCGCCATCTACAGCCCGGACGAGCCTGCCCGTGTGGTCGGCCACAGCATGGGCGCGAACATCCTCTCGCTGTACGGCGGCGTGATGCCCGAGCGGATCGCCAGGCTGGTTAACATCGAGGGTTTCGGCCTGCGTAACGGCGATCCGGCGGACGCGCCGAAGCGCTATCGGGAATGGATCGAGGATCAGAGCCGCAACAAGGGCTATTCCCGTTACGACCGCTTCGAGGAGCTGGCAGAGCGGGTGAAGAAGCGCAGCCCGACGCTTGCCGACGACCGGGCCCTGTTCGTGGCGGAGCGCTGGGCCGAGGTGGACGAGGCCGGCAAGGTCACGCTGCGGGCCGATCCCGCCCACAAGCTGCGCAACCCGGTCCTGTACCGCCGCGCGGAGGCGGAGGCCTGCTGGCATGCCGTCACCGCGCCGGTGCTGTTCGTGATCGGCGGCAACACGGATTTCAGCTCACCGGACATGCGCTGGGTGGACGCCGACAACGCCTTTGGCGCCTTCCCCCGGCTCACCAAACTCACCATCCCGGGTGCCGGGCACATGGTGCATTTCGAGCAGCCGGAGGCGCTCGCCGCCGCCGTCGAGGAGTTCATGCTCGACTGAGGCGACCCTCGACAGCTGGTGATCCATCCACTACTGTACGCTGATACAGTAGTGGCTCGTCGATCCATGGCCGATCCGTGGCCGACGGGTCCGGCCCATGAACCCGTGCTATGAATCCGGGCGATGAAAGATACGGTTGCAGAAAACCAGCCACCGGCGGGCGCCGCGGCGGCGCCCGCCGAGCATCTGGCCCACCTGAATCCGGCCCAGCGGGATGCGGCAGCGTGGGGTGAGCGCGGGGCGGGCGGCGGTTTCCGTGCCGGTCCCCTGCTGGTGATCGCCGGCGCCGGCACCGGCAAGACGATGACGCTGGCTCACCGGGTGGCCAACCTGGTGATCGAAGGCGTCGATCCGGACCGCATCCTGCTGCTGACGTTCACGCGGCGGGCGGCGGAGGAGATGCTGCGCCGGGCCCGGGCCATCGTGCGCCGTTCGCTCAGGCTCTCCGAGGACTCGCGGGCCGTGCGTTTCGCCTGGTCCGGCACCTTCCACTCGGTCGCCAACCGGCTGCTGCGCCACTATGCCCGCAACGTCGGGCTGGACCCCGCGTTCTCGGTGCTGGATCGCGGTGACGCGGCGGACCTGATGGACCTGGTGCGCCACGAGCTCGGCCTGAGCGCCAAGGCAAAGCGTTTTCCCAGGAAAGACACCTGCCTCGCCGTTTATTCCCGCTGCGTGAACGCCCGGGAAGACATCGGCGACTGCCTGCGCACGTCCTATCCCTGGTGCGGCGACTGGGAGCAGGAGTTGCGCGAGCTCTTCCGTCGTTACGTCGAGACCAAGCAGCAGCACCAGGCGCTGGACTACGACGACCTGCTGCTCTACTGGTATCACCTGGTGTCGGACCCGGAGCTGGCGGCGGCCATCGGCGCACGCTTCGATCACGTGCTGGTCGACGAGTACCAGGACACCAACGTGCTGCAGGCCGAGATACTCCACGCTATCAAGCCCCGGGGCGAGGGCGTCACCGTGGTGGGCGACGACGCCCAGTCCATCTATTCCTTCCGCGCCGCCGAGGTGGAGAACATCCTGTCGTTCCCGGAACGCTACGCGCCGCCGGCGCGGGTGGTCACGCTGGAGCGCAACTACCGCTCGCTGCAGCCAATCCTGGATGCCGCGAACGCACTTATCGCCGAGGGCGATGCGCAGTACGACAAGCAGCTCTGGTCCGAGCAGGGCTCCGGGAGCCGGCCCTGCTACGTCACCGTGGAAGACGCGGACGCGGAGACCGACTACGTCGTGAGTCGGGTGCTGGCGAATCGGGAGGCGGGCCTGGAACTCAAGCAGCAGGCTGTGCTGTTCCGCGGCGCGCATTCGAGCGACCGGCTCGAGCTGGAACTCGTCCGCCGCAATATCCCCTACGTGAAATACGGCGGGCTCAAGTTCCTGGAGGCCGCCCACGTCAAGGACATGCTCGCGGTGCTGAAGTGGGCCGACAACCCGAAGAACCGGGTGGCGGCCTTCCGGGTGCTGAAGCTGCTGGAGGGCATGGGGCCGGCCCACGCCGGACGGTGCTACGAGTACGTGGCGGCCGCCGACCATTCGCTGTCGGCGCTGTCCGCATTCCGCCCGCCGGCCGCCGCCCGGGAAGACTGGCCGGCGCTGGCCGGCCTGATGCGCTCGCTGGCCGGCCAGCCGGCCGCGGGGGCCTGGCAGACCCAGGTGGCCGAGGTTCGGCGCTGGTATCAGCCGCACCTGGAGCGCCTGTACGACGCCGCCGAACCGCGCGCGGCGGACCTGGAGCACCTGGAGCGGATCGCCGGCAAGTACACCACCCGGGAGCGATTCCTGTCGGAACTGACGCTGGATCCGCCTCAGTCCACCGGCGACCTGTCCGGCGACCCGCTGCTGGACGAGGACTACCTGATTCTGTCGACGGTGCACTCGGCCAAGGGCCAGGAGTGGGACTCGGTGTTAATCCTGAACGTCTCCGACGGCAGCTTCCCCTCCGAATTCTCCACGGCGAGCCCCGAGCTCATCGAGGAGGAGCGCCGCCTGCTGTACGTGGCCATGACCCGGGCCAAGCGCGACCTGCACCTGATCGCGCCGCTGCGCTACCACGTGACCCAGCAGCACCGCCACGGCGACCGCCACGTCTACGGCGCGCGCAGCCGCTTCCTCACCGAGCGGGTGCTCGGCACGCTGGAATCCGTGTTCCATGCCGCTCCCGGCACGGGGGACGGCGGCGGCCTCGGTACCAGCGACCGGCGCATCGACGTGGCCGGCAGGCTGCGCGGCATGTGGTGAGGCTCCGCTGCCGGCGCTCGCTGGTAGACTATGCGGTCTGTTGCCGAATCAGGGCAGAGACTGCCGGGGGACCGAGACCATGCACCGAAACCGACTTTTCTTGCTTTCGCTCATCGCCTTCGTGCCGGCACTGGCGAGCGCAGACCTCGCCGAGACGCTGAACGCCGAGGCGCGGGCTGCCGAGCCACAGGTGATCGAGTGGCGGCGTCACTTCCACGAGCATCCGGAACTCAGCAACCGGGAGTTCGAGACCGCGAAGAAGGTGGCCGGGGAACTCCGCGCGATGGGACTGGAGGTGGAGACCGGCATCGCTCACACTGGCGTCGTCGCGCATCTCGAGGGCGGCAAGCCCGGGCCTCTGGTGGCGCTGCGGGCGGACATGGACGCACTCCCCGTCACCGAGCGCGTCGATCTGCCGTTCGCTTCGAAGGCGAGGGGCACCTTCCGGGGTCGCGAGGTCGGCGTGATGCACGCCTGCGGCCACGACACCCACATGGCCATGCTGCTCGGGGCCGCCCGGGCGCTGACGGCGGTGCGCGACGAGCTGCCCGGTTCCGTGATGTTCATATTCCAGCCGGCCGAGGAAGGTGCGCCGGAGGGTGAGGAAGGCGGTGCCGAGCTGATGCTGAAGGAAGGCATCTTCGACGAGCGTCTGCCGGAGGCCGTGTTCGGTCTGCACGTCAGCTCCATGCTGCCGGCGGGCATGGTCGGCTACCGGGCCGGCCCGGCCATGGCGAGCGCTGACCGGTTCGAGATCGTGGTGCGCGGCCGCCAGACTCACGGCTCGCGCCCCTGGGGCGGCGTCGATCCGATCGTCGTCGCCGCGCAGATCGTCACCGCGGCCCAGAGCATCGTCAGCCGGCAGGTGGACATCACCGCAGCGCCGGCGGTGCTCTCCTTTGGCGTCATCGAGGGCGGCATCCGCAACAACATCATCCCCGACGAAGTCACGCTGATCGGGACCATCCGCAACTTCGACATGGACATCCGCAAGTCCATCCACGAGAAGCTGGAACGCACGGCACGACTCACGGCGGAGAGTTACGGAGCGACGGCGCAGACCACCATCGATCTCGGTTATCCGGTGACGGTCAACGATCCGGGGCTCACCGACGATATGCTCGACACCGTAGTGCGCGTCGCCGGCGAGGGCCGCGTGATCGAGTCGCCACTGATCACGGGTGCCGAGGACTTCTCGTATTATGCGCAGCGCACGCCCGGCCTGTTCCTGTTCCTGGGCGTCACGCCGCCGGGCGAGGACCCGATGACCGCACCCTCCAACCACTCGCCGCTGTTCTACGTGGAAGAGAGCGCGCTGGTCACCGGCGTGGAGCTCCTCACCGGGCTGACGCTGGATTTCATGCGCTCGCAAAAAATGTAGGAGGGCCTTCAGGCCCGACCCGGCTTTCCAACCGCTTCACCTTCTTTCATGGCCGCCCTGCGGGGGCATCCATCTTGCTCCCGACAAAAGGTCGCGGCGATAGATGCCCCCGCATGGCGGCCGCCTCGCGGTGGCCGAGAGGATCCACCAGTCAGGGTCGCCTGCTGACTGGTGCCAGACCTTGCGGCTACGGGTCCGTCAGCGGGTGGGTAAGGGTTGCGGGGTCGTCCGGGCCGACTGGAGCCAGGACGGCGGGAAGGAGGTCTGGCCGAAGCGAAGGAGGACAGGACGTCCGACTGAGCGTCCCCGCGACCCTTACCCACCCGATGATGGGCCAACGCCATTAGAAAGCCAGATCGGGCCTGAAGGCCCTCCTACAGAGTTATTGACGTCTGCCGGCTGGCTTTGCTTAATATAAACACGGTTGCGCGGACCGGGACTGTGAATCCCTTCACGCTGTCACGGGGGGCAGACGTGAAGCCGGTCACGACAACCGACCGGTTTCGGACCGAAACTGGAATTGCGCGGTTGGCTCGGCGGATGAGCCTTCGCTCAGGCCCTGCGCACACCTCTGTGCGAAGTGGACGTGGAGTTCATTCGCCAGGCCGGCCGATATCGTGCTCGCGCGAGTCGAGGAGGTGTGGCGCATGCAAAACAAGGGTAGGAGGGGCTTCAGCCCCGACCAACGTCTGGACAGCAACGGTACCGTCATCCCGGTCAGCAACCTGCAGCAATATTTCCACGAGAGCATCGAGGAAGTGGTCTCCCGCCAGTCGGTGGAGATCGATCCCCACGCCACCCACTACGTCGTCAACCTGCTTACCCTGTATTCGCGCTCCGAGGCGCTGTACGAGGACGCCGGCGGCCACTACGGGCTGAAGCCGCTGGCCATCATGATGCGCGACGCCGTCGACGCGCCGACGCTGGAGGAACGCCGGTTCGCACTGCAGCGTCTGGGTGACGTGGCGCTGTTCATCGCCGGCTGTTTCGCCGACAGCCTGGCCCAGAAGCTGGTGGATCTCGACTACTACATCTACATGGGCGGCAGCGCCTACGGCTCGCTGTCCGACGAGATGCGCGGCAGCATCCGGGGCCGGGCCTTCTCCGCGATCTTCGGGGAGCTCGCGCGCAAGTTCCAGGTCATGGTGGACGTGCTGAACGAAGTCAGCGAATCGGCGCGGACCAGCCAGGACCGCGACATCCTCCGCCTCTACGAGGTCTGGCTGAAGACGGGCAGCCAGAGGGCCGAGGCACTCCTGCGCCGCGAAGGCATCGAGCCGCTGTCCGACAGCCGTTCCGGCACCCGGCACTGAGCCGTGCGTGTCACCGATCTGCAGGAACGCCTCGCCGCGCTCTATCAGCTCGAGCACGGGCTGGCCATCGAGGACTTCCTGGTCACCGATGCCGCGACCGCAGGCGCACTGACGCCGCCCGGTGCCCGCGGGCATCTGGACGAGCGCCTGCTGCTCCGCCACGACGGCGATGAGGTTTCGCTGACGCTGTACCTGGACGACGCCCTGCTGGCGCGGCTCAGAGAGCGCAACCCGCTGGACGAGCTGGACGACGACGATCTCGACGACCTCTGGACCGCGGTGGAGGGCATCAGCCACTTCAACTACGTGGTGCACAATGCCACGGCCCGGCGCGAAGTCACACTGCTCGAGCTGGAGCTGCAGGCCGAGGTGGACAAATTCGTAAGCACCGTGCTGCTGGCCCGCGAGCAGGGCAGGCGGGCGGTCGCCTCACGCCTGCATCACCTGCTGTTCGAGCGGATGTCGCTGGACCGCGAACTCGATGAGGAGGAGCGGGAGCGCTATCGGCTGGCCAACGACTACGCCGGGCGATTCTGCCGGCGCATCGGCGCCCGCCTGCACGATGCCGGCGAAGAGGTCATGGGCGAGCTCAGGCAGTTCTACCGCTACTCCCAGCGGCAGAAGATCAGCCATATCCACGCCTGCGCCTGGACCTGACGCAGGCCGGCGCGCTCAGCGCGGCTCCTGTGCCGCCACCTCGATGCGCGTCTCGACCGGCTCGCTGCCGGTGGCGGCGATGCCGGCCAGCAGCGCCGCCAGCATCAGCAGGCCGAGGGCCAGTGCTTCGCTCACTCTGCCGCGGGTTTTCATAGCTACTCTCCCTGGTGTTTCAGCCATCCTTTACTCCATGGATGCAGCCCGCATCGAAATGGTTGCAACGCCCGGCGCCGGGCCGATGTCCTATACTGTCCCGCCTGCGACCACGACAGAGGGAGAGAGTGATGAGCACGGCCGCCAAGACGATGACGGTGCGCGACCAGGTTTCAGCGGAGGAATGGGCCACTCGGATGGACCTCGCCGCGGCCTATCGCCTGGTGGCGCTGCATGGCTGGGACGACCTGATCTTCACCCACATCTCCGCCCGGGTGCCGGGGCCCGAGGAGCATTTCCTGATCAACCCCTACGGCCTGCTGTTCGAGGAGATGACGGCCAGCAGCCTGGTGAAGGTGGACCTCGACGGCAACAAGGTCATCGACAGCCCGCACCCTGTGAACCCGGCGGGCTTCGTCATCCATAGCGCGGTGCACGAGGCGCGGCCCGAGGTGCAGTGCGTGTTGCATACCCACACGCGGGCGGGAGTCGCCGTATCGGCCCAGAAGGAGGGCTTGCTGCCCATCTCGCAGCAGTCGATATTCCCGCTGATCGCGCTCGGCTATCACGACTACGAGGGCGTGGCGCTGAACGAGGCCGAGAAGCCGCGGCTGGTGGCCGATCTCGGCAATGCCAACTCGTTGATCCTGCGCAACCACGGGCTGCTTACCTGCGGCACCTCCATCCCGGAGGCCTTCCTGGCCATGTACGTGCTGGAGACCGCCTGCCAGATCCAGATCGCCGCCCAGTCGGGCGGCGCGGAACTCACCCGGGTGGACGACCGCATCCTGGCGGGCGCCCGGGCGCAGATGCGCGAGGCGACGAAGGGCATGGGCGGCGCACTCGCCTGGCCTGCCCTGCTGCGCAAGCTGGACCGGCGCGACCCGTCCTACCGCGAGTAATCCAGCGAAACGGAATTCAACCCACGGAGAGAGACCCATGCGTGATTTTGTGACGTTCCGGAAACCGGCAAGTCCGGGGAGGCTGGCAACCTTGGCGGCGCTGCTGCTGTTCGCCGCCGGCAATGCCGCCGCGTCGGACGAAGCCCGGACGGCGATCCAGGCGGCGGCGGACGGCGAGCACCGTTCCGCCGACAACAGGGCGCGGGACGAGTACCGCCATCCGGTGGAGACGCTCACGTTCTTCGGCCTGGAGCCGGACATGACGGTGGTGGAGCTCTGGCCGGGCGGCGGCTGGTACACGGAGATCCTGGCGCCGGTGCTGAAGGACGAGGGCAAGCTGTACGCGGCCAGCTGGGACCCGACGCTGGACAGCGAGTACGTGCAGACCAACCTCGCGAAATACAAGGAGAAGATCGCGGACCGCGACGTCTACGGCGACATCGAGCTCACCGTGCTCGGCCGCGGCAAGACGGACATCGCGCCGCCGGGCAGCGCGGACCTGGTGGTCACCTTCCGCAATATGCACAGCTGGGGTGACGAGTTCGCTGCGGAAGTCCTGGCCGCCGCCTACGAGGTGCTGAAGCCGGGCGGCGTGCTGGGCGTGGTGCAGCACCGGGCGGATCCGGACTCGCCGCCGGACCCGGACGAGCGCACCGGCTACTTCAGCGAGGCCCGCGCCATCGAACTGGCCGAGGCGGCGGGTTTCGAGCTGGCCGGCAGTTCCGATATCAACGCCAACCCGAAGGACACCAAGGACTACGAGAGCGGTGTCTGGGCGCTGCCGCCGAGCCTGCGGGACGGCGCGGACCCGCGGTTCCTCGAGATCGGCGAGAGCGACCGCTTCACGCTGAAGTTCGTGAAGCCGGAATAAGGCTGTGGGAGGGCCTTCAGGCCCGATCCCGCAGCGTCAATGGGCATGTAGGAGGGCCTTCAGGCCCGACCGCGCAGCGGATCGGGGCTAAAAGGAACCTCTAAAAACCCCGGCGTATTCCTGTCAAAATTGCGCGCAGGAGATTTGGCGCGAGGTGACGGGGATGCAGCCGGGTTTTTTCGATTTGGAAGATCGCTACGCGCTGCTGGAGGAGCTGGGCG